>NZ_JAHHZH010000010.1:0-224599 GCF_018729515.1 Pseudomonas sp. MG-9
TGGAACCACCTGATCCCATCCCGAACTCAGAAGTGAAACGATGCATCGCCGATGGTAGTGTGGGGTTTCCCCATGTGAGAGTAGGTCATCGTCAAGATTAAATTCCGAAACCCCAATTGCGAAAGCAGTTGGGGTTTTGTTTTGCCCGCAGAAAAGTTTTTTGCTTGCCAGGCAAGGCACCCAGCGCGAGGTACGGGCGTTCCAACCGTCGCCACGGGCCGCCATTGGGGAAAAACCTTCTGAAGTGACTACTCGGTTTTTGGTATGGTGCAGCTCGTTTTTTAACGGACTGACGTCATGCCCACGGATCGGCACTCAATTTTTGTCAAAGAGTTGCTGTAGAAATGCCCGAACCTATCCCGATCAAGGATCACGAAAAAGAGACGCGCCTGGTCAACAAACGGTTGATTGCCTGTGCTCTATTCGTCTTCGCTATCAGCTGTGCGCTGGTGGTTCGCCTGTACATCCTGCAAGTGGTGGAATACGACTACCACTCCACCATCTCTGAAAACAATCGTGTCCACGTCTTGCCGATCCCGCCGACTCGCGGCCTGATCTATGATCGCAACGGTGTGCTGCTCGCCGATAACCGTCCCAGTTATAACCTGGTCATCACCCGCGAACGCGCCACTGACGTCAATCAGGAGCTGGACGAGGTCATCAATCTTCTGCACTTGCCCGCCGAAGACCGCACCGTTTTCGATAAGGCCATGAAGCAGTCCCGTCATCCATTCACCCCGGTGACGCTGTTCTACGAACTGACGGAAGAACAGATCGCCGTGTTGGCAGTCAACGAATTCCGTCTGCCAGGCCTGGATGTCGAACCGCAGTTCGTTCGTCATTACCCGCTGGGTCCGCACTTCGCGCATTCGATCGGCTACGTTGGTCGGATCAACGAGAAAGAGTCCAAGACGCTGGACTCGGTTGAATACCGTGGCACGCAATCTATCGGCAAAACCGGTATCGAACGCTTCTACGAAGCGCAGCTGCACGGCCACGTTGGGTATGAAGAGGTAGAGACCAACGCCCAGGGCCGAGTGTTGCGGGTGCTCAAACACACCGATCCGGTGCCTGGCAAAAACATCGTGCTAAGCCTCGACGTCAATCTGCAGGAGGCTGCTGAAGCGGCGCTGGGGGATCGACGTGGTTCGGTGGTGGCACTGGATCCGTCCACTGGCGAAGTACTGGCCATGGTCAGCAACCCAAGTTTCGACCCGAACCTGTTCGTCACCGGTATCAGCTCCAAGGAATACTCGGCGCTGCGCGACTCCATCGACCGGCCGCTGTTCAACCGTGTGCTGCGCGGATTGTACGCACCGGGTTCGACCATCAAGCCAGAGGTGGCGATTGCCGGTCTCGATGCTGGCGTGGTCACTCCGCAGACGCGAGTCTTCGACCCGGGTTATTACCAGCTCCCGGATTTCGATCACAAGTACCGCAACTGGAACCACAGCGGCGACGGCTGGGTGGACATGGACGCGGCGATCATGCGGTCCAACGACACCTACTTCTATGATCTGGCGCACAAGCTCGGCATCGATCGCCTGCACGACTACATGGCCATGTTTGGCCTCGGCGAAAAAGTCTCGCTGGACATGTTCGAAGAGTCGCCCGGTTTGATGCCATCGCAGGCCTGGAAACGCGCCACACGCCGTCAGGCGTGGTTCCCCGGCGAAACCGTGATTCTCGGCATCGGTCAGGGCTACATGCAGGTCACGCCGCTGCAGTTGGCCCAGGCCACTGCGCTGATCGCCAACAAGGGGGTATGGAACCGTCCGCACCTGGCCAAGACCGTCGATGGCGTGGCACCGGTCGACGAACATCCAATGCCCAACATCCTGCTGAAGAATCCGCGCGACTGGGATCAGGTCAACCACGGCATGCAGATGGTGATGCACGATGCCCGCGGCATTGCCCGCGCCGCTGCGGCCGGTGCGCAATACCGCATTGCCGGCAAGAGTGGTACTGCGCAAGTGGTGGCGATCAAACAGGGCGAGCGCTACAACCGTGAGAAAACCCTCGAACGCCACCGTGACAACGCCTTATTCGTCGGCTTCGCCCCGGCGGAACACCCGAAGATTGCGATCTCGGTGATGATCGAAAACGGTGAGGCCGGTGGTCGGGTGGCCGGCCCTGTGGTTCGACAGATCATGGACGCCTGGCTACTGGACCAGGACGGCCACCTCAAGCCGCAATACGCCGCGCCAGCCAAGCCACCGGGTGATCCGCACGTGTAACCGGGATCAGTCTCACAGCACCGGCTCACGCAGGTTGAGCCTGTGCTGGAAGCTGTCGAGACAGATGTTTGGGTTGCTGACTATTTGCAGCTGTAACCCTCGGGCATCGTGACGCTGTAGTTGCGTTGCATCCGGTCCTGGAAGTTCAGGTTCTGCAGGCCTTGCTCCACCAGAAACGCTTCGACCTTGGCTGCCTGACAGTCCTCGTTATAAGACGAGGCCCGAAGCAGGTACACCGTGCGTTTACTCGCCTCATCCCGGGCGGTGGCAATGAAGGTACTGAGGGTGGTGTAGCCGATTCGCTCAGAAGTACCCACCGGGCCGTAGGTCGTATTGGGCGTACTGGTGCAGGTCAGTCGGTCATCTTTCTTCTTGCTGTTCTTGCACACCGTCGAAGTGCTGGTCGGCACTTGCCCATAGTCGGTAGCGGTATAGCGGTAAGACACTTGGCGGCTGCCGATATCGAAAGTGATGGTCATTTTGATCGGCGCGTGATTCCGGGGCAGGCTGGTGTCGGTATAGACTTCCTGGAACCCCCTGTCTTTCAGTGCGTTGACCATGTCACGAAGATAGTAGCGGGCATTGAGTGCGTTCTCATCGGTACCGCTTGCCGAGGTCACCAGCACAGGTGCATGTCGGTCGAACTGATAGTCCGGATCAGGTATTGCATTAAGTGCTACGTCTATTTGCGTGGCGCAACCGCCAAGCAACGCTGTGAGCATTAACAGGACGCAGAACAAATAACGGGACATGACAAAGACGCCTTGCAACTAAGGATTGAATAGAAGTTAAACGGTTGAGGTGCGCGATAAATAAATCGCTGTCAGCAAGGCTCAGTCTTTCTGGTATTCCAGCAGATCGCCCGGCTGGCAATCGAGCGCAGCGCAGAGTTTATCGAGGGTGGCCATCTTCACGCCCTTGACCTTGCCATTCTTCAGCAATGACAGGTTGGCCTCGGTGATGCCCAGCAGGGCGGCTAACTCTTTCGAGCGAATTTTTTGCGTGGCCATGACAACGTCAAGGCGGACGATAATGGTCATTATGTTGTTCTATATGTATTGACTTTGCTCATCGCTGAGTACTTTTGCGTCACGCATGATAATTGAAAATATGCAGAGCAATACGCCTTTGATTATCTCGTAGGCAGAAGCGGAAGACAGGCCGATCGAGAACTGAAAAATGCGATCTCCTGGGGGCAGATCTATTGACAACGCCAGGCCCTGCAACGTCTCTACCAGCGGGTAGGTTGCCGGAGAAACGATGCACAGTATGCCCACTCGCCACAGGACCCTGATGTTGCGGCCGGTCCAGGTTTCGCCACGCGACAAGCGCAGGAAAAACAACCCGGTTAGCCATAACGCGTAAGCCGACAGGACAACGGGCAGGAAATCCAGAAAAACGATCAGCGCAGTGACCATTGACGACAGCCAGGTGTCGGGATCAAGCAGCGCTCCCTCGACAAACGGGTCAAGCAATTGCGGAGACCCTTCAGCAAAGGCATAGAGCAGACCCGCCAGCATTTCATCCTTTTTGAAGAACCAGATCGTCGCGTTGCCGCCGACCTCCGTCACCCCCAGAACCCAGACTAGAATCGCTGCCAGCAGCCCGATCCAGTGCATGCGCTGCAGCGCCAATCCGTTGATGTGAGTACTCATGAAAATTCCTGGTTGTTTCAATTGGGTAGCGAATTCTCGATGATAAATTATCGATTAACAATAATTAATTTTGATTTATTGCTCCGGCATCCGATTCTCGGCCGACCCGCGCCCATACGAAAAAGCAGACGGGAAGTATCAAGTTGCCTGAGGGGGGAGATGGCGATCACTACGGCGCAGGTTTTTGTCCGGTAGATTGCGTCAACTGTTCGGACGTCTTCGCGAGCTGGCTCGCTCCTGCATTGGAATGCATTTCAAACTGTGGAAGCGGGCTTGCTCGCGAAGAGGCCCTCGAAACCACTACAAAGTCAGGCCCCCGGCACCGGACAACTCATATCGCCCTCCTGACACTGCAAGTACTGCTTTAGTGCCTCGACCCGCACCTTGGTCAACCCGGTCAGGCAATTGCTGTAAATCAGTGGATAAACACTCCCGCCTTCCACCCCGGACGCCGAAAACTTGCACTCGGCATCACGGAACCCGATCCACGCCCGTTGCGCATTCACCAGTAGCTTCTTGCTATCCGGGTTGTCCTTCAAACGACCGGTGATCTGCTGATATACCGCGTTCAACTCCTTGTCCGCCGCCTTGAATTCCTGCCCGGCACATTGGTTCATCGTGGCTTGATCGCTGGCGTTGGCGCAGTCGACGGCAGCGTGGGCGAGGGGCGTGAACAGGAAGGGTGTCAGGGCCAGGAGCAGGCGTGGGGACATGGGTAGTCTCACTGTGTCGGATGAAGGTACAGAGCAGTTTAGCGGCTGTGGGGCTTCTATTCAGAGATACGTAACCGGGATGCTTCGAGCAGGCGATCTGCGGTAGCCGCTATTTCCTCGCCTTCATGGAGCATTTCCAGCCAGTGGGCAGGAATCGCCCGAACGCCGTAATAGGCCCCGGCCAGTTGACCGACGATAGCGGCAGTGGTGTCGGCATCATCGCCCAGGTTGGCGGCTTGCAGAATCGCCGCGGCGAAACTGTCGGTGTGATGAAAACACCACAGCGCTGCTTCCAACGATTCGACACTGTAGCCGCTTCCGCGAATTTCGCTGACTGACTTGGCCAGGTAGTCGCCTCGAGCAAGCGCGGTGACTTTAGGTTGAGTGAAGGTTGAGAGTGGCAGTCTGCGCAACTCTGCTTTGGAGGCGCCAAGCAGCGCCTTGCCGATCAGTTCGGCAAACAATTGACAGCATTCGATGGCTTCAGGGGCTGCGTGAGTTGTCCGCGAGCTGTCGCTGGCGAACTGACGGATCTGCTGGATATCAGGAAAGTAAAACAGCACCACCGGCGCTAACCGCATCAGTGAACCGTTGCCCGCGGTATACGGGTCGGTTGCCCCGGCAAATGGCTGACCGGAGAGCTGGTACTGCGACAGTGCCTGATTGACGGTCAGGCCAATATCGAAACAATCCCCCGTCGAGCTGAGATATCCCCATTGCCACCAGTTGAGATAGCGTCCCATCTGGTCAGCGGCATCGAATGTATTTTTGTTCAGCAGGCTTTCAGCCAGACACAGCGCCATCGAGGTGTCATCCGTCCATTGCCCTGGCTTCAAGTGGAAGGGGCCGCCACCGACCATGTCCGTCAGCGGTTGGAATGAGCCCCGCGGCTTGAATTCCACGCTGGTGCCCACGGCGTCACCGCAAGCAAGGCCGAGCAGGGCGCCGCGATAACGTTCGGGTAAGGATGGCCGCATGTTTCGTCCTTGTCTGTTTCCATTTCGCTGGAAAAGGTAACAGGTTCACCGGATCGGGTGTGCTCGACACTCGCTCTTCAACGAACAGAAATGCCGCCGAATGTTTCCTTGGTGCTGCATGGGTGCAGCCCTTTGATACAACTTCAGGTTGGACATGTGGTCATACAAGCCTACTGTTCAGAACAGGAGGTGACGTATGAAACCAGTACCCAATAGTTTCGAACGCAAAATCACGCTCAAGGCGCCGCGTTCTTATGTCTGGCGCGCACTGGTCGATGCCGAGGCGTTTGGTCAGTGGTTTGGTGTGGCGCTGGAGGGCAGGCGGTTCATTGCCGGTGAATGGACGCAGGGGCAGGTCACCTATCCCGGTTATGAACACGTGTTGTGGAACGTGCTGGTCGAGCGGGTCGAGCCGCAGCAATTGTTTTCGTTTCGCTGGCACCCATACGCGGTCAACCCGAAAATCGACTATTCCCAGGAGCCGACGACACTGGTGAAGTTCGAGCTGCAGGATTACGAGGGCGGCACGTTGCTCAAGGTGTCCGAATCCGGTTTTGCGCATATACCCGATGTGCGGCAGAAAGAGGCGTATTACATGGACAGCCGTGGCTGGGAGGAACAACTGAGTCGACTGGAACAGTTTCTCGCCGAAAGCGCCAAGACCCGCGATCGTGACGGTGGCTGACAGTGCCAGGTTGCGACCCGCAATGATCTGCAGCACGCCGCCCGAATACTGAAAGTCGCGGCTTGCATGCTTGATGCCTGACCGGCGTAAGGGTTTTCGGAAGGGGTTTTATAGCGAATGTCTTACACGCGATGGTAGCTTTTTCGACTATTGCCGATTGGATCCACGGCGTAATCTACACCCATCAACTGAGACACAGGGAGTGTTTCAGGATCATGGATGATCGACCATTAGCAAGGATCGCTGCCGACAGGGAGTCGATAATGGTCTTGGGAAAAACCCGCTTCGGCGGGTTTTTTTTCGTCTGTAGAAAAGTACAAATCCCCTGTAGGAGCTGCCGCAGGCTGCTATCTTTTGATCTTGCTTTTAAAAGCCAAAGTCAAAAGATCGCAGCCTGCGGCAGCTCCTACAGGGAAACGCGGTTTCAGGAGGCAATCAACTGCCGCAACACGTAATGCAGAATCCCGCCGGATTTGAAGTACTCCACCTCATTCAACGTATCGATGCGGCACAGCACCTCGATTTTCTCCTGCCGCCCGTCTTCACGGGTAATCATCAGGGTCAGGTTCATTCGCGGCGTCAGCTCGACACCGGTCAAGCCCTGAATCTCCAGGGTTTCCTTGCCGGTGAGGTTGAGGCTCTTGCGGTTCTGATCGAGTTTGAACTGCAGCGGCAACACGCCCATGCCCACCAGGTTGGAACGGTGAATACGCTCGAAACTTTCGGCGATCACCGCTTTGACCCCCAGCAGATTGGTGCCCTTGGCTGCCCAGTCGCGGCTGGAGCCGGTGCCGTATTCCTGACCGGCAATCACCACCAGCGGCGTACCGTCAGCCTGATAACGCATGGCGGCGTCATAGATCGCCATCTTCTCGCCGCTCGGGATGTAGATCGTGTTGCCACCTTCTTCGCCACCGAGCATTTCGTTGCGGATACGGATGTTGGCAAACGTGCCGCGCATCATCACTTCATGGTTGCCCCGGCGTGAGCCATAAGAATTGAAGTCCCGCGGTTCCACGCCTTTCTCGCGCAGATAGCGCCCGGCCGGACTGTCAGCCTTGATGTTACCGGCAGGGGAGATGTGGTCAGTGGTCACCGAATCGCCGAGCAGCGCCAGGACACGCGCGCCTTTGACGTCAGTGATCACCGGCAATGGGCCGGAAATGTCGTCGAAAAACGGCGGATGCTGGATGTAAGTCGAGTCGTCCTGCCACACATAGGTGGCAGCTTGCGGTACCTGGATCGCCTGCCATTGTTCGTCGCCGGCGAACACCTCGGCGTATTCCTTGTGGAACATCGCGGTGTTGACCTGACTGACCGCGTCGGCGATTTCCTTGCTGCTTGGCCAGATGTCGCGCAGGTACACCGGGTTGCCTTGCTGGTCGTTGCCCAGCGGTTCGCTGCTGATGTCGGTGCGCACGCTGCCAGCCAAGGCGTAAGCGACCACTAGCGGCGGCGAGGCCAGCCAGTTGGTCTTGACCAGCGGATGCACGCGGCCTTCGAAGTTGCGGTTGCCGGACAGCACCGAAGCCACAGTGAGATCGGCTGTCTGAATGGCTTTCTCGATCGGCTCCGGCAATGGCCCGGAGTTGCCGATGCACGTCGTACAGCCATAGCCGACCAGCGAAAACCCGAGTTGATCGAGGTATTGCGTCAGCCCGGCAGCCTTGTAGTAGTCGGTGACCACTTTCGAGCCGGGTGCCAGCGAACTCTTGACCCACGGCTTGCGCGTAAGGCCTTTCTCCACGGCTTTTTTTGCCAGCAGACCGGCCGCCATCATCACGCTCGGGTTGGAGGTGTTGGTGCAGGACGTGATCGCGGCGATCACCACCGCGCCGTTTTTCAGGCGATAGGTGTGGCCTTCGTGTTCGTATTCGGTTTCGCCGACCAGGTCGGCGTTGCCCACTGCCACGCCACCACCACCCTCGCTTTCCAGGCGACCTTCTTCTTTACTGGTGGGCTTGAATTGCAGGTCCATGAAATCACTGAAAGCCTGCGCGACGTTCGGTAGCGAGACCCGGTCCTGCGGGCGCTTCGGCCCGGCCAGACTGGCTTCGACGCTGCCCATGTCCAGCGCCAGACTGTCGGTGAACACCGGTTCCTGACCGGGCAGGCGCCACAGGCCCTGGGCCTTGGTGTAGGCCTCGACCAGTTTCACCACTTCCGTCGGGCGACCTGACAGACGAAGGTATTCCAGGGTCACGTCATCGACCGGGAAGAAACCGCAGGTCGCGCCGTATTCCGGGGCCATGTTGGCGATGGTCGCGCGGTCGGCCAGCGGCAGGTCGGCGAGGCCGTCACCGTAGAACTCGACGAATTTGCCGACCACGCCTTTCTTGCGCAGCATCTGCGTGACGGTCAACACCAGGTCGGTGGCGGTGATGCCTTCCTTGAGCTTGCCTGTCAGTTTGAAACCGATCACTTCCGGGATCAGCATCGACACCGGTTGGCCGAGCATCGCCGCTTCCGCCTCGATCCCGCCAACACCCCAGCCGAGTACGCCGAGGCCGTTGATCATGGTGGTGTGGGAGTCGGTGCCGACCAGGGTGTCGGGGAATGCGTAGGTGCGACCGTCCTCATCCTTGGTCCACACCGTGCGTCCGAGGTATTCGAGGTTGACCTGGTGGCAGATCCCGGTGCCCGGTGGCACCACGCTGAAGTTGTCGAAGGCGCTCTGGCCCCAGCGCAGGAACGCATAACGTTCGCCGTTGCGCTGCATTTCGATGTCGACGTTCTGTTCGAAAGCGCTGGCGGTGGCGAATTTGTCGACCATCACCGAGTGGTCGATCACCAGATCCACCGGCGACAGCGGGTTGATTCGCTGCGGATCACCGCCGGCCTTGGCCATGGCAGCGCGCATCGCGGCGAGGTCGACCACGGCGGGTACGCCGGTAAAGTCTTGCATCAATACGCGGGCCGGGCGGTACTGGATTTCCCGGTCGGAGCGGCGCTCCTTGAGCCAGGCGGCGATGGCCTTGAGGTCGGCGCCGGTGACAGTTTTTTCATCTTCCCAGCGCAGCAGGTTTTCCAGCAGGACTTTCAGCGACATCGGCAACTGGTCGATATTGCCCAGGCTTTTCGCGGCATCCGGCAGGCTGAAATAGTGGTAGGTCTTGTCGTCGATTTGCAGTGTTTTAAGGGTCTTCAGACTATCGAGGGACGGCATTACGATCACTCCTTTGAATCCGCACGGCTACGGATTGAGGGGACGGGAAGAGCTATCAACGTAGCCCTGTTTTCAGTAGCTGGCTAATAACTGGACTCTATGAAGAGAACCAAGGTTCCGACATCGGCTATCATGCGCCGGTTTTCGTGACAGGCTTTGCTTCACCGCAAGGCTTGAGCATCGCGCAGGGGCCGAATATCCGCCCTCTGCCCAGGAGTAAGAATGAACACCCTATTCATGCATTGCCGGCCAGGTTTCGAAGGCGAAGTCTGTTCGGAGATTTCCGACCTCGCCGCCCAGTTGAACGTCGCCGGTTACGCCAAGGCCAAAGCGGCCACTGCGTACGCGGAGTTTGTCTGCACCGAAGCAGACGGCGCCGAGCGCCTGATGCGCGGCCAGCGTTTCGCCGAACTGATTTTCCCGCGGCAATGGGCGCGTGGGATTTTCATCGATCTGCCGGAAAACGACCGTATCAGCGTGATCCTCGCGCACATGGCCGATTTCCCGGTGTTCGGCAGCCTGTGGCTGGAAGTCGTCGACACCAACGACGGCAAGGAACTGTCAAACTTCTGCAAGAAATTCGAAGGCCCGCTGCGCAAGGCGTTGACCGCTGCCGGCAAACTGGTGGAGGACGCCAGCAAGCCGCGTCTGTTGCTGACCTTCAAAAGTGGCCGCGAAGTGTTCCTCGGCATGGCTGATGCCGGTAACTCGGCGATGTGGCCAATGGGCATTCCGCGCCTGAAGTTTCCCCGTGAGGCACCCAGTCGCTCGACGTTGAAACTGGAAGAGGCCTGGCACCACTTCATCCCGCGTGATCAGTGGGACGAGCGCCTGCACAGCGACATGACCGGTGTCGACCTCGGCGCGGCACCGGGCGGCTGGACCTGGCAACTGGTCAACCGCGGCATGCTGGTGACTGCCATCGACAACGGCCCGATGGCTGAAAGCCTGATGGACACCGGGCTGGTGCAGCACTTGATGGCTGACGGTTTCACCTTCAAACCCAAGCAGCCGGTGGACTGGATGGTCTGCGACATCGTCGAGAAACCGGCGCGTAATGCGGCGATGCTCGAAGAATGGATCGGTGAGGGCCATTGCCGGGAGGCGGTGGTCAACCTCAAGCTGCCGATGAAGCAGCGCTATGCCGAAGTGAAGCGCTTGCTCGAACGTATCGCCGATGGCTTCAAGGCTCGTGGGATCAAGGTCGATATTGGCTGCAAGCAGCTGTATCACGACCGCGAGGAAGTGACGTGCCATCTGCGTCGGCATGACATCAAGAAAGCCAAATCCCGCTAACACCGCAGATCTCTGCAGGAGCTGCCGAAGGCTGCGATCTTTTGATCTTCTAAAAGCAAAGATCGCAGCCTGCGGCAGCTCCTACAGGAGGTGTGGCGTAACGCCACAGATGACCGAACACCCGGCAATGCGCGACAATGCCGGCCAGTTTCAGGAGTGAATCATGAGTGAAATGATCGATACCCCGGTCGACGGCACCCTCGACGCCACCGGCCTCAATTGCCCGGAGCCGGTGATGATGCTGCACCAGCACATTCGTGACCTGGTGCCTGGCGGTCTGCTCAAGGTGATTGCCACCGATCCCTCGACCCGTCGCGACATTCCCAAGTTCTGCGTGTTTCTCGACCACGAACTGGTAGGGCAACACGAAGAGGCCGGTACTTATCTGTACTGGATCCGCAAGAAGCACGCGTAACAGCCGCTACACATAAAACTACTGTGGGAGCGAGCCTGCTCGTGAAAGCGGTATGTCAGTCACTATTAATGGCGACTGATACACCGCATTCGCAAGCAGGCTCGCTCCCACATTGGGTTTTGCGTTAAGGGCCTAGCCCATCGAACGACTGATACGAATACGCTTGCGCGCACTGCGAGTCAGGCGGATCGACAGCATCAGTGCCGCACAGCTCAGGCCGACGATCAGGCCTTGCCACAAGCCGCTTGGGCCACGCGGCTCGCCGAGCCAATCGGTCAGGCCGAGGGCGTAACCCACCGGCAGGCCGATGCCCCAGTAGGCGAACAGGGTCAGGATCATCGTTACCCGGGTGTCCTGATAACCGCGCAGGGCACCGGCAGCGGTCACCTGGATCGCGTCGGAAAACTGGAACAGCGCCGAGTACACAATCAGCATTGCCGCGATGTGGATCACCGTTGGGTCGGCGGTGTAGATCGACGCGATCGGCTCGCGCAGCAACAGCATCATGCTCGCCGACAGACAGGCGTAGGCCAAAGCGGTGCCCATGCCGACGCCGGCGGCAAAGCGCGCCTCACGCGGTTCTTCGCGCCCCAGGGCCTGGCCGACACGCACGGTCACCGCCATGCCCAGCGAATACGGAATCATGAACACCAGCGAACTGACGTTCAGCGCGATCTGATGCCCGGCCACAACGGTGGCGCCGAGGCTGCCGATCAGCAGGGCGATCACGGCGAAGATGCTCGACTCGGCAAACACCGCGATGCCGATCGGCAGACCGATTGCCAGCAGCCGCTTGATCACCGCCCATTGCGGCCAGTCGAAGCGGCTGAAGATCTCACTCGAGCGATACGCCGGCGCCCAGCGCTCCCAACCCGCCAGGCCCAGCGCCATGACCCACATCACGATGGCCGTGGCCCAGCCGCAGCCGACGCCACCCATGGCCGGCACGCCGAAGTGGCCATAAATGAAGATGTAGTTCAGCGGAATGTTCAGCGCCAGACCGCACAGGCCCAGCACCATCGCCGGGCGGGTGCGGCCGATGCCGTCACTGGTGCAGCGCAGCACATGGTAGAACGCCACCGCTGGCAGGCCACTGGCAATGCCATGCAGGTACTGCATGCACGGGCCGATCAGCTCGGGATCGACTTTCATCAGGTGCAGCACCGGCTCGGCGGCGAGCAGCATCGACGTCGCGATCAGGCCGACCACCAATGCCAGCCACAACGCCTGACGGACGATCGGGCCGATCTCGCTGTGGGTGCCGGCGCCGAACCGCTGGGCGACTTTCGGTGTGGTGGCGAGCAGGGTGCCGGTCATCAGCAGAAACACCGGCACCCAGATCGAGTTGCCCAGTGCCACGGCGGCCAGATCCTTTGGCCCGACGCGGCCGGCCATCACCGCATCGACGAAGCCCATGGCCGTGGTCGCCAGTTGCGCGATGATGATCGGCAACGCCAGGGCGAGCAGGTTCTTGAACTCCAGACGAATCCGCGCGGGGCGGGTGAGGGAGGCGGCGACAGGTTGTTCAGTTGCAGAATTCACAGGCAAAGCGTCCACAGGTGTTGATGCGCAAGGCGCCGCATTCTACGCCGCTGACGTGACAGTCAGGAAAAATCCTCTGTTGCGGATTTGTAATCATCCGTGCCATCCACTGTGGCGAGGGAGCTTGCTCCCGCTGGGGTGCGAAGCGCCCCCGAAACCATTCGGCGTGGTGGAGCAGGAAATCCCGATTGCAGACTTTCCGCCTGCTGCGCAGTCCAGCGTGAGCAAGCTCCCTCGCCACAGTGCAGTCTGCGCTGGCCCAACGGTGGATCTGCACCTAAACTGCCGATCCGCCAAAGGAGCCCGCCATGCTGATTGTTGCCGACGAAAATATCCCGCTGCTCGATGCTTTTTTTGCCGGTTTCGGCGAGATCCGCCGGGTGCCGGGTCGTTCCATCGACCGTGCGACGGTCGAACAGGCCGATGTGTTGCTGGTGCGCTCGGTAACCAACGTCAACCGGGCGTTGCTGGAAGGCAGCCGGGTGCGTTTCGTGGGCACGTGCACCATCGGCACCGATCATCTGGATCTCGATTATTTCGCCGAGGCGGGGATCACCTGGTCCAGCGCGCCTGGCTGCAACGCCCGGGGTGTGGTCGATTACGTGCTCGGCAGCCTGATGACCCTCGCCGAAATCGAAGGCGTCGATCTGACGCAACGCACCTATGGTGTGGTTGGCGCCGGTGAAGTCGGTGGACGGCTGATCAAGGTACTCAAAGGCTTGGGCTGGAACGTGAAAGTCTGCGATCCGCCGCGTCAGGTGGCCGAGGGCGGCGACTATGTCAGCCTGGAGCAGATCATCGAACAGTGCGACGTGATCAGCCTGCACACCCCGCTGACCCGCAGCGGTGACGGCGCGACCTGGCACCTGTTCGATCAGCAGCGTCTGGAGCAACTCAAGCCCGGCGCCTGGTTGATCAATGCCGCGCGTGGGCCGGTGGTGGATAACGCCGCGCTGCGCGAAGTGCTGCTGGAACGTGAAGACCTGCAAGCCGTACTCGACGTCTGGGAGGCCGAGCCTGAGGTCGATGTGGCGCTGGCCGAACTCTGCGTGCTGGCGACACCGCACATTGCCGGCTACAGCCTCGATGGCAAACAACGCGGGACAGCACAGATCTATCAGGCGTACTGCGAGTTCATCGGCCAGCCGGCGAGCATCCAGCTTAGTGACTTGCTGCCAGCACCGTGGCTGTCACAAGTGACCCTGCACGCCGATAGCGATCCGGCTTGGGCGCTGGCGATGTTGTGCCGTGGGGTGTATGACCCGCGCCGCGACGATGCGGATTTTCGCCGCAGTCTTGTAGGCAATGTCGGTGAACAGCGTGCGGCGTTCGATGTGTTGCGCAAACAGTATCCGGTGCGACGCGAGATCGAGGGGCTGAAGGTGCGAATCGAAGGGGACTCGCCACAGTTGCAACAGATTGTGGCGGCGCTGGGGGCGGTGGCGGTCTAGAAAACACGCAGGTTCTGTTTCATACCCTGTAGGAGCTGCCGAAGGCTGCGATCTTTTGCTCTTTTGCTTCAAAAGATCGCAGCCTCGTTTCACTCGACAGCTCCTACAGGGGTAGGTGAAATGCCAGGCAGAAAAAACCCGGCCAAAGGGGGCCGGGTCAGGAAGACGGTGGCTATATCACTTTTGTTCGGCAGGCTTGACCAATCGTTTCTCCAGTTCGCGGCAGGCGTCCTGGATCATGTCTTCAGTGATCGGTACTTCACGCCCATCCTTGTCAATAATGGAGCATCCCAGAGGTTGGCCGGGCTTGGTGCGGATCACTTGAATCTTGTCTTCGCTGCTGTGTTGCAAGGACATGGCCTGTCTCCTCATCAGGTTGTGCACGTAGATTAAAACCGCCACGTGACCAGGCTGTGACATCACCCTTGGGTCTGTCAAAAGCGGCACCTCCACTCCAACAGAAATGACCGCTCGTCTCAACCGGAGCATTAGACCAATAGCAACTATGGCCTAGTCTTTGGGGGCATATTTAACCTGACTCATTGTGATTTACAGAGTTTCGCCCCATAGAAGGTTTAGGCCAGCCCTTTCATCAACGCGGATGTGTACCTGAATGATCTCGAAGCTTTCCTCCCGGCACCGTCGAGCGCTGAGTCTGACCAGTCGATTTCTGGCGCCTTACCGTTGGCAGGTCTGCGGTGCGCTGTTGGCGTTGGTCCTCACTGCAGCCGTCACTTTGTCGATGGGGCAGGGGATCAAATTGCTGGTCGATCAGGGCTTCATGACGCAATCGCCGCACCAACTGAACCAGAGCATCGGCATCTTCATGATGATGGTACTGGGCCTGGCGGTTGGCACGTTTGCGCGATTTTACTGGGTGTCGTGGATCGGTGAGCGCTGTGTGGCGGATATCCGGCGCGAGGTGTTCAACCACCTGGTTTATCTGCACCCCGGGTTCTACGAGAACAATCGCAGTTCGGAAATCCAGTCGCGACTGACCGCCGACACGACGTTGCTGCAATCAGTGATCGGTTCATCACTGTCAATGTTTCTGCGCAACCTGTTGATGGTGCTCGGCGGGGTGGTCCTGCTGTTCGTCACCAACCCGAAACTCACCAGTATCGTGGTGATTGCCTTGCCGTTCGTGGTCGCGCCGATTCTGATTTTCGGTCGGCGCGTGCGCAATCTGTCGCGGCTGAGCCAGGACCGGATCGCCGATATCGGCAGCTACGTTTCCGAAACCCTGGGCCAGATCAAGACCGTGCAGGCCTACAACCATCAGGTGCAGGATGAGCGACGTTTCGCGACGACCGTCGAGGATGCGTTCGACACCGCACGCAAGCGCATCTTTCAGCGTTCCTGGATGATCACCATGGTGATCGTGCTGGTGCTGGGCGCGGTGGCGGTGATGTTGTGGGTCGGCGGCATGGACGTGATTGCCGGGCGCATCACCGGTGGTGAACTGGCCGCGTTCGTCTTCTACAGCCTGATCGTCGGCAGTGCCATCGGCACCTTGAGCGAAGTGATCGGCGAACTGCAGCGTGCGGCGGGTGCCGCCGAGCGGATCGCCGAACTGCTGGGCTCGCAGAATATCATCCTGCCACCGACCACCGGATTGGTGACCTTGCCGGAGCGGATCAAGGGTGAACTGCAATTGCAGGATGTGCGCTTTGCCTACCCGTCGCGTCCCGAAAGCTACGCCGTCAACGGCTTGAATCTGACCATCCGCGCCGGCGAAACCCTCGCGCTGGTAGGGCCATCCGGCGCTGGCAAGTCCACGGTGTATGACCTGTTGTTACGCTTCTACGACCCGATTGAAGGGCGGATCCTGATCGACGGCGTGCCGCTGACCAGCCTTGACCCGTTGGATCTGCGTCGCAATTTCGCCTTGGTCTCGCAATCGCCCGCGCTGTTTTTCGGCAGCGTCGAAGAAAATATTCGTTACGGTAATGCAGGCGCGACGCTGGAGCAGGTCAAGGAAGCGGCGAGAATCGCCCACGCCCATGACTTCATCGAGAAGATGCCCAACGGTTACCAGACGCATTTGGGCGATGGCGGCCTCGGTCTTTCCGGCGGCCAGCGTCAGCGCCTGGCGATTGCCCGTGCGTTGCTGGTGGACGCACCGATCCTGCTGCTGGACGAAGCCACCAGCGCCCTCGATGCGCAGAGCGAGCACTTGATCCAGGAAGCCTTGCCCAGCCTGATGCACAACCGCACCACGCTGGTGATCGCGCATCGCCTGGCCACGGTGAAAAACGCCGACCGGATCGCGGTGATGGATCAGGGCAAACTGGTGGCGATCGGTACCCATCAAGAACTGATTGTGAGCAGTCCACTGTATGCGCGGCTGGCGTCGTTGCAGTTCAATGATGGTCACGCAGTGGCAGTGTAGGAGCTGCCGAAGGCTGCGATCTTTTGATCTTGCTTAAAAAAATGCCCGCATCTTCATGCGGGCATTTTTTTGAAGCAAAAGCTCGTCCGAGCACGGCCCGAACCTTCGGCAGAACCTACAGATTATTGGTCATCAAAATACCGTTCATGCCAATCCACCAGCGGCTGCGGCGAATTGAGCTTCTGCCCGTAGATCACCGAGTACGACAGCACGTTCTGTACGTACTGGCGGGTTTCGTCGAACGGGATGCTTTCCACCCACACGTCGAAACTCAGGTGATCGGCGCCGCGCAGCCACTGGCGCACGCGGCCGGGGCCGGCGTTGTAGGCGGCAGAGGCGAGGACGCGGTTGCCGTTGAACTGGCTGTGCACCTGGCTCAGATAAGCGGCGCCGAGCTGGATGTTTTTGTCCGGATCGAGCACTTGCTGCGGCGAGGCCAGCGGGATACTGAATTTGCGCGCGGTTTCCTTGGCGGTGCCCGGCATCAGTTGCATCAGGCCGCTGGCGCCGACGCCGGAGCGAGCGTCGTCCATGAACGCGCTTTCCTGACGAGTGATGGCGAACACCCAGCTCGAATGCAGGCCACGCGTCTTGGCTTCACGCACGAGCGTGTCGCGGTGCGCCATCGGGAAGCGGATGTCCAGGTCGTCCCAGTATTGCGCCTGACTGATGGTGCGGATGGCCGGGAAATACCATTTCAGGTCGTAGGCCAGCTTGGCCTGGGCGACCATTTCTTCACGATTGAAATGGCGGCTGACGTGATACCACTCGCGGCGACCGTCGACGATCTGCCCGCGGGCATGGAATTCCAGGGCGCGACGCACGCCAGGCGTGTTACGCACCTTGTTGATGGTCGCCTGACTGAGTACCAGCGGCTTGTTCATCAGCGAGTAAGGCAGTTGCGAGCGGTCGGCGGCCAGGAAGCCATAGAAGTCGCGTTCCTTTGCCAGATTCTTGTACAGCGTCTGCGCTTCCGGGTTCTGTGGCTGCGCCAGTTCCAGGCTGCGGGCCTGCCAGTAACGCCAGCGGTTGGTGATCGCCAGATCCTGCGGCAGGCGACGGGTCAACTGGTAGGCATCGTCCCATCGGGCCAGACGCAGCAGCAGACGCAGACGCCATTCGGAAACGGTGTTGTCGCGCAGTTCCGGGTCGTATTTGGTCATCACGTCCAGCGCGCGGCTGTCGAAGCGCCGGGCCAGGGTCAGGCCGATTTCCCGGGCGATCGCCACTTTCTCGTCACGGGAGAAGTGCATGCTGCTGGCATAACCGTCGAGCAGGACCATGGCCTTGTCCGGATCCTGACGGGCGAGGCGACGCAGGCCGAGACTGACCACGTCGGACATCGGCTCGTCGGCCGGGGCAAAGCGCGATGGCTGATTGAGAAGCTCGGGTTTCTGCGCCACATCCACCAGCAGACGACCGCGCGGGGCGAGGGTGGTCAGGCCGTTGACCAGACTGTTGGCCAGTGGATAGTTGCGCGCCTGGGCGGCGAGTTTGGTGCGCTCCCAGCGTTTTTGTTCGGTCAACTGACCGTCGGCGGCCCAGATCCCGAACAGCCCGTCACAGGCGGCCGGTTGCGATTTGCCGGTCAGCCACAGTTTGTCGGCGTTGGCGTAACCCTCGGCCTTGTGGCCGCTGCTGATCTGGTACTGCGCATTCAGGCAGTCCAGTTCAGTGAAGTTGAGTTTCGGGTCGTAATACTTGACGAAGGTCGCCCAGTCGCCACGGTCGGCGAGCCAGCGCAACCAGCGCAGCTTCATCCAGTTGGCCTGGGGCAGATCACCGTGTTCGGCGAGAAATTTCTCGATCTCGGCGTTGCTCGCGGTCTTCAGACGCGCGGTCAGTTCGTCGTAGGCCAGGTACGGTTCCAGCGGGTAATCGGCCAGGGCCTGGCTGTAACGAAAGTACGGGCCGGTATCACCCTTGGCCAGGGCGCGCTTGGCTTCATCGTAATACTGGCGTTGGGTGGACAGGTCCACCGCCTGGGCGGATTGAGCGGCAGCGGCGGTAAGTAGCAAACAGGACAAGACACTGAAAAGGCGACTGCGCATGAGACATCCGGGCAGAGAAATCATGACAAGCACCGGCCGCGGCCAGCACTGAATTGTCTGTAGCTTAGCCTTTTGCCAGCAACGGGCGAAAGCTTTGCCGGTCTCGCAGCACAAGTTCGCAACAAATGTTGTGCAGAGTGCTTCAGCGGACAAATTGCCGGCCTGTTGAGGGCCTAACTCAGGTAGAATGCGCGCCCGGTTTTTGGAGAAGCTCATGACCCTGCTCAAATTCAGCGATGTGTCCCTTGCATTCGGCGCGATGCCGTTGTTGGACAAGGTGTCCTGGCAGATCGCCCGTGGTGAGCGGGTGTGCATCATCGGCCGCAACGGCACTGGCAAATCCAGCATGATGAAGCTGGTCAAGGGCGACCAGAAGCCCGATGACGGCTCGGTGTGGCGTGCCCCCGGTCTGAAAATCGGCGAATTGCCGCAGGAATTGCCAGTGGCCGACGGGCGGACCGTGTTCGACGTGGTTGCCGAGGGCCTGGACGGCGTTGGCGCCTTGCTCGCCGAATACCATCACCTGAGCCAGAACATCGTCACCGATGCCGATCTGGACAAGCTGATGCACGTCCAGCACGACCTCGAAGCCCGTGATGGCTGGCGCTTGCAGACCCTGGTCGACAGCACCTTGAGCCGCCTGCAACTGCCGGCCGACAAGACCCTCGCCGAGTTGTCCGGCGGCTGGCGTCGTCGCGTGCTGCTGGCGCAGGCGCTGGTGTCCGAACCGGATCTGCTGCTGCTCGACGAACCGACCAACCACCTGGACATCGGTGCGATTGCCTGGCTCGAAGAAGCCCTGAAGGATTTCCAGGGCGCCGTGCTGTTCATCACGCACGACCGTTCTTTCCTGCAAAACCTCGCCACGCGCATCCTCGAACTCGATCGCGGCGGCCTGATCGACTGGAACGGCGATTACGCCAGCTTCCTGGTGCACAAAGAAGCCGCGCTGGCTGCTGAAGAAACCGCCAACGCGCTGTTCGACAAGCGTCTGGCTCAGGAAGAAGTGTGGATCCGTCAGGGCATCAAGGCCCGTCGGACCCGTAACGAAGGCCGTGTTCGCGCCCTGAAAGCCCTGCGCGTTGAGCGCAGCGAGCGTCGCGAGCGCACCGGCAAGGCCAACATCCAGCTGGAAACCGCCGACAAGTCCGGCAAGCAAGTGATGGTGCTGGAAAATGTCAGCTTCCATCACCCGGACGGTCCGTACCTGATCAAGGACTTCTCGATGGTCCTGCAGCGCGGCGACCGTATCGGCCTGCTCGGCGCCAACGGTACCGGCAAGACCACCTTGCTCAAGCTGATGCTCAACGGTCTGCAACCGACCAGCGGCACAGTGGAAGAGGGCACCCGGATCGACGTGGCCTACTTCGACCAGCTGCGTCATCAGCTGGATCTGGAAAAGACCGTGATCGACAACGTCGCCGAAGGTCGCGACTTCATCGACATCGACGGCCAGAGCCGCCACGTGCTGAGCTATCTCGGTGACTTCCTGTTCAGCCCGCAGCGTGCCCGCACGCCGGTCAAGGCGCTGTCCGGTGGTGAGCGTGCGCGCTTGCTGTTGGCGAAACTGTTCAGCAAGCCGGCGAACCTGCTGGTACTCGACGAACCGACCAACGACCTCGACGTGGAAACCCTCGAACTGCTCGAAGAAGTGCTACTGACCTTCAACGGCACCGTGCTGATGGTCAGCCACGACCGGGCATTCCTCGACAACGTGGTGACCAGCACCCTGGTCTTCGAAGGTGAAGGCAAGGTACGTGAATACGTCGGTGGTTATCAGGACTGGATCCGTCAGGGCGGCTCACCGCGTCTGCTGGGCGTGACCGAGAGCAAGTCGGGCAAGGCTGACCTGAATTCGGCGGTGGTCACCGCTGAGCCAGCGCCAGTGGCTGCGCCTGCTGCTGCCGCGCCGGCGGCCAAGAAGAAACTGAGCTACAAGCTGCAGCGTGAGCTGGAAGCGTTGCCGGGCGACATCGATGCCAAGGAACAGCAGATCGCGGCCGTCGAGGCTGAAATGGCCGAAGCCGGTTTCTATCAGCGGCCGCCGGCCGAGACGGCCAAGGTGATTGCTTCGCTGGAGCAGTTGCAGGCTGAGCTGGATGCACTGGTGGAACGTTGGGCCGAGCTGGATGCCTGATTGATTCAGTCATGAAAAAGCCCGGCGTTCAGTGATGAACGCCGGGCTTTTCATATGTAATGCGATCTGCAGGCTGATGCAGATCAAATGTGGCAGCGTTTCAGTGTTTGACCAGATGTACCGCCAGTACATCGCAAGGTGCACCGTGCAGCACATCATTGGCGGTCGACCCGAGCAACAGCGCCAAACCATGGCGGCCATGGCTGCCGACCACGATCAGGTCGCAGTGGTTTTCCTTGGCGAAATGATGGATTTCCTGGCGTGGCTGGCCATAGGTCAGGTGGCAGTTGGCACTTTCAAGCTCCGCGTATTTGGCTTTCAGGCGCTCCATGCGCTCCTTGGCCTGATCGAACTGTTGTTGTTGCAGTTGTGACAGATCCATCGGCACGTCGCCACCGAACGCCATCGCCATCGGTTCGACGATATGCACCAGCGACAGCTTGGCGCCATTGCTCACCGACAGCTCTCGGGCGCGGTGGATCACAGGGTCGCACTCTTCGGTCAGATCTACGGCGACCAGGATATGGGAGTAGGGCATGAGGTGCTCCTCGTGACGGTTCAATATTGTTAAGTATGGCTGGTTTCAAGCGCATTGGTTCCAAAGTGACACAATGCGCTCACCTTAAGTCGGGAGTAGAGATATGACGGTCTGGTTAGTGGTGTCAATCCTGCTGGTGGTCCTGAGTCCATTGGCATGGTTGCGTCCATCGCGCGTGCAGAGTGGCCGCATGGCCCTGCGCATGGAAGCGCGGCGTATCGGGCTGGCCATGCAACTGGCGCCTCAGGAGTGGCCGCACTGGCTGTCTCAGGAGCCTCCCAGCCCGTGTGCGCAATACCATCGACCGCGCCGTGGCAGTCAGCCAGCGTGCTGGACCTACTGGCAGAAGTCGCCGGGGGTGTGGGTCAATCAATGGCAGGAAGTCTGCGAAGACCGGGCGCTGCTCAATCATTTCGAAAAGTTGCCAGGCAATGTGTTCAAGGTCGAGGCCGACAAGCAGATGATCGCCTTGTACTGGGGCGAGAAGGGCGAAGCCGCGGTTTTGCAGGATATTGATGCGACTCTGAAAGCGCTGGCATGACTCGCGGACTTTTCCCACTGCAAGGGTGGTGAGGGTCCGGCAGACGAGCAATAAAAAGCCCGACATGATTCATCGGGCGGGGTGGCCAGGCAGGCCGGTAACTGTTTTTATCGCTGACTCGACGTTACGGGGTCAGCGAATCTCCCTGTAGTCCAGCCAGCGTAGCCTGTTAAACAAGGCCCGCTGTGAATTAGGGCGACTTTTCTAACTATTGATTCTATGAATGGCTTTGCATGCAGCGCCGTGTTGCAGGTCTGCGTGCGACGGAAGTGACCGCAAAGTCGCATTTCAACCCGTATTTTGGGCGATTGACAATTGTCGGAAATTCCGTGAAGGTGACGTACCCAAATCAAACGGGCGTATGAATTGAGCGTTTGTCTTACAGACTGCTCCTACAGAATCCCGACTATCGCGTTGGCGGGTGTGCCGGGTGGATTGGCGTCAGCATCGACGAAAAAGCGTCCTGCCGAGCCATTTACCTGCGTCCGACGTGTACTGTTCAGCTTCCATATCGTGGAGATCAGTTGATGATTTACGAAGGTAAAGCCATCACGGTTAAAGCTCTTGAAAGTGGCATCGTCGAATTGAAATTCGACCTCAAGGGTGAGTCCGTCAACAAGTTCAACCGTCTTACCCTGAACGAACTGCGTCAGGCCGTGGACACCATCAAGGCAGATGCTTCGATCAAGGGCGTGATCGTCAGCAGTGGCAAGGACGTGTTCATCGTCGGCGCCGACATCACCGAATTTGTCGAGAACTTCAAGCTGCCGGATGCCGAGCTGGTTGCTGGCAATCTCGAAGCCAACAAGATCTTCAGCGATTTCGAAGACCTCAACGTTCCGACCGTGGCCGCAATCAACGGCATTGCCCTCGGTGGCGGTCTGGAAATGTGCCTGGCAGCGGACTACCGCGTCATGTCGACCAAGGCCAAGATCGGCCTGCCGGAAGTCAAACTGGGCATCTACCCAGGCTTCGGCGGTACCGTGCGTCTGCCGCGCCTGATCGGCGTCGATAACGCCATCGAGTGGATTGCCGCCGGCAAGGAAAACCGCCCTGAAGACGCGCTGAAAGTCAGCGCCGTCGACGCCGTGGTTGCTCCCGAGAAGCTGCAGGAAGCTGCCCTTGAACTGATCAAGCGCGCTATCTCCGGCGAGTTCGATTACAAGGCCAAGCGTCAGCCGAAACTTGAAAAACTCAAGTTGAACGCCATTGAACAAATGATGGCCTTCGAAACCGCCAAAGGTTTCGTGGCCGGTCAGGCTGGCCCGAATTATCCGGCGCCGGTTGAAGCGATCAAGACCATCCAGAAAGCCGCGAACTTCGGTCGTGACAAGGCGCTGGAAGTCGAAGCTGCCGGTTTCGTCAAACTGGCCAAGACTTCTGCCGCGCAGAGCTTGATCGGTCTGTTCCTGAACGATCAGGAACTGAAGAAAAAGGCCAAGGCCTACGACGAAATTGCCAAGGACGTGAAGCAGGCTGCCGTACTGGGCGCCGGCATCATGGGTGGCGGTATCGCGTATCAGTCGGCCTCCAAAGGTACGCCGATCCTGATGAAGGACATCAACGAGCACGGTATCGAGCAGGGCCTGGCTGAAGCCGCCAAGCTGCTGGTTGGCCGCGTTGACAAAGGTCGCATGACCGCCGCGAAAATGGCTGAAGTGCTCAACGGCATTCGTCCGACCCTGTCCTACGGCGACTTCGGTCACGTCGACCTGGTTGTAGAAGCCGTGGTCGAGAACCCGAAGGTCAAGCAAGCCGTGCTGGCTGAAGTCGAAGACAAGGTCAAAGAGGACACCATCCTCGCGTCCAACACCTCGACCATTTCCATCAGCCTGCTGGCCAAGGCCCTCAAGCGTCCGGAAAACTTCGTCGGCATGCACTTCTTCAATCCGGTGCACATGATGCCGCTGGTGGAAGTGATCCGTGGCGAGAAGTCCAGCGAGCTGGCGATTGCCACCACCGTTGCCTACGCCAAGAAAATGGGCAAGAACCCGATCGTCGTCAACGACTGCCCGGGCTTCCTGGTCAACCGCGTTCTGTTCCCGTACTTCGGCGGTTTCGCC
Source organism: Pseudomonas sp. MG-9 (assembly GCF_018729515.1). Classification (NCBI taxonomy): domain Bacteria; kingdom Pseudomonadati; phylum Pseudomonadota; class Gammaproteobacteria; order Pseudomonadales; family Pseudomonadaceae; genus Pseudomonas; species Pseudomonas sp. MG-9. Next base: position 23,860 of record NZ_JAHHZH010000010.1, read on the forward strand.
AAGCTGGTCAGCGCCGGTGTGGACTTCGTCCGTATCGACAAGGTCATGGAAAAGTTCGGCTGGCCGATGGGCCCGGCGTACCTGATGGACGTAGTCGGTATCGACACCGGTCACCACGGTCGTGACGTCATGGCTGAAGGCTTCCCGGATCGCATGAAGGATGACCGTCGCTCGGCCATCGACGTGCTTTACGAAGCCAAGCGTCTGGGCCAGAAGAACGGCAAGGGCTTCTATGCCTACGAAGCCGACAAGAAAGGCAAGCAGAAGAAAGTCGCCGATCCGTCGGTGCTGGAAGTGCTCAAGCCGATCGTTTACGAGCAGCGCGAAGTCACTGACGAAGACATCATCAACTGGATGATGATCCCGCTGTGCCTGGAAACCGTGCGTTGCCTGGAAGACGGCATCGTTGAAACCGCCGCCGAAGCCGACATGGGTCTGGTCTACGGTATCGGTTTCCCTCCATTCCGTGGCGGTGCGCTGCGCTACATCGATTCGATCGGTGTTGCCGAGTTCGTTGCCCTGGCTGACCAGTACGCTGATTTGGGCGCGCTGTACCACCCGACCGCGAAGCTGCGCGAAATGGCCAAGAACGGCCAAAGCTTCTTCGGTTAAGCGCCCCCAACTAGAGTGAGAGTGAACTTATGAGCTTGAATCCTAGAGACGTCGTGATTGTCGACTTCGGTCGTACTCCGATGGGCCGCTCCAAGGGCGGCATGCACCGCAACACCCGCGCCGAAGACATGTCGGCGCACCTGATCAGCAAATTGCTGGAACGCAACACCAAGGTCGATCCTGCTGAAGTCGAGGACGTGATCTGGGGCTGCGTCAACCAGACTCTGGAGCAGGGCTGGAACATCGCGCGCATGGCGTCGCTGATGACCCAGATCCCGCACACCTCGGCCGGCCAGACCGTGAGCCGTCTGTGTGGCTCGTCGATGAGTGCTTTGCACACTGCTGCGCAAGCGATCATGACCGGTAACGGTGACGTGTTCGTGGTTGGCGGCGTCGAGCATATGGGCCACGTGAGCATGATGCACGGTGTCGATCCGAACCCGCACATGTCGCTGTACGCGGCGAAAGCCTCGGGCATGATGGGTCTGACCGCGGAAATGCTTGGCAAGATGCACGGCATCACCCGTGAGCAGCAGGACGCCTTTGGCGTGCGCTCCCACCAGCTCGCCCATAAAGCGACGGTGGAAGGCAAGTTCAAAGACGAAATCATCCCGATGCAGGGCTACGACGAAAACGGCTTCCTGAAGCTGTTCGACTACGACGAAACCATTCGTCCGGAAACCACCCTGGAAAGTCTGGCGGCCCTCAAGCCTGCCTTCAATCCAAAGGGCGGCACCGTGACGGCCGGCACTTCGTCGCAGATCACCGATGGTGCTTCGTGCATGATCGTGATGTCGGCGCAGCGTGCGCAGGACCTGGGGATCCAGCCGATGGCCGTGATCCGTTCGATGGCAGTGGCGGGTGTGGATCCGGCGATCATGGGCTATGGTCCAGTGCCGGCTACACAAAAAGCCCTGAAACGTGCGGGCCTTGGCATCAACGATATCGACTTCTTCGAGCTCAACGAAGCTTTCGCTGCACAGGCCCTGCCAGTGCTGAAAGATCTGAAAGTACTCGACAAGATGAACGAGAAGGTTAACCTGCACGGCGGCGCGATCGCCCTGGGTCACCCGTTCGGTTGCTCCGGTGCCCGTATCTCCGGCACCTTGCTGAACGTGATGAAGCAGAATAGCGGCACCTTCGGGGTGGCCACTATGTGCATTGGTCTCGGCCAAGGCATCTCCACCGTCTTCGAACGCGTTTAAGCGTCTCGTCGATGGAAGCCGGGGCCAAGTGCCCCGGTTTTTGTTTTTGGGATTTATTTTTGTATTTATTTTGAAAAAATTTGAGTGAGGGCCGAAGCATGCCGATACAACCTGGGCTCTACCAACATTACAAAGGTCCGCAGTACCGCGTATTCAGTGTTGCGCGGCATTCCGAGACCGAAGAGGAAGTGGTCTTTTACCAAGCCCTGTATGGCGATTACGGCTTCTGGGTACGCCCTTTGAGCATGTTCGTCGAGTCGGTCGAGGTTGACGGCGAGCAGGTGCCACGCTTTGCTTTGGTGCAAGCCGAACCGAGCCTTTTTTCCAAGGCATAAGGCGAGTGCGCACAGAACCCTGTGCTTGACCTCACCTTGTAGCCACTATATATAGCGGTGCCGCGTCAGGCGCCAACCGCCTTTCACTTCTAGAATTCAGGAATTTTCTGATCCATGGGCAAATCGCTGGTCATTGTGGAATCCCCGGCTAAGGCCAAGACCATCAACAAGTATCTGGGCAACCAATACGTGGTGAAGTCGAGTATCGGCCATATCCGAGACCTGCCCACCAGCGGTTCGGCTAGCGCCAGCAAAGAGCCGGCCGCCAAGCGCGGCAAGGCTGCCGCGGGCGAAGGGCCGGTGCTCACGCCGAAAGAGAAGGCGCGCAAGCAACTGGTCTCGCGCATGGGTGTCGATCCCGATCATGGCTGGAAAGCCAAGTACGAGATCCTCCCGGGCAAAGAGAAGGTCATCGAAGAGCTGCGCCGGCTCGCCAAGGATGCTGACACCATCTATCTCGCAACCGACTTGGATCGCGAGGGGGAAGCCATTGCCTGGCACCTGCGCGAAGCCATCGGTGGTGACGACAGCCGCTACAAGCGCGTGGTGTTCAACGAAATCACCAAGAAGGCGATTCAGGAAGCCTTCTCCGAGCCGGGCGAGCTGGACATCGATCGTGTGAATGCTCAGCAGGCGCGTCGTTTCCTCGACCGCGTCGTGGGCTACATGGTCTCGCCGCTGCTGTGGGCCAAGATTGCCCGTGGCCTGTCGGCCGGTCGTGTGCAATCGGTTGCCGTGAAGCTGGTGGTCGAGCGTGAGCGCGAGATCCGTGCGTTCAACCCGGAAGAGTACTGGGAAGTGCACGCCGACCTTGGCACCGCTAAGGGCTCGACCGTGCGTTTCGAAGTGGCGCGTGAGAAGGGCGAAGCCTTCAAGCCGCTGAACGAAGCCCAGGCCACGGCCGCGCTGGAGAAGCTCAAGTCTTCCAGCTACAGCATCGTCAAGCGCGAAGACAAGCCGACCAGCAGCAAGCCGTCGGCACCGTTCATCACGTCCACCCTGCAGCAGGCCGCGAGTAACCGCCTGGGTTTCGGCGTGAAGAAAACCATGATGATGGCCCAGCGTTTGTACGAAGCCGGCTACATCACTTATATGCGTACCGACTCGACCAACCTCTCGGCTGACGCCGTGGCGATGGCGCGTACCTACATCGAAGACGAGTTCGGCAAGAAGTACCTGCCGGAAACGCCAAACGTTTACAGCAGCAAAGAAGGCGCGCAAGAGGCTCACGAAGCGATTCGTCCTTCCGACGCCAACACCACGCCGAGCAAGCTGGCGGGCATGGAGCGTGATGCTGAGCGCCTCTACGAGCTGATCTGGCGCCAGTTCCTCGCTTGCCAGATGCTGCCGGCGCAATACCTGTCGACCACCGTCAGCGTGGCCGCTGGCGACTTCGAGCTGCGTGCCAAGGGCCGTATCCTCAAGTTCGACGGTTACACCCGCGTTCTGCCGCAGATCGCCAAGCCTGGCGATGACGACGTTCTGCCGGACATGGCACAGGGCGACGTGATGAAGCTGATCAAGCTTGATCCGTCCCAGCACTTCACCAAACCGCCGGCGCGTTACTCCGAAGCCAGCCTGGTCAAGGAAATGGAAAAGCGCGGCATCGGTCGTCCTTCGACCTATGCAGCGATCATTTCGACCATTCAGGATCGCGGCTATGTGACCCTGCACAACCGTCGTTTCTACTCGGAAAAGATGGGTGATATCGTCACCGAGCGTCTGTCGGAGAGCTTCTCGAACCTCATGGACTACGGCTTCACCGCCGGCATGGAAGAGAACCTCGATGACGTGGCTCAGGGTGAGCGCGACTGGAAGAACGTGCTGGACGAGTTCTACGGCGACTTCAAGAAGAAGCTTGAAGTGGCGGAGAATCCGGACAACGGCATGCGTGCCAATCAGCCGGTCATGACTGACATTCCGTGCACCACATGCGGCCGTCCGATGCAGATCCGTACCGCATCGACCGGTGTATTCCTCGGTTGCTCGGGTTACAGTCTGCCGCCGAAAGAGCGCTGCAAGGCCACCGTCAATCTGGTGCCAGGCGACGAGATTGCGGCGGACGACGAGGGCGAGTCCGAATCGCTGGTACTGCGCGGCAAGCATCGCTGCCCGATCTGCAGCACGGCGATGGACGCCTACCTGCTCGACGAGAAGCGCAAGCTGCACATCTGCGGTAACAACCCGGATTGCGCTGGCTACGAAATCGAAGAGGGCAACTACCGCATCAAGGGCTATGAAGGCCCGAGCCTGGAATGCGACAAGTGTGGCAGCGAGATGCAGCTCAAGACCGGCCGTTTCGGCAAGTTCTTTGGTTGCACCAACCCGACCTGCAAGAACACCCGCAAACTGCTGAAGAGCGGTGATGCGGCACCGCCGAAGATGGATCCGGTGAAGATGCCTGAGCTCAAATGCGAGAAGGTCAACGACACCTACATCCTGCGCGACGGTGCTTCCGGTCTGTTCCTGGCGGCCAGTCAGTTCCCGAAAAACCGCGAGACCCGTGCTCCGCTGGTGATCGAGATTCTGCCGCACAAGGACGAGATCGATCCGAAGTATCACTTCCTGTGCGATGCGCCGCAGAAGGATCCTGATGGTCTGCCAGCGGTCATCCGCTACAGCCGCAAGACCAAAGAGCAATACGTGCAGACCGAGGTCGACGGCAAGCCTACCGGCTGGAAAGCGTTCTACGACGGTGGCAAGTGGACCGTTGAAGACAAACGCACGAAAGCCAAGGCTGACTAAGCGCTAGTCAGATACACAAAGGCCGCATGATGACCCTCGGGTTTTCATGCGGCCTTTTTGTTTTGTGCTTGCGGTAGGATCGGCTGATCCATGACACTGTCCGGCCTGTGTGACGCAATTATTTCGCTGTGGAGACTGCCGGCATGGCGCACGAACTCTATACCCGCACCAATCAGAAGATCTATTTCGCCGGCCTGTCGCTGGAAGCTCTGGCCCGCGCCGAAGAAGGCCGGGCGATGAACGCGTTGGCGTTGATTCAGGCAGGGCGTGAATCGGCGTTGTTTCACCTCTACGGCGCGCTCCTGGGGTTGTGCCATGAGATTGCCGGTTTCTACCGACTGCCTCAGGCCAATGCGCCACGGGCAGAGACGCTACTGACTCGCGAAGTTCTGGAATCGATTGCGATCCCTGAGTTGGCCGAGATGGTGGAGCTGGCCGGCAATCCTGAAACCTGGCTGGCAAAACTGCTGGCGGCGCATTCGGCGTTGTTCCAGCCGCCACGGGTTCCACACAAGCCAAAAGGCGATGTGACACAGCCATTGATTCAGGCGGTTAATCTGGACGAAGAAGAGGCGCCGCAGGAGTTGAGTCGCGAAGAGCTGGAGAGCTGGCGGCAGAATCTCAAAGGTCTGGCGATCCGTTTTCGCGAAGGCTTGAACGAATGCTGAGGGCAATTGACACGGTGGCAATCTGAAACATGCTGCTGGTCAAGATCCCGAGCGAAGCCTGAATGATGTCTATATAATCCCTGCCTTTCGTGGAGAACAGACCTATATGCCAACGTCCTTTCTAGAAATTGTCGAGTTACCAGACGGCCGAATCGAACTGCGCAGGGCTGAGGACGAGGGTTCTCTGGTGACGCTGGATTTCTCCGAGGATGCCAAGGCGTTCCTGCAAGGCCAGCACGTGGAAATCGCCAAAGCGATGTTGAGCGTCGGCGTGCAGATGGCCGGTCGCATGGTTGAAGGCGAATTTGATAAGGAAGAGGGGCCGCGGGTTCTTCACTGATCCCCGCTGCTTTTCGGCGTTTGCCGATACCGCATCAAGTCGGCTTCTCTGTCCCTGGAGAAGCCATGCGCTTCACACAGCGCGCGTTACAAGTGAATCAACCCAATCGAATGTTCAAGCTCTGAGCGTCGCCCGTGCGTGCAGCGCTGATCAGCTGTTGCCGCGAGCCGGTGTTCAGCGGGTTGAGCCAGGTCACCACCGTATGGCTACGACCCAGGCGCAGTGCTTCGCAGGCCAGTTGCTGAGCGCTTTGCGTGCCCCGCGGCTGCAGCAGCAGGATGCGTTCGCGGTTCAGGCCGGCCTCGCGCAGCCAGGTCTGGGTCAGGCTGGCGGGAGGGGCGATCAGCGTCAGCCAGCGCGCGTCCTGATCCTCGCTCAATTCGCGAAGGATCGGGGCGAGCAGGTTCAGGCAGTTCCCCGCCGCACCGCGCAGTGACAGCTCACTGAATACTTCCGGTTCGGCATTCCAGGGGCGCTCGACCACGTCTTTCAGGGTCGGCGCCATCGGTTGTGCCAGAAACGCTTCGAATAAAGGCAGTTGTGTTTGCTGAGGTGTGTGTGGGAACTGCATAAAGCCTCCTTTAGCGGCGGATTACGCCGACACTCAAGCCTTCGATCACCAGTTCCTGATCTTTCAGGTCGACTTCGATAGGGGCGAACTCAGGGTTTTCGGCAATCAGCCAGACCTTGCTGCCTTCGCGCTTGAAGCGCTTGACGGTCACTTCATCGCCGATGCGTGCCACGACGACCTGACCATTGCGTGCTTCGCGGGTGGTATGCACCGCCAGCAGGTCACCGTCGAAAATGCCGATGTCCTTCATGCTCATGCCGTGTACGCGCAGCAGGTAATCGGCGCGGGGATGGAAGAAGGCCGGGTTGATGTTGCAGGATTCTTCGATGTGCTGCTGGGCGAGGATCGGAGCACCGGCAGCGACCCGGCCAATGATCGGCAGGGTGGAGTCGTCGGCCTTGGCTTCGAAGCCCGGGATTCGAATGCCACGAGAGGCGCCGGGGGTCATCTCGATGGCGCCTTTGCGGGCGAGAGCCTTGAGGTGCTCCTCTGCCGCGTTGGGCGACTTGAAGCCCAGCTCCTGAGCGATTTCCGCGCGGGTTGGCGGGTAGCCGTTGTCTTCGAGGCAGCGTTTGATAAAGGCCAGAATCTCGGCTTGGCGTGGCGTCAGCTTTAGCATATTGATCGCTCTGTCTTTTTATACAGTGACTGGGATTATATACAGTGAAGCGGTCTTGGCAATGCCCGTTTTTTTGCAGGCCGCCGGACGGTCGGCTGCCGTGCTTATTAATGCGTCGGGCGAGTGTGGTTAAATAGCTGACCGACCATTCCCAAAACGAACTGGCAGGCTTGACAAGGCACAGGCTGAAACGTATGTTTCAAACAAGTGTTTGTCAGGCGGAGTAGCCATGGCCCAGTCGGAAACCGTTGAACGCATTCTTGATGCTGCCGAGCAGTTGTTCGCGGAGAAAGGTTTCGCCGAAACCTCATTGCGTTTGATCACCAGCAAGGCCGGCGTCAACCTGGCGGCGGTGAACTATCATTTCGGCTCCAAAAAGGCGCTGATCCAGGCGGTTTTCTCGCGCTTCCTCGGGCCGTTCTGCCTCAGTCTCGACAAAGAGCTGGAGCGGCGTCAGGCCAAGCCTGAAAACAAGCCGACGCTTGAAGAGCTGCTGGAAATCCTCGTTGAGCAGGCGCTGGTTGTTCAGCCGCGCAGCGGTAACGACCTGTCGATCTTCATGCGCTTGCTTGGCTTGGCGTTCAGCCAGAGTCAGGGTCACCTGCGTCGTTACCTGGAAGACATGTACGGCAAGGTATTCCGTCGCTACATGCTGTTGGTCAACGAAGCAGCGCCGCGCATTCCACCTATCGAGCTGTTCTGGCGCGTGCACTTCATGCTCGGTGCTGCGGCGTTCAGCATGTCGGGGATAAAGGCCTTGCGTGCGATTGCCGAGACTGACTTCGGCGTCAACACCTCAATCGAACAGGTGATGCGCCTGATGGTGCCGTTCCTCGCAGCCGGCATGCGTGCCGAAAGCGGTGTCACCGACCCGGCCATGGCAACCGCGCAACTGCGTCCTCGCAGCAAATCGACCCCGGTGGCCGCCAAGGTTTAACCGCACACGGGTGGGCGCGGCAGTTTACATCCGCTAAGCTAGCCGCCCATGCCGACTCTCGTTTTGAACCCGTTTCCCATGACCATCGCCAACCTGCCGGGCATTGCCCTCGGTGGCGATGTCGTGCGGGACGGGTTTTTCGTTTTCAAGGAATCTCTATGACTGCTGGCCTGCAAGGCTCGTTGATGGTGGACGTCGCCGGTACCTGGCTGACGGCCGAGGATCGCCAATTGTTGCGTCAGCCCGAAGTGGGCGGCCTGATCATTTTTGCTCGCAACATCGAGCATCCGCGGCAGGTGCGGGAGCTGAGCGCCGCGATCCGCGCGATTCGCCCGGATCTGTTGCTGGCGGTGGATCAAGAGGGCGGTCGCGTGCAGCGCCTGCGTCAGGGCTTCGTGCGACTGCCGGCGATGCGCGCCATTGCCGACAATCCAAATGCCGAATACCTCGCCGAGCAGTGTGGCTGGATCATGGCCACCGAAGTGCTGGCGGTCGGCCTCGACCTGAGTTTCGCTCCGGTGCTGGATCTGGATTACCAGCGCAGCGCCGTGGTCGGCACCCGTTCGTTCGAGGGTGATCCCGAGCGCGCTGCTTTGCTCGCCGGAGCGTTTATTCGCGGCATGAACAGCGCCGGCATGGCCGCTACCGGCAAGCATTTCCCCGGTCACGGTTGGGCTGAAGCCGACTCCCATGTCGCGATCCCGAACGACGAGCGCAGCCTCGACGAGATCCGCGCCAAGGACCTCGTGCCATTTGCCCGACTCAGCAAGCAACTGGCGGCGGTCATGCCGGCGCACGTCATCTATCCGCAAGTCGATTCGCAACCGGCCGGGTTCTCCCGTCGCTGGTTGCAGGACATCCTGCGCGGCGAATTGCAGTTCGACGGTGTGATCTTCAGCGACGACCTGTCGATGGCCGGCGCACATGTGGTCGGCGATGCTGCCAGCCGTATCGAAGCCGCGCTCAGTGCAGGTTGCGACATGGGCCTGGTGTGCAACGATCGTGCGGCAGCCGAACTGGCCCTGAGCGCCGCGCAACGGATGAAGGTCAAGCCGTCCGCACGCATTGCGCGGATGCGCGGACAGGCGTTCGCCAGCACCGACTACCGTCAGGATCCGCGTTGGCTCACCGCCATCGGCGCGCTCAAAGACGCTCAATTGATCGATTAAGGACTCATTCGTTATGACGGTTTACGCAATCATCGGTGGCACTGGCCTGACCCAGCTCGAAGGCTTGAGCATTCGCCAGTCCCTGGCGGTGGATACGCCTTATGGTGCGCCGTCGGCTGACGTGCAGATCGGCGAGTACGCCGGCAAGGAAGTGCTGTTCCTCGCTCGTCACGGTCATCCGCACCGTTTCCCGCCGCACAAGGTCAACTACCGCGCCAACCTGTGGGCACTGAAGCAGGCCGGTGCCGAGGCGATCATCGCGGTCAACGCGGTGGGCGGGATTCACCCGGCCATGGGCACCGGGCATTTTTGCGTGCCGCATCAGATCGTCGATTACACCAGTGGGCGTGAACACACATTTTTCGCCGATGATCTGGAGCACGTTACCCACATCGACTTCAGCTTCCCTTATAGCGAGCCGCTGCGTCAGCAATTGATCGCCGCGCTGGCTGCCGAAGGCTGCGAATTCAGCGATCAAGGCGTGTACGCCTGCACTCAGGGCCCGCGTCTGGAAACCGTGGCGGAGATCGTGCGACTGGAGCGTGACGGCTGCGACATTGTTGGCATGACCGGTATGCCTGAGGCCGCACTGGCTCGCGAGCTGGACCTGGACTATGCCTGCCTCTCGCTGGTGGTGAACCCGGCAGCGGGCAAGACCACAGCGGTGATCACCATGGCCGAGATCGAGCAGGCGCTGCATGACGGAATAGGCAAGGTGAAGTCGACGTTGGCGCGAGTGCTCAAGGGCTGATCCAGGCTTTAGACCGAGTCGACTGCATCGCGAGCAGGCTCACTCCTACAGGAGATTTGTGACCACCACAGATCAATTGTAGGAGTGAGCCTGCTCGCGATTGCGATCTATCTGGCAAAGCAAGTCTCAGCGCTTGTCGAGCTTGTCCGGCAACGGCGCAAACAGCGCTTCGATATCATCGCTCTGCAGTTTCCAGTCCCCGGCCTTGCGCCCATCCAGGACGCCCGCTGCCAGGTCAGACTTTTCCTTCTGCAGGTGCTGAATCTTCTCTTCCACCGTGCCCCGGGCAATCATCTTGTAGACGAACACCGGTTTCTCCTGGCCGATCCGATAGGCGCGGTCGGTTGCCTGATTCTCGGTCGCCGGGTTCCACCACGGGTCGTAATGAATCACCGTGTCCGCTTCGGTCAGGTTCAAGCCGACGCCGCCGGCCTTCAGGCTGATCAGAAAAATCTGACGCTTGCCGCTCTGGAATTCTTTCACTGGCGTGCGTCGATCCCGGGTCTGGCCGGTCAGCAGGGAGTAGGCGACATTGCGCTTTTTCAGCTCGTCTTCGATCAGTGACAGCATCGAGGTGAACTGCGAGAACAACAGAATCCGTCGGCCTTCCTCGAACAGCTCCTCGAGCATCTCCATCAGGCTGTCGAGTTTGCCGGAGGTGCTGCCGCGAGCGGGCAGGGTGGCATCGTTGACCAGGCGCAGATCGCAGCAGACCTGACGCAGCTTGAGCAAGGCTTCGAGAATGATGATCTGGCTGCGCGCCACGCCCTTGCGGGTGATCTCGTCGCGGACTTTCTTGTCCATCGCCAGGCGCATGGTCTCGTACACGTCGCGCTGCGCTTCGTTGAGTTCGACCCAGTGGATGATCTCGGTCTTGGGCGGCAGCTCAGTGGCCACCTGCTCCTTGGTGCGGCGCAGCAGAAACGGTTTTATCCGACCATTGAGGTGCTGAAGTCTGACTTCGCTGGCGCGTTTTTCGATGGGCACGCGGTAGTCGGCATTGAAGCTTTTGACATCGCCGAGCCAGCCGGGCAGCAGAAAGTGGAACAGCGACCACAGCTCACCGAGGTGGTTTTCCAGCGGCGTACCGCTCAGGCACAGGCGCTGACGCGCGTTGAGTTCGCGGGCAGCCTGCGCTGCTTTGCTGTTGGGATTCTTGATGTACTGGGCTTCGTCCAGCACCAGTACGTGCAAAGGCTGTTGCGCCAGCCGTTCGACGTCCTTGGGCAGCAACGCGTAGGTGGTCAGGATCAGGTCGAACTCGGCCAGATGGTCGAAATGCTTTTTACGGCTGGCCCCGTACAGCGCGACCACTTTCAGTTGCGGCGTGAAGTGCGCGGCTTCGTCGAGCCAATTCGGAATCAGGCTGGTGGGCATGACCACCATGCACGGTCGGTCCAGGCGTCCGGCGTTTTTCTCGCTGAGAATATGCGCCAGAGTCTGTAGGGTTTTACCCAGCCCCATGTCGTCCGCGAGAATCCCGCCGACCTCAAGCTGACGCAAGGACTGCATCCAGCTCAACCCTTCGAGCTGATAAGGACGCAACGTCGCGTTCAAGCCCTTTGGTGCCTTGGCGGTGTAATCACGGATGTCGCGCAGGCGTTGGGCGAAGCTGCGGATCTGTTCGCCGCCCTCCCACAGCAGTGGAATGCCCTCTAGCGAATTGAGTCGTGTGGCGTCGGCCTTGCTCAGGCGCAGGGTGGTTTCACCCTGCTCCTGCAAGTAGAACTCACCCAGCGTTGCCAATACCGGTTTCAATCGGCCAAGGGGCAGGGCCACCTGCAGCGGCCCGTGTTCGCTGTTGCGCTGCGGAATGTTGACCAGAATCAGCTCGTCATCGCGCCGGCGCGCCAGGCGTTCAGGGTTGAGGATTTCTGTGTGCGAGCGCATCAGATTGAGCAGGATCGGCAGCAGGCTGAGGCGTTCGCCGTTGACGATGATCCCCAGTTCCAGATCGAACCAGTCGCGCTCCGGCGTCTGTTCGACGGTGGCGTACCAGTCGTCGACGGCGGTCAGATCGAAACCGAATTCCTCGTCGATCTGCAATTCCCAACCTTGGGTGCGCAGCTTTGGCAGTTCGTTGAGGGTGAACGTCAGCCAGGCGCTGTCGTTGACCATCTCGTACAGCTCGCCGGCGCTTTCCGGCAGGGCTTTGCTCTGGCGGGTGGCGATGCGGAAGCCGAGGATGCGTAACTGTTCGCGGTAGGATTGTTCCACTTCGGGGTGGCGTTTTATCCGCAGGGTCTGCGTTTCCTGGCGGATCAGGATGTCGCTGTTTTTCTGCCCGCTGACGTATTCATCCAGATAGCTGAACGACAGCGCCGCCCGATGCTGGATGTAACGCTGCATCTTGCCGTTGCGCGGTTCGAACGCACTGAACTCGACGCTCGCCAGCCACAGGCGTGGCACCGGTTGCACGTTGTCTACCAGCACTTGCGGCGGTGCCTTGGGGTTGCGGTTTTCCAGAACGGCCTGGAGCTTTTCCAGCAGTTCAGCGTCTTTTGCGGCGGCAGGGTATTCGAGGGTTTCCTGCACTTGCAGCAGTACCGCTGCGCAGTGTTTGCAGTTGTTGCGCACCGGGCACGTGCAAGCAGCGTCAACCAGCAGCAGGGTGCCTTTGGCTGACTCGCGCAGGTGAATGGTCTGACGGTAGACGTTACCGCCAGAGCCTTCGCAACTGGCGGTGATGGTGGCGTCGCCGACCTGGGCGATGCGGACTCGATTCTCCAGGGCGTAACGGCGGCCACGCTCCAGGCTCTGTTCCTTGAATCGGCTGACCCAGGAGGGCGCCAACGGTTTACTCAGGGGCGGGGACATAAGGACTTCGATCAGTCCGGAATCGCTTCAGGGGCTTGCCGTGGGGCGGGCGCCGTCAGGGAGGTAATCTTGATCAGCAGGGCCAGGTGGCCGTTGTCGAGATAGTTGAGCTGGCCGTTTTTGGTGTGGCTGTCCTGCTTCAGGTGTTCGCTGGCGGTGACCATGCCGTTGGCGTCGATCTGGTTGACCCAGAAGTCGGCGTTCACATCGGTGAAGCGTCCGAGTTTCATTTCCAGAGTGCCCTCGATCGGGAACTGACCGAACTGTTCCTTGCCGTCGCTGACGGCGACCTTGGTCGGTGCCTCGCCGAGCGTCTGCTGCCAGGCTTTGTGCAGCAGCACACTGTAATCGCCGCTGGCGCTGAGTCTGCTGGCAATCTCACCCAGAGCGGGCGTGCGCTGGCTGGCAGCGTCCAGGCGTTGGGCGCCGGCGGCCCAGTCTTCCGGTGCAGCGCGGCTGATGATGGCCGGCACGGCGTTCTGCCGCACCAGAATCATTTCGACCTGATACAGGTCATCGGCAAACGCCATCGGTGCTACGAAGGTCAGTAGCAAAGTCAGTGAGCGAAACAGGCGCATGCGGCGTCCTTCAAACAGTTTTCGGGAGGAGGCGCTCGAACAGCGCCTCTACAGTATTAAAGCGCTCTTCCGGGCGCTCCATCGGCACCTGGAACTTGAACATCGTGGCGCCTTCGAATTTGTAGCGTTTTGGCTGAGTCTGGATCAGTTTGATCAAGGTCATCGGGTCGACCGGCGTCTGCGCGGCGAACTCGATGCGCCCACCTTGCGGGCCGCCATCGACCTTCTTGATGCCCAACTGCTCGGCCTGCAACTTCAGCGCGGTAATGCGCACCAGATTCTTGGTTGGCTCCGGCAGCAGGCCGAAACGGTCGATCATCTCGACTTGCAGGTCCTTCAGGCCCTCCTCGTCGGTGGCCGAAGCGATGCGCTTGTAGAGAATCAGGCGTGCATGAACATCCGGCAGATAGTCTTCCGGAATCAGCGCCGGCACGCGCAGGTTGACTTCCGGGCCACCGCCAAGCGGTTGATCGAGGTTCGGCTGCTCGCCCTTGCGGATCGACTTCACCGCGCGCTCGAGCATTTCCATATACAGCGTGAAGCCCACGGCCTGGATCTGACCGCTCTGACCATCGCCGAGCAGTTCGCCAGCGCCACGGATTTCCAGGTCGTTGGTCGCCAGCACGAAGCCGGCACCGAGGTCCTGAGTGTTGGCGATCGCTTCCAGACGCTTTTCCGCATCCGAGGTAATTTGCTGGCGCGGCGGGGTCAGCAGGTAAGCGTAAGCCTGGTGGTGGCTACGGCCGACGCGGCCACGCAACTGGTGCAACTGCGCCAGGCCGAACTTGTCGGCGCGCTCGATGATGATGGTGTTGGCGCTCGGCACGTCGATGCCGGTCTCGATGATGGTCGAGGCGATCAGCACGTTGAAGCGCTTGTGATAGAAGTCGCTCATCACCTGTTCGAGTTCGCGTTCACGCATCTGCCCATGGCCGATGCCGATCCGTGCTTCCGGCACCAGTTCGGCAAGATCCGCCGCGCACTTCTCGATGGTCTTCACGTCGTTATGCAGATAGTAAACCTGACCGCCGCGCAGCAGTTCACGCAACAGGGCCTCTTTGACCGTGCTCTTGTTCTGCTCCATGACGAAGGTGCGCACCGACAGGCGTCGCGCCGGTGGCGTGGCAATGATCGACAGGTCGCGCATGCCTGACACCGCCATGTTCAGCGTGCGCGGAATCGGCGTGGCGGTCAGCGTCAGAATGTCGACTTCGCTGCGCAGGGCCTTGAGCTGTTCTTTCTGACGGACACCGAAGCGGTGTTCTTCGTCGATGATCACCAGGCCGAGGTTTTTGATCTTCACATCGTCGGACAGCAACTTGTGCGTGCCGATGACGATGTCGATCTTGCCTTCCGCCAAGTCGGCGATTGCGGCGTTGACTTCCTTGGCCGACTTGAAGCGGCTCATCACTTCCACGGTCACCGGCCAGTCGGCGAAACGGTCGCGGAAGCTGTTGTAGTGTTGCTGGGCGAGCAGGGTGGTCGGCACCAGAATCGCCACCTGACGGCCGCCGTGCACGGCGATGAACGCCGCGCGCATCGCGACTTCGGTCTTGCCGAAACCCACGTCGCCGCAGACCAGGCGGTCCATCGGTTTTGGTGCGAGCATGTCTTCGCGCACCGCTTCGATAGTCGCTTGCTGGTCCGGGGTTTCTTCGAACGGGAAACCGGCGCTGAACGTGGCGTAATCGGCTTTCGGGTCGGCAAACGCGTAGCCTTCGCGAGCAGCGCGGCGGGCGTAGATGTCGAGCAGTTCGGCGGCAACGTCGCGCACCTGTTCGGCAGCTTTGCGCTTGGCTTTCTGCCATGTTTCGGAGCCGAGGCGGTGCAGTGGCGCCAGTGCGTCATCGCTACCGGTGTAGCGCGCGATCAGGTGCAGGTTGGCCACCGGCACGTAGAGCTTGGCGTTCTCGGCGTACTCCAGGGTGAGGAACTCGGCGGCCTGATTGTCGATTTCCAGAATCGTCAGGCCCAGATAGCGCCCGACACCGTGATCGATGTGCACCACCGGCGCGCCTTCGCGCAGTTCGGTGAGGTTCTTGATCACCGCATCGTTGTTGGCATCGGCGCGTTTCTCCCGACGGCGACGCTGCATGACCCGTTGACCGAACAGCGGGCTCTCGGCCACCAGCGCCAGCGCCGGGTCGTCGAGCATCAGGCCTTCGTCGAGCGGGGCAATGGTGATCGCCAGGCGATCCTTGCTGCTGACGAAGTCCGGCCAGCTGTCGACGGTTTTCGGGCGCAGCTTCAGGCGTTCCAACAGCTCCAGCAGGACTTCGCGACGGCCCGCCGATTCGGCGGTGAACAGCACGCGTCCGGGGAATTCGTCGAGGAATGCTGAAAGCGCCGCCAGCGGTTGCGTGGCCTTGGCTTCGATCGCCAGATTCGGCAGCGCCTGGGCCGGGAAGCGTTCACGGCCAGCGCCGGTTTCCACGTCCTGTTGGCTGGCGACCACGCGCGGCCAGTTCTTGAGCCGGGCAAAGCAGTCTTCCACCGGCAGGAACAATTCGGCGGGCGGCAATAAAGGACGCGAAGGATCGACGCGACGCTCTTCGTAGCGATTGCGCACGTCGTTCCAGAAGTTTTCCGCCGCTTGCTCGATGCCTGGCAGCGAGAACACTTGGGTGTCCTGCGGCAGGTAATCGAACAGGGTCGAGGTTTCGTCGAAGAACAGCGGCAGGTAGTACTCGATACCGGCCGGGGTAATCCCGCTGCTCAGGTCCTGGAAGATTGGGCAGCGCCGGAAGTCGACGTCGAAACGTTCGCGGAAACGCGCCTTGAAGCGGGTGACCGCATCTTTCTGCAGCGGGAATTCCCGAGCCGGCAGCAGCTTGACCGAATCGACCTTGTCGATAGAGCGCTGGTTTTCCGGATCGAAGGTACGCAGGGTTTCGATTTCGTCGTCGAACAGGTCGATCCGGTACGGCAGCTTGCTGCCCATCGGGAACAGGTCGATCAGTGCACCGCGAACGGTGAATTCGCCGTGCTCGTAGACCGTGTCAACGTAGCGATAGCCGCTGGCTTCAAGCCGTGAGCGCATCTGTTCGACGTCGAGCTTCTGTCCGACATCCAGCACCAGGCTGCTGCCGAGCAGGAATTTGGTCGGCGCCAGGCGGTGCAGGGCGGTGGTGATTGGCACCACCAGCACGCCGTGCGCCAGTTCCGGCAGCCTGTATAAGCTGGCGATGCGCTGGGAAATGATGTCCTGGTGCGGCGAGAACAGATCGTAGGGCAGGGTTTCCCAGTCGGGAAAATGCAAAACGGGCAAATCCGGGGCGAAGAAACTCAGCTCCTGTTCCAGCCGTTCGGCACTCTGGCTGTCGGCGGTCAGTAGCAGGGTGAAGCGCTTGGCAGCGCTGGCAGCCTCGGCAATCGCGAGGCTCAGGGCAGCACCGGGAAGGTTGCCCCAATGCTGTTTACCTGCCGCAGCAGGGAGAAGCGGTAGACGCAGAACGGGCACGGAAGGTTGAGCTCCAGGCTTTGCGACAAAGTCGGTAATTGTAGCGGCGTCCGGTGCCGCCTGTCAGTTGCAGACTGCGTCTATCTTCGCTGTTTGCGCGAAATGTAGTGGTAACCATAAAAACGAGCACTTTTTTCAGGGTTATGTAGTGCCGAAATCGCTTGGTGTTACGGAGGGTTACAGACATCGTCTAACAGTCGTCGAAAAATTGACTGCGCTGGAAGCCCCGGTTTTACTGGGCTGGCGAGGTGCGTAATTTTTTTGAACGGAATTTTGTTGCCGATTGTGCGACAAGTGCGCATTGCTACAAGAGGTTCTCGGCGGCATAATGTAGCCCCTTTTTTCTGCCCCTACATGTGGAAGGTTACCGTGACTCAGAAGCCCGACCAGTGTCTTGGTGAATGGATCGACCGTGAAGCACTCGCAGAAGCGATGATTCCGCTTATCGGTCAGCTCTACCGCAATAACAACGTGGTGAGCTCGATCTATGGCCGCAGCCTGATCAACCAGTCTGTCATCGCGATTCTCAAAGCTCACCGCTTTGCTCGCCACCGTTCTTCCGACGACAGCGAACTCTCCGTCCACGAAACATTCCCACTGCTCAAGGCCATGAGCGAGCTCAAGCTCGGCGCGGCCTCGGTAGACCTGGGCAAGTTGGCGTTCAAATTCCGCAGCGAAGGCAATGGCCGCAGCGCCGAGCAGTTCGTGCGTGAGGAACTGGCTGATGTGGTTGGCCAGCAAAACGCTTCGGCGCGCAAAGGCACTGACGTTGTGCTGTACGGCTTCGGTCGTATCGGCCGTCTGCTGGCGCGCATCCTGATCGAGAAAACCGGTGGTGGCGACGGTCTGCGTCTGCGTGCCATCGTCGTGCGCAAAGGCGCCGAAAACGACCTGACCAAACGCGCCAGCCTGCTGCGTCGCGATTCGGTACACGGTCCGTTCAACGGCACCATCGTCATCGACGAAGAAAACAACACCATCACTGCCAACGGTAACCTGATCCAGGTGATCTACGCGAAGAACCCGACCGAGGTGGATTACACCCAGTACGGGATCAAAGACGCGCTGCTGGTGGACAACACCGGTGTATGGCGTGACGCCGATGGTCTGGGCCAGCACCTGCAATGCCCGGGTGTCGCCCGCGTTGTTCTGACTGCGCCTGGCAAAGGCAAGCTGAAGAACATCGTTCACGGTATCAACCACAACGAAATCACCGCTGACGACAAGATCGTGTCCGCCGCGTCCTGCACCACCAACGCCATCGTGCCGGTGCTGAAGGCTGTGAATGACAAGTTCGGCATCATCAACGGTCACGTCGAAACCGTTCACTCGTACACCAACGACCAGAACCTGATCGACAACTTCCACAAGGGTGATCGTCGTGGTCGTAGCGCCGCGCTGAACATGGTGATCACCGAGACCGGTGCTGCCACCGCTGCTGCCAAGGCCCTGCCTGAGCTGGCCGGCAAGCTGACCGGTAACGCGATCCGCGTTCCGACGCCAAACGTGTCGATGGCCATTCTCAACCTGAACCTTGAGAAAGCCGCCACCCGTGAAGAGATGAACGAGTACCTGCGCTACATGGCGCTGCACTCCGATCTGCACAAGCAAATCGACTTCGTCAACTCGCAGGAAGTGGTGTCCACTGACTTCGTGGGCTCGCGTCACGCCGGTGTGGTCGACGCTGAAGCGACCATCGTTCAGGACAATCGCGTTGTTCTGTACGTCTGGTACGACAACGAGTTCGGCTACAGCTGCCAGGTGGTTCGCGTGATGGAAGACATGGCCGGTGTAAACCCGCCAGCATTCCCGCGCTAAGCACTCGCTGCCAATGAAAACGCCCCGACCTAGGTCGGGGCGTTTTTGTTTGGAGAAGATCAAAAGATCGCAGCCTTCGGCAGCTCCTGCAAGGAATCGCAATTGATCCTGTAGGAGCTGCCGAAGGCTGCGATCTTTTCTTTAAGGTCATTTAGACATGTAGTGCCAGAGCTGGCCCCCACGGGCGATCTGCGTGGTTCACAAATCCCCTGGGGGAGCTGGCTTGCCAGCGATGACGTCCTATCGGGCACCGCCGGCTACAGCCGCTTGCACAGTCCGCAGCTCATGCTTGTTGCCCCGAAACAGCACCAGCGTCGCAATCAACCCCAGCACCGCCGCACCGCTGAGCCAGATCCCCGGCGCAGCCTTGTTGTCCAGCACATGAATCAGGTAAGTGCACGCCGCCGGCGTGAATCCGCCGAAGGTCGCGGTCGCCAGGCTGTAGGCCAGTGAGAACCCGGTGGTGCGCACTTCCACCGGCATGATTTCGGTCAGCGCCACCACCATCGCGCCGTTGTACGAGCCGTACAGGAACGATAACCAGAGTTCGACAATCAGCAGATGACTGAAGCTCGGGTTCGCCACCAGCCACGACAATGCCGGGTAAGCGGTCAGGATCGCCAGAATGGTCGCCGCCAGCAGCAACGGCTTGCGGCCGATCTTGTCGGATACCGCACCCATCACCGGCAGCCAGAAGAAGTTCGACAGGCCGATGCACACCGTCACCAGCAGCGCGTCGAAGTCCGACAGATGCAGTTCAGCCTTGCCGAAGGTCGGGGTGTAGGCGGTAATCAGGTAGAACGAAACCGTGGTCATCACCACCAGTGCCATGCCCGCGATAACGATGCCAAAGTTCTGACCGATCGAGCGCACGATTTCCCGCAGGGTAGGGCGATGTTTTCGCGCCTGGAATTCCGGGGTTTCCTCCAGCGAACGACGAATGATGAAGATTGCCGGAACGATCATGCAGCCGATCAGGAACGGCACGCGCCAGCCCCAGTCACCCATTTGTTCCGGGCTCAGCCAGTGGTTGAGGCCGACCCCGAGCAATCCGGCAAATACCACCGCCGCTTGTTGGCTGGCGGACTGCCAACTGACGAAAAAGCCCTTGCGGCCCGGTGTGGCGATTTCCGCCAGATACACCGAGACTCCGCCCAGCTCGACACCGGCCGAGAAACCCTGCAGCAGGCGGCCGAACAGCACGATCAGTGGAGCGGCTACCCCAAGGGTCGCATAGCCCGGCACGCAGGCAATGAGGATCGTACCGGAGGCCATCATCGCGAGGGTAATGATCAGACCCTTGCGACGACCATGACGGTCAATGTAGGCGCCGAGGAAGATTGCCCCCAATGGCCGCATCAGGAAGCCGGCACCGAACGTCGCCAGGGAGAGCATCAGGGAGGCGAAGGCGCTGTCGGCCGGGAAGAAGGTTTTGGCGATGGCCGTGGCATAGAAGCCGTAGACCATAAAATCGAACATCTCGAGAAAATTGCCGCTGACAACGCGAAAAATCGCTTTGCCTTTGCCCGTGGTGGAGGACATTTTCAGTTACTCATTATTGGATTTTATAAACGCGTTGCATCCGTTGGGAGCGAGCGGGCCCTTTGATCCATAATGGCCGGCGCGGTTTTGCGGGGAGATGAAGAATTGTTCACTGGACGATGGTTTGGGCTTGTGTTGCTGGTCAGCCTGTTGGCTGGCTGCGGCGATGGTGATTCCATGGAGAGCTTCGGCGGGCCGACCATGGGCAGCACCTATTCCATCAAATACGTGCGCCACACCGGTCTTGCAGATTCCGCACAAGTTCGTCGGGAAGTGGAGGGCATCCTCGTCGAAGTCGATCGACAATTGTCCACTTACCGCAGCGATTCCGAGATCGAACGCTTCAATGCCTTGCCCGCCAACAGCTGTCAGACAATGCCCGCGCCAGTGCTCGAATTGGTTCGGGTTGGCGAGCAACTGTCAGAACAAAGCGAAGGTTCCTACGACCTCACTGTCGAGCCGCTGATGAACTTGTGGGGTTTCGGCCCGCAAGGTCGAGAAGAGAAGGTCCCTGATACCGCTGTACTGGCCGAGGTGATGCAGCGGGTCGGCCATCAGCACTTGCACATCAAGGGTGATCAGTTGTGCAAGGACGTCGCTGTCGAAGTCGACTTCAACAGCATCGCCGCCGGCTATGCCGTCGACACCATTGCCGCCAGACTCGAAGCCATGGGCATCCATGACTATCTCGCCGAAGCCACGGGCGAGCTGAGGGCCAAGGGCAAAAAACTCGACGGCTCGGCATGGCGCATCGCGCTGGAGGAGCCGCGTGACGATCAGCAGGTGGCCGAGCGCGTCATCAGTGTCGATGGCTACGGTGTGTCCACTTCCGGTGATTACCGTAACTATTTCCTGCAGGACGGTCGGCGCTATTCCCACACCTTTGATGCGCGCAGCGGGGCACCGGTCCTACACGACCTGGCGTCGGTCACGGTAATTCATCCTTCAGCGTTGATGGCCGATGGACTATCGACGCTGTTGCTGATTCTCGGGCCGGAAAGGGCCTGGGACTATGCCGAAAAACATGACATTGGTGCATTCTTCGTGATTCGTGCCGATACAGGTTTCGTCATCCGCACCAGTGCGGCTTTCGAGCGCCTCAGTGGCGCAAAAGTTGACTGAGAACAGTACGAAAGCTGGCGTTGTAGTGCAGGCAAAAGTAGCCTACGACGCGACCAAGGGTTAATGTGCGCGGCGTTGACGCTTCTATAGACTGTGTCCGGGTTCTTTATTGACCCCCAATTGTTCCTTCGCGCCGCGATTCGGCGTGATTTAGCCGCTGGTGCTGCTGGCACCGCGGCCTGTTCTGAGGAGTACGCATGGCTGTCTACAACTACGACGTGGTGGTGTTGGGTTCCGGCCCGGCGGGAGAAGGCGCGGCAATGAACGCCGCCAAAGCAGGGCGCAAGGTGGCGATGGTCGACAGCCGTCGCCAGGTCGGCGGTAACTGCACCCACCTGGGTACCATCCCGTCCAAGGCTCTGCGTCACTCGGTCCGGCAGATCATGCAGTTCAACACCAACCCGATGTTCCGGGCGATCGGCGAGCCGCGCTGGTTCTCCTTCCCGGACGTGTTGAAAAGCGCCGAGAAAGTCATTTCCAAACAAGTCGCTTCGCGTACCGGCTACTACGCCCGTAACCGCGTCGACGTGTTCTTCGGCACCGGCAGCTTCGCTGACGAGCAAACCATCGAAGTGGTCTGCGCCAACGGCGTGGTCGAGAAACTGGTGGCCAAGCACATCATCATCGCCACCGGCTCGCGCCCGTATCGCCCGGCGGACATCGATTTCCACCACCCGCGTATCTACGATAGCGACACCATCCTCAGCCTCGGCCACACCCCGCGCAAACTGATCGTTTACGGCGCCGGCGTGATCGGCTGCGAATACGCCTCGATCTTCAGCGGTCTGGGTGTGCTGGTTGAACTGGTGGACAACCGTGGTCAGTTGCTGAGCTTCCTCGACTCGGAAATCTCCCAGGCGTTGAGCTACCACTTCAGCAACAACAACATCACCGTGCGCCACAACGAAGACTACGACCGTGTCGAAGGCGTGGACAACGGCGTGATCCTGCACCTGAAGTCCGGCAAGAAGATCAAGGCCGACGCCTTGCTCTGGTGCAACGGCCGTACCGGTAACACCGACCAGCTGGGGCTGGAAAACATCGGCGTCAAGGTCAACAGCCGCGGGCAGATCGAAGTCGACGAGGCCTACCGCACCTGCGTGCCGAACATCTATGGCGCCGGTGACGTGATCGGCTGGCCGAGCCTGGCCAGTGCCGCCCACGACCAGGGTCGTTCGGCAGCCGGCAGCATCGTCGATAACGGTAGCTGGCGCTTTGTGAATGACGTGCCGACCGGCATCTACACCATTCCGGAGATCAGCTCGATCGGCAAGAACGAGCAGGAACTGACCCAGGCCAAAGTGCCGTACGAAGTGGGCAAGGCGTTCTTCAAGAGCATGGCGCGTGCACAGATCGCCGGCGAGCCGCAAGGCATGCTGAAGATCCTGTTCCACCGTGAAACCCTGGAAGTGCTGGGCGTTCACTGCTTCGGTTATCAGGCGTCGGAGATCGTGCACATCGGTCAGGCGATCATGAACCAGCCGGGCGAGCTGAACACGTTGAAGTACTTCGTCAACACCACGTTCAACTACCCGACCATGGCCGAAGCCTATCGGGTAGCGGCATACGACGGCCTCAACCGGCTTTTTTGACGGGCTCCGGCCGGTGGCCTGAGCCGGCCGGGGAGACCGATTTCAGCAATTCTCGAGGGTGGCAGTGGCCAAACCGGGAAAGTCTGTAATCAGGCTGTCAACGCCGAAGTCGGCGAGTCTGCGCATCAGCGCAGGCTCGTTGACGGTCCACACCGACACATGCAGGCCCTGACGCTGCGCCTTCTGCAGGCGTTCCGGCGTACACAGCGTCCAGTTCAAAGCCAGAATCTCACAGCCATAGCTGGCCGCGACTTTCAGCGGGTCGAGCCAGGCGTATTCGGCCACCAGTCCACGCGACACGTCCGGCACCAGGTCCAGTGCCGCTTTCAGCACTTCCCGCGAACTCGAGGTGATGGTGATCTTGTCCAGCAAGCCATGGCGCTGGGCCATTTCGCGAATCGCCAGCACAGTGGTCGCCGCGCGGGTGCGTGAGGCACTTTTGACCTCCAACTGCCAGTGCTCGAAATCGCATTTCTCGAACAACTCTTCCAATGTTGGAATCGGGCATGGCTTGATCCAGCCCGGGCCGCCCTTGCGTGCGTCGTAGGTCACCAGTTCGGCGGCGGTGTGCTCGACCACCTTGCCGCGCCGGTCGGTGGTGCGCTTGAGGGTCGGGTCGTGGATCACCATCAGCTCGCCGTCCTTGGACAGGTGCAGATCCAGTTCGCAACGGCGAACGCCGTGCTTGAGACATTCCTGAAAACTGATCAGGGTGTTTTCCGGTGCTTCGCCCTTGGCGCCGCGGTGGCCGTAGATGAGGGTCACGGTGCTTCCTTAATTTAAATGCCGGATTCGTTCTGTTCGCGGGCCAGGCGTCGTTCCTGGGCCTGCTTCTGCAAGATATAACGGGCGAGCAACTGGCGCTGGGCGTCGGTCAAGTGTTCGAACTCGGTGCCGACGTCGTAGCCGTCGCCCTTGCGATCGCAATGGGTGACGCGGGCGCGCAGCAGCAGGCCGAGTGCCTGGGGCATCAGCACCAGTTTGACCGACAAGTGCGCGCCGTTGGCGAGCGCGGTCGGGTGCTGAAAGTCGATCCCGCCTTCGGAGATGATCACCGGTTGTGGCTCGCCGATATGGCCGAGCACGGTCAGGGCGACTACCTGACTGAGCAGGTCGATGCGTTTATTCTGGGATTTGAGGAACGCGGCGATGGCCCGGTCGCGCTCGCTGATCTGGCGCAGCAGGTGCTGCGACTCGAATTCGCTCAGGTGCAGTTCGCTGAGCAGGTTGAACAACGGGGAAGCATCCTGCAACACTTCCTGGCCTGCGGCTTCGGGAGCTGACAGGGGCCGAATTTCCAGTGCGATCATGTCCTCGATACGGTAGTATTCGCGGCGATCTTCTTCATCTAATGTCGACATGGCGAACCCATGGTAGCGGCGGTGGTCTGAGTGTAAAGCTGGTTATCGACCCCCGCCACAAGGACGTTCCTTTTCCCTCCGAACAAGCCCCGACATGTTCAGACCTCTCTTCGTATTTATCGGCACGCGTTATACCCGTGCAAAGCGTCGCAATCATTTTGTGTCATTCATTTCCCTGACTTCGATGATCGGGCTCGCCCTTGGCGTGATCGTGATGATCGTGGTGCTATCGGTGATGAATGGCTTCGATCATGAGATGCGCACCCGTGTGCTGGGCATGGTGCCCCACGCGACCCTTGAAACCGGCGAACCGATCAACGATTGGCAAAGCCTGGCCGCCAAGGTCAAACGCAACCCGCAGGTGACGGCCGTTGCGCCGTTCACCCAGATGCAGGGCCTGCTGACCAACAACGGCCAGGTGTCCAAGGTGTTGCTCAATGCGATCGACCCTGCGCTCGAGCGCAATGTGTCGATCATCGACAACTTCATGAAGCAGGGCAAACTCGACGATTTGACGCCGGGCAGCTTCGGCATCGTGATCGGCGACAAGGCCGCGACCAAACTCGGCGTGGGCCTCGGTGACAAGGTCACCTTCGTCGCGCCGGAAGTCAGCGTGACCCCCGCCGGGATGTTCCCGCGCATGAAGCGCTTCACCGTGGTCGGCATCTTCCATGTCGGCGCCGGTGAGCTGGACGGTTACCTGGGTGTCACCAACCTGCAGGATCTGGCGAAGATGCACCGCTGGAAGCCTGATCAGGTGCAAGGCATCCGGATGAAGTTCGATGATCTGTTCCAGGCGCCGCGTGTGGCCTGGACCATCGCCCAGCAGCTTGGCGAAGACCATTACTATGCCCGCGACTGGACCCGTACCCACGGCAACCTGTATCAGGCGATCCGCATGGAAAAAGCCATGATCGGGCTGCTGTTGCTGCTGATCGTTGCGGTGGCCGCGTTCAACATCATTTCCACGCTGGTGATGGTGGTGAACGACAAGAAGGGCGACATCGCCATTCTGCGCACCCTCGGCGCCACGCCGGGGACGATCATGCGTACGTTCATGGTGCAAGGCACGGTGATCGGCGTGGTCGGTACGGCGATTGGTGCCGTGGTCGGGATTTTCGCCGCGCTCAATGTCAGCGCCGCGATTTCGGCACTGGAAGGGCTGATCGGTCACAAGTTCCTCAACGCCGACGTGTACTTCATCGATTACCTGCCGTCGCAGGTGCAGAGCCAGGACGTGGTCATGGTCTGCGCCGCTGCGTTGGTCCTGAGTTTCCTCGCCACCCTGTATCCCGCCTGGCGTGCCGCGCGCACCCAGCCGGCGGAGGCGCTACGTTATGAGTGAGTCGGGCATGAGTGATAAAGCAATCTTGAGCTGCCGCAACCTGGGCAAATCCTACGAGGAAGGCCCGGAGTCGGTGCAAGTGTTGGCCGGTCTGCAACTGGAGTTGCACCCAGGCGAGCGTGTGGCGATCGTCGGCAAGTCCGGTTCGGGCAAAAGTACCTTGCTCAACCTGTTGGGCGGCCTCGACACGCCAACCGAAGGCAGCGTCTGGCTCGACGGTGAAGAACTGTCGGCCCTGAGCGAGAAGAAGCGTGGCCTGCTGCGTAACCGTGCCCTCGGGTTCGTGTACCAGTTCCACCATTTGCTGCCGGAGTTCACCGCGCTGGAAAACGTCTGCATGCCACTGCTGATCGGCAAGACCGCGATCCCAGAAGCGCGTCAGCGCGCGACGGCGTTACTGGAGCGCGTGGGGCTGGGCCATCGTCTGGAGCACAAACCGGCGGAACTGTCCGGTGGCGAACGCCAGCGTGTGGCGATCGCCCGGGCGCTGGTGAACAATCCAGGCCTGGTGATGCTCGACGAGCCCACCGGCAACCTTGACTCCCACACCGCCGAAGGCATTCAGGATTTGATGCTGGAACTCAGCACCTCGATGCGCACGGCGTTCCTGGTGGTGACTCACGACATGAACCTGGCCCGCCAGATGGACCGCGTCCTGCAATTGCAGGAAGGTTGCCTGACCGCCATCTGACCGACCGAAACCCGGTGCCTGTAAAGGCATCGGGTCTTTTATTTTTATACGGTGCCCCAGCGAATGTTCAGACCGTTATCGATCTTTATCGGCACGCGCTATACCCGCGCCAAGCGCCGCAATCGCTTTGTTTCGTTCATTTCGATGACCTCAATGATCGGGCTCGCCCTCGGCGTGCTGGCGATGATCGTGGTGCTGTCGGTGATGAACGGCTTCCAGCGCGAGATGAGCTCGCGCATCCTCGGCATGGTGCCGCACGCGACCATCGTCGGCGTAAAGCCGATTGATGACTGGCAGCCGGTAGCCGCCGCCGCGCTGAAAAATCCTGAAGTGACTGCCGCCGTGCCGTTCACCGAGATGGAAGGCATGCTGTCCTACAAGGGCTTGATGCAGCCGATTCAGATCAGTGGCGTCGACCCGGCTCAGGAAGGCAAGGTGTCGATCGTCGCCCAGCACATCGTGCAGGGTCGTCTCGATGACCTGAAACCGGGTGAATTCGGCGTGGTGATCGGTGAAATCACCGCGCGCCGCTTCCGCCTCAACGTCGGTGACAAGATCACCCTGATCGTGCCGGAAGTCAGCACCGCACCGGGTGGCATCACCCCGCGCATGCAGCGCCTGAACGTGGTCGGTGTGTTCAAGGTCGGTGCCGAGCTGGACGGTTCCATGGGCCTGATCCACGTGGCCGATGCGGCGACCATGCAGCACTGGCAGCCGAATCAGGTGCAAAGCGTGCGCCTGGCGGTCAAGGACCTGTACGCCGCGCCGAAAGTCTCCTCGGACATCGCCGCAGGCCTGGGCGCCGACTTCAAGGCTGACGACTGGACCCACACCCAGGGCAGCCTGTTCAGCGCGATGAAAATGGAAAAAACCATGATCGGCCTGCTGTTGCTGATGATCGTTGCGGTGGCGGCGTTCAACATCATCGCCACGCTGATCATGGTCGTGAACGACAAGGGCGCGGACATCGCGATCCTGCGCACCATCGGCGCCACGCCACGGCAGATCATGGCGATCTTCATGGTGCAGGGCACGGTGATCGGCATTGTCGGCACCATTATTGGCGGTGTGTTGGGCGTGATTGCCGCGCTGAACGTCAGTGAGATGGTCGGCTGGGTCGAGCGCGTTACCGGGCAGCACATCTTCAGTTCCGACGTGTATTTCGTCAGCAACCTGCCCTCGGAATTGCAGGGCGGGGATGTGCTGTTGATCTGCTCGGCGGGCTTTATTCTGAGCTTCCTGGCGACGGTGTATCCGGCCTTGCGGGCGGCGAAAATCGAACCGGCTCACGCCTTGAGATATTCGTAAGCTCTATTACCGCCATCGCGAGCAGGCTCACTCCTACAGTTGGAATGCATTTCCCTGTAGGAGTGAGCCCGCTCGCGATGGGCCCGCAATGAACGGTCTCATTCCCCCTTGGGCAACTCAATCACAAACCGCGTCCACCCCGCAGCCGATTCGCAACGAATCTGCCCACCATGCGCCCGGACGATCGATTGCGTAATCGCCAACCCCAGCCCCGCATGTTCACTACTGCCTTCCTGCCGCGCCGGATCCGCCCGATAAAACCGGTCAAACAGCCGCGGCAACAGGTCGGCTGAAATTCCGTCACCACTGTTCTCGACCGACACCTGCACGGCGTGCGGCTGATCGACGATGGACAGGCGCACGCTGCCAGCCGCCGGGGTAAAGCGCAGCGCGTTATCCAGCAGATTCGACAAGGCCCGACGCAGCATGCTGCGATCGCCCTCGATGCGCGCGTGGCCTTCGCGACTCAGCGTCACTCCGGCGTCCTCGGCCAATGGCGCGAAAAACTCCAGCAACACATCGCTCTCATCCGCCAGTTCCAGCGCCTCACGCTTGGGCATCAGCAAGCCATGGTCAGCCTTGGCCAGGTACAGCATGTCGTTGACCAGTTGTGCCATCCATTGCAGCTCTTCGAGGTTGCTGTGCAGGGCTTCGCGATAGTCTTCGATCGGACGCGGGCGGGTGAGGGTGACCTGAGTGTGAGTCAGCAGGTTCGACAGCGGTGTGCGCAGTTCATGGGCGATGTCGGCCGAGAACGCCGACAGCCGTTGAAACGAGTCGTCGAGGCGTCCGAGCATGGCGTTGAAGCTGTGGGCCATTTCCGCAAGTTCTGGCGGCATTTGCGCTTCCGGCAGTCGGGCATTGAGTGATTGTGCGGAAATCCCACGGGCGATCGCACTCATGCGCCGCAGCGGACGCAAACCGCTGCGCGCGGCCCAGGCGCCGAGCAGCGCAGTGGCCAGCGCCGACAGCCCGACGGTCAGCCAGATTAGATGCTGCATGCGTTGCAGGAAGTGTTGGTGGTGGGTGATGTCCAGCAACAGCGTCAATTGCGGCGAGTCGGTTTTGTCCGGGTAGAGCGGGGCGTTGAGCACCCGATAATCAGTGCCTGCCTGACTCACGGTCACCAGGCCGGATTGTTTCGGCAAATCCGTGGGGATCTGCGTCGAACTGTCGTACCAGCGTTGGCCGTCACTGTCCGTAATGCGCAGCGCCAGATCAGCCTGGCGGCTCAATTCATCGGCCAGCCGCGCCTCACGTTGACCGGGTTGAACATCCTGCAAGGCCCGGCGCAGGCCGATCAGCTTGCCGTCCAGCAGTTGCTGGTCGAGCTCGACGAAGTGCGCTTCGCTGGCGCGGCTGAACAGCACCCCGGCAAACAGCGAGACCACGGCGGTGCAAGCGGCGAACAGCAAGGCCAGGCGAGAGCTCAGGGACAGACGACGCATCACGCCGGACGCTCTTCAAGCACGTAACCCATGCCGCGCACGGTGTGGATCAGTTTGTTGGGGAAATCATCGTCGATCTTCAGGCGCAAACGGCGGATCGCCACCTCGATCACGTTGGTGTCGCTGTCGAAGTTCATGTCCCAGACCTGCGAGGCAATCAGCGATTTCGGCAGCACTTCACCCTGACGGCGCAGGAGCATTTCCAGCAGGGCGAACTCCTTGGCGGTCAGGTCGATGCGCTGGCCGCTGCGTTCGACCCGGCGGCGAATCAGGTCCAGGCGCAGGTCAGCCAGTTGCAGGCTGGTTTCCTGCGGCGTCGCGCTGCCTCGCCGCAACAGGCTGCGCACCCGGGCCAGCAGTTCGGAGAAGGCGAACGGTTTGACCAGATAGTCGTCGGCGCCGAGTTCGAGGCCGTGCACCCGGTCCTCCACGGCGTCCTTGGCGGTCAGAAACAGTACCGGCGTGTCGAGGCCGGCGCTGCGCACCGCTTGCAGGATCTGCCAGCCACTGCGTCCGGGCAGCATTACGTCGAGGATCAGCAGCGCATAATCACCGCTCAAGGCCAGTTGCTGACCGCTGTTACCGTCGGCCACCAGTTCCGTGTTGAACCCGGCCTCGGTCAGGCCCTGGCGCAGGTATTGGCCGGTTTTCGGTTGGTCTTCGACGATCAGCAGTTTCATGGGCGGCTCGGGTTGATTCAGGTTTGGGAAACGAAAGCTTTATACCGTGAGCGCTGGCGACAAGCGCCAACCTGACAAAGTTGTAATCTGCCTGTCAGGTAGCTGCCAGCGCAGACGGGCTAGAGTTTCCCACAGGCTGAACCTTATCTTGTTGGAGTATGACTATGTTTTTGCGCACCCCTCTGACCGTCGTCGCCTGTTTGCTGGCGCTGAGTTCACCTGTCTGGGCCGCACCCGCGTACACCTACGACTTCGGCCAACCGGCACCGGCCGCCAAGGCCACCCGCAGCATCGAAGTGGTGCTGAACGACATGTCGTTCGACCCCAAGGCGATTCAGGTCAAGGCCGGTGAGACCGTTCGCTTTGTGTTGGTGAATAAAGGCCAGTTGCTGCATGAATTCAACCTCGGTGACGCGGCAATGCATGCCAGGCACCAGCAGGAAATGTTGCAGATGCAGCAAAGCGGCATGCTCACGCCTACCGGCATGAAAGAAATGTCCCACGACATGGCGGGCATGGATCACGCGGCCATGGGGCACGGCATGAAGCACGATGACCCGAACAGCGTGCTGGTCGAGCCGGGCAAAACCGCCGAACTGACCTGGACCTTCAGCAAGGCCACCAGCCTGGAGTTCGCCTGCAATATTCCCGGGCATTACCAGGCCGGCATGGTCGGCAAACTGACTGTCAGTCAGTAAGCACTCAAAGGCGGGAGCAAAGGCTGATAGAATCCGCTGATTCTTCAGTCAGGTTTCCGCCATGCATCCCGCAGCCGAACATTCGCCGCTGGGCAAGTCCAGCGAATACATCGCCACGTACACGCCGTCCCTGTTGTTCCCGATCCCGCGCACTGCGAAGTGGGCTGAACTGGGCCTGACCGCCGACACCCTGCCGTATAAAGGTGTGGATTTCTGGAACTGCTTCGAATTGTCGTGGCTGCTGCCGTCGGGCAAACCGGTGGTGGCGATTGGTGAGTTCAGTATTCCCGCCGATTCGCCGAACATCATCGAGTCCAAGTCGTTCAAGCTGTACCTGAACTCGCTGAACCAGACGCCGTTTGCCGACATCGCCAGCCTGGAAGCGACGCTGGTCAAGGACCTGTCGGCCGCTGCCGGCAAGCCAGTGGGCGTGCGGGTGCGCAGCTTGAAGGATGTCGAAGGCGAAGGCGTCGTGGCTCTGCCGGGCGTGTGCATCGACGATCTGGACATCAGCGTCAGCAACTATGAGCATCCGCGTCCGGAACTGCTGCGTTGCGATGATTCGCGCATTGTCGAAGAGAGCGTGCACAGCCATCTGCTCAAATCCAACTGCCCGGTGACCAGTCAGCCGGATTGGGGCAGCGTGGTGGTGGAATATCGCGGCGCGGCACTGGATCACGCCAGCCTGCTGGAGTACATCGTCAGCTTCCGCCAGCACTCGGACTTTCACGAACAGTGCGTGGAGCGGATTTTCCTCGACCTGCAGCGTCTGCTGAAGCCGGAGAAACTCACGGTATTTGCGCGGTATGTGCGTCGCGGCGGACTGGACATCAACCCGTATCGCAGCACTGAATCTGTACAACTGCCGAACCACCGTCTGGTCCGTCAGTAAGATCAAAAGATCGCAGCCTGCGGCAGCTCCTACAGGTCGTACGTCGATCCCGTGTAGGAGCTGCCGAAGGCTGCGATCTTTTCAGTCCCGAAATGAAAAAGCCCTGTCATCGTTGACAGGGCTTTTTGTGTTTGGGAAATCAGATACCCATGCTGCCCAGCGCATTGACGATATTGCGCAGGGTGCCGGCAATAGTTGGGTGTTCCACTTCAAAGCGTTCCACCGCCAGGTTCACGCCATCGGCGATGCTGGTGTCCTGCGTGGCGCTTTCCAGTTTGATTTCCGATTCGATCTGCGCCATCAGCGCATGCAGATCTTCACGCTCGGCTTCGGACAGCGGCGGATTCTGCTCCAATTGCTCGCGCAGGGTGTCGAGTTGTTTTTGCAGTTCTTGGGCGGGCATGTGGGGTTCCTTTTTATCAAGAGGCACTGGCATTGACCGCAGCCGCGCGCCAAAGGTCTATGGCTGACCTTTAGATTAATCCACTCTGCTCCAACCTGCATGATCCCGGTCAGGGCTTTTCGCCTTTGAGGCGACGCAGGTTGATGTCGGCCAGGCAGGTGTCGAGCTCACCCAGATGATCGATCACCGAATGCACGCCCAGCCCGAACAACTGCATGGTCGCCTTGCCACGCCGCTGTTCGCGTTCCTTCAGGCTCAGGGCTTGCCACTCGCTCGGCGACAGGCCGCACAGCGAACCGCAGGACGCCAGGCCAATGGTCCACAACCCGGCGTTGAGGCCCGATTGCAGCAAGCGTGGCTCGCCGCTGACCAGTACGCAGCCGTCCAGACGACTGACGTTCAAGCCCATCAGCGCTTGCCAGCAGGCGTTCGGCGCCGGCCAGGGATTGATTGTTGCTGAATGTTGCGTCGGTTTGATCCACGCCGGCAGCGAGGCCGACAGCGGTTGCGCGAGGGCAGGGGGCAACTCATCGAGCCAGGCACAGGGAATCTGCTGGCGTTGCAAACTGAGCAGGCTGTCGAGGGCACCGGGGGTGACGTCTGCGTGCTCGGGCAGCGCGCTGGCGTGTTGATGGGCACGGGCACCGAAATCCACCAGACAACCACTGAGTCCGAACAGCACGGCGGTCAGACCGGGTGCGGCGACAGGCAAGGCTTCAGCGTGTGACATGGAAAACGTCCCTGAAATAGTCATGAGGCTAGGGGACACCGGTGACAGTTGGATGACAAACGTGTGAAGGGGCTTTCAGGAATTCTCCTACACGACTCTTCACGGGTAGACTGCCCAAAATGGCTTTTGCGCTTATACTAGCGGTCTTAACGCCTGGGCCGACGGTGCCCGCGCCAGTAAAATCCAAGGAGCTTTTCTATGCGCTGGAGCAACCCTCTCGCTCAGCTTTGTGTATGTGCCAGCGTCTTGCTGGTTCCGTTCGCTGCCAACGCCGCGACGGAAGAAGACCCTTGGGAAAGCGTCAACCGCCCGATCTTCCAGTTCAACGACTTCGTCGACACCTACGCGCTCAAGCCACTGGCCCAGGGCTATGAATACGTGACGCCGCAGTTCCTCGAAGACGGCATTCACAACATGTTCCGCAACGTCGGTGACGTGACCAACCTGGCGAACAACATTCTGCAGGCCAAACCTGCAGCGGCCGGTGTCGATACCGCACGGATCATCTTCAACACCACTTTCGGCCTGCTGGGCTTCTTCGACGTCGGCACCAAAATGGGCCTGCATCGCAGCGACGAAGACTTCGGCCAGACCCTCGGTTACTGGGGCGTCGGCAGCGGTCCGTACGTGATGTTGCCGCTGCTGGGCCCAAGCACCCTGCGTGACGCACCTTCCAAGTACGTCGACAGCTACACCGGTCCGTACCGCTACATGAACGACGTGCCGGTGCGTAACTCGGTGTTCGGCCTGAACATCGTCGATACCCGCGCCAGCCTGCTGTCGAGCGAGAAGCTGATCAGTGGCGACAAGTACACTTTCATCCGCAACGCTTACTTGCAGAACCGCGAGTTCAAAGTGAAGGATGGCCAGGTCGAAGACGATTTTTAATCGCGACCGGTAAAACAGAAAGGCGACCTCAGGGTCGCCTTTTTTGTGTGCAGCTATTTCATCTTCAGAATGCTCAAACCGAGCTTCTGGTTGTTGCCATCCTGCGCCTTGACCCAGACCACTTCGGTCTCGGCTTCCAGGCCGCTGAGGGCCGCATGATCGGAATCGATACGCACGCTCAAACGGTCGCCGACCGCGAACTGCCGGGGTGCCTCGACCTGCATGCCGCTGCTTGAGAGATCGATGCACATCGCTGCAACCTCATCACCCTCATGAATCAACACGACATCGGCATCGACCCGCATGCGGATGAAATCGCGCTTTTCGCTATAGTCCCGACCGGTTTGACTCATGGCTTTGTCCTTCCATTGGGTTACGGTTTGAGCTGTTCTTATAACTCTCGGTGATTTGACAAGTAAAGTCGTCGAGCGACCATCGGCGCATGCTTGAAACGCCCCGCGGATGGGAGTACCGTCTGCGCCTTAGAAGGGCACCTCTGGTGCAATCGCGTTCCGGGCCAATGCTCGAAAGCGGTGCAGCAGAGAGGCTAGAAAGCGAATCCAGTAGTCTGAGCCGGGCCGATGCCCCGCCTGCTACGCCAACCTAATTCTGGCGCCGTTTGCCCACATGCCAAAAACCAGTGCCACGCTGCTGATAATCGATGATGACGAAGTAGTACGCGCGAGCCTCGCGGCCTATTTGGAAGACAGTGGTTTCAGCGTCCTGCAGGCCAGCAACGGCCAACAGGGTCTTCAGGTATTCGAGCAAGACAAGCCCGACTTGGTCATCTGCGATCTGCGCATGCCGCAGATGGGCGGTCTTGAACTCATCCGTCAGGTCACTGAGCGGTCACCGCAAACACCGATGATCGTCGTTTCGGGTGCCGGCGTGATGAACGACGCGGTCGAGGCGCTGCGCCTGGGTGCGGCGGACTACCTGATCAAGCCTCTCGAAGACCTCGCCGTGCTCGAGCACTCGGTGCGTCGCGCGCTTGATCGTGCGCGCCTGCTGCTGGAGAACCAGCGCTACCGCGAGAAGCTGGAGAAGGCCAACCGCGAGCTCGAAGCCAGCCTGAACCTGCTCCAGGAAGACCAGAATGCCGGTCGCCAGGTGCAGATGAACATGCTGCCGGAAAGCCCGTGGCGCATCGACGAGTTCCAGTTTGCACATCAGATCATCCCGTCGTTGTACCTGTCGGGTGATTTTGTCGACTATTTCCGCGTTGACGAGCGTCGGGTGGCGTTCTACCTGGCCGACGTATCGGGCCATGGCGCTTCTTCAGCGTTCGTCACCGTGCTGCTGAAGTTCATGACCACGCGCTTGCTGTTCGAGTCCAAGCGCAACGGCACCTTGCCGGAATTCAAGCCTTCGGAAGTCCTTGGTCATATCAACCGGGGGCTGATCAGCTGTAAGCTGGGCAAACACGTCACAATGGTCGGTGGAGTCATCGACGAGGAGACCGGTTTGTTGACCTATAGCATCGGCGGCCATCTGCCGTTGCCTGTGTTGTACACGCCTGACAGTGTTCGTTACCTCGAAGGCCGCGGTTTGCCGGTAGGCCTTTTCAACGAGGCCACCTACGAAGATCACGTGCTTGAGCTGCCACCGACTTTCAGCCTGACGCTGATGTCCGACGGCATTCTGGATCTATTGCCAGAACCTACGCTCAAAGAAAAAGAAGCTGCTTTGCCGCAACGGGTGAAGTCGGCGGGCGGCAGCCTGGATGGTCTGCGGCAAGTGTTTGGATTGGCCACGCTAGGGGAGATGCCGGATGATATCGCCCTGTTGGTGTTGAGCAGGAACCTTCAATGAGTACCGGTAGAATCCAGTTCGCCGAGCAGGACGGCACCTTCGTCCTGAAGTTCGTCGGTGAAGTTCGCCTGACCCTGTGTTCGGCGTTGGATGCGACTATTGAGAAAATCTTCACCGCGTTGAATTTCAACGCGATCGTGATCGATTTGACCGAAACCCGTAGCATCGACAGCACCACCCTGGGCCTGCTGGCCAAACTGTCGATCCTGTCGCGGCAAAAGGTCGGCCTGCTGCCGACTGTCGTCACCACCCACGAAGACATCACGCGTCTGCTGCAGTCGATGGGCTTCGAGCAGGTGTTCAACATCGTCAACCACCCGGTGCCGTGCCCCGAGTGCCTGGACGACCTGCCGGATCAGGATCAGTCTGAAGAAGTGGTGCGGATCAAGGTGCTCGAAGCGCACAAGATCCTCATGGGCCTGAACGATTCCAACCGTGAAGCCTTTCATGATCTGGTGAATGCCCTCGAAAGACACTGAGTGGCCTCTGTGGCGAGGGGGCAAGCCCCCGTTGGGCTGCGAAGCGGCCCTGAACCACGTCACTGAATTTCTGTGGATAGACTGGTTTGCAGGCTTTGCGACTGCTGCGCAGCCGAACGGGGCAAGCCCCCTCGCCACAGGGTCATCTCCTGCCATCAATCATCATTTGCCACTGAATCGCACCAATAAAAAAGGGCGAACCTTAACGGGTTCGCCCTTTTTGCATTTCAACCGCTCAAATCACAGCTTGGCCTGCAACAGCGCCTCGAGCTTCTCCTGGTCTCGGGCGAACTGACGGATGCCCTCAGCCAGTTTCTCGGTGGCCATCGCGTCTTCGTTGGACAACCAGCGGAACTGCGCTTCGTTCAGGCTCAGGCGGGCTTCGCCGGCGTGGCCCGGGGCGAGTTTGCGCTCCAGTTTGCCGGTGTCTGCCGCCAGCTTGTCGATCAGGTCCGGGCTGATGGTCAGACGGTCGCAGCCGGCCAGTTGCTCGATCTGGTTCAGGTTGCGGAAGCTGGCGCCCATGACCACGGTCTTGTAGTCATTGGACTTGTAGTAGTTGTAGATGCGGGTGACCGACTGTACGCCCGGATCATCGGCGCCGGTGTAGTCGTTGCCGTTGGCCTTCTTGTACCAGTCGTAGATGCGGCCCACGAACGGCGAGATCAGGAACACCCCGGCGTCAGCGCAGGCGGCGGCCTGGGCAAAGGAGAACAGCAGGGTCAGGTTGGTCTGGATGCCTTCTTTCTCGAGAATCTCGGCCGCGCGGATGCCTTCCCAGGTGGACGCGATCTTGATCAGCACGCGGTCACGGCCGATGCCGGCCTTGTCGTACAGCTCGATCAGGCGGTGTGCACGCTTGAGCACGGCGTCCTGGTCGAACGACAGACGCGCATCCACTTCGGTGGAGATACGGCCCGGGATCACTTTGAGGATTTCCTGGCCCACGGCGACGCCGAAACGGTCGCTGGCCAGGCCTACGTCGCCCTTGCAGTCGCTGACGCACGCGTTCAGCAGTTCGGCGTAAGCCGGGATGGCTGCGGCTTTAAGCAGCAGGGAAGGGTTGGTGGTGGCGTCGACCGGCTTGACCCGGGCGATCGCTTCGAAGTCGCCGGTGTCGGCAACCACGGTGGTCATTTGTTTGAGTTGTTCCAGCTTGGAAGTCATGGGTGTGCTCTGTCCTGTGGGTTTGACGACATTACCCGAGCGCTGACAGCCACTCAAGGGCATCAAGGCGTAACGGGTTCCCCGGTGGCAACAACCTGAAAACGGCTGTTTGAAAGGCGGGACGCGGTATCGATGAATACGATGCCAAAATCGGCCGCAGGTTCAAAGCAACTGACGGCTAACGCCCCTTGAGCGCGTTGAGAGAGGGCTATTGCGGGTCCAACTGGGTCCTGACTGCGGATTCGGCTGGTTTTGCCTGGCCGTCGGAGGTTTGCAGGCCGAAATTCTTCTCTCGGTCGTTGCTGCCCGTGTCGCTGTTTTTCCATTCGTAGATCGAGGTCAGCGCAATGTTGCGGGTTTTGATATCGGCGACGAACGCACTGATTTTGCTCGCCTGACCCTCGGTCCCACCGTTTGAGGCGAGCGCCGAGATGCCCCATTCGCTGATCACTCCCGGCAGATGGAAGTTCTGCTGGATGAACGCCTGAGCGTTGCTGATCTGCGTGCCCGTCATGCCATACGGATGATAGGAGATCGCGCTGAGACATTTGGGGTATTCACTGACGATCCGGTTGAGGGCCACCGTGGACGCCGAGCCGGCGGTGGGTGGCCGGGCGAAGCCAAAACCGATCACCGGGGCGGCCGGAGGCTGGTCCTGCAGTGTCTTGCACGCCGCGCTCATGAACGGCACGAACGTTGTGTCGAAATTGCCGGTCGGCCAGTAGGTGCCCAGGTCCGGCTCGTTCCACAGTTCAATCGCCACCAGTTGCGAACCGTAGGTCGTCGCCAGACTGGTCAGCGCGTTGGCGTACGCGACGCCGGCGCTCGTCAGATCATTGGTCGGTAAGGGCTTGGTCGCGCGCAGGGTCATCAATACCGGCAGGCCAGCGGCGCGGGCCACGGCGAAGGCGTCCCTGATCTGCTTTTGATACGTCGCGCTGGCCAGGCTGTCTGTCCAGACGCCAAAGCGCACGAAACTGAAGCCGGTGGCTTTGATCTGCTGGGCGTCAGCGGCGGAGAAGGTCTGAACCTTGACCTGAACACCAACGGTTTTATTGGCGGGAAGGGCCGGGAACAGTTCATTGGCGTGACTGTGGCCGGTTGCAGCCAGCAGCAACAGGGTCAAAGCGCCCAGTCGTTTGAGAGGTGCTGATTTCATGTCGGTTCTCCGGTGAGAAGTGACAACGGCGAAAAGTATCGGGTGATAACCGATTCGAAACTGACAATTGAACTAAGTGCGTAAATGTTAGTTTTTGTCAGGAAACCTGGCTCTGAAAATCACAGTTATTTTTAGTCCGGTAATTCCGTTTGGGCGACTTTTGGCGCTGTGGTACTTAATACGCTGGTATTAACAGGGCGAATCTATTTCTGAGTGCAGAATGATCTAGTGGGTTCATTAATAACCGCACTGGATGTTGGCAGAATGATATTACACAGGAAAGTAAACCTTGTTCAGAAATATCCTGGTTGTGTGCGTTGGCAATATTTGCCGAAGTCCGACAGCAGAACTTCTACTGCGTAACGCGCTGACTCCCTCAACGATCTCGGTGACCTCCGCAGGCCTCGCGGCGCGGGTTGGTGAAGGCATGGAAGCGTCGGCGCGCCAGGTTCTGGAAGCCCGCGGCCACAGTGCCGAGGGTTTCACGGCGCGGCAATTGACCGCTGATATTGTCAATGAATCGGACCTGATTCTGGTCATGGAAAAACAACATGTGAATCAGGTGCTGAAGATTGCCTCTCACGCCAGAGGCAAAGTGTTTCTTCTTGGCAAGTGGCAGAGTGAACGAGAAATACAGGATCCGTATCGTCAAGGTAAGGCCGCTTTTATTCATGCCCATGCATTGATTGAAGATGCTGTTAGCTCGTGGGCGCAGCGCCTCGGACATTGATGAATATTCTTCAGATCAGTGAATGGTAAGAACAGACTTATGCAGTTACCGTCAGTAATCGCCAGCCGTGATAACGATCAAGACACTATTGATCTTCTCGGCATATTTGGCAGTTTGATCGACCAGAAATGGCTGATCGGTGCCTTCACCGGTGCCTTCATGGCCGCCGGCGTAGCCTATGCGGTATTGGCGACGCCGGTGTACCTGGCGAACGCGCTGGTTCAGGTCGAACCGAAAAAGAATGACATGCTCGGGTTTTCCGACCTCAGCAGCATGCTCGGCGGGCAATCGCCGTCGGTGACCGAAATCGGCATCATCAAGTCCCGCGCGGTGATCGGCAAAACCGTCGACGACCTGCGTCTGGACATCGACGTCACCCCCAACACCTTCCCGGTCATCGGCGGTTTTCTCGCCCGGCGTTATCGCGGCGAAACCGAGTTCAGCGTGGCGCCGCCGCGTTTCGGTTTTAACAGCTACGCCTGGGGCGGTCAGCGTCTGGAGTTCACCCGGCTCAATCTGCCCAAAGAGCTGATGGGCAAGAAGCTCACGCTGGTGGCGGGCGACCAACAGCACTTTCAGTTGTTCGATGACAACGACAACCTGTTGGCCGAGGGCGTCGCGGGCGAAGCCTTCGCGCAGGACGGGGTAGAGGGGCAGATCGCTCAGCTGTCGGCCAACCCGGGCACCCGATTTGAAGTGGTGCGCAATCCACGGATTGTGACCATTCAGGGTTACCAGGATGCGCTGGATATTTCCGAGCAGGGCAAGGAATCGGGGATTATCCGTCTGGCGCTGGCCAGTGCCGACGCCGCCGAGGCGGTGAAGATCCTCGACAAGATCGCGGCGCTGTACGTGGACCAAAACGTGCGCCGTACTTCGGCGGAAGCGGCGCAGAGCCTGGCGTTTCTGCAAAGCCAGTTGCCGCAGGTCAAACGTGATCTGGCCAAGGCCAGCGATGCGCTCAACGCCTACCAGACCCACGGCAAGACCGTGAATATTTCCCTGGAAACCCAGTCGGTGCTCGGTCAGTCCGTCGCGCTCGAAACGCGGATTTCCGAGTTGAAAATGCAGCAGGCGGAACTCGATCGCAAATTCACCAAGCAGCATCCGGCGTATCGCGCCCTGATGTCGCAGATCGGTGAATTGACCCAGCAGCAGAAGGCGCTGGAAGGCAAAGTCGGCGATCTGCCGGCCACGCAGCAGGAGCTGCTTAACCTGACCCGCGATGTGGAAGTGGCTTCGCAGATCTACACGCAGTTGCTGAACAAATCCCAGGAGCTGGACATCGTCCGCGCCGGTGCGGTGGGCAACGTGCGTTTGGTCGATCCGGCGGATGTCGACCTGACCAGCCCGGTCAAACCGAAAAAAGCCCTGATTGTGTTGATCGCAACCTTCCTCGGTGCTTTTGTCGGTGTGGCCCTGGTGCTGCTGCGCAAATCCCTGAGCAAAGGCCTGGAAGGGCCGGAAGCCATCGAGCAGCTCGGGTTGCCGGTGTACGCCTCGATTCCCTACAGCGTCTTGCAGCGCGAAGAGGACAGTAAGAAAGTGCGGGTCAAAAGCACGGCGCAGACGCCGGCCTCTCTGCTGGCTCTGCGCAATCCGACCGACCTGTCCATCGAGTCGATCCGCAGCCTGCGCACCAGTCTGCATTTCGCTGCACTGGATTCGACCAACAACCGCATCATGATCTCCGGCCCCAGCCCGCAGGTCGGCAAGACGTTCGTCTCGTCCAACCTCGCGGCCGTCATGGCGCAAAGCGGTCAGCGCGTCTTGCTGATCGACGCCGACATGCGCAAGGGCCATCTGCACAAGACGCTCAATGTGCCGATCGACAATGGCCTGTCGGACCTGCTGGCCAAGCGTTGCAGCATCGAGCAGGCCGTCAATACGGTGGAAATCGACAACCTGCACTTCATCAGCCGTGGGCAGGTTCCGCCCAATCCTTCCGAGCTGTTGATGCACGTCAACTTCCGCGACCTGCTGGCCGAACTGAGTGAGCGCTACGACGTGGTGATCATCGACACGCCGCCGCTGCTGGCGGTGACCGACGCCGCGATTGTCGGGCGCGAAGCCGGCATCAGCCTGATCGTCACCCGGTTTGCGGTGAACCCGGCCAAAGAGATTGAAATAACCATTCGCCGCTTCGCCCAGAACGGCATCGAGCTCAAGGGCGCGGTGTTCAACGGCGTCGAGAAGCGCACAGCCAGCTCCTACGGCAACGGTAGCTACGGTTATTACAACTACGAATACGCGTCCGACAAATCCTGAGTGTCAGCGATTGTCCTTACAGGCAAGGAAGTGGGTGGGTTGTGAAAAAAATACTGCACGTGGCTGAAACGATAAAAGGTGGGGTCGCCACCGTTATCCGCACCATCTCGGCTTCCCCCGAAGGTCAGGATTCGAATTACGAGCTGGTCTATCTGGTGCCGCTCGATCAGCAAAAAGAGCTGCACGGCATCGATGAACGACAGATTCGCACGTTCGAACGCAGCGGCCGCGATGTGCGCTCACTGCTGCGTTTCGCCTGGCAACTGACCCGGGTGATGCTCAAGGAAAAACCCGATGTGGTGCATTTGCACAGCACCTTTTCCGGGGTGATCGGCCGTTGCGTGTGCGTGCTGCTCAAACCATGGCGTCGACCAAAAATCGTCTACTGCCCGCACGCGTTTTCGTTCCTGATGGAAAGCTCGCCGATCAAGCAGAAGCTCTACGCGTGGATCGAACGGGTCCTGCAGCGGGTCACTGACGTGATCATCTGCGTCAGCCGTTACGAGATGGACAAGGCGGCGCGCTTCGGCATTCAGCGCAAGCGCATGAAGCTGATCTACAACGGCATCCATCAGCGTGACGAAGCGCCGAAGGTTGATAGTCCCGAGCCGATTCATTTGCTGTTCGTCGGTCGCCTCGACTACCAGAAAGGCTTCGACGTGCTGCTCAAGGCCTTCGCCAAGGTGCAGCGCAGCGATCTGAAACTGACGGTGGTCGGCAGTGCGGTCAACGAGGACACGGTTGAATGCCCGGAGATGGACGCGGTCGAGTACCTGCCGTGGGTCACGCCTGCCGAAGTGCACGCGCTGTATCAACGGGCCGACGCGCTGATCGTCCCGAGTCGCTGGGAAGGTTTCGCCATGGTGCCGCTGGAAGGCATGGCCATGGGGTTGCCGGTGATCGCCAGCAATTGCACGTCGCTGCCCGAACTGGTCACCCATGAAGTGTCCGGCTATGTCTTCCCCACCGGTGACCACCAGGCGCTGGCCGATGTGCTGGCGCGAATCCAGAAGCCGCGGTTGCTCGACCTCGGCAGCGAAGGCCGGAACATCGTGCGCGAACGTTTCAGCGCTGCACTGATGATTCGCCAGACCTATGACGTGTATTGCGCTCCCACTTATTAAGTAGAACTCAGCTTATGAACGTAACGATTTTGCATGGCTACAGTGCGTCCAACTCCGGTGACGGCCTGCTCGTCGATCTGGCCATCGCGCTGGTGCAGCGCAACTTTGGCGAGGACACTTCGATCAACGTCGTGGCGTCCGACCCGCAATCTTTCGCCTACTTGCCGCACCCGCGTTTCGACGCGCCAGTGATGGCGGCCAAGGGCCTGGGTCGGGTCAAGCAGGCGGTGTTCCTCAACCAGTCGTATGCCGGCCTGGCGGATCTGTTGCAGAAGACTGATCTGATCGTCGGTGTGGGTGGCGGCTACATGCGCTCCAAAAGTGCCTTCGAACACATCAAGCTGAAGCTCGGCCACGCCAAGCAACTGGAAACGGCGATTCTCAGCAAGGTGCCGTCGGTGTACCTGCCGCAAAGTATCGGCCCGTTCCATGGTGAGA
This sequence comes from Pseudomonas sp. MG-9, assembly GCF_018729515.1. Classification (NCBI taxonomy): domain Bacteria; kingdom Pseudomonadati; phylum Pseudomonadota; class Gammaproteobacteria; order Pseudomonadales; family Pseudomonadaceae; genus Pseudomonas; species Pseudomonas sp. MG-9. Next base: position 66,362 of record NZ_JAHHZH010000010.1, read on the forward strand.
GCCGCAAGATCGTCGAGCACTACGCCAGCGCCGACGCGGTGTTCGTGCGCGATAACCGCTCCTCGGCGATGTTCGATGCCTGCGAAAACGTCTACCGCGCGCCGGATCTGGCGGTGCAGTCGTTGGCCGGCAAGATCCTCCAGCAACCCAAGTTCACCCGCTGCGCCGCGTCGCCGGCCACCGTGTGCGTGGTGCTGCGCAAGCCGCCGGAGTGGAGCAAGGACAAGAAGGTCGCCTACGTCGCCAACCTGAAGTTGCTGCTGCAGCGCCTGAAGAACAAAAGCAAAGTGGTGTGCGCCGTGCAGAGCGCCGTTCGCGGCAACGATGACGGTGCGTTCTATCGCGAACTGGGCATTACTGAAGACTTGCTGTCGTTGAAAGCCACGATTGCCAAATATCAGCCGGACCTGGTGATCTCGGTGCGCCTGCACGGCGCCATCGAATCGCTGCTGTCCGGGGTCCCGGCGTACCACATCAGCTATGAGCGCAAGGGCTTCGGCGCTTATCAGGACATGGGCGTGGAAGACTGGGTGATCAATGGCGGCGACATCAATGTCGACACCATCATCAACACCGTTTACGCGCCGAACGCGCTGTCGAATTTCGGCAAACGCCTGACCGACACCTGCCGCGAGATCGAGGCAAAAACCGTGGCCATGGACGAGATCATCAAAGGGATCGTTCGATGATATTTCGCCTGCTGCTGCGCGGCGGAGCTTTAGGTGCGAAGTTTCTGCTGGTGCTCGCCATCACCCATTACCTGGGCTACGAAGCGTTGGGGTTTTACGGGGTGGTGGTCGCGGCTTCGCTGATCGCCTCGAAGTTCTACAGCGTCGGTTTCAGTTCCGAGATCAATCGGCTGATCAGTGTCGGCGGCAGCTCGCGGCGAGTGGTCGACAAAGTCCTGCTGCTGTACCTGGCGGTCGGGCTGGTTTTGTCGTTGGTCACGGTGGGGATTTATTCACTGTTCCAGCAGGTCGAGGCGACCACCGCGCTGATCCTTTGCGTGACGCTGGTGCTGCTGACCGAACACCTGTCGTTCGAAATCAACTCGTTCGTGTTTTCCGCGCAGAAAGCCACGGCGGGCGCGCTGCTGTTTTTCATCAAGACCGGGCTGTGGGCGTTGCTGGCGGTGGGCGGGATGATGCTCGACCGGGTGTCCGGCATCGCCAGTGTGCTGTGGCTGTGGGTCGCGGCCAACGTCTTGGTGATCGTCGCCGGTTACCTGATCGTGGTGAGCGTGCACAAGGGCCGCGTCAGCGAGACGCTGGCGACAGCGACCGTATGGAAAGCCGGGCTGCCGTTCTATTTCGGCACGGGTCTGATCGCGTTGAGTCAGTACGCCGAACGCTTTCTGATCGCCGATCTCGAACCCTACGCCAGCCTCGGTAAATACGTGTATGCGTGGTCGGCGGCGAACACCCTGCAGGCGTTGTCCTATGCCGTGGTGGCGGTGGTCGGCATTCCGGTACTCGCCAAGCGCTTTCAGGCTGATCAACAGGCGTTCACGGTTCGGCAGTTGTTCGTCAACCAATGGGTGATGCGCTCGCTGGTGGTATCGGCGGCGGTGGCCGTGCTGATTTATCTGTTCTTCAACGTGGTGCTCGATTACGTCGCCACCAGCGTGCCGCGTCCGGATAACGCGGTCCTCGGCGTGCTGATCTTTTCCTTTGCCCTGCGGGCCATCGGCGACATCGTCTGGGGCGGTTTGATCGCCTCGAAAAACAGTCGAGTGTCATTCGCCAGCGCGGCGATCTGTCTGCTGGTGTCGGTGCCGGTCAGCTACCTGCTGATCAAGCACTATTCGATTTATGGCGCGGCGTGGGGCAATGTCTTCGCGATCATCGTGCAGCTTGGCGTGATTGCTCTGTTGACCCGGGCGACCCGTGCAAAAGGGGCGCTGGCATGGGGTTGAAGTTGCCATGCATCGAGTTTCGCGGGCGCAAACTCGATTCCTCGCTGTCGTTCCTGATTCTGTTCACCGGGCTGTTTCTGTCGGTGGCGATGCCGCTGCTGATTCCGCGTGATCCGGGGCCGGATGCGATGACGTTGTGGTCGTCGTACGCCCGGGCGGACAACTGCAATTTCTGGAACCCGTTCTCGCCGGACCGCTCCTCCTACGAGTGTTCGGCGTTCCTGCTGCGGCCCACCGGGATCAACCTGACCAACGCCTGGGCCTACGGGATGTTCTGCAATTTCTTCCTCACGGCGATTCCGGTGGTGGTGTTCCGGCGCATGCCGCTGGCGATCTTCGGCACCCTGTGTCTGTGGGGTGTGGTGCGTTCGTTTTTTCTGGAAAACCTGACCAAGGAAATCATCGTGTCGGTGGCGGTGCTGAGCATTTTGTTCAGCGCGCTGACGCGCAAATACCGTGGCGGTTTTTTCCTCTCGGCAGTGATCTACGGCGTGCTGATCCGGCCTTACTGGATTCTGTTTTCGCTGTCCTGGGTCGGCGTCTGCGTGATGAAAAAGTACGTGTCGCGCTTCACCTTCTTCCTGATGCTGTTCCTGTTTTACCTGGCGGTGGCCACGGCGATTCAGCTGGCGCTGGGGTTTCCGGTGTCGTCGATCCGCGCGAGCAACAACGAGTTGCGCACGGCGGGCGAGGAGGGCTCGAAATCGCTGATCGTGTCGTGGCTCAGTGGCAGTGATTTCGTCTCGCAGGCGCTGGACTCGATGATCATCTTCTTCCGGCTGTCGTTCCCGGTGGAGCTGATTCTGTTGTCGGGGCCGGGGCAGGTGATCTTCGTCGCGCTGATGATCATGACCGCGCTGCTGCTGTTCAAAGTCATCACCTCCACGGATTACAAAGGCGCGCCGATCGAGACCAAACCCAAGGAACTGATCGCGATTCCGCTGGCGTTTTTGCTGGTTCAAGGGTTGTTCGAACCGGACTTCGGCTCCTTCGCCCGGCACTTTTCCATGGTGGTGCCGGTGCTGTTTGTCGGCCTGGGTCTGATGTTGCGCGCGAACAAACCGGTGCGGGTTGAATCAAGAGTTCTGAATTGAGGCGGGTGCTGTATGTCGAGCAAGAAAAAGTCCCTGGAGATCGAAACCCTGCGCGGCCTGGCGTGCCTGCTGCTGGTGCTCTATCACGTCATCGGCCCGTTGGGCGGGGGGCTGAAAATCGATATCGGCTCGCCGTTCCGGGTGATCGCCGACTCCATGGTGTACGTGCGCATGCCGCTGTTCACCTTTATTTCCGGCTACATCTATTCCATCTACAAAATTCGCGGCAATGACTTTTCCGCGTTCTTCAGCGGCAAGGTGCGGCGGCTGATCGTGCCGCTGTTTTGCGTCGGCGTGCCGTTCTCGGTGTTGCAGGCGGTGGGGCCGGGGGTGAACAAGGACGTCGGGGTGATCGATGCGTTGTTGTCGTTCTGGGTGCCGATCAACCACTTCTGGTTCTTACAGGCGGTGTTCATCATTTTCATGTTCGTCGGCCTGCTGGAATGGCGCGGGATGTTGCGTTCGATGACGCGCTTGTATTGGCTGTTCGCGTTCGCCGCCGGGGTGTTTCTGCTGCCGCCGTTCAAGTTCGATGCGTTCGGCATCAATGGCGCGATTTATCTGCTGCCGTTTTTCGTGGCGGGGATGATCGGGCAGGAAAATGTCGAGGCGTTGAAGCAGCGGTTCAAGGTGATCGGGCCGCTGGTGTTTGTGTTGATTTCACTGACGCTGCTGTACGTGGCAGCGATTGATCGTGAGTTGATTGTCGATCGTCGCAGCCTGATCGGGCTGACCGTGGGGTGTGTGTCCTGCATCGCCTTGCTGTCGAGTGACATGCGTTCGAAGTGGCTGACCTGGCTGGGTGGCTACTCTTACGCGATCTTTTTGTTTCATGTGCTGTTCGCGGCGACTTCGCGGTTTGTCCTGGGGCGTCTCGGGGTGAAGGACGAGAGCCTGCTGGTGCTGGGGGGCTTGACCTTTGGCTTGCTGGGGCCGGTGGTGCTGTCGATGATTTTCAGTCGCTTCAATGTCACTTCGGTGCTGTTTCTGGGCGAGCGTGCGGCGAAGAAGAAATCGGCGGCGAGCATTGCTCCGGTGCCAGCCAATAGTTGAAAAGCTTCGCGAGCAGGCGCGCTCCCACAGGGTTCAGTGGTGGACACCAATCACCTGTAGGCGCTGCGGCACGCTGCGATCTTTTGATTTTGATGTTAAAGATCAAAAGATCGCAGCCTCGTTTCACTCGACAGCTCCTACAGGAGATTGGTGTACGGCACCGATCCAGTGTGGGAGCGGGCTTGCTCGCGAAGGGGCCATTCCAGACTGAAGGAAATAAAGCATGTTGGCAGTGAATGACGCTCAACCCGTTGCGGCGTCGGTGGTTGAGGTGGGCGATGCCCGCGAGCGTTTTGCGCAGTGGCGCGAAGGCAAGGCCGGCAAGGTGTTGTCGGTCTCGGTGATCGGTGACAGCTACAGCGCCGGGCAGGATTTCTACCTGAACAAACTGGTGCAGCGCGTGGCCGGGGAGGTCGGTTTTGCCGGCCCAGGTTATGTCGGCTTCAACCATGGTGCCGCGCTGGGCGGCACGCATTTCAAATACACCCGCAGCAGCAAAAAGTATTTCGCTGGCGACTGGCAGGTCTCCGGCCTTGGTCAGGCCAGCCCCGACAGCCGCACGGTGACCGGCAAGCCCGGCGCCTGGCTGCAGATCGACGCCAATCCGACACCGGCCATCGACACCGCCGTCACCCAGGCGAAATTGCTCTATCTGGGCAACGGCGAGTCCGCAGAGATTCGCTATCGCTGGACACCCGCGCAAGACTGGAAACCGTTGACGCTCAAGGGGGAAGGCGTTCAGGAAGTGCCGCTTGCAGGTCTCTCTACAGCGGCAGACTGGTCATTCAAACTGGAAGTCGTGAAGGGCGCGCCGACGTTGTTTGGCCTGTGGATGAGCAACGATCAAAACGGCGTGCGGGTATCGAAACTGGCGGCATCGGGCGCGGCATCTGCAGACTTCTATCACCAGGATCCGCAATGGCAGGTGCAGTGGAAAGCCGCCGTGTCGAAGATTCCCGCCGACATTTACCTGATCATGCTCGGCGGCAACGATCAGGGCTTCGGCGTCAAACCCGAACAGTATCTGCACAATGTTCAGGGCCTGGTGGCGATGATCCGCGAGATGCAACCGGCGGCGAGCATCAACCTGATCATGCGCCAGGACACTACACGTTCCAGTGCTTATCCGATGTCGGCGTATGCCCAGGTGCTACAGCCGTGGGCCCAGGCGCAACACCTGGGTTACGCCAACCTGCAATGCGCGTTTGGCCCTGACGTCAAACGTTATGCCGCCGCGATGATCGGCCCGGACAAGATTCATCCAAAGCCGGCCACGGGCGGCAAGGTGATTGCCGATTATTTCTATCGCTGGATCGTCAGTGGCATCAATGCGGACAGTTGCGACACCACAAAACCTCTGTAGGAACTGCGGTACGCTGCGATCTTTTGATTTTGTTTTCAAGATCAAGATCAAAAGATCGCAGCGTACCGCAGCTCCTACAGGTAGCGTGCTTTATTCGAATTGTTCGATCTGGCTCAGCAGCTCCGCGAGCTTCTGCGGCATCAACTGCGTAGCGCAACGAGTCTCCACATTGATGATGATCGCCGGCTCGTTGCAGCACAGACGCACACGGAATCGCCAGTCGCTGAAAATCACTTTCAGGCCGTCATGGTCGTCCATTTCCAGTGCCTGCTCGGCGTAGCGTTGTTTCAGGTGGGCGAGCAGGGGATAGGGATCCGCCAGCGTCCGGCGGATGTCGCCGGACGAGGGAAACATGCCGATGCGTTCCACCAGCAAAATGCTGCCCAGCCACGACTCGTTGGCGCTGGGCAACGGCTGATGGCGTGACAGCCAGCTCACCACCCCGAGGTTGCCCACCTCCCGTTCTATGTCCGCTGAATGTTGTGCCATGTTCATGCTGGTCTCCTGAGTAGAGAAGTGGGCGGGGAACCGTCTCAGCGGCCCTTGAGGTACACGTTGTCGTAGCAGAAATTGGTCGCCTGCAAGTAACCCTCGGCGTCGCCGCAGTCAAAGCGCATGCCCTTGAACTTGTAGGCCAGCACGCAGCCGTTCTGCGCCTGTTTCATCAGCGCATCGGTGATCTGGATTTCGCCGCCCTTGCCCGGTTGGGTGTCGGCGATCAGGTCGAAGATGTCCGGGGTGAGGATGTAGCGGCCGATGATCGCCAGGTTCGACGGAGCGTCCTGCGGCGCCGGTTTTTCCACCATGTGGTTGACCCGGTAGATGCCATCGGAAATCAGCTCGCCGGCGATCACCCCGTACTTGTGAGTCTGGTCGGCCGGGACTTCCTGGATGGCGACGATCGAGCAGCGGAATTTCTTGTACAGCTGGATCATCTGCGTCAGTACGCCGTCACCCTCAAGGTTCAGGCACAGGTCATCGGCCAGCACCACGGCGAAGGGTTCGTCGCCGATCAGCGGACGGCCGCTGAGAATCGCGTGGCCCAGGCCCTTCATTTCCACCTGACGGGTGTAGGAGAAGGTGCAGGTGTCGATCAGTTCGCGGGTACCGGCGAGGAACTTCTCTTTCTCGGTGCCGCGGATCTGGTGTTCGAGTTCGTAGCTGATGTCGAAGTGGTCCTCCAGCGCACGCTTGCCCCGACCGGTGACGATGGCCATGTGTTGCAGGCCGGCGTCCCGTGCTTCCTCGACGGCGTATTCGATCAACGGCTTGTTGACGATCGGCAGCATTTCTTTCGGCATGGCTTTGGTGGCCGGCAAGAAACGCGTGCCGTAACCGGCGGCGGGAAACAAACATTTACGAATCATAAAAGTATCCTGAACAGTCATGGAACACAGGCAACGGGTGCGCGCCCTCATAAAGGACGTGCAAGTTTCAATCATTATTGAACGACTGCTTTAATACCTGACTCAGGCGGTGAGTGGCAATTAGCAGGCGGGGTAAAACATGACAATGTTATGAGATGTCGGTAACAGCGTTATTAGTTATTTTTAGTCGGTATCTGTTGATAGTGATGAGTGTACTTGGAGTGCTAATAAGTACCAGGCAATACAGTTTGACCTGCAAAAATATTTATTGCCAGTGGTTGAACTAATTTTGTTTGAGGCTGTTGTCGCCCTTCTTTGTGTGGTGCGCCACAGAATGAATAAAAGGGGCTTGACACGCTACTTGTCACTTATCCAATGACGGACCGCGCTATGAAGATTCTGGTAACGGGTGGCGCTGGCTATATCGGCTCGCACACCACACTTGCGCTGCTTGAAGCAGGTTATGAAGTTGTTGTACTGGATAATCTTTGCAACAGCAGCGAAGCAGCGTTGCATGCCGTTGAAGGCATCTGTGGCAAGAGTGCCTGGATGATCCGCGGCGATGTCTGTGACCGGGCACTGCTCGACCGGATTTTCCGCGAGCACAACATCGATGCCGTTCTGCATTTTGCCGGGCTCAAGGCCGTTGGCGAGAGCGTGCGCAAGCCGCTCGAATACTACGAGACCAACGTCAGCGGCAGCATTAATCTGTGTCAGGCGATGGCGGCGGCGGGGGTGTTCCGTCTGGTGTTCAGCTCGTCGGCCACGGTCTATGGCGAGCCTGAGCAAATGCCGATTCGCGAGGATTTCCCCACCGGCAATCCGACCAACCCTTACGGCCAGTCCAAGCTGATCGTCGAGAACGTGCTGCGTGACCTGAGTCAGGCCGAGCCGCGCTGGAGCATCGCCTTGCTGCGCTACTTCAACCCGATCGGCGCCCACCACAGCGGGCACATGGGCGAAGACCCCAACGGCATCCCCAATAACCTGGTGCCTTACATCAGTCAGGTGGCGGTCGGCAGCCTGCAAGAGTTGTCGATTTTCGGCAACGATTACCCGACGGTCGATGGCACCGGCGTGCGTGATTACATCCACGTGGTCGATCTGGCGGACGGGCACCTGAAGGCGTTGCAGTCCATCTCGGAGCGCACCGGCATTCATACCTGGAACCTCGGCACCGGCGATGGCTACAGCGTGCTGCAAGTGCTCCACGCCTTCGAGCAGGCCTGTGGACAGCCGGTGCCGTATCGGATGATGCCGCGTCGCAGTGGTGATATTGCCGAGAGCTGGGCCGATGCCTCGAAAGCGGCAAAGGAACTCGGCTGGAAAGCCACGCGCAATTTGCAGGACATGGTCACCGATACCTGGCGCTGGCAATCGAACCATCCGCGCGGTTATCTCGAATGATGTCGTTCTAATACTGAATGTTAGTTTCGGTCAGGTGTTAGATAACGTCGGGAAAATACGCTGGAAATGCCTTTTGCAAGTCCGTAGATATAAACCTGCCGTTCGACTTTTATCAGTTGGGTAAGACTGTGAAAGAACAACGGATCTTGTTCGCACTTTTCGCGGACTTGAACGCTACCACCTCTAACACAGGCCGGTTTTTAACAGGCCGAATGTTAGAAAGGAGTTGATATGAAAAAAGTGATGGCGATTGCCCTGTTGACGATGTTGAGCAACTGGGCGTCCGCCGCTGAAGCGCCGCTTACTGCGGTGACCAATGTATCTGGCAGTGTCGCGGCTTCTACAGCGCCCGCAGCCAGTACGGCAATGGTCGCCAGTGCAGTCGCAGCGTCCAACAGCGGCGGAAGTGCCAACGGCGGTACCACTGGCACCACCGGTACCACCGGCACCACCGGCACGCACAACTAACAGGAACATTTGTTAGTGCTGTACAGGGTCGCCCGACGCAAGTCGGGTGACTTTATTTTTAGATTTGCCTTGAATAGCGTAGTGCCATTATGACTCGTAGTTTTTCTCTTTTGCTGTTGGCAAGTATCGCTTTGCAAGGTTGCATGTTTTCCCCGGGCCAATACCTGAGCACCAGTGACATCACGCGCCAGGGCGCCAGTGAAAGCAGTCGGGTCGAGCTGATCCCGATCACGCCCAAGCTGATCTCGACGACGCGCGCCACGCAAAAGCGTCAGTCGGTGCCGGCGGAACTGTTGGCAACGCCAGCCGAATACCGCATCGGCAGCAACGACGTGCTGTACATCACAGTCTGGGATCACCCGGAGCTGACCGCGCCATCGGGGGCACAACAGCAGATCGACGCCAACGGTCGTCTGGTGCGCTCCGATGGCACGCTGTACTACCCGTTCATCAAGGAAGTGCAGGCCGCCGGCAAAACCATCCAGCAACTGCGGGCGGACATCGAAACGCGTCTGTCGGCGTTCATCGCCGAGCCGCAGGTGGATGTCGCGGTGCTGCGTTTCGCCAGTCAGAAAGTGGTGGTCTCGGGGGCCGTGGCCAAGGCCGGTCCACAGCCGATTTCCACCAACCCGCTGAGCGTGGTCGAAGCCCTCGGATCGGCCGGTATCGACACCAACAATGCCGATTTGTCCGGCCTGCTGCTGACCCGCAATGGCCGGGTGTATCCGCTCAATCTGGATTCGCTCAACCAGCAGGATTCCGAGCTGCAGTATGTCTACCTCAAGGGTGGCGACCAGCTGTACCTGCCGTACAACGACAACAAGCGCATCTACGTCATGGGGGAAGTCAATCAGCCCCGTGCGCTGAGCTTCAAGACCGCGACCATGAACCTGTCCGATGTGCTCGGTTCGGTCGGTGGCCTGAGCCAGACCACCTCCAACGGCAATGCGGTGTACGTCATTCGCGGGGTGGAAAACCTCGATGTCGAGCCAGCGAAGATCTATCAACTGGAAGCCCAGTCGCCGACCGCCATGGCGCTCGCTTCGCATTTCGAGGTACGCCCGCAGGATGTGGTCTATGTCGGCCCGGCCAACGTGACGCGCTGGAACCGCTTCATCAGCCAACTGGTGCCGTCGGCATCGATTGTCGGGACCGGTGCTTCCGCTGCGAAGAACTGGAGCGAATTCAGTAACAACAGCAAATAAGGCCGACTGTGAAAACCTTGAAAGTTGGCGTCTGCCTGATGGCGGCCTTGATGTTGTGTGGCTGTAACCCGCTGATGACCGCCTCGGTGCGCAACCTCAAGTCGGCGGTGCTCGGCCCGGATGAACTGGACGTGAGCGCGGCCCAGGTGGCCGAGGTCAAGTACCCGCAAATCAAACTGACCACGCCGTCCGGCTCCGGGGTGCTGGCGCTGGTGCGCGAGCGTGAAGACCTGCAGTTCTGGGTCGCCTCCGGCAAGCAGGTGTTGCTGCTGCGCGATGGCCTCGCCGTGCGCACGATTGGCCTGGGCGTGGAGGGCGATCTGGACGGCACGCGGCTGTCCGACAACGCGCCGTTCAAACAAGGCCTGCACCGTGTCGCGGATGGTTTCACCAGCCGACGCTGGATCGACCTCTACAAGGGCCAGGAAGTCGGCTTGATCGTCAACAGCCGCTTCGTGCGCCGGTCCACGCAAACCCTGGACATTCTCGACAAGGAATACACCGTGCTGCGTGTCGACGAGCAGATCGACGTCCCGGCCATCGGCCTGCGGGCGACCAACCATTATTGGGTCGACCCGGTGGACGGTTTCATCGTGCAGAGCGAGCAACAACTGACCTCGCAACTGCGCGTGCGCATCGTGCAACTGACCCCTGATCGCAGGTATCTGCCGTGAAGCGCTTGCGGATGTTCTCGGCGTGTCTGCTGTTGATCAGCGGCGTCAGTCAGGCAGCGGTCACCGTCAGCGGCGATGTCGCCAACCCGGGGCCGGTCGAGTTGCCGCCGGGCGGGCGCTTGCTCGATGTGATCAGCGTGGCGCAACCGAATGCCGAAGGTTACTGGCTGGCGGGCGTGTTGCTGCGCCAGTCGTTGCTGGAGGAACAGGCGCGGCTCAAGGCCGGGGTGTTGTTCGATCTGGATGTGCTGCAACGGATGGCTTCGCTGTTCGACCGCCCCGACCGTGCGGCGCTGGCATTGCGTCTGGCCGAGCAGGTGCAGCAGATGCCGGTTACCGGGCGCCAGGTCGCGGATCTGGACCCGGTCGCGGTGGAGGTCGGTTTTGCGCGCAACATTCGTCTCGACGATGGCGATCGCCTGATCTATCCGACGCGGGTCGACGAGGTGCAAGTGCTGGGCGCGGTGGCCAACACCTGCCACGTGCCTTATCAGCCATTGCTGGAGGCGCGCGAGTACCTGGAAATCTGTGCGCCGCTGGACGATGCCGAGGCCGATTACCTGTGGCTGATTCAGCCCAATGGTGCGGTCCGGCGCGTGGGTATTGCGCACTGGAATCGCGAGAGCGGGCACTTTCCCGTGGCCGGCAGCAAGATTCTGGTGCCGGTGAAAAACGATGATCTTGATCCGCCTCTTCCTGAACTGAATCAGCAGTTGGCCGAATTGATTGCCACGCAGCTGGCTGAGGTGGTTCGTTGAAGTTACGTTTTGCAGCTGTGTTGTTATTGCCGTGCGGCCTGGTGCATGCCGAGCCGCGCATTACTCAAAATGATTTCGGTGGCACCGGCCTGTTGCAGACGCCGACGGCGCGCATGGCCCCGGCTGGCGAGCTGAGCGTCAACGCCAACCGCACCGAGCCTTACAGCCGCTACAGCGTGTCGCTGCAGCCGCTGGATTGGCTCGAAGGTTCGTTCCGCTACACCGCCATCACTAACCGGCCTTACGGCTCCGAGGCGCTGAGCGGCAGCCAGAGCTATAAGGACAAGGCGGTCGACGCCAAAGTCCGGCTCTGGCAGGAAAGCCACTGGGCGCCGGAAGTGGCGCTGGGCTTCCGAGACATCGGCGGTACCGGCTTGTTCTCCAGTGAATTTTTTGTCGCCAACAAACGCTACGACAATTTCGATTTCAGCGCTGGCATTGCCTGGGGTTATCTGGGCAATCGCGGCGACATCGACAACCCGTTGGGCTACGTCAGTGATCGCTTTGATACCCGGCCGGCCCTTGAGGGTACCGGTGACGTCAACTCTGGCTCGTACTTTCGCGGCAAGCCGTCGTTCTTCGGTGGCGTGAGCTATCAGACGCCGTGGGATCGGCTCAGCCTGAAACTCGAATACGAAGGCAACGACTACAAGCACGAACCGAAGGACAACGTGATCGAGCAGGACTCGCCGATCAACCTCGGCGCGGTGTTCAAGGTCACCGATTCGGTCGACGTCAGCGCGGCGTGGGAGCGTGGCAACACGGCGATGTTCGGCATCACGTTCCACACCAATTTCGTCAGCCGCAAGGCGCCGGCCAAGACCTACGACCCAACGCCTGAGCCGCTGCCGGCGAAGGCGCCGGGTACGCCGATGGATCAGGTCAACTGGGCCGATGTCTCGCAACGCCTGCAGCAAAATGCCGGGTACAAGGTCGAGCGCATCAGCCAGCGCGATTCTGAACTGATCGTGTACGGCGAGCAGCAGCGTTACTTTCATTCGTCCAAGGCCGTTGGCCGCGCGAGCCGGATTCTCGACAACAGTGTGAACGACGACATCAACTGGTTCACCGTGGTCAACAAGCGTTACGACCTGCCGCTGGAGGAGACCAGCGTGCCACGCCAGACCTTCCGCGAAGTGATCAACAACGAGGAGCCGCTGGAGTCGTTGCACCGCGCCACCGAGATCAATCCGGCGATGCCGCACAACGAGAAAACCCTCTACACCGAAGCGCCGCAGCATTTCAACTATGGCGTCGGCCTGGGCTTCAAGCAAAACGTTGGCGGCCCTGATGGTTTGCTCTATCAGTTCAGTGCCGATGCGGACGCCGAATACCGCTTTAATCGCAACACCTGGTGGAACGGCCTGCTCAGTGCCAACCTGGTGAACAACTTCGACAAGTTCACCTACGATGCGCCGAGCGGCCTGCCACGCGTGCGCACCGATTTGCGTCAGTACCTGACCACCTCGGAAGTGACCATGCCGTTGTTCCAGGTCAGTCACGCCGAGCAGTTGGACAAAGACCTGTATGGCATGGTCTATGGCGGGTATCTGGAGTCGATGTTTGCCGGTGTCGGCGGCGAGGTGCTGTTCCGTCCGACCGGTGAGCGCTGGTCGGTGGGGGCGGATCTGAACTACGTGCGCCAGCGTGAATTCGACCAGGGTTTCGGCCTGCGCGACTACTCGGTCTGGACCGGCCACGTCACCGGTTATACCGACCTGCCGTACGACACGTTGGCCGCGATCAGCGTCGGTCGATACCTGGCAGGCGACTGGGGCGGCACACTCGACATCTCCCGCGAGTTCTTCAACGGCGTGCGCTTCGGCGCCTGGGCGACGATCACTACCGCCGGCAGCGCCGAGTACGGGGAGGGTAGTTTCGACAAGGGTCTCTACCTGTCGATCCCGTTCGACGAAATGATGAGCATGTCGACCATGCGTCGCGCCAACCTCGTCTGGGCCCCACTGACCCGTGACGGCGGCGCAAGGCTCAATCGCAGCTTCCAGCTGCACTCGATGACCGACAGCCGCGAGGGCGACATGTTCTACCGCAACTTCTCGAAGATTACCGAGTAAACCCCTCGGTTCATGCAGGAGAAACCTGCTCGCGAAGGCGTCGGCCCATCCAACATCCATGGCGCCTGACCTACCGCTTTCGCGAGCAGGCTCACTCCTACAATTGGTCCTGCGGCGAACCACCAACCCCAAACCATACCGAAATCCCCTGTAGGAGTGAGCCTGCTCGCGAAGGCGTCGGCCCATCCAACATCCATGGCGCCTGACCCACCGCTTTCGCGAGCAGGCTCACTCCTACAATGGCTCAGCGGCAAACCACCAACCTCGATCCATCCACATATCCCCTGTAGGAGTGAGCCTGCTCGCGATAGCGTCGGCCCATCCAACATCAATCCGCTGGCCTCCCCAAATCCCGCCCACAAAAAAGGGGACTTTCGTCCCCTTGTGGCATAGCCTGATCTACCACTCACCCATCAATAAATATCCTTCGACAACAACGTAAACGGCGTTTTCACCAGGATCTTCAGATCCAGCCACAACGACCAGTTGTTGATGTAATGCAGGTCCATCTCGACGCGACGCTGCATCTTGTCGATGGTGTCGGTCTCGCCACGGCAGCCGCTGATTTGCGCCAGCCCGGTGATGCCCGGTTTGATTCGGTGGCGGGCCATGTAGGCGAGGATTTTCCCCGAGTAGTAGTTGTTGTGCGCCACCGCGTGTGGGCGTGGGCCGACCAGGGCCATTTGCCCCTGCAGCACGTTGAACAACTGCGGCAGTTCGTCCAGCGAGGTGCGGCGGATGAAGCGCCCGACTGCGGTAATGCGCGAGTCATGGCGGCTGGCCTGGATCACTTCGCGGTCATCGTGCACGCGCATCGAGCGGAACTTCCAGACCTGAATCACCTTGCCGTTCCAGCCGTGGCGATCCTGCTTGAAGAACACCGGGCCGGGCGAGTTGATCTTCACCGCCAGCGCAATCAGCAGCAGTAGCGGGCTCAGCAGAATGATCGCCAGCAGTGCCACGCCTTTTTCCACCAGACTTTTGCTCAGCGCAGCGGTAGGGCGGCTGGTCAGCGGGCTTTCGTTGAGGCAGATCGCCGGCAGACCGTCCACCACCTTCACCGAGTGATTGAGCAGGGTCAGACTGTTCAAGTCCGGCACCCACACCACATCAACGTTGGCACCGAGCAAATCGACATACATCGCTTCGATTTTCGCGGCTTCCGCCAGCGGCAGGGTGATGTACAAGCGGCGGATGTCATGGTCTTTGATCAGTTGCAGCAGATCTTCCTGATCGCCGACCACGCGCGGTGCATCCGAATCCAGATCCGCCGTTGTTCCATTGCTGACCAAACCTACCAGCGGCAGGTTTTCCACCTGGCTGATCTTCTTCGCCAGACCCAGTGCCAGCTCACCCGTACCGACGATCAGCGTCTTCTGCGCGCTGGTGCGGGAACGCTGGTAGTACTTGGAAAAGGCATGCAGCGGCGCGTACAGCAACGCCTGACCCAGGAAGCCGTAAACCGCCCAGCTCAGCGTCACTTCACGGGAGAACACCTCGTCGGCCTTGCAGACGAACGCGATGCAGGCCAGCGCGACCATGGTCATGGACCAGCCCATGAACAGACGCCCCAGGCCCGTCAGGTAATTGTCCTGTTTGCGATACACACCGCTGAACGTGTACGCCGGAACCGAGGCCAGCACCGCGAGTGTCGCGCACATGCGGTAATAGAACTCGACGGTTCCGGTATGCCGTTCAGCGAGTATGAACAACAGCGCAACAATGAAACTCTGCGCCAGCGCCCATTGGCCCCAGAAGGTAAGTCCCTTGAGGCCGTTATTTCGATTGATCCGTAGAGAAAGTTCCATGAGATATCCCCAGAAATACGTCCATTCAGGTTTCGACAGTTGAAGTCCGAGTTGCTAAGTAGGCTTGTTGTTGTTATTGGACGAGTGTCCTGAGGTAACAACGTCGATAGGTCGAACTGTCGTCAATCAATAGACTAAGTTATTGCCGGAGAGGGTGTCTGACGAGTTCTAACAAGGTGGCGCAATGCCAACTTTTAAATAATCAAATACAAGGCTGTTAGAAAAGGTCGTGGAGGAGGGGGTGAATAAATGATGTTGTGTTTGTTACTGTAGGAGGGGTGGAGGCAGGGAGTTTTATTTTACCAGGGAGGTGAAGTCAAACAGAGTGCTCTTGTTGTTTTTGTAATCGCACTGTTTTCTGTTTGTTTTGTCCGCAGAGATCGGCGGTATTTACGCAACGATTTCCTGGATGAGGCAATAACCGCGGTTTCTTACGGCGCGAAACAGACGCTCACCATTACTGGCGCTTTTGAACTTGTCCTGCAGGCGACTCAGGCACATCTCAAGGCCACGATACTGCTCCGGCTCGCGGCCGATGCTGAGGATCAGGTCATCTCGACTGACCACGCGTTCTTCGTGATTGAGCATCTTCCTGACCAGCGCGGTTTCAAGCCCGGTAAGACTGATTTCGACGCCTTCCTTGACCAGTGCGCCTTGATCGTTGTCCAGGTGCCAGGTCTCGCTGCAGGTTGCATTGCCTTCATTGGCTGAGGTCTGGTTGCCGGTGTCTGCGTTCATCGTCGGAATTTTGTAAAACGGATATGCCGATTGCGCGGCCAGCCATTCCGATTCGAGGTTGGCCAGTATGCGCTGGGTGTCGTGTTCAATCGTGCGGCCGACGTTTTTCCGGGTGCCGCTTGGGTAAGAGAACTCCATCAGCATGGGGGCGAAAGAGGGTGAAGTAGCACCTTCAATAAACATTTGTGCCTGAGACGTGCCAAACGAATTGAAGCGCTCGCTGGACAGAATGCTCTCAAGTTCACGCTGCGACGTTGTACTGTGAGTCACGACGACAAAATATTTTCTTGGGAGGGTTGTACTCGTTTCCATGTCTCTCTCCTAAAATGTGCACCAAAATGGGCAAAAAGATAAATCGGCAGGCGAGCAATGACTTCCTCGGAAGTAATCGACAGGCAGGGTCTGGGCCCAAAATGGCCCTCGATAAGTTCCACTCGTTCTGCTGCTATGTTGTGATGTTTATTGTTATGGTTTGGTGTGGCCGTGCTCATTCAATTGCTTGATTATAATTAGGTGTGTAATACAACTGGAGCCGTATGGTTGCATAGGACGATCCTTCGTAAGTATGCAAAGAGAATGGCTGCCCGAGACTCAGGCAGTCGATATCAGACCTCGCATCAGGCGATATCCATGACCGCGGATACTCTGAATCGCATTGGTACCATACATGTCCTTGATTTTTCCTCGCAAGCGGCTGATCGATTTTTCCAGCGCTCTCGGGTCGTAGAAATTGGTATTGAGCCCCATGATGCTGGCGATTTCATCATGGCTGAGAATGTGATTGCTGGTCTGCGCAAAGGCTTCCAGGATCTTCATCTCGGCAAACGAGATGTCGAGTTTCTTGCTGGTGCCCAGCAGGCAGATGCGCGTCGGGTCGAGCGTGAGATTGATATCCCGTTGCCATTCTTCGCTGTTGAAGAACTCACCGAGCAACTCCGCGCCCTCGTCGGATAGAGTATTGAGTTTGATACAAAAATCGGCACCGGCCAGAAAGTACTTGATCTTGTTGAAGGCGCCGCGGCCGGTGATGACCGCGCAAATGATCGGCTTCAAGTTGTCGGTGCGCAGGTTCTCGATCAGTGCAAGATTGTCTTCCAAGGCTTGCGGACTGTCGATAACGATGAAGATGGCTCGATATGAGCCAGAAAGTTCATTGTGCTTATATGAACTAGGGTACGAACTGGCCTCAAGTGCCATATCAGTGCGTACGTGCTTTGCGACCAGCGCTCTAAAATGTTCGGCCACGCCACGGGTACGGCCCAGAGTGAGTACACCGGGATCGTCGTTTGTCGGGCGCGGACTTCTAGTCGCCAAGTTCCCTGAGAGCATCATGCATTGACTCGAATTAGGTGCTGACATCGGGATGTTAAAGCACCGGTTCTCATCTGTGACTGACAATTGGTAACATTCACGCGATTTTTAGACGTGGCTCCCGAGTTTTCTAACAATAATTAAGCTTTTCAAGCTTTTAGTTGATTTTCTCGGGGCTGTGAACTAGTCGTTACATGGTGGCAATGTGAAATTGTGCCACTATTTTGAATCTATGGCCACGGCTTTGTTCATGTCTAATTGCCACTGTCTGCTGTGGCAGGAGAGTGTGAGCTCGATCACACTTTATTGCCGGATCGAACTTTTTTCTACTAAATACCTAAATATTTTCCGAGTAGTTCGTACACGGACGTTTATTAACATGGCTTGAGTGTGTCTTTTGATAAGACATATTCTCCGTCGCCTGATCAGGCAATGGGTGTCGCGTTATACCGATTGTTTAACTTCAGATACTCAATTTCTGAATGCAGTTGACCGGTCGCTCATCAAGAGCGCTCTGACGGAGGATTAATGGATTTCTGGACCTTTATCCAGGTGTTGATTTTAGGCGCAGTGGAAGGCCTGACCGAGTTCTTGCCGATCTCCAGTACCGGCCACCAGATCATCGTCGCCGACCTGCTGGACTTCGGCGGCGAGCGCGCCATGGCGTTCAACATCATTATTCAGCTGGGGGCGATTCTGGCCGTGGTCTGGGAGTTTCGCCCGAAGATCTTCGACATCGTCAAAGGCTTGCCCACCCAACGCAATGCGCAACGTTTCACCCTCAACCTGCTGATAGCCTTCCTGCCGGCGGTGGTCCTCGGCGTGCTGTTTGCTGACAAAATCCATCAATACCTGTTTAACCCGATCACCGTGGCCATGGCGTTGGTGGTGGGCGGCATCGTCATGTTGTGGGCCGAACAGCGCCGCCACGTGGTGAGCGTCGAGCATGTCGACGACATGCGTTGGTCAGACGCGTTGAAGATCGGCCTGGTGCAATGCCTGGCGATGATCCCCGGCACGTCGCGTTCCGGCTCGACCATCATCGGCGGTTTATTGTTCGGCTTGTCCCGGAAAGCCGCCACAGAGTTCTCGTTCTTCCTCGCCATGCCGACCATGGTCGGCGCCGCGGTGTACTCCGGCTACAAGTACCGCGACCTGTTCCAGGCCGGCGATCTGCCGGTGTTCGCCCTCGGTTTCGTCATCGCCTTCATCTTCGCCATGATCGCCGTGCGCGGCCTGCTCAAATTCATCGCCAACCACAGCTACGCCGCGTTCGCCTGGTACCGGATCGCGTTTGGCTTGTTGATTCTGGCGACGTGGGTGTTTGGCTGGGTGAACTGGACGGCAGCGGCGGCGTGATCACTGACTGCTGATCAATGTCGCAACGGCGAGGTCGCTCAATGCCGAGTCGGGCGAGTTCTGACGGTAGCGCTGCAAGGCTGAGGTGAAATACGCGGCTTGCAGCATGCCATCGCTGGCGAGGTAGAGACGCGCATCCTCCAGCTCTTCGGCGGAGTAAACGCGTTTGTGGCTCTCGGTGGTTTCCTGGCTGGCAGAAAACGGCGCGAGCAATAAGGACGCCAAGGTAAAGCCGGACAACTGAGTGGCCTCCCACGGCGTATCGGTACGTCCGATGCAGAGACCGTCGCAGTGCGCGTAAACATTGGAAGTGACGCAGAACAAGGAAAGAAGGGTGCAGCGTTTGAAACCAGTGAAATTAAACGCGGGCATAAACAAAAGACATCCTGTCAGTACAACAAAACTCCGGGCAACGCTCATTCGTTGCCCGCACATTCAAACCATCAATCAACGGCCAGCAAGCAACTCGGCCGCCTGATCCAGCAACGCCAGCGGATCCTTGGCCTTGTGAATATCCACCGACAACAACTGGCGGAATTTACGCGCCCCCGGGAACCCGGTGCCCAGCCCCAGCACATGCCGCGTGATGTGATGCATCGCGCCGCCGGCCTGCAAATGCTCGGCAATATAAGGCCGCAACTGCGCCAGCGCCTCGGCCCGGCTGATCACCGGCGCGCTGCTGCCGAACAACTGCTGATCCACCTCCGCCAGCAAATACGGATTGTGATAAGCCTCACGCCCCAGCATCACACCGTCAAAGGTCTGCAAATGCTCATGGCAGGCCTCCATCGTCTTGATCCCACCGTTCAGCACAATCTCCAGCTCCGGAAAATCCGCCTTCAACTGCGCCGCCACGTCATAACGCAGCGGCGGAATGTCGCGATTCTCCTTCGGCGACAACCCCTCCAGAATCGCAATCCGCGCATGCACGGTAAAACTGGTACACCCGGCATCCCGCACCGTACCGACGAAATCACACAACTCGGCGTAACTGTCCCGCCCATTGATCCCGATCCGATGCTTCACCGTCACCGGAATCGACACCGCATCACGCATCGCCTTCACACAATCCGCCACCAACTGCGGATGCCCCATCAGGCACGCACCGATCATATTGTTCTGCACCCGATCACTCGGACAGCCAACATTCAGGTTCACCTCGTCGTAACCATGCTCCTGGGCCATGCGCGCACACGCGGCCAGATCGAGCGGGACACTACCGCCCAACTGCAGCGCGAGCGGGTGCTCGGCTTCGTTGTGACGGAGGAAACGTTCGTGATCGCCGTTGAGGAGCGCGCCGGTGGTGACCATTTCGGTGTAGAGCAGGGCGTTCTTCGACAGGAGGCGTAGGAAGAAACGGCAATGGCGGTCAGTCCAATCCATCATGGGCGCAACGCTAAACCGCCGAGACAGTGCAGAGCTTGTGTTCTGTGGTTTAGTGACTGTTTTAGCTAGCATTTTTCTCTGCGAATTCTGGGCCGTTTTTAGGCGTTTTCAGACGTTTTTTAAAGGCCAGTGGTAAAATGTACCACTCACTTTCTCATTTGTACCACTGGAACGATGGCAACCATTAGAGCAAGAAAGAAGGCCGACGGATCGGTCAGTTATACGGTCCAGATCCGCCTTAAAAACAAAGGGGTCTTAGTCTACCAAGAGTGCCAGACCTTCGCCCGGAAACAGGCCGCCCAAGCGTGGGCTCGCAAACGTGAAACCGAGCTGGCTGAGCCCGGCGCGATCGAGCGAGCTAACCGCAAAGCCGCGACGGTCAAGGAGATGATTGATCGTTATTTGAGTGAGATGGAAAAAGTCCGACCTTTGGGTAAGACCAAGCTCGCTACGCTCAAAGCAATTAGCGAATCGTACCTGGGCAAATTGAACGATCAGGACATTAGCAGTCAGGTGCTGGTGGAGTACGCGCTGTGGCGAATGGGCAAGGAGGGTGGGACTGTGCAGCCACAGACGGCTGGTAATGATCTGGCGCATCTGGGCGCGGTGCTGTCTATCGCTCGGCCTGCATGGGGTTATGCAGTCGATCCGCACGCAATGACGGATGCACGGCGTGTCCTGAAAAAGCTGGGGTACAACATGAAAAGTCGTGAGCGCGACCGACGCCCCACTTTGGAGGAGCTCGACAAGCTACTTACGCACTTTCAGGGTATTCAAGCGCGCCGCCCAACGTCGATCAACATGCTCAAGATGACCGGGTTCGCATTGTTTTCGACACGCCGGCAGGAGGAAATTACGCGGATTCAGTGGACGGATCTCGATGAGGTGGGCCATCGGATACTGGTACGTGACATGAAAAACCCTGGCCAGAAGATTGGTAACGACGTGTGGTGTCATCTACCGCCAGAAGCCTGGGCAATTCTCCAAACCATGCCGAAGGTGCTACCGGAGATATTTCCTTACAGTGCGGAGTCTGTATCCACTTCATGGACCAGGGCTTGTCAGATTCTTGGAATCGAGAATCTGCACTTTCATGACTTGCGCCACGACGGTGTCAGTCGTCTGTTCGAAATGGACTGGGACATCCCTCGGGTAGCGAGTGTATCGGGGCATCGTGATTGGAACTCAATGCGGCGCTATACCCACCTTCGCGGACGCGGGGACGCGTACGAAAATTGGAAGTGGTTGGAAAAAATCCTACAGGCGCCCGTAAAGCTGGGCGCCAGGACACTTAAGTGATTTAGCTACCGCGTGGCGCGCTGTTCAGCTGATTGCTCTCTTTGACGGCAGCGGCGCGTTGAGCATCCAGGTATTCGGAAAGATCCGTGATGTGAATACCCTTCGCGCTTTTTTGGCTTGGCTCCATACGCGTGATAGGAATCTTGATTTGCCCGGCCCCCACCTTGCGCTGGAACATCTCGGTGGTTAGATGAGTGAAGTAGTCCTTACATACTCTATCCAAGGGAATGACCACCTGGCCGTTGTATTGAGCCATCAAGACAAATAACGTTTTCATTGTGTTACTCCTTCAAGTGAAAAAGTCCGAATAGGTCTGTCGTTCCTAGTCGATGGGTGGTCAGCTAATAGTTGAGCCATAACGGCGAACTCATCCGCATTCATCCATTCCAGTCGGTCCTGTATCTCCCGCAGCTTGCTCGTCTTGCTGTCACCAGCATTACCTATGAATACTTGGATTTGCATCGTTGTAGCCTCCCTTACGCTTTGAAAATCCAGCACTTGACTGTCGTGGGACGACCTGGCGCCAGTGGTGTTTTGCTATTCATCGCAGCGCGGACTGCGCTGTGTACTGCCTTGTTGCTGTCTAGAAACTTGCGGGAACGTGACTCTTTAAGCAGATCGCGCAACGTAGCCACGTCGGCTAACTTCTGTTTGTGTTCAGCGGCGCGCTCGCTGAATTCGTTGAGGTTGATAGCTATCACGGTGGGGTCGCTGCTGTGGTTCACCACCGGGTCTTCGCTCAAGGATTCGAGGTAGTCGTACACCTCCCAAAACTCGGCCACTGCCGAATGGTCGGAACTGATCGAGGCTTGGCGCTCGATCGCCATCCGCACAATCTGTCGCTGGGTGGCAGCAACCTGCGGATCACTGAGTTTCAGCACCAGGCGCAGGCAGTCCAGCAGCGAGAGCAGCTGCGCGTGGTTCTTGCTGATGCGCTCAACACGGATGTACCCACGCAAGTCATAACCGCAACTGCTGCAGTTGCCCTGATCGCTGGTATAGGCGGTGCCGCAGGCAAAGCATTGTGTATGCAGGCGACGCAGCTTCGCTTCGTGTTCGGGCATACGCTGGGCGAACAGCTCAAGCACCGCGGACTCTTTGCCCACGGCACGTAAAAGGAAGTGGCTAAGGGTGCCGCCGTCCAAAGCGTTTAACTGATCAGCTGCAGAGCGGCTTTCCGGTGTGACGATGGGGCGTACAAAGTGCAGCTTTACGATGCGCGTCATGATCGCTTCGTGGGCGACCACAGCCGCGTTTTGGCTGATTGCGATCGTTCCCCGGAATGGCGGTTCATACGTTTCGTTGCCCGCTGTCTTGACGCCTTTGGTGGCCAAGGTGCCGCCGCCGTAGAAGTCTTTTAGCTCATCCCATTCGAAGGTTTTAGCGTGTGCCCGATCATCGCTGTGGCGATCGGCTTCCAGGAATACAACGGGCATACCGGAGACCTGGCCCATCAGACGAGAGCGTCCAGCCTTGGTCGATTTCATCGGGTCGAAGCCCTCATAGCCCTCACGGCCGAGCAGTTTCCAAAGGAGGTTCAGCAGGGTTGTTTTGCCGGCGCCGGCTTCACCGGTAGCTTCCAGGAACGGAAAGGACTGGTAGCGAGTGCGGATCTGTTCGCAGAACAATGAGCCGAAGAAGAACGCCAGGGCGACAAAGCCCTGGGCGCCGAAGCAGGTCCACAGCAACTGCACCCACTTCTCGTCAAAGCCCTTTGCTTCGCGCTGCAGTTTGATGGGGACACCTTTCTGCAGCGTTTTTAGGCGCAGCTTGCCGAACTCGAAATAGTCTTCGCTGTTGACCTTGTAGGTGGTGCCGTCCTTGATCGCGATATCGCCGTAGACGTAGCAGGCGTATTCCTTGCTGTAACCCACGTAGTCAATGGTAGAAACGGTTTTGATGCCGAACAGTTGGTCCTTCATGAGCTTGTCGAGCTGCTGGCCACTGCCGGTAAACATTGCCCCCGCTGCCATGCCGAGCAGCCGCTTTTTGAATTCGCTCGCGGCCGACAGCTGGCCGCTGGTGAAGGTGTTTTTCACGCTTTCGGAGTCGTGCGGGAAGTCTACTCGCAGGTAGTACCAGGACTCGTCAGTTACCTCATTACGCTGGAAATACAGAGCTTGTGGGTAGCAGTTGGCAATCTCCACAACACTGCCAGACTGCTGCAGCGCTTTTTCGCGTTGTTGCGCCTGGTTAAGCAGTTGGTCGTCGTGATTCTCGCTGTCCTCAATGTCGGACATGGCCCGGTTGAATTTCTCCATGTCCAACTTGAACCAGTAGAGGCGGCTGCCGAAGCCCAGGTGAAATTCCCCGCGTTTGTTCCAGTCGTACATCAGCAAGGCCTTCTCCGCTGCGCTCTCTGCCAGCAGCAGGGCGCCCTGGTGGCGGGCGTGCTTGAGGTCAGCAGCGATCTGTTCGGCGCGCTTGGTGTCATCCTGGATGAAGCTCCAGCGCTGATGGAGATCGTTCCAGTCTGACTTGCGGCCGTCTCGCTGCGGGATCTGGGCAGACTCACAGACGAAGCCCAGGGCACGTGCTTCGCGTACCCAGCGCCGGGTGTAGGCGTTAGCGCTGGGCTCGTTATCAAGCGCCCAAACCAGCTTGGGCAATTTCCCTCCATCGCGGATCTTGACCAACGCTTTCAGCGAATCCCCTGGGAACGCATTAGAGGACATGGCCGAGACAGCCGCGATGTCGTTGTGCACCAAAGCGATGGCATCGAAGATCCCTTCGACAATCCAGATTTCCTTGGCTTCAAGAAGGTCGACGCAGGGTGGGCACCACCAGACGCCGCGATAGCTGTCCTTAGATTTGAAGCGGGCTTTCATTTTGCCGAAGCGGTGCGGCTGATCGATCAGGCGTTCCCACCAGCCGCCTTTTTCCAGGGCGAAACGCACAGTCGCGCTGCCGGCGTTGTGTTCAGCGGAGTAGAACGTTTCCTGGGTGAACCAGCCCTGGATCAGCTCAAATCGAAAGCCCCGGGCGAACTCAAGGTAGGCGCGTGCCGTTGCGTTTGGGTGCTGGTCTGTCGCCGGCGCTCGCTTGCTCCAGTCTTCAAACAGGTCGTCGTACAGCTCTTTTACGTGCAGGGTTTGGCCACACTTTTCGGGGCGACCACAAATCACAATCCAAGGCGTATCAAAACGGGAATACAGTTCTTTCTTTTTGCACTTCGGGCAGGTGCCGCCGCGCATGTAGTCGGTGCCCGTGCGGTGCTTGAGCCCGAAGTCGGCCTGAAGGCGTTGCAGCACGTCGTGACGTAGGTCATCTTTCATGGGGTTACTTCACTGCTTTGAGGCTGTGGGACAGGGCTGCCATTAGGCGTTTTTGCGCAGCCATGACCGGGATATGGGCGAGAATCGCGCCGTGGCGCAGACCGGCCGTAACAAGGCGGAATTGGTCGGCGTACCAGTGTTCGTTGAGGCTCAAGCGATACTGTTCACGCAGGTTGGCCAGCAACGCTTCGGCCTCGGCTGGGGGCAGTTGTGTGGTGACAATTACGGCGTTTGTCATCGTTAAACCTCAATTTCGGGCGCAGCTCACCCAAACCCACGGAATGTGGGGTCGGTGATTAGTTGGGTTGGGTGTTACGAGTTTGCGGAGCGTTGGCGCTTTGGCAGGTCCAGCAACTCGATGTGGGCAAGGTCGGTCAGTTTGGTTGCAACCGGTTCGGCCACGTCGAGGTTGTCCACCAGATGAATGACTGCCCGTTTGCGCAGTGCCGATAGGTCGCTCAGGTGTTCGGCTTGGTGGCGCTTAAGGAAAGCCAGTGCAGCGTTTTGCATGCATTGTTGGTAGTCCAAAGCATTGGTTTGAGTGCTCATTGGCCTTTCCCTGACTTAGCGCGGTAGAGATCGATGGCGGCATGGATTTCGGCAGTGCGAGCGGCTATGTGCAAGACGTGCGCATTTAGGATCAGCTCGGCCTCGTCTTCGGTGATTACGCCGTCCTCGATCGCCTGAGCGATAACCTGGTCGACCGTGCCCTGTTTGGCCGAGGTCTGCACTGCCCGTGCGTACATCTCAACGTTGTCGAGGTTTTCCGGTTGGATGACCGGCACGAACATGCCGCCGTACATCGCCGCTACGTAGTTGGCCAGGTGCTGGGTGCCTGTGACTTGTTCCAGTTGAAAGATCTGTAGGTCCGTCAGCGGGCGGCAGTTGTTATTCTCGTAAGCGTGATTATCGAACTTCTTGAGTGATAGGCCGATGCGAGCGGCGGCGCGTTCGCGGCCACCTTCGAAGGTGCAAATAATTGCACTGACGACTTCACGGCGTGTTTTCAGAACCTGACTTTTCATCTTCTGCTGTTCCCTCAGAGACCTGGCCATTACTGTTCGATCACGCCGTCTTTGATTCCGAGTAATACCGCTGCGCGATGAGCCTCCCCACGACGGCATTGGCTTTGGCCATTCAGCACCGCGTAAACGGTGCTGGGGTTGAGGTTGTTCCGTTCAGCAAAATTTCTGGCAGTCTGGCCACGCTTCTCCAAGGATGCACGCGCCTGCTGGCGAGCTTGCTCGGTGATGGGTGAGTTGGGCATAGTGCAATTCCTTGCGTTTTCGTGTGATGACAAGCGCAGGATGTGGCAAAAATCTGCCAATGTAAATATCTGGATGGAAAAATATTGACACTCTCCGAAGAGATTGGCGCAAGGTTGCGCCAACAACGAGCCCAGGCTGGGCTGACGCAAGATCAACTTGCGGAACAACTTGGTGTCTCGAAAAGAACTCAAGGAAACTACGAATCCGGTGCCAGTGACGCGCCAGCCTCCTACTTGAGTATGGCTGCCAGCGCGCTCGGATTTGACGTGCTTTACATCGTTAGCGGGACTCGTACCACGATGAAAGTTGATGCGTTGTCTGAGGTTGAAGACAGCATTGTTCAGCAGTACCGCAGCATTCCTTTGGACGATCAAAAAGCCATCCGGCGCTTTCTTAAAGCTATTGCTGACGATGCTGCCAAAGGGGTGAGCTAAGCCCTCCGTCCCCGTCCCGCCACTCGCTTGCCCCCATATCACTGCGACAGCAATGGATTTTATGGAGTGGTAAGCATGTTGGATCGCACAAACGCGGATGTCGGTTACGTTGAAATGGCAGCATCTGCGCGGTATGAGCTTTCGCACATTGAGCGACGTCTGATTGGGTTGTATCGTCAGTTGAGCCCTCGCGACAAAGAGCAGTTGCGCAGACTCACCGAAGCGCTGATAAGCAACCCGGATCATTCCGACGAAGAATGATCCCAGCGCCGCCGGCACTCGATTGTCGGTGGCGCGCTTCATGCGACGGCCTGCGATCCAAGCTTTTCAAACAGCTCCCGCTGTTGGGCTCTGGGCATATCTCTAAGACGATCCATCAGCAGCCTGTCGAACGTCTGAGCGGACGGGCTTAACGTATGAGAAAAAGTGAGATTAGCGACCCAGGTGTGCCCACACTTTGCATCGAGGCACTGGCAGTAAAGTTTCGCAAAGTCGGCTGACAGAACCTCACGTGACGCAATTCGCCCTTTGTGTCCGCATTTGCAAGTAACTCTCATATCCCCTCCCCAGGGTGCAGCTTATTGCCACTATATTCGCATGTGGTGCAGTATATTTCTCTAGTTGTTAGGTGTCAGATAGAGGTTTCCCCTGTGCTATCGATCTTTTTCCAGCTAATACACCTGTCCCGTCGAAGCACCTCATTGAGCTGGCTGAACAGCTGACAGATCGGCCTAATCTCGTTGCTGGTGTAAACGCGATCGATCTTTTCGATATCCCCAAACCCCCCGTTGTTCTCGGGGATAATCCCGGCTAGGGCAGGGTTCATCCGCCAGGCGGCGATCACGTCATTGCGTGTGATGTTCTTTACCTTCTCCAGTTCGTCCTTTGCCTGGAAGTCCCCCACGGGGATGATCTGAATCGCGTTTTCCTTGCCATTGGGGATGTTGACGAACATCGAGCGGAAGTTGCCCACGCCCTTGCTGGCGCTGATCTGGGCGCGCAGGTTCTCTTCATCTTCCTCGGTCAGGTCCGGGTCGTTGGTGTAGAAGATGTATCCCGCGTGCGCGCCGTTGCTGTAGTACCTCCGGCGGAACAGGGTCGCGGCTTCGTTGAGCAATAGCGCCTGCAGGCCGCCCAGGTAGTCAGGCACGCCGTAGATGTTCTGTTCCACGTCGTAGTCCAAGACGTGTTCGATTTCGTCCTGGTCGAAGTCCATGTATTTGCTGTCTGGCAGCAACATCCTGAATCCGCCGTCGACCTTCACCCGCATGTTGATCGCCGGCAGGTGTTGCATCTCCAGCACTTCGCCAAATGCGTTGGTATCGCGGTAAAAATAGGCCTCGCCAAACACCATGTAGTCCAGGCTGGCCCGGCCCATGGTCTGCGTGCTGCAGCCTTCGGAAGGGATGAATTCACGCAACAGCAAGTTGCGCTTGAACTTGGGAATGGCACCGTGGTGTGCGTTGGCGCGTAGCAACTTGGCCAGGCCCGCCCGGGACACCGGCGGCTTGTAGATTTCGCCGTCGTCGCTGAGAAACACCCCCAGGTATTCGCCGATGTTGCCGGACAGCACCTGTTCGGGTTCCCCGAACGTGAACGCCCGCATGGGCTGTGGCTGTCGCGCCGGTTGGCTGGTTTGGAGCTTTTTGTGTCGTTGCTTGGGCATTGGTTCCGCTCGTGACATAGCGGCTGCGGCGCCGCTTGTTGTGGTTTAGGGGTTCATTGGCCAGGGCGTGCATGACGGCCCAGGCGATGTCGGCGTGGCCGGTGGCGTCGGTGCGCGAAGCGCTGTAGGTCACCTGGCCGCTGGTGGTGGTGCCGCGTTTGATGGTCAGGAATGCCTGGGCGATATCGGTCCATCCGGCGTCCCATTCGATGCGACTGCCTTGGATCGTGTCTTGGGCCTTGAGTACCAGTGTGTTTTTAGTCTCAAGGCTGTAGTGGATCGGCGTGGCCTTCGCGTAAAAGTCGCGCACAAGGTCGAACACGCCGTATCCCACACCGGTGATATCGATACCGATGTGTTGCACGTTGAAACGCTCGGTAAGCTTTTTGACCTGAGCGGCCTGGTATGTGAACGAATGCCCCCGCCAGCTGTGCTTTTCCAGAATGCGGAATTTCGCCCCGGGTTCCAGTGGCGGGGCGACCACCACACACGTGGCGTCGTCGCGGGTGCGGCTCGGGTCGTAGCCAAGCCACACCGGGCTGTTGCCGAAAGGTCGATCCAGTTCCGGGTTGTAGTCCTCCCACAACGACAGGTCGGAATAACACCGCTCTAGATCCTTGAGCCCGAAGGCGCTCTGGCTGCTGTCGATGAACTTGCAGTAGAACAGCTGCTGGAATTTGTCTTCGTCGTACTCCAGCTGCAGCTGCTCGAGGTCGAACAGATCGCAGCCGCCGGCTATGGCGTCGTCCAGGGTGATGGTTTTGCGCCATTGACCATCGGGGCACAGCGCGCCCTGCGTGTAAGACGCTTCGGTTGGCCAGACGCCGCCGGCCTTCTTGCCGCGTTTACTGTTGCGGAATTCCTCGCCCGACCAGAACGGGTACGCCTGGTGCGACACCGCGCTGGGCGTCGAAAAGTAGGTTTTTCGCCACTTCTTGTGGGTGCCCATGGCGCTGGCCACGGTGCTGAGTTTGTCGAAGTCACGTATCCAGAAATACTCATCGACGTAAACGTGGCCATGGTAGCCCTGTGCGGTGCTGCTGTTGGTTGACAGGAAACGTAGCTCGGCGCCGTTGCTGAGCGTAATCGGGTTGCCGGTCAGCTCGATGTCAAACCACTGCTTGGCAAACTGGATGATGTAACTGCGGAAAATTTCCGACTGCGAGCGGCTGGCCGACAGGAACACCTGGTTGTCGCCGGTCAGCACCGCGTCCATGAACGCTTCGCCGGCGAAGTAGTACGTCAGGCCCACCTGGCGGCTTTTCAGGATGTTGCGGATTCGGCACGTCAGCGGATTTTGCTTCGCGGCAAACAGCTCCTGCTGATAGCGGTACATCTTGCTGATGAACTTATCCAGGAAGTCGACTTCGGTCAGCCCGCTAATGTCGTTCTTGGCTTTCTTCTCGCGTTTCTTCCCGCTGCTATCGCCACGCGCCGAGCGTTCGCCACGCGGCCGTTGGCGGCCTTCCTGTGGCTCGCCGGAAGTTTCCCCGATCGGTGCTGGCAACGGTTTGGCCGCTTGCTTTAACAGACGTTCGCGCACGGTGGTCAGCCTGTCCAGCTCGTTGAGTTCGTCCTTGGTCAGGCTGCCCGCTTTGTCCAGGAGGAGGGTGATTCGCCGGCCCACGGCCGTCAGCGGTTCTTCATCCGACAGCATGTCTTCCCAACCGCCCTGGCGTATCCAGTAGTAGACGATGCGGATGTTGGGCAGGTTGAGCTGCGCCTGAATTTCCTTTGCCTTACAGCGGCGCAGAAACAGGCGTTTGGCGGCTTCTTTAACTTCGGTCGAGTAGTACATGGGCCGCAGTCTATGCGGCGAAAACGCTGGAAACGCGGGGTTAAATTCCGTGGTTCACCTATATCGCGGATATAGGAGAAACGCGCATTTGAACCGTTTGTTTGAGGCTTGGCGGCTCCCTATCGTGGCGGCTCATTCAACGATTGAGCGCAGTTATCGCCCATGCCCCGTTCCCTTGTTTCGTACTGGAAACGTGTCGCCACCAGCGGCACCACCGCCGATGGTCGCGAGATCCTTCCCCAGGAACTGCGCGATATCGCTGAAACCTACAAGCCGTCCAGATACACGGCGGTTATCTGGTGCGACCACGAACGCTGGAGCGGTTCCCACGGCACCGTCTTTGCGGTGCGTCTGGTGGAGGAGGGCGAAGACCTGGAGCCCGGGCAAATCGCCTTGGAGGCACAGCTCAAGCCGAATGATCGCCTACTGCAGCTGAATGATCAGGGCCAAAAGCTGTTCTCCAGCATTGAGATCACACCGAACTTCGCAGGCAGCGGAAAAGCCTACCTGACAGGTCTGGGCGTCACCGATGAGCCGGCCAGCCTGGGAACCCAGGAACTCTATTTTTCGAAGAAAACCCACAAAAACTCGTTTTATGCCGCCTCCGTCGAACTGGGCTCCCTTGAAGCCGAACCGCAGAGCGAGGTCGGCAAGCTGATCGGCTTGCTCACTGGCCTGTTCAAGCGCTTTGCCACTGACGCCGAGCCCGCCGAACCCACCACCCCAACTGAGAGCAAAACCCCAATGGATGAAGCTACCGCAACGGCCCTCAAAGCCCTGCTGGAGCAGCTGCTTGTCGTCGCTGCCGGCATTCAGGCTGTGATTGAACCCGCCGCCGCAGATGCACCGGAACCCGACCAGGCGCCAATCGACGATGTGAGCGCGGCCGTAGACGAGATCGTCACTACAGCCGAAGAAGAGCGTGAGTTCAGCCGTAAGGGCGCGGCTACGAATAAGGCACTGTTGGCGAGCATGGCGGCTTTGGAAAAGCGTTTCACCGCGCTGCAGAACACTTCCGCAGGTCGCCAGTTGCCACGCAACCCCGGTCCTGTAGCCGCCCCACGACGTAAGGTGCTCTGAGATGGCCCAGCCTTTAAGCGCCCGTGGCGCCAAGCAATATGCCGAGCTGCAGGAAGCGATGGCCGAAGCCTATGGCGTCGAGCGATCGAGCCGCATGTTCAGTGTGGAACCCACGATCGCCCAGGAGCTGAACGACGCGATTACCGCCAAGGCTGATTTCCTGGAGCGTATCAACGTCGTTCCGGTGAGTGAGATCAAGGGCGAAAAAGTCTTCATCGGCGTGAACGGTCCTGTCACTGGCCGCACCAATACAAAGACCACCGATCGCGAAGCCAAAGACGCTTCGGCGCTGGACAACACCCAATACGAACTGGCTGATACCCAGTCGGACGTGGGCCTTCCATACGCCAAGATCGATGCCTGGGCGAAGTTTCCCGACTTCAAAGAGCGTTATTCCGCCGCAGTGCAGAAGCGCATCGCGCAGGATCGAATCGTTATCGGATTCCATGGCACCCATGCCGCTACGCAGACCGACCTGGAGAAATTTCCCAAGCTGCAGGACGTGAACAAGGGCTGGTTGCAGCAACTGCGTGAGCAGGCCCCGCAGCAGGTTCTGAAAGAGGGCGCCGCCGCTGGCAAGGTCACGCTCGGCGCCGGTGGCGACTACGCCAACCTTGATGCCCTGGTGCACGACACCAAGCAGATGGTGGACGAGATTCTGCGCGAAGACGGCGACCTGGTAGCGATTATCGGCACCGATTTGCTCGCCGCTGACAAGGCCAAGTTGTACACCAAACAGGGCGACACCCCGACCGAAAAAGAGCGCATCGAAAACGCGCAGGTCATTGCGACCTACGGCGGTCTGCCGGCGTTCAGCGTGCCGAACTTCCCAGTCAACGCGGTGCTGGTCACCAGCTGGGACAACCTCTCGATTTACTTCCAGGACACCAGCTGGCGTAAGCAGACGATCGAGAACCCAAAACGCTCCCGCGTCGAGGACTACAACAGCCGCAACGAAGGCTACGTGATCGAGCAGCTGGAAAAGATCGCGTTTACTGAAAACGTTGAGCTGGTGGTCGCGTGAGCCTGGCCCTGGCGCACAAGCGCCGCACTATCGCCTTGGGCAGCACTGCAGTGGCCGCACTCGCTGCTACTGCAGGCATGGCCTATTCCCCGGCTGATGCCCTGAGCAGTCCCGCCAATGCGCGTAAACACCTGCTGTTGCAAGAAGCGGCTTTGGACCAGGACTTGGCACGGATCAGCGCCATTAACGGCCTGGCTGGGCGTCAGGCGCTCAAGCGCGAAGAGCTGCTACCCAAGTACCAGGAATACGTCCAGCGCTACTGCGAGTCGGGTCTGAACTTCCCTAACCGCGTTGCGGTGCAGGTCATGGTCTGGTTGTTCGATACAGCGCAGTTCGACGATGCCCTGGAACTGGCGGACTTCCTGATCGAGCAGGGCCAGCAGATGCCGGAGCGCTTCAAGCGCCGCGATATCCAGACCTTCGTCGCCGACGCTGTGTGCGAGTGGGCCTACGCCGAATACAAAGCCAATCGCAGCCCAGAGCCTTACCTCTCCGATCTGCTACCCCTGGTTGACGGTGCATGGCAACTGACGGAGCAGATCCCGAGCAAGTATCACAAGTTGATCGGTATGCGTGCCATGGAGGCCGGGAATTTTGAGGTAGCACTCAAGCACCTGGAGCGTTCGACGGAACTGTACGCCCAGGCCGGCAACGACACCCGTATCGAAAAGGTCCGCAAGGCCCTGGCAAAACAAGCGGCCGCTACCCCGGCTTCCGAATAACCGACTACCCCCCCAGCGGGGACCTGTGGAAGTGAGCAGCCCATTTATGGACCGTCTCACTGAAAACAGGCTCCCCGCCCTATTTGAGCGGCCAGCAATGAGCTTTTCCGGGAAAACCACCACCTTTGTGGAACTGACGATAGAGAACGACGGCTTCTGGCCAGACCTCTCCGTGTCCGAATTCCAGAAGGAACAACGCCTACCGGCGGAGTACCTGGTAGAGCTGCTGGCCGATGCTTTGAACGCCGCCATGGTCGAGGTCAATACGGACTTGGCCAAGTGCAAATCCCGCTGGCAAGCCAACGGCGTTGCGTGTGTCGAGTCCGCAGATTCCACGCTGCTGCCGGAACGTTCCTTCCAGGTGAAGTTGTACAAACGTGCCGTGTACTGCCGCGCTAAGGGCAACTTGCTGCCGCAGTTCGCCACCGTCACCCGACGCGAAAGCGCTGAAAACACCGGTAAGGAAGCGCCCGAGCGTGCCGAAACCTTCTTGGCGTTCAGTCAGCAGGCCGTACGTGCCCTGCAGGGCCGTGGCCGCATCACGGCGGCGCTGTTGTGATCCAACTGCAGGCGCTGACCGCCTACCTGATGGCCCGCAACCTGGTGCAGCCTGAGCAGTTCGACAGCTGGACCGAACAGGTCAGCCTTGAACTGATCTGGAAGCCCGACCGCGCAGGCCTGCACATGGCTGACATGCGCTATCGAGCCGCGTTTTCCTTGGAGCGTTTCACCGGCCATCCGGCCCGGCTGATGGCCCTGGTGGGCAGTTGGCTGGAAACCCACGACACCGACCGCGACCGCCACGAACTGCCGGCGCCGTTGTTTACCGTGGAACCGCTCGATCAGGACAGCTTCGACGTGGAACTGTCGCTGGAATTTGTCGAGCCGCAGTACCTGGCCGAAGACCCTAGCGGCGAGATTGAGGCGTTCAACAAAACGTGGGCGTTCGTGCCGTTCGACCTATGGGTTGCCGAGCATGGCGAGGTGGGCAGCAATGGCCGCTAACCCACTCAACCTCGATGTCAGGGGCTTGCTCGATGTCGACGCCCAGTTGGCGTTGCTTGAGTTGTCGCCGCAGCTGCGCCGGCGATTGCTGAACAGAGTGACTACACGCGTACGGACGATGAGCCGTAAGCGCGTGCGGGAGCAGAAGAACACCGACGGCACCCCGTTCGCTGAACGCAAGGGCAGTGCCAAGGGCAAAAAGAAGATGGAAGCCGGCCTGGCCAAGCTGCTGCAGGTCACCCGCGTCAGTTCGGATGAAGCTGAGCTGGGCTGGAAAAACGCCTTAACCCGTTGGGTCGCCGCCCAGCAGCACAACGGCGTCAGCGAGAGACGTACCGCTGCGCAAATGCGCCGCTGGAACAAAGTCCCGCCCGGTATTGCATGCACCGACAAACAGGCCAAGCGCCTGCGCCGGCTGGGCTTCCGTGTTCGACAGAAGGGCAAAAAGGCGCTGGCCAGGCCTTCAGTGGCATGGATTCAAGAGCACGTGAATTACGCCAAGGCCGGCTTGCTGATCCGCATCTTGAACGACGAACAAACAGAGAAAACGGGCGCGCAAAGCTGGGACATCACCCTGCCAAAACGCCAGTTCCTCGGCGTGGAAACCAGCGGCGAGACCCGCGAGCTGGTTAACCAGGTCTTCGAACAAATCCTTAATTCACCCCGCTAACGAGGCACAGCATGGCACTTGGCAAAGTCAGCGTTAACAATCTCAATCTGGGCCAAGGCGCCGTGACTGAGATCGAGCGCTATTTCCTATTCATCGGGCCAGGCCCGAAAACCGCCCCCAAAAACATCGGCAAACTGGTGCCACTCAATACCGAAAGCGACCTCGATGCCGCCCTGGGTACTGCTGCCAGTGACCTGAAAACACAAATCACCGCTGCGCGCTCGAACGGCGGCGATCGCTGGGCCTGTCTGGCGGCACCGATCCTGGCCGATACCGACTGGCGCGCCTCTTTGGAGACTTGCCAGCAGCAGGGATTTTCGGTCGAGGCCGTCGTTATCACCCAGCCTGTGACCAAGGGCGACGACCTGGCGGCCATGCACGACGCTGCTGTGTTGGTGAATAACGTCTACGGCCGCCGCTTGTTCGTGATGGCCGCAACTGCCAGCCCGACAGTGCTGCAGTCCTGGTCTGAATATGTGGCCGAGCAAAAGGCAATTACCGCCAACGTGGCCGCGCCGCGTGTGATGGTGGTGCCGCAGTTGCACGGCAATGACCTGGGCGTGTTGGCCGGTCGCTTGGCCAACGCTGCCGTGAGTATTGCCGACAGCCCAATGCGTGTGGCCACCGGTGCCGTAACCGGTCTGGGCAGCGTGCCGGTCGATAAAGAGGGCGTGCCGCTGCCGTCCGCAATCCGCGCCGAGTTGGACAAGTCCCGCTTTTCTGTTTCCCAGACCTACCCGGACTATCCGGGCGTTTATTGGGGCGACGGCAACATGCTGGACACCCCAGGCAGCGACTACCAGGTAATTGAATATCTGCGCCTGACGGACAAGGCGGCGCGCCAGGTGCGGCCGCTGCTGATCCGCCGTGTGGCTGATCGTCGCTTGAATAACACACCCAACAGCATGGCCGTGAACGTCAACGCGCTGATGGCGCCACTGCGCCAGATGGCCAAGTCGGTCAAGTTCGCCGGCCAGGTGTTCCCGGGAGAGATCGAGACGCCGAAAGACGGCGCCATCGTGCTGACCTGGAAGAGCAAAACCGCCGTCGAGGCATACATCAAGCTCAAGCCCCACAACTGCCCGAAAGATCTCACGGCGAACATCGCCCTGGACCTTTCCAACGACGATTCGGAGTAACCCCCCATGTCACGTATTGGCGGCAAGAACTTTGACGTGAACCTGGGCGATCTGCAGGTACACGTCGAAAGCTGCACCCTGGATATCACCGACAACAGCAAGACTGCGCAAACCCGGGGCGTGCCTGACGGCTACGTCGACGGCGATGTGGCGGCAGCTGGTGAAATCGAACTGGATTCGACCAACTTCAACCTGGTGGTCGAAGCGGCGCGCACTGCTGGCAGCTTCCGCAAGCTGGAGGCGTTTGACGTGGTGTTCTTCGCCAAGGCCGGCGACGACGAACTGCGCATTGAAGCCTTCGGCTGCAAGTTGAAGGTGTCCAGCCTGCTCAGCATCGATCCCAAGGGCGGGGAGAAGTCCAAGCACAAGTTGCCCTTTGAGGTCACCAGCCCGGACTTTATCCGCATCAACGGTGTGCCGTACCTGGATTCCACCGAGATCGAGGGCATTAGCTGATGGTATGCCCGTTCGATCGCGCACAAGCCCTGGAACAACGTCAGCGGGACCAGTCTATCAACGCCCAGTTGGCCCAGGCCCGGCGTGAGTCAGCGGGCCCAAGTCTTACTCACTGCCAGGACTGTGGTAACGAGATTCCTGCAGCGCGCCAGGCGCTCGGCGGCAAGACCCGCTGTGTCCCGTGCCAGTCTTTTTTCGAAAAGGGAGTGCAGCGATGAGCACCAATCAGGCGGCCCAGGACACCGCCATCGCGCTGGCGAAGGCGTCACCTGCGATCGGTGTAGCCGCCACTGGGGCGACAGGAGCCATCGACTGGTCGGCTGTCGCCTACATGCTGACTGCCGTTTACATGGTGCTGCAGATCCTGCTGTTGGTTCCCAAGTATCGCCAGATGCTGCGCGATTGGAAGGTTAAGCCATGAGCCTGCGCGGCAAGATCGCCGCCGGCGCCATCGCGCTCTGCAGCTCCACACTCGTCGTGTTCCTGGGCACCTGGGAAGGCAACGGCCAGAACATGGTTTATGCCGACAAGCTGGCCCGTGGGCTGCCAACCGTGTGCAAGGGCATCACCGGCCATACCAGCCCGTATCCGGTGGTTGTCGGTGACTACTGGTCGGATGCGCGCTGCAACGAGGTGGAGCAGTTGGTGATCAGTAAAGGCCAACTGCAGCTGGCCGACTGCATCACCAATCAGGACGTGGACCAGAACACGTTCGACGCCCTGAGCAGCCATGGCCACAACTTCGGCACGCCCAGCACATGCGCCAGTCGCGCCGTGGGCCTGATCAATGCTGGCCGCATAAAAGAGGGCTGCCAGGCGCTTGCCTGGGCACCTGACGGCAAAACACCGGTTTGGGCCTTCATCAGCAAGCCTGATGGCCAGAAGGTATTTGTTCGGGGTTTGCATAACCGCCGCTTGGCCGAGGCCGAGCTTTGTAAGGCGGGCCTGTGATGCGCGAAGGCACTTTCATCCTGGTGCTGTGCCTGGTGGCCTGGTTCGGCTTTGACCTGCTGCAGGGCCAGCGCGACAACGCACGAATTGAGCGTGACGCGGCGCTGTTTGAAGTGAACGGACTGCGAGAGGCGGCGCGGATCAGCGGCGAAATGCTGGCTGAGCGTGACGCTATCGACCTTCAACGTACCCAGGAACTGAACCATGAACGTGCTGAAAACGATGCTCTGCGCCTTGATGTTGATGCTGGCCGTAAGCGGTTGCGCGTCAACGCCACCTGCAGCGCCCCAGTGCCCGCCAGTACCCGCGCCGGCGGCGTGGCTGATGCAGCCACCGCCGAACTCGCAGCAGACGCTAGACCGGATTATTTCACCCTTGTCGACCAGCTCGCCCTGAGCAAAAAAATGATCCTGGGCCTGCAAGACCATGCCCTGCGGGTTTGCCCGCGCCAACCATAACTCACACCCAACCTCTGAACGGAGCAACACCCATGACCGATAAACGCGATATCACCCTGGAAGTAGGCGAGCAGGAATTCACCTTCGAAATGACCCCGCAGGACGTGACGAAGTACTTCAACGCCGTTACCCAAGCCAACAAGGTTTCGCCGGCGAACAACCTGCTGGTGACCACCGTTAAGCAGGAACAGCGCGCCACGCTCAAGTCCCAGCTGGGTAACCCGGTGCTGGTCATGCAACTGGCCGGCGCGCTGCTGGAAGAGTACGGCCCGGACATTGAAATCACCGTAAAAAAGCCCTCGACCACGCCGAACGACTGACCGAAAACGGCCTGGGCCAACTGGTGGCCCTGGCCGGCCGCTGGCTACCAGGTGCCGAGCCTACCGCCGAGGTGATGGGAACGGCCAAGTGGCTGGAGGACGAGCATTGGCGCCGCATGGAAATCGCCATTGCCAATGGCATTGCCTACGCACTCAACGGATAAACACTGATGGCTGACAAAAGCGCCCGCCTGGCCTTCATTTTGAGCCTGACCGATAAGGTCACCGCCCCCATGGGCAAGGTGAAAATGGGCTTTTCTGACCTGGCTGAACAGAGCGAAAAACACATCAAAACGATGGGTTTTGGTCTGGCAGGCATTACGGGCGCTTATGTCGGTATCACCCAATCCATGGAACCCGCCTTGGAGATGAACCGCGCCCTTGGCGAGGTCCGATCGCTGAACGTGGCCGAAGACGCCTTGAACTCGCTGAACCGTAAGTCACTGGAGTTCTCGGTGGCCTACGGCGAGAACGCCAAGGATTTTGTCGCCTCGGCGTATCACATCGAGGGCGCCATCAAAGGATTGGTTGGCAGTCAGCTGGCCACCTTCACCAATGCCAGCAACGTGTTGGCCAAGGCCACCAAGTCCGACGCCGACACCATGGGCACCTACGTCGGCACCATGTACAACCTGTTCAAAGGCCAGGCCGACGCCATGGGCAAAGGCCAATGGGTTGAAACCCTGGCGGGCCAGACGGCCACGGCCGTGCAGCTGTTTCGCACCAGTGGCGAGCAGATTGGGGAGGCGTTCAAGGCTGCAGGTGGCTTGGCCAGCACCGCCGGTGTAAGCCTGGCCGAGCAGATGGCAGTGTTGGGCACGCTGGGCAGCACCATGGACGGAGGGGAGGCCGGCGGCCTCTACAAATCCTTCTTTGAAAACGTCAGCGCTGCCTCTGAAAAACTCGGCATGAAGTTCGTGGATCAGCAGGGCAAATTGCTGCCGATGATGGACATCCTGGACAAGCTCAAAGGCAAGTTTGGGGATCTATCGATTGAGGCCAACGGCGCGAAGCTGCGCGATGCTTTCGGTGGCGAAGCGGCGCGGTTGATCAGCAGCCTGATGGGCGACACCGACCGCCTGAAAAACGGCATGGAGCGACTGGGCAATGTGCGCGGGCTGGAGAATGCCGAGCGGATGGCCAAGAACATGGTGGACCCGTGGCAGCAGTTCAGCTCCGCTGTCGAGGCGTTGCGCATCGCCTTTGGCCAGGCGTTGATCCCTATCTTGACTCCGCTGATGGAGCGCCTGGTGGGGATTGCCAGCACGTTGACGCGCTGGACTCAGTTGTTCCCCAACATCACGCGCTTGATTGGGATCGTAACCCTGTCGTTCCTGGCGATTACCGCCGCCATGTCGTTGCTTACGCTGACCTTGGGGCTTTCGAAAATGGCGTGGCTGGGGGCTGTCGTGGTGTGGAATGCACTCACCTGGTCGGGTTATCGCAGCATCGCAATGTTCCTGTACCACACCGTCATGGTGGTGGGGTTCGTGGCCGGCCTGGTGCTGATGGTGGCCTGGATGGGCCTGGTCAAGGGCGCGATGCTGCTGTGGCAGGGCGCGATCTGGCTGGTCAACACCGCGTTGTTGGCCAACCCGGTGGCTTGGATCGTGATCGGCATTGTGGCTCTGGTCGCGGCCGTGGCGGCTGCGATCATCTATTGGGACGACTGGACCAGCGCACTAATCAACAGCGAGGCGTTCCAGTGGGTTAGCGGCCAGCTGACTGCGCTGTCGGAGTGGTTCGACTCGATGGGCGGTTGGTCGAACATGGCCAGCGCCGCGTGGGACGCCATCGTCAACGTCTTTAAAAGCGCTATCAATGGCTTGATTGAGATGTTGAACAAGATTCCCGGGGTGAACATTGAAGCGGCGTTCGGGGACATGCCGGCAGCGCCGGAGCTACCCACTATCAGTGCCCCGCAAGTCGAAGCGCCGTTACTGCCGCAACTAGTAAGCGCGCCCCAGCAGCCGATTCAGGCACCGCCCCTGGTGCTGGCTCCCACGCCTAAAGCACCGGCGCCGGTGATGCCGAAGCTGGACGCTTTGCAGCCCCCGGCAAAGGCGCCGGTACTGGTATTGGCCCCGGCCCCGAAGGCAGCAGCACCGGCAATCGCTACACCTGCAGCGTTGCAGCCGCCGGCACAGCTTCCGGCCCAGGTCCTGGCACCGGTGCCGAAAGCGCCGGCACCGGTGGCTCAACCCCAAACGCCCCGGGAATTGCCGCGCACATTGCCAAAGCTGGTGGCAGTACCACCGGTGCAGACCCCGGCGCCGATCGGGCCGCAGTTGACCATCCCGCAGCCGCTGCAGACGCCGCCCCTAGTCACCGCTCCCGCTCCCACGGAGAAGGCCGAGCAAAGCCAGCAGCGCATCAACGGCTCGGTATCAAGCTTGTCTCCGAAACGGCCTGACGCCGTGCCCCGGGGCGGCTTCCTGGCCAGCATCCAGAACAACAATCAAACCCAGAACAAGGGCACTCATGTGGAGAACGTCAACATTCACACCGCCAAGCAAATGAATCCGCTCGAACTGGAAGGCATGTTGGCCATGGCGGTGGGCGGATGAGCGAATACATCGATCTGTTGATCATGGACAACGACCTGGTACTGGACCCATCGCGTCAGCCGCTGCTGATCGAGGACCGGGCCAGCATCGCCCAGGACATCGCGCACATGATCCGCGAGAGCGGGTTGCTGGTCACGCTGGTGGCCGAGCGCAGCCGTCTGCGTCAGCGCGACTGCATACAACAACTGGAACTGCTGGTAGAGGCCGACGCGCGCCTGGTGCCGGGTACGGCGTTGATTAAACAAGTGGAGTCTGGCCGCTACCTGGTCACGGCGAAAAC
Organism: Pseudomonas sp. MG-9; assembly: GCF_018729515.1. Classification (NCBI taxonomy): domain Bacteria; kingdom Pseudomonadati; phylum Pseudomonadota; class Gammaproteobacteria; order Pseudomonadales; family Pseudomonadaceae; genus Pseudomonas; species Pseudomonas sp. MG-9. Next base: position 106,755 of record NZ_JAHHZH010000010.1, read on the forward strand.
GCTGAAATTTGGCGATATCGAGGTGACGCTGTGAGCGACGTAGATTTTAAACAAGCGCTGGCAGACAGCGGCATTCCGGTGACTGAGGACGGCTTGCGCAAGGCTTGGGAAAGCGAAGTTGCCGCGCAAGGTAGCAAGCTGAGCAACACCAGCGCCTACTCGCCGTTCTGGCGGCTGATCACCGCGCTGGTGACCAAGCCGGTGTTGTGGCTGATCAACTTTGTCAGCGGCACCGTCCTGCCCAACTTCTTTGTTAAAACCGCTGTGGGCAAGTGGCTGGACATGCTGGCCTGGGCGGTCAACGTCGAGCGCAAAGGGGCGACCAAGGCCAAAGGGGTGCTGCTGTTTACCCGCGATGTCGCCGGTGGCGTGCTGGAGCTGCCCGCCGGCGTCCTGGTGCAATCGGCTGCGATCAACGGCCATATTTACCAACTGATCACCACCCAGGCCGTGACCTTCGCGGATGGCGTGCTGCAGCTGGAAGTCCCGGTAGAAGCCCAGGAAGTGGGCAGCGGCTACAACCTAGCCCCGGGTTACTACGCCATTCTGCCCGTCCCGATTGCCGGCATTGCCCAGGTGGTGAACGCGGACGGCTGGCTGATTGCACCAGGTGCAGATCCTGAACCGGACGATCAGCTGCGTTTGCGCACACGCAACCAGTTCTCGGCGGTCAACCAGTGGCACACCGACTCGGTGTACCGCGCCATGATTTCAGCCTTTCCAGGCGTGCGGCCAGATGGCGTGTATTTCCTGCACGGCGCGCCACGTGGCCCGGGCAGCGCCAATGCCTATGTGCTGTTTGATGCGGATGTGCCGGCGGCGACTTACCTGGAGCAAATCAACGCGCATATCCGCGACCAGGGCAACCATGGCCACGGTGATGACCTGTTGGTGATGGTCATGCCTGAGACACAGCACGCACTAAGCTTCACCTGGTGGCCACGATCGTTGCTGACCGTCGAGCAGCGCGAAAAGCTGCAGGCGGAAATTGGGCAGTTCATCCGGGCGGCCTTTCGCGAGAGCGGCACGGGCGACTATCAGCCGACGCTGACCTATCCCCAGTCACGGTTTTCGTTCAGCCGCTTGGGCGAAGAACTTCACCAGCAGTTCGCCGGCATCGAGTCGCTACATTTTGACAATGCCGACATCGTGTCAGAGCTGAGCATTCCCAGGATAAAGACCCTGCAGGTGGTGCCGGCATGATCAAGCTGAGTTTGCCTTTCTGGCTAGACGGCCCGCAGTTGGCCAAGTTGAAAGCCGCCGCCCAGTCTTGGTGGGAAAAGGTCGAAGGTTGGCTGCAGTGGCCGCTCCTGCAAATGGACGCGGACACCTGCCACCTGACCGTCCTCGATCTGCTGGCCTGGCAGCGCGATATCAGCCGTTTCAAAGACGAGCCGGAAAGCCTCTACCGGCTGCGGGTGAAGTTCGCCTTCATAAACGCGGTCGACGCCGGCAGCACGGCTGGCCTCAAACGCATCCTGCAGCGACTGGGCGTTGGCTATGTCGAGATCAACGAGCGGTTGCCCGATCGGGATTGGGACGTGGTGCTGTTGCGCCTCTCCGATTCTCAACTGTCGCAAAACCCGGAGCTGATGCGCGTGCTGATTCAACAGTACGGCCGCACCTGCCGGCGCTATGACTTCGTGACCATCACCCCCGTATCACTGCGCATCGTCGCGGTGGACTTCAACGACGACCAGCAAACGCTGATCGCCAGCCTGTAGGAGCCCCCATGGGAGCCAGCATTACCCTTGCAGGTGAAAGCCTGATCGCGCAGAAACTCGGCGCACAACAATCACTGAACGTTTCCCGATTTGTGCTGGCCAACGTGCCCGGGCTTGACCCGAATGCCGGTGTGGATCGAACAGCGGGCAAGCCAGTGCCGGCGCAAATCGTCGGCACCTATGACGTTACCCAGAAAGGTTTCGTGAACCCGAACCAGGTGGTCTATAGCCTGATGCTCGGTAGCGACATCGGAGACTTTGACTTCAACTGGATCGGCCTTGAAACCAGTGAAAACGTGTTGCTGGCCGTGGCGTATTTGCCGGTACAGCAAAAGCGCCGGAACATCCCGCCGCGCCAGATCGGCAACAACGTCACGCGTAACTTTTTGGTGGTGTTCGACGGTGCCCAGGCGCTGACCGGAATCAAGATCGATGCCAGCACCTGGCAGCATGACTTTACCGTGCGCCTAAGCGGCATTGATGAGCGCGAGCGCTTGAGCAATCGTGATGTCTTCGGGCGCGCTTGCTTCCACGGAAGTGCCCTTGAACTGCAAAAAGTGGGCAATGCATACAGCCTGAAACCCGGCATTGCCTATGTTGAAGGGGTTCGGCTGGAGCTAAAAGGCGCCCAAGCTGTTGCTGTTCCTTCAATCCCTAACGTTGCATGGCTTGACGTACGCCTGCAGCGCGAATTAAGCGATGTAGTCGGTACGTTCCAGGTTGTGTTTGGTTGGGACAAGCAGGACTACACCGACAGCGTAGGTGTACGGCATTACCTGGTGCCCATTGCGGAACTGCCAACAACGGCCGCAATCAGCGACCTGCGAGCCGTTGAGCCGATCACCGGCGAGTTGATCAAGCACCTAGCCGCTCGTACTGGCGATTATCCGGGCTTACGCGCTCGGTCCACGACAAAGGATGACGTGGGGCTGGGGCAGATCCCGAATGCCATCAGCAGTGATTCAAACTCGGATGACCCTTGGGTACTGGCCACCACGCATATGGTGCAGTTGGTACGTAACAACCTGTATGCCGGCATCAACGCGCTGGTGACCGGCACCACGGCGGCCGGCAAAGCATTGAAGCTGGCCACGGCGCGCACGTTTAAATTCAGTGGCGCGGCAACAGGTAGCGCGACGTTTGACGGCACCGCGGACCCGGAAATTGCGCTGACGCTGGCTAACAGTGGGGTGACGCCCGGTGGCTACACAAAAGTGGCGGTTAACTCGAAGGGGATTGTTTTTGCAGGCGATAATCCCACGACATTGGGGGGTTACGGAATCACTGACGCCTACACCCGAGGTGAGGTGGCCAACGGCTTTGTAAAGCAGGGCGGTGGGGCTGGTCAGACTTTCAACAGAGTTTGTATTGGCTGGTCCGCGATCGGTTTAAAGGCGAGCGTTGATGATATCGACTTGGGCCGTGTCTGGACTGAAAACAACTTTAATCCAAGTTCTAAGGCCGATAAAGCAGGCACCCTTGCGGGTTATGGAATTACCGATGCCTACACAATCGATCAGACCAATCAACAGATCAACTACCGAGTTATTAGGGACGGAATAACCACCGCTGGCTTTGCCGGGAATGACGCCAAGCTTCCATACTTTCGCCGGGAGTCAGACGGGCTCGTTCAATACTTGCAAACAAGGCTTGGGTTTACGCCCGTGCGGCAAGGTGGCGGAATAGGGCAGCTGGACAATGCTGTTAGCATCGGATGGAGTTCCGTGGGGCTAAAAGCTACTGTTGACGGTTTGGATCTCGGTGTTGTCTGGTCTTCTCATAATTTTAACCCTGATGATAAGGCAAACAAAGGTAGTACGCTTGCCGCATATGGAATTACTAATGCCTATACAGTTGAACAAACGAATCAACAGCTTTTACTGAGAACAGTAGGCGACTCAGTGTCCACGGTCGGATTTGCCAGTGGGAATCCTATTTATCCTTACTTGCGTCATAAAGAGAATGGGCAGGTTTACTACTTACAGACACAGCTTGGATTTACCCCTGTCGAACAGGGCGGCGGCGCCGGCCAAGCCTCTAACAAGATTAAATACGGCTGGGATGGGCAAGGCCGTGGTATGCGCGTTCAGGTCGATACCTCCGACATGGGGCTGCAATGGGGGGAGATGAACTTTTACCGACCGGACATTAATAACTTTATGCCTGTCGGAGTAACCGGTACGTCAATACAGCTCCCACCGGGCGGCTCATGGTGTTATTCGCTCATGCATTACTACGCGGCGGGTCAGGGTGTTGTTGGTAAAAGTGGTCATGCACCAGGTGGCACCGTAATTTCATTTAGTGGCGGAGCAACTATTTACGGTTTCGCGTGGAGATATGCACCGTGATTGAAGTAAAAGATATTGACGCAAATGAGCTAGTCATTCCTGTCGTTGAGTCACCAGTGGTCCCGCCAGCAGAGGTTATGGTGACGTTCAGTAACGTCTCAGTTAAAGCTGATAAAACTTTTGTTGTCACCGTTGCTGGCAATCGCTGTCATGTTACCCATGACTATAACGCCCCGTTGTATCAAGCTGTTCGCGCTTACCTGGATGAGGGAGGGAAGTTTTCAAAATATGCGGAAGATGTTGTTGTCGAGTCAGATCCGCTTGTACTTGCCCGGCTTTGGGCTGAAACGAGTTTGCAAAACACGGAAGCGCTCGTTGCTCAATACCGCGATGCCCGCGACCTGGGCGGAACTACACCCATTACGGCTGAGCAGTTCACGGCTCTGCTGACCTGGCGTCAGGCGGTAAGGGAGTGGCCAAAGGCAAAACGGTATCCGGCGGAGTCGAGCCGGCCCGATGCCCCGGAATGGTTGAGCGCGGTTCTGAAAAATGATCAGTGATTGGGCGCCGGTGACCATGCGTTGGCCTGTGGAGGCTACGCAGTGGATGGGTCAGCTTTCAGCGGCCCAAGGACTTGCCGGCGGCGAGCTGGCCAGCACAGCTAAGCGCCTGGCTGACCTGAGCGGGAAAACCTCAACCAACCCAGGGCCGGTGGGTGACGCCGCGCAGGGCGCAATAGCGGCCGGCCGTGCTGCACTTGTTGATCAAATGGGCGACGTTCCTACATGCCTGATGGTGACGCCTTTTCAAAGCGGGATTGGTCAGGGCAGTGGCTACCAGCGTTTTCTTTCCGCGCCGAACCTGCTGCAGCTGCTGGCCGGCAAACTGGTGGACGTGAGCGACACCGGCCGGCCGGACGGACCCCAGTTCGCCTTGTGCGTGATGTTCCTATCGACGCGCTTTGATCAGTTGGCAGCGAGCCTGGCACGCTTTAACGCCTTGTTGCCGATGCCTGACCTGGTGCGGACTGAACGACGCGCACGGCACTTATCGAAGCTGGAGACAGAAAAGTGGGAGATCCCCGCCGCCGGCATTTTGCCGCGTTGGCAGGCGCTGCCTCTGGAGCGCTGCACCGTAGTAAAGGCCGCGCAGCAATCCATGGCCGGCCAGCTTGCCGTTCTGGAGGGTTACGCCGCCGACAGCTCGCCCATGGCTGACCTTGCCGCGCTGGCCAGTCGCAAAGCAGCCCAGCAAAAGGGCCGAGATCAGCAACTGGCAGACCTGAAAGCGCTATTGGCCGATGGTAACCCGGACAGCAGCATGTGTGCCCGCATGATCGGCCCTGGCAATGCCACTGAGCTACGCGAGGCGCTGTTGACGGGCGACGCCCCAGGGCATGAATGGGTGCTGTGCGCGGGCGCGCTACTGGTGGGATCTGAGAAGGGTTTGAGTTTCGTCCGCGAATTGGTGGGCCTATGACTTTGTTACTTGACGGGCAACAGGTGCGTGGGAAAAACCTCAAGGTCACCGGCAATTTGCGTATCGAGAGCGACGACCTGTCAGGCCAGACCAGCAACACCGACAAGGGGCATAAGGGCTTCAAACCCAAGACACTGACGGTCAGTCTGATGATTCCTTTTGTTGACCAGGTGCAACTGCGCGACCTGATGCGCCTGGTAGAAGCGACCGCTGGCGGTGGCCAGCTCAAGACCTACCGAATCGTCAACGACACTGCTGCCGCGTTCGGCATGCGCCAGGTGACGTTTACCGAGGGCGTGAGCGCCCGGGAAGACGACAACCTGCGCGCTTGGCTGATTCAGTTCACCTTGGCGGAAAAACTGTCCAACCCTGAGAAGGTCGAGGGGCGGCGATCGGGCAACGCGGTTACCGCGCAGTCTGGCCCTGGCGGGGCTGTTGGCGGCGCCGGTGGCGATTCACCTGATGGGGCCGAGGAGCTGACCGGCTTTGAAGCAACTTTGAAAAAAGTTGACACCTGGCTGGGCGGGAGTGCCAAGGAATGAAGCTGCACAAGGAATTGGCCATCAACGGCAAACCGTATGTCCTGGTCAAAAACGAAGTTCGGCTGGATGCGAAAAGCCCTGGCCGGGCGACGTTCACCATTCAGGCCCCTGCGCCGGTCAAAGGGCTTGTGACGCTCGATATCGGCTACAACGACAGTACGCTGCAGCGACACTTCATTGGCTACGTGGAACGCTCCACCACGGCTAGCAGTGGCCAGCAGGTGCTGTTCTGCCGAGAGCTGGCCGCGATCCTGGCCAACCCATTGCCGCTGAATCTACGACACGTCGACCTGCGCGCAGTGCTGGTCGAGATCGGCCAGCACACCGGTTTGCGCTTTCGCGTACCGGACCAGCCGTATACCGGCGTGAAGGCGCCATTTTTCTACAGCCTGGCCGCCGGCTATCAAGCCATGGACAGCGTGGCCCGGGTTTTCAACATCCCCGACTTCATCTGGCAGCAACAGGGTGACGGGGAAGTGTTCGTGGGCAGTTGGGCTGACAGCTTCTTTGGCGTTCGCTCGCCGCTGCAGCTGCCGGTGGAACTGTTCGACGACTACCAGGGCAACCAAAGCGCGATGATTGCGGCCCTTCCCGGGTTGCGACCAGGCGCAACGATCAACCACGGCGAGCGCATCACCAGTGTGGCGCTCATCGACAATCAGATGGCCATCCGATGGACGACGCAATCCGCCGCAGCGTAGAACGACAATTTCCCGAACTTACCGGCGGTTACCACCTGCCACGATTTGCCCGTGTTGTCGCCGTAGCCGACGCCCCGGCCGGCGCCGGCATCTGTGACGATTTCCGGCCGCGCTATGCCGTCGACATCGAGGTCCTGGGGCCGGACGGCGAGCCAGACACCAAGCTGCCGATCCTGGCCGGCGTGCCGTTGCCGCTGCCCACCGGTGGCGAGGAAATGGGCATCTACGCATTCCCCCAGGAAGGCACACAGGTTGTGGTGTGCTTCGCGTACGGCCTGCCGCACAAGCCCTATATCCAAACCATTCTGCCCCACGGCCTGAGCATGCCCAGCGTCCCGAAAGGTGACCAGGTGTGGCAGCACAGCGAAGCCTGTCAGCAGCGCGTCGACGCCGACGGCAACTGGCTGCGCCAGACTGACGGCAAGATCCTGGACAAGGCGATCGAGCGGGAAGTGGAGGCGATGGGCAACACTGAGCGGTTCCAGAGCCACACAAGGACCGTGGACGATCATGCAACCGAGTCGGTTGGGGGCATCAAGACGCTTGAAGCTCTGGGCGCGCTCAAGCTGCTATCGGGCGGATCTGCGAGCCTGGCGGCGGTGGATGATCTGCACCAGGCGACCGGGCGGGACTTGAACCTGGTGGTGGGGCAGAAGCACAACGCCACGGTTGGTGGCGACATGGAGGAAAGGATTCAGGGGCTGCGCCAGAGCGTGGCGGCGGTCAGCCAGAGACTGGTCGCGCCCAAGACCTGGTTAGGATCCGAGGGGGTGAACGTGCTGCAGGTGCTGTGCGATTTGCTCGATCTGGTGCAACAGATGAACGCCCAACAGGCCAGCCATACACACGGCCCCACGCCGCCACCTGGGAATGCTTCTGCATTTACAGGGTACGCCGCGAAGGCTTCGGCACTATCAACGGCAATGAGCCCTATCACGCTCTGACCAGCAGAATTTCCTTGCTTTGTTTATATTTTTCGGCGAGCGCACAAGTTTTCTTATCTGGAGCTATCATGGATTGCATTAATACACGAAACTGAAGTTTCGTTACTGCTAAGTCTCCGGCGGTGCAATTATGCGAAAAAAACAAACAAAAGTTCGACCCCCTTTTGAAGCAGGAAGATTGCTCGACAATGCAAAGAACTCGATAGCATTAGGTGTTGAGGACTTCAACAGTAGCCAGGTTGAAGGTGGAAACAGTAAAAGGGTTCTATCTGCTGCCCGAAACTTTTATTCGGGTCTTTTACTGCTATTTAAATTCAGAATTGCCATCTCCACACATGATGTGGATAAGTCCGAAGGGCTTGTGTATGAGGCAGAAAAGGTCTTGCCCTACCTGGTAGGGAATGGCGAGATTGAATGGCGACCTGTTAATTTGAAAAAATATACAATTGACTTTGGGGCTATCCAGAGTCGTTTTGAAACTTTAGGTATTAAAACTGATTGGGTAGCTGTAAAAAAACTACAGGACTGCCGAAACGACCTGGAACACTTTAGCCCGGAACATTCCATGGCGGATATAGGTCGATTTGTCGCCAATCTATTTCCGTTACTGCATCAGTTTATCGTAGACGAACTCAAAGGCGCACCCGCCGAACTATTGGGCTCTGCGTGGACGTCGATGCTTGAGTTTCATGAGTTTCATAAAGCAAATCTAGAAAAGGTTAATTCTCAGTGGGCGAGCGTAAAGCTTCCAGATGCGGCAAGTCGCCTGCTCGAAGAGTGTAAGTGCTATGAATGCAACTCAAGTTTATTGGCTCCGAATAGAAATGATGTCGCAGCAGGAGTTCAGATAGACTTCTCAGAGTTTAGATATGAGTGTGTTGAGTGTCATTACACAGACTCTCTATCCGAGCTTTTGGAAGCTGAGTTGTCTTTAATTCAAGATTCAGGCATCTTTAGTGAGGAGAGCAACATCGTTGAGTGTGATAGTTGCTTTTTTGTACTGTTCTCTTTAAACGACTTGGCTTGCCATTGGTGTGGTTATACTAAGACTATTCCGCGGTGCGGCACCTGCAACTCATACTTAAGTGAGTTGGAAACAAAGTACGGCAGTACTACTTGCGAACGTTGTAGCGAGGACGAGTATCTGCTTTCTTTAGAAAATAGGTAAACACGCCAAAATCTAATAGAGCATCACGCCTCTCTGCACCACAAGGACTGCGTATATGCGCAACCGTCAACATACTCAATTCTACTCAAGACAAAGCCGGTGGGCGCCATTCCGGCCAATGTTGCATCAAGCAAACGGGGCAACGGATCTGGCTCAAGTGGCATCCCCTTAATCAGCCTCGCTACATTTGAGCTACGTCCAAGCTCGTCGCTCAGTTCGGTAGAAACTCGTACGTCTCCTTTGATCGCTATGTAGCGCCTGCGCTCATGTGGCGTCAAAGCGGCTCCATTGCAGCGCATGGGAGTGACCAGCATGTGCATGTCCGTTCTCCTACCTATCGTCGATGCGCTCGTCCAGAAGCGCTTCTACGGCATAAGCCAAGGCACCGTCCGCTTGCTCTAGCAGATCACTGAGGCCGTTGTGGTCAATTAAGTGTGTTCTGTGAAGCGCGTGTGCACCTTCCAGCAGCACCTTATGGTGAGCGCCTGGATGACTCAGCAATGCTGCTTCGTCTTTCAGGAATGACAACCATGTCTGGATCGTCCACGCCTGGGGAGAATTACCTGGGTTCACTAGCGATACCTTCGAATTAACTGTATATGCAGACAGTATATTGGTAGGTCAAATCTGAGAGAAAAGCTTCCGACGAAATGCTGGCCAGGCTACTGCTTGAAATTCCGGCGTGAAGAAAAATCACGCTGAAAAAGCACTTATCCCCCTCCCGCCGACGAGGTCTGCGTCCTTTTTTTGTGCAAATCCAGATGTAGTGCAAACGAACCGGCAGCCCAGACGGGCCGGGGGGCTCTTCAGGGTGCCGGCAGTTTCACAGATTGCAAAGTTTTGAAGAGAAGTGCAGGGCGACTGCACGGAGGTGCAGCTGACGATCACGGACGGGGCAGGGCTGGAGGCCCAGGATTCATTGGTCTGTGTACAGAAAAATACAGGAGTAAGGGTATTTTCCAAAACGAGATAGGTCTTTTTTCTCGCCGACCATGGCTGCCGTCGATGAGGTCGAAAGCTGTCATAAGCCATGAATCTTTTGGGTTTGCCGAGATTGTGGCATTTCACAATTTGTCTCGATTCATTAGCTGGCGCCTGGCCTTCTCAATCTGGCCAAACCTTGCTTGATATGCCCCGCGTTCTCACCGATTGCCTCTAAGGCACCACGCACGTTGTCACCCACTTCTACGGAGCCATGTTGTTCCAGGCGTAGCGTGAGTTCCATCACAGCGGCTTCAAGTGCCAACTGATTTTCATACATCCTTTCAAGTACATCTGAGAGCGAATATTCATGCGCCATACAAGGGGTTCCTATTGTGAGCTCTCAGACTAGCCCCAAGCTGAAGGACTCGCCAAACAGATGGCGATTTTGGAACCAAGGCTGGGAAAAAGGTAATTTTGGTTAGGAAAGGCATTAAATCCGCCACAGCCCGCGTAGTTCGTGGGTTTGACGCATTACCTTGAGGGGTAATATTTGGTAATGGTGAAGGTAATATTCGTCCACGTCCCCGGTTTTGTTGGGGATTGAGCCTGTCAGTAATTACCCGATGAAAAGGTAATGACCTAACCTATAAATTACCAAATTATTACCTTTCTAAATGTCTATCAAGCTATTGAAATTAAAGGGTTTTATTCTGCTTTATCAAGCTTATTACCAATATTACCTTTTTCCCATGCCTCAACATAAATCGGGCGACACCCCGTCTTTTACCCCCTTCCAACCCTCGCGCACTAACTTGGTGCAAAACCCATGGGACCACCATGGGACTGAGAAAGCCGATTTTTTAGAGTGAGAGCATCGCTGCAGCCCGCGTAAACCGGGCACTTGCATAATGAAAGTGACTTTGCGGGTAGTTTCGAATCTCTCCTTCATCGCCAAATTTAGAAAAGCCCGGGAATTCAGTTACTTAGAATTCGTGGTTTTTTTGTTTGTACTACTCTCACTCTCCATCACGTTCCTTCTAACGCCCTGTCACAGTTGCCGACGCCGAAGCCACCCAGAAACCAGACCCGCGGCGACGTGCTGGCCAGCTTGCGCATCCCGCCGCAATTGATGGGCATCGTGCCGCAGAACGCGGGTGGATTTGGGTCGATCAGGGAAGGCGGCGCAGATCTATGCGGCCAATGAACTGGAGTCGATTCAGGCGGGTCTGGTGCAAGTGAATGACTGGCTCGGGAGGAGGTGATTCGATTTTAGCCCTACGAGTTGGCCCCCACTCAATGAGTCGGGGCTGACCGATACTGACTCCCTGGAGTCAGTCGTCGAAGGTTATCTCGCGATCAGCTAGGTCAAAAACTTGAAATAGAAATTGCAAAACGTTTGAACAGACCGAAAAATTCATTCAGGTGCATCTCCAGGTGAATCTTGCGAACCTGGACAGGTTGGCCTGACATCACCTCTTCATGAATGGTGTCGTATTGTTCACCAGATGAAACTAGAGCAGTAACATACATAGGCTTGTCCTGAACCACCCATGCACTTCACCTGACTACAGTTCTATACCAATCAATGACTCAACCATATCGAATCAGACCCTTTTCCTGTAGATAATTAGAATAGTCTCTGTTGTCATGGCGATTTGCTGCGGCCGTCCCTGTGAGATCGTTATACTGAACTCCTGCTCGAAAAGTATCTTGCCCCATTACTCAATCGTTGTTTGAATCTGCACCTCAAATCAGCGTACGCTTTGGCGTTCCTGAGCGGCTGTTACACCTAGGGTGGCAGATGCTCAGAAGTGCCTTTAGTTAAAAACTCTTGTGCTACTTGGGGTTAGCAAGATAAGCGATTAAATCTTCAATTATTTGTACTCCGGGGCGTGCAGCTTCAATCTTTGCTTTTTCAAAGTGTCTTTCAAAAAAACTAATGTCTACAGAGTTTCCAATAAAGTTTTGAGCCAGCATTCGTTTGCATTCAGCTGTGGTTATATTTTCTTTAACTTTTTTGTTGGCTACCCTCAGGAGAGTTCCTTCTATAGCGGGCACCGATTGGAAAAGATGAACTGAATTTTTTTTAAAGTATGTGTCGCTTTTTTTGCATATCGGAAGGTCTGAGTCAAATAATGCAGCTAAGTAGTCGTAGCTTTTACCACGAGCTCCAGTGATAAGCGCATCCATGATGCCTAGAGGCCCAGCGCCATGAGCATTTTTTATTTTAATACTTATTTTGCAATTGCGTTCGACATAGCACTGCTTTAGATGTGTCATAAAAGCGAGATCTGTCTCGCCTTCAACTGCAAATAATATAGTTTTGTTTGTTTTTCTGAGAGGCTTCTTGGGCATTTTAGTGCTCACACACGAGGCACGGCGCCATAGGCACCAGACATGTATTTAGCGTAAAAATTATCATCACTTCTTACACCCTCCATTTCAGATAGTTTCCAAGCTTCACTCACACCATCATTTTTTTCTACTAAAATAATTTGACTCTTCTGTAGAAGGTTGATTACTTCAATTGAATGTGTGGTGAATATAAGTTGGGCGTTCATTGGGTTGGAGCGCTTGCTAAAGAACAAATTTAAAATTGGTTCTATCATTAGCGGATGTAAGTCGCCTTCTAGCTCGTCATATATAAGGATGCCGCCAGTTTGTAGGAGTGGTAAAACTTTACTTAATAGATAGTAGATCGCTTGGGTACCATTTGACTCTAGTAATAGCGGTAGTCTAGCTTTCTTTGTGCCACGCTTGTAGTTAACCCAGGGGATCAAGTTTTGAGTGATTTCGCCGTCATCCTCCGTACGCTCATACTGTTCGATTTCTATGTCATCGATACCGAAATCATTCTCGTGAAGAAACTTAAGCATTTCCGCTTTTCTAGGTTTGTTTTCAAAGTAATATTGAGAAGCAATGGATACGTCGGCGGAGCCATAGTACGTATCTCTACCAAAGCTGTTAACATTGGTTACGAGTTTGCGCAGTTCGTTACAAATACTCATCGCTACCTTGCTTTTATACTGCGCAGCAAGAGAAATTAATGAAACCAGATCGCCGGCTTCATCTAATGGCATATGGGCTTTGCCAAAACCTTTGCGATTGAGTGCGTATTCCTCAAGTTCAAAGTTCCAAGTTCTTAAAAATACCCGGCTCCAAAGTCTACTCGTTTTTTTCTCAAGTGATTCTGCTAAAACGCGATCTCCGCCTCTTATAAGCACGTATCTGTACCGTACTCCCTCAGCGTCAAATTCCAGAGAAAGCGAAACGGGGGATTTTTCGTTAAAAATATGAGGGCGAATAAAGTGTCTTTGATCAGTTTTTTTTGCGAAAAACGAGTCTGTTATAAACCACAGTAAATAAGCTAGCGGCTTGATTAGGTTGGTTTTGCCCGAACCATTAGCTCCCACAATAGCCAGAATTTTGCTAACCCTGTCGTCGGATGATTCCGACTCAAAAGCAGTGTCATTCAGTGCAGATCGCTTGTCTGTCACGAAAGAAACTTCAGTTTTAGCTTCAAAGGAGAAGAAATTCTCTAAGGTGAAGCTGTAGATCGCCATTGGATACTCGCTCGATTGGTACAATATATTGTGGATTATGCGCGAGTAGTAGGTTATGTCAACGGCATTAGCATGAAGATGCCATGGTGGGCGACTCGGATCTTAAGAAAGCGAGCATAGCAGTGGCAAGATTCGGTGCTGTCACCGCCAGTAATAAAGGGCTGGGGCTTCAATGTGCTGTGATGGTGTTGGTACGAAAGTGGTACGGGATTTTTAGAAAGGTGCTGGAGGCTTTGTATTGCAAGGCCTGTAGGATTAGTAGCTCCAGTCCATCATCGGAACGACGGACAGTGCTTGAAAGAGGGCTGCATTTCTCTTTGCACTGGTGACCGTATCTCGTCGATTAGCGTGCTCTTAGAACCTCTGCGAACAGAAAAAACGCACCTGTTTAAATAAAGGCTATTGTTGCAATCCCGCTCCTACACCACCTTGCGCCTCACCCTACACCTAAGACAGAATCCGCCGGCTTGTGCGTCTAGCTCGCGGGTTCTATCGTCCCTGTGTCACTGCAAACCAGTGATCGGGTTTGGTAGCCCGCTTCGTTTCTAGACTCATGGCGTCACCGTGTGCAGTCCTGTCTCAGGACTCCGATTTCATGGTGGTCATGCGTGGGGCTCATTCGTGGGCGCCGGGTTCTAGTGCGACCGGTCTACCAACCCGCGTATGGCCGCCACCTATCGTTTGGTAGCGAGGGTGATGGCTCCTTTTAGTATTCGCGCTAGAGGTTCCATCTATGTTCAAAGTAACGCCCAACCCACCCGAAACCGACCCCGCATCCCCCTACGAATCCCTCGACCCCCGCAAACTCCACGAAGCCGCCGAGCGCGCCCTCGATCACTACCTCACGCCGGCCAGCCAGATCATGGCCAGCGCCAATACCGCCCAACCCATGTTCCTCGCCAATCCGGCGTACGACACCGAATCCCTGCTCGCCAACGCCAGTGAATCCCTGGGTTCTGCCACCATCATGCTCAACGATTTCGCCGCGTTGCTGGATATCTCGCACCGCAAGACGCTGCTGGGTATTGCGCAGGTGGTGATGTTGGGGGAGTTGGCGGTGAATCAGGCGTTGGATAACGTTGAGTTGAAGGCGTAAGGCGTGTCCCTCTGTGGCGAGCGGCCAGGCTGTTGCCACGGAGGGCTGTATCAGCTCGATTGTTTGAGATGGGCTGACAGTTCTTTCCAGACGTCGCGATAGCTGAAGCGCAGCCAGGTGGTATGTAGCTTATGAAGTTGCCGCCGAATCCTGCTGTTCCTGTTTGCAAGCAGCATTTGCTCGATCTCCCGGTTCAGCGAGTCAGGTTCGAAGCCTGTCCAGATCGGGGGAAGTACGCATTCCAGGTTGTCGGCGCAGACGACGGCGACTTCCGAGTAGAGGATGGTTTTGATCAGTTCCGGCTCGTAGCCTTTGATTTGCTCAGCGATGTAGGGGTAATCCACTCCTGTGTCGACAAAGATGTCTGACAGGGCGGCCCTGATTTTGTACAACTCGCAAGGAGTGGGTGAGTGTCCCATGAAGCTGAACCCGTGCTGTCGATCCGCAAAGTTTCATCTTGCCACGTGCGGCGAAGGCTTACGATGCCGGGACAAGATCATCCCCAGGGGAGCCGTACCATGCGCACCAATGTCGTCAAAGTGCTGTTGATCGCTGCAGCTGTCTCGGTATTGAGTGCCTGTTCGGGCGGCGGTGGGTTGACCACCACCAGTTGTTTTTCTGCCGATTGCCAGTCGCCGGAGGGGCGCAGTAATGCGACGACCCTGAAGTTTGGCGGCAACAGTATTGGCAGCAGTCTGAACCAGTACAGCTCTGGCATGCTGCACGACGACTGAATAAGCGGTTTTACGGCGATTAAGGCTTGCGTTGGGCTTCCAATAGCGTGAACAGCCACATGCCGGCCAACATCGCCAACATCGCCAACACGAATACGATCGCTTGCCAGTGACCCGTCAGCAGGATGGTCACTGCCGGGCCGGGGCAGATACCGGCTATTCCCCAACCGACACCGAACAACAGGCTGCCGCCGATCAGGCGTCGGTCCAGTTCTCGTTTGGTGGGTATTTGCATGGGGTTGCCCAATAGCGATTGGCGCTGCCGGCGCGCCCAGGTCAAGGGGCAGAAGGCGATGGCAATGGCGCCGACCATGACCAGTGCCAGCGACGGATCCCAAGCTCCGGCCACATCCAGAAATGCCAGGACTTTCGTTGGATTGGCCATACCCGCCAGAAGCAAGCCGAGGCCGAACAGCAGGCCCGCCACGAATGCATTCAATCTGATCATGTTCAGGCTCCCAGCAGATGGCGCAGGATAAACACCGTGACGAATCCGCTGAGCATGAAGCAGGCGGTGGCGATCATCGAGCGCGGCGAAAGGCGCGATATGCCGCAAACGCCATGGCCACTGGTGCAGCCGGAACCGTAGCGTGTGCCCAGCCCCACCAATAACCCCGCGACGCTCAGCCCGAGCCAGCTGTTCTGGAACTCGATCGGCGGCAACGCGCTGAACAATGCCCAGAGCAGCGGCGCAACCAGCAGGCCCAGCAGGAACAGGGCTTTTTCGCTGGCGCCTTCACTGTTGCGTTGCAGCAGGCTGCCGATCAAGCCGCTGATGCCGGCGATACGGCCATTGCCGACCACGAACAGGCTGGCGGCCAGCCCGATCAGCGCGCCACCTGCCAGGGACGACCAGGGAGTGAAATTGGGCCAGTCGACATTCATGGGGCGCCTCGATAGCAACAAAGAGTGATGTGCGGTTTCAACAGTACAGCTCAACCGATACGGTGACGTCGTAATGAGTACGGGTTGAGCGGATAAGTCACCTTACGCCGTTGAGTGCCGGTGCAGAGACTTACTGCGGCACAGCCAGCCACTCACCAATCACCTTCTGATAACTGCCGGTGACTTTGCTTAAATGCAGCCACTGATCAACGTACAGTTTCCAGCTGATGTCATCCCGTGGCAGCAGGTACGCCTTCTCGCCGTACTGCATGTATTGGTGCGGATTCACTGCGCACAGCCCCGGTTTGAGTTTCTGCTGGTACAACGCTTCCGAGGCGTCGGTGATCATCACGTCAGCCTTGTTGTCGAGCAGTTGCTGGAAGATCGTCACGTTGTCGTGCAGGGCCAGTTGCGCTTTGGGCAGGAAGGCGTGGACGAAGGCTTCGTTGGTGCCGCCGGCGGGTTCCACCAGGCGCACGTTGGGCTGGTTGATCTGCTCGATGGTCTGGTACTTGGCCTGATCGGCGCAGCGCACCAGCGGGATCTTGCCGTCGCTGTCGAGGGTGTTGCTGAAGTAGGCTTTTTTCTGCCGCTCCAGCGTCACCGAGATGCCGCCCATGCCGATGTCGCACTTGCCGGCCTGCATGTCCGGCATCAGGGTTTTCCAGGTGGTCTGCACCCATTCGACTTTGACCCCGAGGCTGTCGGCCAGCGAGCGCGCCATGGCGATGTCGATGCCTTCGAAATCGCCGTCGGTGCGCTTGAAGGTGTAGGGCTTGTAGTCGCCGGTGGTGCAGACGCGCAGCTGGCCTTGTTGCTGGATGCTGTCGAGGTGCGAAGAGGTTTCCTGGGCTTGAACGCCCGCGGCCAAGGTCAGTGCGCCGCAAAGGATCAGGGTGCTTTTTAGAATTGTCATGGAGATCGGGCTTCTGAAAGGGAAGGTGAGCCAGTGTAGTGAAAGGCCCTCCCGGGTGTCATCCCGCGTCCGGACTCAACGTGCCGAGCCACGCCACCAACGCCACGATCAGCAGGGCCATGCCCAGCTCCAGCAGCACGCTGCGTCTGAGCGCATTCGCCGCGATGACGTGCTGTCCGTCGCGTATCGATCGCTCCAGCGCAGGCCCAAGATGAAAGCGATTCAACGCGGCCAGCACCAGCATCCCGGCAAACAGCAAAACCTTGATCGCCAGCAACATCCCGTAGACGCCGAGCAGTACGTCATCCAGCCTCGGGCCGACGATGAACAGGTAATTCACCACGCCGGTGATCGACAGCGTCAGCACAATCGCCGCGCCGACCCATTCGAAGCGTTTCACCGCATGAGTCAACAGGCGAATCCGTGCTTCATCCACACGGCCGCGCGCGAGCAACACCAGCGCCAGCATCGCCCCCAACCATGCACCCGCCGCCAACAGATGGAGGATGTCGCTGAGGAAATGCCAGAACCGCAGCGATCCCTCATCCATCGCTCCGTGTCCACTCCAGGCGAGGGAGGCGAGGGCGACCGCGCCGGCAATCGATGCGATCGCCCAACCCGGTCTGATCAACACCACCATCAGTGCCAGCATGCGCAGCGCCCACGCCAGCCCGACCTCCGTTTCCAGCAACATCATTTGCAGGTGCGGCCACAGCGCGGCGAACTCCGTTTCGCCGCTCATGGCGCGGGTCATCAACACCAGTCCCGCCACCGACAGCAGCGCGCCGAGCAACGCCAACCCGCGCAACAGGGGGCTAAACCGCAGGCTGGCGTGACCGCCGTACAACACAAACAACGCCACCCCGAACAACAGCAGCAAATCCCCATACAACGCCAGACGCAGGAAGATGTTGATCAGTTCAGCCATCGCTCACTTCACTTTGAACGTGACGTTGCCGGTGATCGGGTGCGTATCGGACGACACCGCGCGCCACTCGACTTTGTAGGTGCCGGTGGGTAACGGCGCGAGCGGGGTGACGAGCATGGTTTTCGGGTCACCTCCGGCGCTGACTTTGGCCTTCATCGGCATCGGCGAATGGGCCATGCCGGGCATCTCGGTCATCACCAGTTTGGCGCCGGAAAACTGGGTCAGCAGGTTCTCGGAAAAGTGCAGTTCGATCTTGCCGGGTGCCGCACCGTCCGCGCCTTCGGCTGGGGTCGACGACAGCAGTTTCGGGTGGGCCTGGGCGAGGGTGCTCAAGAGCAATCCGCTGGCGAGTACAAGGGTGATATTCAACGTGCGCATGCAAGACCTCTGGGTTGTTTTCTAATGGGATTCAGAACCACATCCGCACGCCGAGCACGAGCCGTGCTTCGCTGCGATCCGCGCCTTCTTCGCGGGGGTAATCGGCGGTGTTGCCGTAGGTGCGGTTCCATGTCACGCCGATGTAGGGCGCAAATTCACGGCGGATTTCATAGCGCAGGCGCAGGCCGGCTTCAGTGTTCGATAGGCCGGAGCCGAGGCCCCGTTGCGGGTCGTTTTTGCCGTAGACGTTGAGTTCGGCGGTGGGCTGCAGGATCAGCCGGTTGGTCAACAGAATGTCGTAGTCGCCTTCCAGCCGTAGCGCGCTTTGTCCACCCTCGCCGAGAAACGCCGTGGCCTTGGCCTCGAAGTTGTACAGCGCCATGCCCTGCAACCCGAACGCCGCCCAGGTTTGTGGCGCGCCCGGTTTGAAGTCCTGGCGCACGCCGCTGACCACGTCCCACCATGGCGAAATCGCGTGGCCCCACAGGGCCTGGATCTCGGCGTCCTCGGTCTTGCCGTTGCTGCGTTCGCCTTCGGAGCGCAGCCACAGGCGATCGATGTCGCCGCCGATCCAGCCGGACAGATCCCAGGCCAAAGCGCTGCCGTCGTCGGCGTTCTGCCATTCGAGTTTGTCGGCGAGGAAGTAGCTGTTGATCGCGCTGTCGTGCACCTGATGGCCACCGGGGCTGACGAACACGGCGGCGCGATCGGCGTCGGTCAGCGCCGGGATCGGCGTGCGGCTTTCGCTTGGCGCGGCGGGCTGCATCATGCCGTCGTCCATGCTTTGCATCGAATGATCCATGCCGGGCATCTGGCTGTGATCCATGCCTTGCATGTCGTTGGCGGCCATGGCCGACGTGCCGACAAGCACCAGAGAAAACGCGGTGATTCGAGTCATGATCGGCCCCTTCATTCTTCCACCCGAACTTCGCGGAACATGCCCATTTCCATGTGATAGAGCAGATGGCAGTGATAGGCCCAGCGGCCCAATGCATCGGCCGTCACCCGGTAGCTGCGGCGAGTGCCGGGGGGCATGTCGAGGGTGTGTTTGCGCACCTGGAAGTCGCCGTTCTCGTCTTCCAGATCGCTCCACATGCCGTGCAGGTGAATGGGGTGGGTCATCATCGTGTCGTTGACCAGCACCAGACGAATGCGCTCGCCGTACTTGAGGCGCAGCGGCTCGGCGTCGGAGAACTTGATGCCGTTGAACGACCAGGCGAATTTCTCCATATGCCCGGTCAGGTGCAGCTCAATCGTGCGGCCGGGGTCGCGGCCATCCGGGTCTTCGAAGGTGCTGCGCAGGTCGGCGTAGGTCAGCACGCGGCGACCGTTGTTGCGCAGACCCAGGCCAGGGTCGTTGAGTTTGGGGGCGGTGCTCATGGCTTGCATGTCCACCAGCGGGTTGTCTTTTTCGCTGTCGGGGTGCGATTGCATCGGGCCCATGTCCGAGTGATCCATGCCTGCCATGGCGCTCATGTCCATCGAGCCGTGATCCATGCCACCCATGCCCATGTCGTCCATGGTCACCAACGGGCGTGGATCCAGCGCAGGCACCGGCGCTGCCAGACCGGCGCGGGTGGCGAGGGTGGCGCGGGCGTAACCGGTGCGGTCCATGGCCTGGGCGAACAGGGTGTAAGCCTCGGCGACGGGTTCGACGATCACGTCGTAGGTTTCTGCCACTGCGATGCGCAGCTCATCGACACTGACCGGTTTGACGTGCAAACCGTCCGCCGCGACCACGGTCATTTTCAGCCCGGGAATGCGCACGTCGAAGTAGGTCATGGCCGAGCCGTTGATCAGCCGCAGACGCAGTTTTTCACCGGGGCGAAACAGCCCGGTCCAGTTCGTGTCGGGAGCGTGGCCGTTGATCAGGAAGGTGTAGGTGGCGCCACTGACGTCGGCGATGTCGGTGGGGTTCATCTTCATTTGTGCCCACATCGTGCGGTCGGCGACGGTGGCGCCCCAGCCTTTTTCGCTGACATCGTCGATGAAGTCGCCGACGGTGCGCTTGTGGTAGTTGTAGTAGTCGGACTGCTTTTTCAGGGTCTTCATCAGGCTGGCCGGGGCTTCGTCGGTCCAGTCGCTGAGCATCACCACGTAGTCGCGGTCGTACTGGAACGGCTCCGGTTCTTTGGCGTCGATCACCAGCGGCCCGTAGACCCCGGCCTGTTCCTGCAACCCGGAATGGCTGTGATACCAGTAGGTGCCGTGCTGCCGCACCTTGAACTGGTAGACGTACACACCACCCGGTTCGATGCCGTGAAAACTCAGGCCCGGCACGCCGTCCATGTTGGCCGGCAGGAGGATGCCGTGCCAGTGAATCGAAGTGCTGTCCTTGAGCCGGTTGCGCACCCGCAACGTCACTGTGTCGCCTTCGCGCCAGCGCAGCAGCGGGCCGGGCAGGCTGCCATTGATGGTCATGGCGGTGCGCGGGCTGCCGGTGAAGTTGACCGGGGTTTCGCCGATGAACAGCTCGAAGTCGCTGCCACTCAGCTCGTTGATCTGCCCCGGCCCGCTCAGCGCCCAGACCGGCGCGCGCCACAGGCCGAGGCCACCGAGCAGGCCGCTGGCGGCAAGGCCTTTGACGAAGGTGCGTCTTGAAGTGTTGGAAGGCATGCGCTGGAAGTCCCCGTTTGACACATGACGGGGAGACTAACCAGCGCTGGCTTTCAGTTGGCTGAGAGGGGGATTACAGTTTTGACAGGTTCAGCCGGCGAGATGATCCGCCAGTTCCCGCGCCTGCTGTGAGGCCGCAAGCCGCGCGTCACGATCGATGTCTTCGCCGAGAATCGTCTTCTCGACGCTCAACTCATGTACCACGCTGATGCCAATGAAGCCGAGCCAGGCGGCCACATACGGTTTCTGAAAGTCGAAGCGCTCGACTGGGGTGGCTGATTGCGCAGAGAAGTCCATCCCGCAGGCATAGGCGGCCACAGCGATTTTGTCTTTCAGCAAACCTTTCAGGCCATGCTGAGGATCGAAGTTGAACAGAATGTCTTTCTGCGAAACCAGATCAATGAAGTGCTTGAGCTTGTACGGGATGCTGAAGTTCCACAGGGGCACCGACAGCACTATCACGTCGGCGCGGTACAGGTAAGCCGCGAGGTGCTTGAGTTCATTCCAGGCCGATTGCTGTGCGGGGGTCAGGGGCGTACCACTGAGGCCGGCGTATTTGGCGTTCATCGCATGTTCGCCGAACTCTGGAAGCTGTATCCCCCACAGGTCCAGCGTTTCGATGTGCATCTGGGGGTGATGCAGTTGATAGCGCTCGATGAAGCTGCGGGCGACTTGCCGTGAGGCGGAGCGTTGTTTACGGGGTGAGCATTCGATGTGCAGAAGGGTGGTCACGTTTGGCCTCGGCATGCGGTTGATGAGTGCGAGGCATTGCAACATAGCTAGGTTCAAACTATAAATCGTGAATAAACCAATCATTGATCACGTATCTAACTATGTTTGACGCCTTGTTGCTCAGGACCTTTGTCACGGTTGTCGATGAGGAGGGTTTCAGCCGTGCCGCTGAAAAGCTCCATCTCACCCAGTCTGCCGTTAGTGGTCATCTTCGGCGGCTGGAGGAGCAAGTCGGCAAACCGCTGCTCAAACGCACCACTCGCTCCCAGCAACTGACCCCTGACGGTGAACGTCTGATGGCCTATGCGCGGGCGATTCTGGCGTTGAACCGCGATGCCTGGATGCAGCTCACGCGTACGCCATTTCAAGGCCGGGTTCGCATTGGCGTTTCCGAGGATTTTGTCGAGGCGCGGTTGTTGCGCGCGTTGCAGGATTGCGCGGCGCAGCATCCAGGAATGGAAATCGATGTTCAGGTCAATATTCCACGGACGTTGCTGAGCCAGATGCATCAGGGCGAACTGGACATGGTCGTCGGTTCGTTGTGTGAAGCCAGTGATGCGGGGCGCCTGCTTTGGCAAGAGCCGTTGGTGTGGGCATGGGCGGCACAACCGTTCACGCCACTGCCGATGCCCTTACCGTTGGCACTGTTTCCCGAGCCGTGTCCGTATCGCGAAGCGGCGTTGGCGAGGTTGGCTCAAGCCGGTATTGCGCAACGTACCGCGATGCTGTGCTCCAGCACCGCCGGGTTGCGCGCTGCGGCAGCCTCCGGATTTGCCGTGGCCCCCATGCCGGTCAGTCAACTGGGGCACGGTCTGGCCGCGCTGGGAGCGGAGCAGGGCTTGCCAGCGTTGCCGGACGCCCAAATCCGCTTGTTCGTCGCGCCGCATGCCGATCCGCAACTGCTCGATTCGGTATCGCAGGTGATCGTCGAGTTTTGTTCAACACGGCGGCAGTGACCGTGGGGTTACAGGCCAAGGCCTTCCTGCACCACCTGCAACAGGTTGTTCTCGGTCAGCGCAATCGCATCCAGCTCCTGACCGGTCTCAACCGTCTGCAACCACCAATGGCTTTCGTGGTGTTCATCGACGGTGCGCAGCAGATAGGTGTTGCGGTCCGGCAGGGTGATCTGCACGCGTCCGGCGCCGTCCTCGGTAAACCGCGCGATGGGATCAAATGTCAGGGTTTGTTGGTTGGCGTCTATCACCAGTTGGTCGATCGCGTAGTCGTGGCTTTCGCCATCGGGTGAGCTTTCGCAAACGTGGGTCGGATTGCGGCGGATTTTCAGGCCGACTTCAGTGACTGGCTGCAGCCAGGCCTCGATGCGGTGGTACAGGTCATAGACCTGCGTCGGCCAGCAATCGATCTCCAGCGCGGCATCCGCATGGATGTGCCGGGTTTGCTTGAGCTTGGCGGCCAGTTCGTCTGCTTTACTCATTTCGGATCCCTTGGTTTGATGTCTGCCTGTTAATCGTAGACCTTTCAACGGCGTACGGCGTTGCCTTGCGTCATGCGCTTGCAACACAAGCATGTCGAAATCGGCGCTGGCCAAGTCTGGTCA
Source organism: Pseudomonas sp. MG-9 (assembly GCF_018729515.1). Taxonomy (NCBI): domain Bacteria; kingdom Pseudomonadati; phylum Pseudomonadota; class Gammaproteobacteria; order Pseudomonadales; family Pseudomonadaceae; genus Pseudomonas; species Pseudomonas sp. MG-9. The sequence continues at coordinate 129,931 of NZ_JAHHZH010000010.1, forward strand.
GGATCGAAAACCACGGACGCAGGCGTCCCAAGGAGCGGGTACATGAAAAAGCTGTTTACAATTCTGGCGCTGATTGCGCTGATTGCGCTGACGGCCGGTAGCATCGGCCTGAGTTCGGCGCGTCAGTCGAACGCCAGCAAGGTGCAAACGGAAGCGGTGGCGGGGCAGTTCGATTACTACCTGCTGACGTTGTCCTGGTCGCCGACGTTCTGCCTCACCCACAAAGATGACGTGCAATGTTCCGGCAAGGGCTACGGCTTCGTGCTGCACGGCTTGTGGCCGCAATACGCCAACGGCGGCTGGCCGGAATCCTGCCCACCGCTGACCACGCTGTCGGCGGCGGAAACCAGCAAGGGCCTGACGCTGTTCCCGACCCAAAAGCTGCTCGATCACGAATGGTCCAAGCACGGCACCTGCAGCGGTCTGGGCGCGATGGGCTATCTGGATGAGGCAGACAAAGCTGTCGGCGCGGTGAACATCCCGCAAGCGCTGCAACCGTTCAGCAGCTCGTACTACTTCGAAGCCCAGGAAATCGCCGACCTGTTCCGCAAGGCCAACCCGGGCATCCCGGCCAATGGCATCGCAGTGATCTGCAGCGGCCCGGAACTCTCGGAAGTGCGGGTGTGCATGGGCAAGGATCTGCAGTTTGGCGCGTGCGGCAAGGGCGTGAAGACGCAGTGCCGGGCCGGGGATATTCGGGTGCCGCCGTCGCGTTGATGTGACGCAAAATAGCAAAGACAAACACTGAATCTGTGGCGAGGGAGCAAGCTCCCTTGCCACAGGGTTTTGGTGAATTCGAGTGTTCCGGCAAAGAGTCGCTTGCCTGATAATTGGCGCTGATCACGCGTCAAACGACAACTGAAAATAAATCGACGCGCGGAGTTCATCCAATTGCCCTGTGCGCCGATACAACTGGGCGGGCGTGAGTTGGCGCGGCGGGTTTGCCGTGCGCACCCCGGTGGGCTACGCTCACAAAAAAATAAGGGTTTCGGGCTGCGGCCCCTGTCGTACCTGCCCAGGACACGTTTTTGACAATCCCCATTCACGACCCGCTTCAACCCCCCGGCACGCTAAAACGCCTGCCGCTGCGCAAGGCGGCAGCGCTGTTTATCGTTGCGGTGTGCCTGTGCCTGTCCGGCTTGCTCTACTTGCAGTTGGAGCAGACGCGACGCCAGGATCTGGCGACCGCGCAGATAGCCTCTTCCAACCTGACCCGGGCCATGGCGCAGCAGGCCGAAGACACGTTTCTGGCGGCGGACCTGGTGCTCACCAGTCTGGTCGACTGGGTCGAGAACGATGGTTACGGCGCCGCGCAACGGCCTCGCCTGCAAAAAACCTTCGCACGCCGAGTGCAGCAGCTGCAGCAGTTGGACGGCATGTTCCTGTTCGACCGCGATGGCCAGTGGGTGATTACTTCGTACCCGGACCTGCCCCGTGGCAACAGCGTGGCTGATCGCGAGTACTTCAAGTTTCACCTGCAGAACGCTTCCACCGTGGCGCACATCGGCCGGGCGATTCGCAGCCGCGAAAATGGCGAGTGGATCATCCCGATCTCGAAACGCATCAACGACCGCGACGGTCATTTTCAAGGCGTGCTGATGGCCGGGATCAAGATGGCGTACTTCGACCGGTTCTTCAAAAGCTTCAGCCTCGATGACAACGGCATCATGTTTCTCGGACTGAAAGACGGCACTTTGCTGGCGCGGCGGCCGTTCGACGACAGCCTGATCGGTTCATCGCTGGCGCAAGGCAGGATTTACTCGAAACTGCTGCCCGAAGCCCCGGCCGGCACCGCGACGATCAGATCGGTGGTCGACGGTGTGGTGCGTTTGTACGGCTATCGGCAGTTGGGGATGTATCCGCTGGTGGTCGCCGCGGCTTCGTCGCGCGACACGATTCTCAAGGGTTGGTATGAGCGGGCCTTTCAGGCTAGCGTGATCGTCGCGCTGGTGATTCTGGGCGTGGGATTATTTGGCTGGGTGTTCATTCATCAGGTGCGTCAAGGCGAGCGCATCGAGAAGAACCTGCGCAAGGCGCAACGGGCGCTGGAGGAGATCGCCACCCACGACAGCCTGACCGGGCTGGCGAACCGGCGCTTGTTCGAGCGTTCGCTGGAAATCGAATTTGCCCGCGGTGCGCGGCAGTCGAGTCCGGTCGGGTTGATCATGCTCGATATCGATTTCTTCAAACGCTACAACGATGCCTACGGCCATGTGGCGGGGGATCATTGCCTGATTCAGGTGGCCCAAGTGTTGAAGAATTGCTGCCAGCGCAAGGCTGACCTGGCGGTGCGTTACGGTGGCGAGGAGTTCGCGGTGCTGCTGCCGGATACCGACATCAACGGCACCCTGTCGATTGCCGGGCAAATCCGCCGCAGTGTGATGGACAAGTGCATCACCCATAGCGGCTCGCCGACCGGGTATCTGACGGTCAGTCTGGGTTGCTATTCGTTTATCCCCAGCGGTAATGACAGCCTGGAAGAGTTCATCCAGCATGCCGACGCAGCGCTGTATCAGGCGAAAAATGCCGGGCGTAATCGCGCGGCGGTGCTGTCGCTGGAGTCCAGTGTTGCCGAGTTGATGCGGTCGGATCGCTGAAACATCCATGCATCCACAGTGGCGAGGGGGGGAACAAGCGCCTTCGCCACCGGTTCATGGCTTACTACCAACCGTCACGGCGGTTCATTCAGATGCCCGAGCCACCGCCTGCACCACCGGTTCCGCCACCGGCCGCGCCTGTGCCGCCGCCAGCACCCGAGCCCGAACCCATGGCGCCGCCATTGACACCGGTGCCGTTGCCAGAACCGGGACTGCCAGTACTGTTACTGCCGGCAGGCGCGCCCGGGGTATTGTCCGGTGGCTTGGGCGTGCTTTTGTTGACATCGGGGTTGGTGCCGGAAGTGCCGGCGCTGTCGTTCGCTGCGAAGGTGGCAGCCGAGACGGTGGCGAGCAGGCCGGCGAGCAACAAGGAGGTGAGTGGGCGCGTAGTCATGGTACGTCTCCAGAAGGGGGCGGTTACCTGACGTTGGTCTGACACCGGTGGTCGTTGGTGCCGATTGGCTGACAAGCGGTTTCCGACGTCCAGCGTTGTCCGCCACCACGGGATGATCCGATGCAACCACCGTCGCCACCACAGGGTCACAATTTTCACACCCCATTCGCCGGAGTCTGGACCATGAAAAACCTGCGGATCGCCACCTTCAACGTCAACGGCCTGCGTGCGCGGCTGCCGAACCTGCTGGAGTGGCTCAAGCGCGAGCAGCCGGACATCGCTTGCCTGCAGGAGCTCAAGTCAGTCGACAGTGCCTTCCCGGCCGCCGAACTGGAGGCGGCGGGTTACGGCGCGATCTGGCACGGGCAGGCGTCATGGAACGGGGTGGCGATCCTCGCTCGCGATGCGCAACCGCTGGAAAGCCGCCGCGGTCTGCCGGGAGATCCCGAGGACAAACACAGCCGCTATCTGGAGGCGGCGGTGCACGGTGTGCTGGTCGGGTGCCTGTACCTGCCCAACGGCAACCCGCAGCCGGGGCCGAAATTCGATTACAAACTGGCCTGGTTCGAGCGCTTGATCCGCTACGCAAAAGACCTGCAAAGCAGTGATCATCCGGTGGTGCTGGCCGGTGATTACAACGTGGTGCCCACCGACATGGACATCTACAACACCCGCTCCTGGCTCAAGGATGCGTTGCTGCAACCCGAGAGCCGTGAGTGTTATCAACGGTTGCTGGATCAGGGCTGGACCGATTCGCTGCGCCACCTGTATCCCGAGGATCGCCTCTACACGTTTTGGGATTACTTCCGTCAGCACTGGCAAACCAACTCTGGCCTGCGCATCGATCATCTGCTACTCAACCCGGCACTCAGCCCGTATCTGCACGAGGCCGGGGTAGACGCGTGGGTGCGCAACGAGCCGCACGCCAGCGACCATGCACCGACCTGGATTCGCATCGGTTCGCGCAAGCGTCGGTAGCGGTGATTGGCGAAATCAATTGTCGGAGTCCAGGGGCAATCCCGTATACATGTCGGCCATCGGCGCAGCGATCCGCGCCACATGCAAAAGGACTGAGCAATGAGCGAGCCACGTCTGGCGAATCCGACGTTGTACCTGCAACGCCTGGGGTTCGATGCCCCACCGGCACCGACCCTGGAGACCCTGCGGCAATTGCAGTTGCGTCATACCGGGGTCTTTGCTTTCGAGAATCTGTCGACGATCACCGGCGCACCGGTGCTGATCGATCTGGCGTCGGTCGAGCAAAAAGTCCTCCACGGTGGCCGCGGCGGTTACTGCTATGAGCTGAACAATCTGTTTCTGACGTTGCTGCTGGAGCTGGGCTTCGAGGCGCGTGGCATTTCGGGGCGCGTGGTGCTGGCGCAACCCGAAGGCACGTGGGCGGCGCGCACCCATCGCCTGAGCCTGGTGGTCATTGACGGCGAGCGCTACATCACTGATGTCGGCTTCGGCGGCATGGTGCCAACTGCGCCGCTGCTGCTCGATACCGAGGCTGAACAGCCGACACCGCACGAGTCCTATCGCATCGAGAAGCAGGCAGATGGCTACATGCTGCGCGCCCATGTCGCGGGCGAGTGGCGCTCGATGTACCTGTTTGACCTGCAACGCCAGGAAGACATCGATTACACCCTCGGCAACTGGTACGTCTCGACCCACCCCGAATCACCGTTTGCCAGGCGCCTGATGGTTGCGCGTACCGGCGATGGCTGGCGCCGCACGCTGAACAACGGCAGCTTCGCGATTCATCGCATGGGGGGCGACAGTGAGCGGCGCGAGGTGGCGGATGTCGATGAACTGATTGCAGTGCTGGAGCAGGAATTCGACCTGCGTCTGCCTGATCAGCCGCATGTGCGTCAGTCGCTGGCGCGGATGCTCGTGCCCGCCTGATTTCAGGGCTTGGCTTCCGGCTCCAGTACCCGCCGGATTTCCCCGACCGCCGCTGACAGCTTTTTTTCCAGGCTCTTGAGGTCGGCGGCGGTAATCCCCTGCTTGAATTGCCCGGCGCGGGGTAAGTCGGCCTGCTGCGGTTTGTTCTCGGCATCCAGCAGGGCATGGCGCAGGGTGTTGTTGATCACGGTCTGATAACCGAACCCCTCATTTTCCGCCACGGTGCGGGCGGCTTCGATGACGGCGTCATCGAGCATGATGGTGATACGGGTCTTGCCCTTGTTGGGCGCCAGGTCCCCGCGTTTGCCCTGCGAGAAGTCGTATTCGTCTTTCATCGGTCAAGCCTCCAGAAAGTAAGCGCAACGTTCGCTCGGTGTGGCGACACGTGCAGAAATGATTCGAACGACATTGGCTTCGCGATAACTGTAAGCAACCACCAGCAAACGCCCTTTGCCATCGAGACCGAGGATGATCCAGCGCTGTTCGTCATGGTCGTTGTCCTCGATCGTCAGGGCGCGTTCGTCGTGAAAGACCGGCTCGGTCTCGGCAAGGCTGACGCCCCTGTGCTTGAGTTTGTTGGCTGCGTTCTTGCTTTTGTCGAACTGAATCTGGAATGACTTCATTATGCATACTTTATATGTATAAAAAAGAGCGCCGGTGCACCGCTGGTCGCCATGAACACTTCAGCCTAGTGCGATAAAAACCGGGGGAAGGAGGGGATGTGTTGCCGGATTTGTGAGCGATGGTGGTGGCGGGGATAGAAGGTTGGGTGGCTACCTATTCATTATGTGACTAGCAAGTTGTATACAACTCTATGGACATTTGTCACAAGTATTGAATACAGTGTGCGCATAACAAAAACCAGGGAACCCCCCACATGAAAACGCCCCATGTTTCACACCAACGGCCCGAGGACGAAAATCTCGGGGTCGGCGCGAATATGGCTTACGGCCTGCAACATGTTCTGACCATGTACGGCGGTATCGTTGCGGTGCCACTGATCATTGGCCAGGCGGCCGGGCTGTCGCCGTCGGACATTGGTTTGTTGATTGCTGCTTCATTGTTTGCGGGGGGGCTGGCGACACTGCTGCAAACCCTGGGTCTACCGTTTTTTGGCTGTCAGTTGCCGCTGGTGCAGGGCGTGTCGTTCTCCGGTGTGGCGACCATGGTCGCAATCGTCAGCAGTGGCGGGGAGGGCGGCTTCCAGTCGGTGCTGGGGGCGGTGATTGCCGCGTCTTTGATCGGCTTGCTGATCACGCCGGTGTTCTCACGAATCACCAAGTTCTTCCCACCGCTGGTGACCGGCATCGTGATCACCACCATCGGCCTGACGCTGATGCCGGTGGCCGCGCGCTGGGCCATGGGTGGCAACAGCCATGCGCCGGACTTCGGCAGCATGCAGAACATCGGTCTGGCGGCGATAACGCTGGTGCTGGTGTTGCTGCTGAGCAAGGTCGGCAGTTCGACCATCTCGCGTCTGTCGATCCTGTTGGCCATGGTGATCGGCACGGTGCTGGCAGTGTTCCTTGGTATGGCCGACTTCTCCAGTGTCACGCAAGGGCCGATGTTCGGCTTCCCGACGCCGTTCCACTTCGGTATGCCGACTTTCCACTTTGCCGCGATCCTGTCGATGTGCATCGTGGTCATGGTGACCCTGGTGGAAACTTCGGCGGACATTCTCGCGGTCGGTGAAATCATCGGTACCAAAGTCGATTCGAAACGCCTGGGTAATGGCCTGCGGGCAGATATGCTGTCGAGCATGTTTGCGCCGATCTTCGGTTCGTTCACTCAGAGCGCCTTCGCCCAGAACGTTGGTCTGGTGGCGGTCACCGGGATCAAGAGCCGTTACGTGGTCGCCACGGGCGGCGTCTTCCTGGTGATCCTCGGTCTGTTGCCATTCATGGGCCGGGTCATCGCGGCGGTACCGACCTCGGTACTCGGCGGCGCCGGTATCGTGCTGTTCGGCACGGTGGCGGCGAGTGGTATTCGCACGCTGTCCAAGGTGGATTACCGCAACAACGTCAACCTGATCATCGTCGCCACCTCGATCGGTTTCGGCATGATCCCGATTGCCGCGCCGAACTTCTACGATCATTTCCCAAGCTGGTTCGCGACCATTTTCCACTCGGGCATCAGTTCGTCGGCGATCATGGCGATCGTGCTGAACCTGACCTTTAACCACTTCACCGCTGGCAATTCGGATCAGCAGTCGGTGTTTGCCGCGGCGGAGGAGCGGACCCTGCGTTATCGCGACCTGGCGGCGCTGCGTGAAGGCGATTATTTCAGCGATGGCAAGCTGCACGATTGCGACGGCAATGAAGTGCCTGTGATCGAGGTCGATTCGGATCATGACCATGGTCACGGTGCGCCGAAGCCTCATGCGAAGAGCAGCGAGCACGTCTGATTGTTGCTCGTGAATGAAAAAGGGCCGATCAGTACGAGACTGATCGGCCCTTTTCATTTGAAGATCAAAAGATCGCAGCCTGCGGCAGCTCCTACAGAGGAATGCATTTCAACCTGTAGGAGCTGCCGCAGGCTGCGATCTTTTGACTTTTCGAGCGCCCACAAAAAAGCCCCTGAATCTTTCGATTCAGGGGCTTTGCTATTTGGCTCCACAACCTGGACTCGAACCAGGGACCCAATGATTAACAGTCATTTGCTCTACCAACTGAGCTATTGCGGAATTGGTGCGTATGTTACTGATTCAAAAAGAGAAGTCAAGCATCGACTATAAACTTTCCGGTTTTATCAGGACGGACGGTGATTTGTCAGTGATTGGCGATTACCAGAACCGCCTCACAGGTCTACCATGGCTGCCCGGAAGTGGTCACACGCGCTGCCGGCCATTCGCCGAAAAGGTACGCGCCATGAATCAACCCGTTCTTGTTTCCCGTTCACGCGAGGTGCTCGCATGAGCGTCGCGCAAATCAGCCTGCCCAAAGGCGTCGGCCCGCACGCCGAAAAACTCTTCGATGCCATCACCCAGGCCAGCACCGCGGAAGAATTGAACCGCGCCGGCGGCAAGGCCGAAGGGTTTGTGCTGGGCCTGGAAAGCACCAAGGCGATCAAAAGCCAGATCGCCGAATCTCTGTACGTCGCTTATGACGATGCGGCCAGTCAGCGTGCGACCGAACTGGCTTAACCGCCGAAGGTAATCGTGCCAAGCATCAGCTTGGCGTAAGCCGCCGTGGCGGCCAGTTGCACCAGCCACAGGGCCAGGCCGCCGAGAAACACCCCGGCGGCGACTTGCAGCACCAGGCTTTTGTCGCGCTTGGCCGTGGTGCGAGGGATGAAGTCATCCAGATCGTCTCGGTCGGCGCGCAGGTTGTCGTTTTTCATAGGGGTTCTCACAAAATTCTAAGGTGTACACATACCTGTAGGAGTGCGCCTGCTCGCGATAGCGTCTCGTCCGGCGAAGCATCATTGCCCGACACTCCGCTGTCGCGAGCAGGCTCACTCCTACAATGGGATTCAGGTGCAGTCTAGAGGTTAAGCGGCGTTCATTCGGACAAATAAAAAACGGGAAGCCCCAAGGCTTCCCGTTTTTCATTGCAAAGCGAAATCAGATGACCTGAACGATCGCATCCGTTACCGCTTTGATGTTGCTCTGGTTCAGCGCAGCCACGCAGATGCGGCCGGTGTCCAAGGCGTAGATGCCGAACTCGTTGCGCAGGCGGTGCACCTGTTCGGTGGTCAGGCCGGAGTAGGAGAACATGCCGCGCTGACGGCCAACGAAGCTGAAGTCACGCTGCGGGGCTTTTTCGGCCAGCAGGGCAACCATTTGCTCGCGCATGCCGCGAATGCGCAGACGCATTTCTGCCAGTTCGGCTTCCCACTGAGCACGCAGTTCCGGGCTGTTCAACACAGCGGCGACAACGCTGGCGCCATGGGTCGGCGGGTTGGAGTAGTTGGTGCGGATCACGCGTTTGACCTGCGACAGCACGCGCGCGCTTTCTTCTTTCGACTCGCTGACGATCGACAGGGCGCCAACGCGCTCGCCGTACAGCGAGAACGACTTGGAGAACGAGCTCGATACGAAGAAGGTCAGGCCCGATTCAGCGAACAGCCGCACAGCCGCGGCGTCCTCGTCGATGCCGTCGCCGAAACCCTGGTAAGCCATGTCGAGGAACGGCACATGACCTTTGGCCTTGACCACGTCCAGCACGTTTTTCCAGTCGGCCGGGGTCAGGTCGACGCCGGTCGGGTTGTGGCAGCAGGCGTGCAGCACAACGATCGAGCCGTTCGGCAGGGCGTTGAGGTCGTCGAGCATGCCGGCACGGTTCACGTCGTGGGTGGCGGCGTCGTAGTAGCGGTAGTTTTGCACCGGGAAGCCAGCGGTTTCGAACAGCGCGCGGTGGTTTTCCCAGCTCGGGTCGCTGATTGCCACAACGGCGTTCGGCAGCAGTTGCTTGAGGAAGTCGGCACCGATTTTCAGTGCGCCGGTCCCGCCGACGGCCTGAGTGGTGACGATGCGACCGGCAGCGATCAGCGGCGAGTCGTTACCGAACAGCAGCTTTTGCACCGCCTGGTCGTAGGCCGCGATGCCGTCGATCGGCAGGTAGCCACGGGAAGCGTGCTGAGCAGCGCGAATGGTTTCGGCTTCGATCACGGCGCGCAGCAGGGGAATTCGCCCCTCTTCGTTGCAGTACACACCGACGCCCAGGTTGACCTTGGTGGTCCGGGTATCGGCGTTGAATGCTTCGTTGAGGCCCAGGATTGGATCGCGGGGTGCCATTTCGACAGCGGAGAACAGGCTCATTATTACGGCGGCTCTGAATGGAGAGTGGAGGGACGTGTCGCGCTCCAGCCGAATGCACTAGAGCGGTGCACAAACGGGGAGCTAGTATAGAGGCCATCACTGAACAATGGCGACAGGCGAATCGGCTTTTCGGGTAAGTTTTTCCGATTATTTCTTGACCGTTAGTCGATTGGCCTTGTCGGAGACTTTAGCGGATGTAGGACGTTTGCCTTGAAAGCCGAGGCAATCGACTCCACATTGAGCACAATCCAGGTTTTTTCTTGCGCGACATCGGTCGTTTGCGGTCGTCCCCGTGGTGCTCCGCTTTGCTCGGAACGCCGCGATCCCAGAGGTGTGTATGTCCGAATTCCAGCTAGTCACCCGCTTCGAGCCCGCCGGCGATCAGCCGGAAGCCATCCGCCAGATGGTCGAGGGCATCGAAGCCGGGCTGGCGCACCAGACGCTGCTCGGTGTGACCGGCTCGGGCAAGACCTTCAGCATCGCCAACGTTATCGCTCAGGTGCAGCGCCCGACGCTGGTGCTGGCGCCGAACAAAACCCTGGCCGCGCAGCTGTACGGCGAGTTCAAGGCGTTCTTCCCGAACAACGCCGTCGAATACTTCGTGTCCTACTACGATTACTACCAGCCCGAGGCCTATGTGCCGTCGTCCGACACCTTCATCGAGAAGGACGCGTCGATCAACGACCACATCGAGCAGATGCGTCTGTCCGCGACCAAGGCCTTGCTTGAACGCAAGGACGCGATCATCGTCACCACGGTGTCGTGCATCTACGGTCTGGGCAGCCCGGAAACCTATCTGAAGATGGTGCTGCACGTCGATCGCGGCGACAAACTCGATCAGCGTGCCTTGCTGCGGCGTCTGGCCGACCTGCAATACACCCGCAACGACATGGATTTTGCCCGGGCGACGTTCCGTGTGCGCGGCGACGTGATCGACATTTATCCGGCGGAATCGGATCTTGAAGCGATCCGCATCGAGCTGTTCGATGACGAAGTCGAGAGCATTTCCGCGTTCGACCCGCTGACCGGCGAAGTCATCCGCAAGATGCCACGCTTCACCTTCTATCCGAAGAGCCACTACGTGACGCCGCGCGAGACCCTGCTCGACGCGATCGAACACATCAAAGTCGAATTGCAGGAGCGCCTCGAATACCTGCGCAGCAACAACAAGCTGGTGGAAGCCCAGCGTCTGGAGCAGCGCACCCGTTTCGACCTGGAAATGATCCTCGAGCTGGGTTACTGCAACGGCATCGAAAACTACTCGCGCTACCTGTCCGGACGCCCGGCCGGTGCCGCGCCGCCAACCCTCTACGATTACCTGCCGGCCGACGCCTTGCTGGTGATCGACGAATCCCACGTCAGCGTGCCGCAAGTCGGCGCGATGTATAAGGGCGACCGCTCGCGTAAAGAGACGCTGGTGGAATACGGTTTCCGTCTGCCATCGGCGCTGGATAACCGGCCGATGCGCTTTGACGAGTGGGAAGGGGTGAGCCCGCAGACGATTTTCGTCTCGGCAACACCGGGCAACTACGAGGCCGAGCACGCGGGGCGTGTGGTCGAGCAAGTGGTGCGTCCGACCGGCCTGGTCGACCCGCAAGTCGAAGTGCGTCCGGCGCTGACCCAGGTCGATGACCTGCTCTCGGAAATCTCCAAACGCGTGGCAGTGGAGGAGCGGGTGCTGGTCACCACGCTGACCAAGCGCATGGCCGAAGACCTGACCGATTACCTCGCCGACCACGGCGTGCGCGTGCGTTATCTGCACTCGGACATCGACACCGTCGAGCGGGTCGAGATCATCCGCGACCTGCGCCTCGGCACCTTCGACGTGCTGGTGGGGATCAACCTGCTGCGCGAAGGTCTGGACATGCCTGAGGTGTCGCTGGTGGCGATCCTCGACGCGGACAAGGAAGGCTTCCTGCGCTCCGAGCGTTCGCTGATCCAGACCATCGGCCGCGCTGCGCGTAACCTCAATGGCCGGGCGATTCTCTACGCCGACCGCATCACCGGTTCGATGGAACGGGCGATCGGTGAGACCGAGCGGCGTCGCGACAAGCAGATCGCCTTCAACCTCGCCAACGGCATCACCCCCAAAGGTGTGTTCAAGGACGTCGCCGACATTATGGAAGGCGCCACCGTGCCGGGTTCGCGCAGCAAGAAGCGCAAGGGCATGGCCAAGGCCGCCGAAGAAAACGCCAAGTATGAAGCCGAACTGCGTTCGCCGAGCGAAATCACCAAACGCATTCGCGCGCTGGAAGAGAAGATGTATCAGCTGGCGCGGGATCTGGAGTTTGAAGCGGCGGCGCAGATGCGCGATGAGATTGCCAAACTGCGTGAGCGGCTTTTGGCGGTTTGAAAAGTGGCTGAACACCGCCAACCCCTGTAGGAGCTGCCGAAGGCTGCGATCTTTTGATCTTGTTTTTAATCAAAATCAAAAGATCGTCCGCACGCGGCCCGAACCTTCGGCAGCTCCTACAGGGACTGATTTTCAAATCAATGGGCTTCCCCAGCCTTCAGCCCTTCCGGCAATTTCCTGGTCAACAAAATCGCCAGCATGCTGACCCCCAGCGCAATCCCGACAAAGTGAAACGCATCGTTGTAGGCCATGATCAGCGCTTGCTGATGCACGATCTCGCTCAACTTGCCCAGCGCCGCCGTATCGCTGCCAAACCTGTCGCTCATCGACGCCAGACGCTCGGCCACCTGCGGATTGGTCGGCACAACGGCTTCGCGCAAATAATCGAAGTAAGTCTTGGTCCGTGCATCCAGCAGCGTGGCGAGCAGGGCAATGCCGATCGCGCCGCCGAGGTTGCGCAGAATATTGAACAGGCTCGACGCCGACCCCGCGTCCTGCGGCAGGATGTACGCCGTGGCGATCAGTGAAATGGTCACCATGATCAGCGGCTGACCGAGGGCGCGGATGATCTGGATCTGATTGAACTGCGGCCCGGCGAAATCCGGGTTGAGCACCCCCGAAGAAAAACTCGCCAGCCCGAACAGTCCGAAACCCAGGGTGCACAGCCACTTTGGCGAAACGAACTTCATCAGCTTCGGCACCAGCGGAATCAGGAACAACTGCGGCACGCCCATCCACATGATCACTTCGCCGATCTGCAGGGCGTTGTAGTTCTGGATCTGCGCCAGGTACAGCGGCAGCAGATAAATCGAGCCATATAGCCCGACGCCCATGCCCAGGCTGGAGATGCTCGACAAGCCGAAGTTGCGATTGCGCAGAATGCCGAGGTTGATCAGCGGATTGGGTTTGGAAATTTGCACGATGACGAAGGTGATCAAACTCAGCAGGGCGATGCTGCCCAGGGTCACGATCAGGTTCGATTCGAGCCAGTCCTTGCGATGGCCTTCTTCGAGAAACACCTGCAGGCAACCGAGGCCGACACCGAGGGTGAGGATGCCGGTGTAGTCGGTGCTTTTCAGCAGTTCCCAGTGCGCTTCTTTCTTCTCCAGGCCATACATCAGCCCGGCGATCATGATCAGCCCCGGCGGGATGTTGATGTAGAAGATGTATTCCCAGCCCCAGTTTTCCGTGAGCCAGCCGCCGAGGGTCGGGCCGATGGAGGGGGCGAAGGTCGCGGTCATGGCGAACATTGCCATGCCTTTGGCGCGGTGGTGTTCCGGGAGTTTGATCAGGGTCAGGGTGAACGCCAGCGGGATCAGCGCGCCGCCGGTGAAGCCCTGCATGGCGCGAAACACGATCATGCTTTCCAGGCTCCAGGCCATCGAGCACAACAGCGAGGACACCAGAAAACCCAGCGACACCCACACCGCCAGCCGCCGCGCCGAGAGCAACTGCACCAGCCACGCGGTCAGCGGGATCATGATGATTTCCGCCACCAGGTACGAGGTGGAAATCCACGAGCCTTCTTCCAGCGTCGCCGACAGCGCGCCCTGAATGTCCTTGAGCGAAGAGTTGGTGATCTGGATGTCGAGCACTGCCATGAAGGCGCCGAGCATCACGCTCATCACTGCGATCCAGTCCCGCCGGGTGGGTTCGCCGGCGGGACGGATCAGTTGATCACCGGCCATTGTCCGGGGCGTCTTTGATGTTCACGGTGGCGGTGACCGACATGCCCGGGCGGATCTTGCCGTGCAGCGGGTTGTCGGCCTTGAACGTCAGCTTCACCGGAATCCGTTGCACGACTTTGGTGAAGTTGCCGGTGGCGTTGTCCGGCGGCAGCAGGCTGAACTGCGCACCGGAAGCGGCGAACAGGCTGTCGACCCGGGCTTCGATCGGTGTGTCGCTGTAGGCGTCGAAGGTCAGCTCGGCTTTTTGTCCGGGCTGCATGTGGCCGATCTGGGTTTCCTTGAAATTGGCCTGCACCCAGATGTCTTCGTCCGGGACGATCGACAGCAGATAGGCGCCGGCCTGCACCACCTGACCGTTGCGCGCGGCGCGTTGGCCGACCAGGCCGCTGATCGGCGCGTGAATCTCGCTGCGGGTCAGGTTGAGTTCGGCCTGAGCGAGGTCGGCGCGGGCGTTGGCGATCTGCGCGTCGAGGCGTTTGATCTCGGCGGTGAGTGCGTTGACTTGCTGACGCTGACTCTGCGCATCAGCCTGGGCCTTGGCCACTTGCGAACGGGCGATGTGGGTGTCGGCGGAGAGGGTGGTCACCCGTTCTTCGGAGACGTAACCGGGTTTGCGCAGGGTTTCGGCGCGCGACAAGTCGATCCGCGAGCGGCCGAGCGTGGCCTGGGTGGTTGCCACTTGTGCGTCACTGGCGGCGATCAGGCTGGCTTGCTGGGTCAATTTGCTCTGCGCCTGCAGGCGCTCGGCTTCGCGGGTGGCGAGGGCAGCATTGGCGCGATCGACGGCCAGACGAAAATCATTGGGTTCGAGGCGCACCAGCAACTGGCCTTTTTCCACGTGTTGATTGTCCTGCACCAGCACTTCGTCGATGCGCGCGCTCAATTGGCTCGACACACGGGTGATTTCGCCCTGGACATAGGCGTTGTCGGTGCTTTCATAAAAGCGTCCCTTGAAAAACCAATGGGCGAAGAAGCCTCCGGCAATCAACAGAACCAGCAGCAGGAAAATCAACAGGCGACGCTTGAGTTGGGCAGGCATGGGCAAACTGTAGTCGAGGAATTGTAAGGAAAGTTATCAGGAGGCGAATCTGGCACGAAGCCGATAAACGGTAAATGCCAACGGCTGATATTCGGCCATTCGTCACGCTGTATGGGCGTTCCAGCCGCAAACTTGGCTTAAATGCCCTGCCTGCTGGAGCGGGGCGGGTGTCGCCTGTTACCATTCGCCGCTTGATTGTTTTGCTTTTCATTCTTTTCGAGACATGCCATGACCACCGTCCGCACTCGCATCGCGCCATCGCCTACCGGGGACCCCCACGTAGGTACCGCTTACATCGCATTGTTCAACTACTGCTTTGCCAAGCAGCATGGCGGTGAGTTCATCCTGCGCATCGAAGACACTGACCAGTTGCGTTCGACCCGCGAGTCCGAACAGCAGATCTTCGACGCCCTGCGCTGGCTGGGTATCGACTGGAGCGAAGGCCCGGACGTCGGCGGCCCGCACGGCCCGTATCGCCAGAGCGAACGCGGCGATATCTATCAGAAGTACTGCCAGCAACTGGTCGACATGGGCCACGCATTCCCATGCTTCTGCACCGCAGAAGAGCTGGACCAGATGCGCGCCGAGCAAATGGCGCGCGGTGAAACTCCGCGCTACGACGGCCGCGCGCTGCTGCTGTCCAAGGAAGAAGTCGCCGCGCGTCTGGCCGCCGGCGAGCCGCACGTGATCCGCATGAAGGTGCCGACCGAAGGCGTGTGCGTGGTGCCGGACATGCTGCGTGGCGACGTCGAGATCCCGTGGGATCGCATGGACATGCAAGTGCTGATGAAGACCGACGGCCTGCCGACGTACTTCCTCGCCAACGTGGTCGACGACCACCTGATGGGCATCACCCACGTCCTGCGCGGCGAAGAATGGCTGCCATCGGCGCCGAAACTGATTCTGCTGTACGAGTACTTTGGCTGGGAACAACCGGAGCTGTGCTACATGCCGCTGCTGCGTAACCCGGACAAGAGCAAGCTGTCCAAGCGCAAGAACCCGACCTCGGTGACCTTCTACGAGCGCATGGGCTTCATGCCCGAAGCGATGCTCAACTACCTGGGCCGCATGGGCTGGTCGATGCCGGACGAGCGCGAGAAGTTCTCGCTGCAGGAAATGGTCGATAACTTCGATCTCAAACGTGTATCGCTCGGCGGGCCGATCTTCGACATCGAGAAACTGTCGTGGCTCAACGGCCAGTGGCTGCGCGATCTGCCGGTGGAAGAGTTCGCCGCGCGCGTGCAGAAGTGGGCGTTCAACGCCGAATACATGATGAAGATCGCGCCGCTGGTTCAGGGGCGCGTGGAAACCTTCAGCCAGGTTGCACCGCTGGGCGGCTTCTTCTTTGCCGGTGGCGTGAACCCGGACGCCAAGCTGTTCGAGTCGAAGAAGCTTTCTGGCGATCAGGTTCGCCAGTTGATGCAGTTGATCCTGTGGAAACTCGAAAGCCTGCGTCAGTGGGAGAAGGACACCATCACCGCAACGATTCAGGCGGTGGTCGAATCCCTCGAGCTGAAACTGCGTGACGCGATGCCGCTGATGTTTGCCGCGATCACTGGTCAGGCAAGCTCGGTGTCGGTGCTCGATGCGATGGAAATCCTCGGCCCCGACCTGACCCGTTTCCGTCTGCGCCAGGCGATTGACCTGCTGGGCGGCGTGTCGAAGAAAGAAAACAAAGAATGGGAAAAGCTGCTGGGCGCTATCGCCTAAACGCTTGGCTCCCTTTGTAGGAGCTGCCGAAGGCTGCGATCTTTTGATCTTGATCTTTAAACAGCAACGTCAAAAGATCGCAGCCTGCGGCAGCTCCTACAGGTCGGCGGTGCGCGTAAACCTCCCGGATTTTCGGGGGGAGGGCGGTAAGTGATTGTTATGCCGACAAAAAACTTTGAAATTTTTCAAAAATAAGTTTGACAGGCTTTCGATACGCCCTTAAGATTCGCCCCGTCCTCAGCGATGACATCAACGATGAGGGGCTATAGCTCAGCTGGGAGAGCGCTTGCATGGCATGCAAGAGGTCGACGGTTCGATCCCGTCTAGCTCCACCAATTTACACTTCGAAGCCTGGCCACACCGGCTCCGAAGCGATCAACACTCAGCGTTGATCGGTTGTATAGAAGGGTTTGCGTCCCCTTCGTCTAGTGGCCTAGGACACCGCCCTTTCACGGCGGTAACAGGGGTTCGAGTCCCCTAGGGGACGCCAGTTTTGCAGAAGTGATGTTGCAAGATGTCGCTCCGCCGCGAGGCGAAAAATCCGGGGCTATAGCTCAGCTGGGAGAGCGCCTGCATGGCATGCAGGAGGTCAGCGGTTCGATCCCGCTTAGCTCCACCAATTTACACTTCAAGGTCTGGCCACACCGACCTTGAAGCGATCAGCACTCAGCACTGATCAGTTGTAGAAGGGTTTGCGTCCCCTTCGTCTAGTGGCCTAGGACACCGCCCTTTCACGGCGGTAACAGGGGTTCGAGTCCCCTAGGGGACGCCACGATTACCCGCTCTGCGGGATTTATAAGGGTCATTCAATTATTGAATGGCCCTTTTGTTTGTCTGGCGTTTGGCCAAATCTCCTTTTTCCTTACACTGTGCTTCAGACCAGCGGTCATATCCTCGACTTGCAGAATATTATTATGCGAATAATATTCTAGTCGTAATATTCGGAGGCAACGATGAACGATAAAAAAGCTCAAACCCGCGAACGCATCCTCAAGGCTGCCAGCGCCGCGCTGATTCAACGCGGTCCGGCAGACCCGAGCGTGGGCGAAGTGATGGGCGCCGCCGGCCTGACCGTCGGTGGTTTCTATGCGCACTTCGAAAGCAAGGACGCGATGATGCTCGAGGCGTTCAAGCAACTGCTTGGCCGTCGACGCGACCTGATTGCCGATATGGACTCGCAGCTCACCGGTGAAGAGCGTCGCGCCCTGGTCGCTGCGTTCTACCTGTCGCGCAAGCACCGTGATTCCAGTGAGGCGGCGTGTCCGATTCCAGCCTCTATTGGCGAGCTGGGGCGCTTGCCGGAGTCGTTCCGAATCGCGCTGAACGAACACCTGGAACTGATGATTGCGCAGTTGGCGTCCAGCCCCGAGGACACCGACAAAGCGTTGGCCGATGTGGCGTTGATGGTGGGTGGTCTGGCGCTGGCAAGAGCGCTGGGCCCGGGCGATTTATCCGATCGATTGCTGCGCGCTGCCAAGTCGGCGGTGCGTTGACCTGAAGGCAATACGCCTGAGGAGAGAGCGATGAACACGTTGAAGTGGGTTCGCGGCGTTAATGGCACCTTGGGCTGGATTGCACCGAAACGAGTGGCGAGCAAAATGCGCTTGGCGTTCATGACGCCGCGCGCGCTGCCGTTGCGTGATTGGGAGTTGCCGCTGCTGGCGAGCTCCGAACGAATCACCCTGCGCTTCGGCCTGTCGGCGCTGCGCTGGGGGCAGGGACCTGCGGTGCTGTTGATGCACGGCTGGGAAGGGCGGCCCACCCAGTTTGCGGCGCTGATCACCGCGCTGGTCGAGGCAGGGTACACCGTCGTTGCGCTGGATGGTCCGGCTCACGGCCGCTCTCCGGGGCGTGAAGCCAACGTGGTGCTGTTCGCTCGCGCCATGCTTGAGGCCGCCGCCGAACTGCCGCCGTTGCAAGCCGTTATCGGCCACTCCATGGGTGGCGCCAGTGCCATGCTTGCGGTGCAGTTGGGCTTGCGCACCGAAACCCTCGTCAGCATCGCGGCTCCGGCACGGATTCTCGGCGTGCTACGTGGTTTCGCCCGTTACGTCGGCATGCCGCCGAGGGCGCGTTCCGCGTTCATTCGGCAGGTCGAGCAGGACGTCGGCATGCGCGCCGCGACCCTGGATGTCGCGCACTATCAACTGGATATGCCCGGCCTGATCGTACATGCCGAAGACGACACCTTCGTTTCGGTCAAGGAATCACAATTGATTCACGAGTCATGGTTCGACAGTCGCTTGTTGCGCCTGGAAAGCGGTGGCCACCAGCGCGTGCTGGCCGACCCTCGGGTGGTTGATGGCGTGTTATCACTGTTGGCGGGGCGCAGCCTTCAGGCACGGCAATCGGCCTGAGCATCCGTTACACTGCTCCGGTTGAAATAATCTGACCGGGAGTGGGGCATGGGCTGGGATCGGGCAACGCCGTTCACCATTGATCTGCAAGTAGGCGCCGAGGACATCGACGGGCTGGGCCACGCAAACAACGCGGTGTACGTGACCTGGCTCGAACGCTGTGCCTGGCGTCACTCGCAGCGGCTGGGGCTGGATCTGGTCGAGTACCGGCGCCTGGATCGGGCGATGGCGGTGGTGCGTCACGAAATCGATTACCTGGCGGCCGCCTACGAGGGCGATGAACTGCAGTTGGCGACCTGGATCGTCGATTGGGACCAGCGCCTGAAAATGACCCGGCATTTCCAACTGATTCGCCCCAGCGACAACGCCACCCTGTTGCGCGCCCAGACCACCTTCGTCTGCATCGAGCTGTCCAGCGGCAAGCCCAAGCGCATGCCGACGGAGTTCATCGAGGGTTACGGCCCGGCGATCCTGGCCTTAGCCTGACCCGATCCCTGTAGGAGCTGCCGGAGGCTGCGATCTTTTGACTTTGATTGTAAAAAAACAAGATCAAAAGATCGTCCGAACGCGGCCCGAACCTTCGGCAGCTCCTACAGGGTTCTGTGGTTTTTCTCGTAATCCAGTAAACTGCCGCACGTTTTTTCCTTGAGTAGTGTTTTCCCCATGCAAATTGCCCTGGCGCCCATGGAGGGGTTGGTCGACGACATCCTGCGCGACGTGCTGACCCGCGTTGGCGGCATCGACTGGTGCGTGACCGAATTCATTCGGGTCAACGATCAGTTGCTCACCCCGGCCTACTTCCACAAGTTCGGCCCGGAGCTGCTCAACGGTGCCCGCACCCGTTCCGGCGTGCCGCTGCGCGTGCAATTGCTGGGTTCCGATCCGGTGTGCCTGGCGGAAAACGCGGCGCTGGCCTGCGAGCTAGGCTCCGAAGTGATCGACCTGAACTTCGGCTGCCCGGCCAAGACCGTCAACAAGTCCCGGGGCGGGGCGGTGCTGCTCAAGGAGCCCGAGCTGCTCAACAGCATCGTCGAGCATGTGCGCCGTGCAGTGCCTGCGCACATTCCGGTCACCGCGAAGATGCGCCTGGGCTTCGACAGCCCGGACGGCTCGCTGGTCTGCGCGACTGCGCTGGCTGAGGGCGGCGCCGAACACATCGTGGTTCACGCCCGGACCAAGGTCGATGGCTACAAGCCGCCGGCGCACTGGGAGTGGATTCCGCGGGTGCAGGACGTGGTCAAGGTGCCGGTGTTCGCCAACGGCGACATCTGGAGCGTCGAGGACTGGCGGCGTTGCCGCGAAATCAGCGGCGTGGAAGACATCATGCTCGGACGCGGCCTGGTCTCGCGCCCCGATCTGGCTAAACAGATCGCTGCCGCGCGTGCCGGTGAAGACGTGGTCGAGATGACCTGGGCCGAGCTGTTGCCGCTGATTCAAGACTTCTGGCTGCAGGCCAAGGCGCAGATGACCGCACGGCAATCACCGGGTCGTTTAAAGCAATGGCTGGCGATGCTGACGCGCAACTATCCCGAAGCCACCGAGCTGTTTACCGTGCTGCGTCGCGAGACAGAACCGGACCAGGTCTCGCGTTTGCTGGGCCTGCCGGTCGCCGAAGCGGCGTGAAAAAAATCTGCAAATAATCTCTTGAAAACATTTCAGCGGTCCCTATCTAAGGGGTACGCGATGCCGAATTCGGGTCGCGGAGACACAAAAACTTGCTGATTTGTTTTCAGGAGATTTGAACCATGAGTACTGCTTTTTCCCTCGCGCCACTGTTCCGTTCCTCGGTGGGTTTCGACCGTTTCAACGACCTGTTCGAAACCGCCCTGCGCAACGAGCCAGGCAGCACCTACCCACCCTACAACGTGGAAAAACACGGTGACGATCAATACCGTATCGTCGTAGCGGCAGCCGGTTTCCAGGAAGAAGACCTGGAGCTGCAAGTCGAGAAGGGTGTGCTGACCATCAGTGGCGGCAAGCGTGATGCCAACGAAGGCGTGACCTTCCTGCATCAGGGCATTGCCCAGCGTGCTTTCAAGCTGTCCTTCCGTCTGGCCGATCACATCGAGATCAAGGCTGCGGATCTGAGCAACGGTCTGCTGAGCATCGACCTGCTGCGAGTGATCCCGGAAGAGGCGAAAGCCAAGCGCATCCCGATCAACGGGGCGCAGAAGCCGGCTCTGCAACACTGATTCACTTGCAGACACAAAATGTCTGAACAGGCGCTGAGCCGCTGAATGAAGGCCCCGATACGTCGGGGCCTTTTTTGTGCGTGCAAAGAAAGCGGACGCAACGTTTGCCGCTGCTGTTGCAGCTCTTTACAATCCGCGCCATCAAGGCCGGCACTCCCTAATCCCGCTGGCCCCGGAGCCTTTGTTCATGGACGAATTGGAACAGCGCTGGCTATATGCGCTTTCTGCGCCTTTGGTCGCCCTCAATCCCGACGCCGATTACACCGCACCCACCTATTGCTTTGATCTCAAACATGTCGATGTCGAAGGTGGTTGGGGCATTACGACGCGCCAGCAACTGTTGGACATGCTGAGTACTGCCGACACCGGCCACGCTACGCAGTTGAACGAAGCCTATCGGCAGTGGGAGCGGTGTTTGCCGTCCGAATGGCAAGCCTTGCTCGAAACACTCGACACCCGCCAGCGGGCTTTCTACGAATTGGCCAGTCGCACATTTGGCGAGTGCGGTTCCGGTGGCATCCGTGCCTGGGACATTGGCCGCATGGGTTTTCTGCTGCGTTCTGCGGTGCTGCACGGCTGGATAGATCTCACCGAAAGCCTTTGGCTGCACGGTCGCATGGCGGCACGCGCGCGGTACTACTACGACAGTTGGACGAGCTACCTGAATGGCTTTGTCGTTGGTAAAGCCTTCTGGCATTGCCTCGGCAACAAGGACGAAGAGCTGAATCACGAATATGACCGGCAAGGCGACTACATAGGCACCACCGTAGTCATCAGAAAGCTTGATCGTGACGCTCGCGCGCTGTTCGCAGAGTTGCCATGGGACATGCCCTTGCAGCTACCCGAACGGCCTGACTCGCTAGGGGAGTTCGACTGGTCATGAGTTGCTGGATTCGCTTGGGTATCGAGCCCACCAAAGACAACGACGCCATTCGCGGCGCCTATCGCGCGCGCTTGCCGCAACACCACCCGGAAACCGATCCTGAAGGTTTTCAGGCGCTGCGTGAAGCCTATGAGCTGGCTTTACGCTTTGCCCGTGAGGAAGCTGCCGAGCCGGATGAGCCGGCCGACGATGAGGCAAGTCCTGCCGATCAGACGATGGCGGACTTTGACGCATTGCTGCTTGATTCAACACGTCGGTTCCACCCAGCGGCCTGGCAGGCATTCAACCTTGAGCTGGATCGTCTGCCGCTGGAAGTGCTGGACGAAGTTTGTTGGCCATTGTTGCGCGAGTTGCTCGACGCCGGCCCGATTTCCCATGTCTGCGCCCGTTTGTTGGCCCAGCGCCTGGGCTGGGCAAGCCGCATGCTGGATCTGGACTTTGACAACGCCCGGCATGTCGACGGGTTTTTGCAGCGTATCGACGCGGCGGATCCGTTCGACACCTCGTTGATGAGCCATTGGCCCGTTGCCGCGCAGCTGGAAACACTCTGGTATGTGCGCACCCTGAATCACCTGCACCGAGAAGCTTCGCTGGATGACTACCGTTATTTCGCCAGCCTTCACACCTGTATACCGCTGCCTGCTGATGATGGCTTGTTGCAACGTCTGGCAATACAGTTCAGTCAGGCCGGCATCGCCAGTAAAGACTTTCTCGATATCGTCAGTGAGCAGCATCGGCTTGCGCCTCAAGATGTTGACTGGCTGTATCTGTTGGCATGTCAGCGCAGCGCGTTGGGAATGGAAGAGTTGGCACTGCAGGCGTGGGTACAGCTGTGGCGCGAACATCAGCATCCGAAAGCTGCGACCTGGCTGCTGGAGCTGTGCGCGCGTCACCAGCCTCAGCGCTTGCCCCTGCTGATTCAGGCGTTTGATCGTCTGGAGAACTTCCGCGACTGGTCCGATGATCTGAGCGATGTCACCCAGGAATACGGCAGTCCATCGCAGCGCCCGGAAACACTCGGGCGCTGGTTCCGGGCCAGGCAGCTCGACTTGCAAGGCATCGCCGATGCCTTCGTTGAGTGGCGCATCAGCGGTGACGAATTGCCGTTGCTGGCGTGGATGATCATTGACAGTGATGACCGTCCGCTGCAAACGCTCTACCAACACGCCTGGGCTTTGCACCGTGGTGATGTGCCATTGCTGCGACGCATCATGGAGGCGCCCGAGCCGTCGGATGTACTTGATCAACTGGTGCTGGAAGGCTTTCAGTATCAAGCCGATCAGCAGATTTGCTGGTTGACCCGGGCGCCGATCCCCCTGGCCCTGGAAGCGTTTCTGGCCAGCGACTCGCCATCGACGCTGCCACCGGAGCTGGAAAAGGGCGAACCGCAGGCGCTCAGCCTGCTGTGGATGCGCCGTTTGCGAGCTTACGACGCCCGATCGCTGGCGCGACTGGCCGAAGCGTTCAGTCTCGACAAACGAGACGAATGGCTTGAAATGCTTAAGTTGCAAGCGCAACTGGCGGCGCAAGGCATGCTGCTTCCGGCAATCGATAGCCATTGTGATGTCTGGGAATGGCATCGTCAGGCGATGTACCTGCTGGCCACGCTCGACGAGCCGACGCGTTGGTTGGCCGCGCAATCGGCACACTGCATCGACGCAATGAACATTGCGCGTGAACACCCCTTGGCACGTTTGCAGCCGCTGCTCTGTCGCTTGAATCGCGAACAGGGCAGCGCCAGTGGCCTGCTTGGCTGGCTGCAAGCGGCGGATCCCGTGCATTCGCTGCTCGCGCGCAAGTTGTTCAGTGTTCAAGAAGCGCTCGACAGCACTCGGCTGTTGAGCAATGACCGTTTGTTCGAGTGCATGCGCAGCGACATCGCTAGCTTCAACGAGGATTTGCTCGGGCGCATGCTCTTGGGCGGTGTCCTGTATCACGATCCGTTGCTCAATGCGCAACAGCGCAAATACCTGCTGGAAAGTATCACTGAGGTGGTCAACCCTCAGGACTGGTTCGACGGCTTCCGTCACAGTCTGATCAAGGGGGAGCCCGTTCATCCTCCGCGTGAGGCGGTGGCGGAGGAGGGTGTTGGCGACGCCTTTTACCTGGCGCTGGATGTGCTGAAGGATCTGGTGCGTTTTGGCAATCTGGGTGTACCGAGGCAGAAAACCCTGTTGCGCATGCAGCGGGCCAAAGATGACCCGGAAAATGGACTCGGTCTGCGCTTCGCATTCAGTGCGTTGCTGTCGTGGTCAGAGCGTTTGTTGCTGGCCAAGGCGGAAACTCGTCCAACCCCCGCCACTGCGTTCTGGCGTCTGGGTACCCGGCTGGGGCGCGGGGCGTTTATCTGGCAGGTGATTGGCGCGTTGTTGGTGACGCCTGTGGCGGCGTTGCTCAGCGGAACGCCTGTGTCGGGAATCATCGTGTTGCTGCTGGGTCTGGCGTTTCTGCTCGCTGCAGTCCTGCGCCGTTTGCATGACATGGGCAGGGGCATTCCGATGTTGCTGATTCTTGTGATGCTGTCACCGGTGCTGCCGTTCCTGCCGCTGATACTGTTCGGTTTTCCCGGGGAGAAGCTGCCCAATCGCTACGGCGTGCCACCGGACAGTGGTGGTGAAGATACGCTGTCCGGTGGTTTGCAAGCGACATTGCGGCGACTGATCGGCTAGAGGCGCAACTCATCCAGTACCTTGTTGAGTTGTGAGCGGTGGCCGGCGATTTCATCCGATCGCTGGCCGCCCAGTACCGTGGTGAAGCTCTCCAGCCAGCCGGCGATACGCTGGCGCTCTTCCCCCAGACTTTGCGTCCACGCACGTTCCAGTCGAGCCAGCAGGGTCCGGTTGGGAAGGGTGTCGCGGGGATGAATTTTCAGCGAACTCAAGCGTTCATGACTGGCTTGGCGCGATTGCGCGTCGAGCCCGGTCGGGCTGCGGTCGATGCTGTGGCTGTGGCGTTCGCCCGTCTCCAGCAGGGTGACGTCAACTTCGAGCAAACCGTTGATGTCATAACTGAACCGTACATCCAGCGCCTGGATATGATCGCTGGGCGTCAGCGTGACATCGAAGGCATCGATGAAAATGTTATCGCGCACCCACGGACGTTCGCCCTGATAGACCGCGATACGGATGACTTCCTGTCGGGGAGAGGTCGTATGGTAACGCTCCACCCTTGAGGTCGGGATGATGGTGTTGCGCTCGATGATGGGCGAGAAAGCCCCTTTGATGCCTTCGCCACGCATGGTCGAAATTCCCAGCGTGTACGGGCAGACATCGGTCAGGATCAGTTCTTCCACCGCCCCATCGCGCGCCTTGCACGCCGCTTGCGTCGCTGCCCCCAGCGCAACAATTGTATCCGGATCAAGATGCCGATACGGCAGGCGTCCGAACAGCGTAGCGACCATTTGCTGCACCGCCGGCATCCGCGTTGCACCACCCACCAGCACCAGGCTGTCGAGATCTCTTGGTTTCAGGCGCGCATCGCGCAGGGCCTGTTCGATGGGGGCGCGCAGGCGGGCGAGCAGTGGCTCCCAGATCTTCACGGCGGCGGCTTCGTCCAGCGACCATTCAAATGACCGGTCGGCATGACGCCAGCTCAGTTGTTGGGTGCCTTCACCGAGTTTGCACTTGAGCTGTTCCAGCGCATCGCAAAGGCTGGCCATGCTTTGCGCGTCGATCAACGATGGGGTCAGTTGCCAGTGTTTCAGGCAGGCCTGCAACAGCGCGGCAGTGAAGTCTTCGCCGCCGAGAAAGTTGTCACCGGTGGAGGCGTGAACTTCGATCAGCGGCAGTGCGTATTCCAGCACCGTGACGTCGAACGTACCGCCGCCCAGATCGAAGATCAGTGTGCGTTCGAATTTTTGCTCGTGCAGCCCGTAGGCCATCGCGGCAGCGGTCGGTTCGTTGATCAGGCGTGTCACCGAGAGGCCCGCCAGTTCGGCGGCAAACAGTGTGCGTTTGCGTTGCTCGTCGCTGAAATACGCCGGCACCGAAATCACCGCTTCAGAGACCGGGTGGCCGAGAAAGGCTTCGGCGTCCTGTTTGAGCGAGCCGAGCACCAGCGCCGACAACTCTTGCGGGCTGAAGTGGCGACTTGCGAGTTCGATCTGCCTGTCGCTGCCCATGAAGCGCTTGAACGCAGCCGCTGTGCGCTCGGGATGTGTGGTCAGGCGGGCGCGGGCGGCTTTGCCCACCAGAATCGTGTCGTCGTCATCGAGGCTGACCACTGACGGGGTCAGCACTTCGCCGAGGGCGTTGGGAATCAAGCGGGCCTGACCGTCCTGCCAGACGGCGATCAAGCTGTTGGTGGTGCCAAGGTCAATGCCCAGCAGGGCTGGGCGGGGAAGGGATGCATCCTGCATGATCGATCTCGAAACGGCGCAAAAAACGCGACCCTACAGGTTGTCGCAAATCCTGACAATTATTGATCTGTTGCAAGCTGCACGCGTCTCGCCAGCATCGTTTTCAGTTCCTCCAGCGCCACCGGCCGACTGTGCAGATAACCCTGATACAAATGGCAGCCGAGCCCCTGCAAAAACACCAGTTGTTCCGGTGTTTCCACGCCTTCGGCAATCACCTCCAGCTCCAGACTGCGAGCCATGGCGACGATGGCGCGGATGATCTCGGCGTCGTTAGGGTCGGTGGTCGCATCGCGGACGAACGACTGATCGATTTTCAAGGTGTCCACCGGCAGGCGCTTGAGGTAGGTCAGCGATGAATAACCGGTGCCGAAGTCGTCCATGGCGAAACTCACGCCGAGTTTTTTCAGGCGGCGCATCTTGCTGATGGTGTCGTCCAGGTTCTGGATGACGATGCCTTCGGTGATCTCCAGTTTCAGCAGTGAGCAGGGCAGGCCATGGCTGCTCATGCTGTGTTCGATGCGTTCGACGAAGTCGTTCTGGCGGAACTGCCGCGGGCTGATGTTCACGCACAGGCTGAAATTGAGCGGGTCGACCAGTTTCAAGGCGATCAATTGTTTGAATGCCTTGCAAGCCTCGTCGAGGATCCAGGTGCCGACTTCCAGAATCAGGCCGCTGTCCTCCAGCACCTTGATGAATTCGGTGGGCGATTGCGCGCCGAGTTCCGGGTGGTTCCAGCGCACCAGGGCTTCGGCGCCGATGATACGGTTGTCCTGTGCGTCGACCTGCGGCTGGTAGTGCACGTTGAATTCGCCCCGGGACAGCGCCAGACGCAGATCGGTCTCCATGCGCAGCCGTTCGCTGGCTGCTTTCTGCATGGTGTTGTGGTACATCTGCGTGGTGTTGCGCCCGGAATCCTTGGCCCGGTACAGCGCGATGTCGGCGCGCTTGAGCAGGTCGGTCGGGGTCGAGCCGTGGTCGGGGATCAGCGCCACGCCGATGCTCGGCGTCACTTGCAGGCGCTGGCCGTCGAGGAACATCGGTTCCGACAGCAGCTCGCGGAGGGTATCGGCCAGTTCCCGCACCTGTGCGCTGACCTCGTTGCGCGTGCCCTCCAGACCACTGAGCAGTACCACGAATTCATCGCCACCCAGACGCGCGACGGTGTCTTCCATGCGCACGCTGGCTTCGAGCCGCGCGGTGATGATTTTCAGCACCGTGTCGCCGACCGGGTGACCCAGCGAGTCGTTGATGTGCTTGAAGTGATCGAGGTCGAGGAACAGTAGCGCCCCGCGCAGATTGTGGCGCTTGAGCAGGGCGATCTGCTGGCTCAGGCGATCCATCAGCAAGGCGCGGTTGGGCAGGTTGGTCAGCGGGTCGTGATAGGCCAGATGGCGAATCTGCGCTTCGGCGTTTTTCAGCAGGCTGACGTCCCGGGCCGTCAACAGCAGGCACGCGGTTTCGTTGAGGGTGATCGGTTCGATCGACACTTCGACGGTCAGCAGCTCGCCGCGCTTGTTGCGCCCGAGCATTTCCTGATGGTGCACGCGGCCCTTGATCTGCAGCTCGGCGAGCAGCGCCGAGCGTTGTTTTTCCTCGGCCCAGATACCGATCTGGTACACGGTTTTGCCCACCACCTCGTCGGCCCGATAGCCGGTGAGGCGGCAGAAACCGTCGTTGACCTCCAGGTAGCGTCCAGTGTCACGCTCGGTGATGGTGATCGCATCGGGGCTGGAGTGAAACGCCTTGGCGAATTTCTCTTCGCTGGCCTTGAGTGCGGCTTCGGAGCGCTGCTGTTGGGTGATGTCGCGCAGGGTGGTGACGATGCATGGCTGATCGCCGACGCTGATCTGCCGACTGGAAATCACGCAGGTCAGCGACTGGCCGTCCTTGTGCTGGACGATGATCGCGACATTGCTCAGGCCCTGTTCGCGGATCACCCGTTCGATGCGTTGCAGGCTCTTCGCCGAAGCGTCCCACAAGCCGATGTCTTCGGCGGTGCGGCCGATCACATCGGCGGCGCTCCAGCCGAAGGTCTGGGTGAAGCTGTTATTGATTTCGATGAATTCGCCGCTGTCCTGTCGGGTCACGCAGATCGGGTCGGGGCTGACCTGGAACAACGTGGCGAATTTCTCTTCCGAAGCCACCAGGCGTTGCTCGCGCTCAACCTGATCGGTGATGTCCAGCAACGTCCCGGCCATGCGCAGCGGTGCGCCGTTATCGTCGCGGTAGAGGCGGGCGCGGCTTTCCAGATAGCGCGAGCTGCCGTCCGGCAGTTGCACGCGATAAGTCAGTTGATAGTTGCCGGCCGGGCCTTCGCGCAGGCTGCGGTAGGCATCGCGCATGCTGTCGCGCTCTTCGCCAGGCACACCTTCGAAAAATTCTTCGAACGACTCGTGAAACGGGATCGGCTCCAGCCCGTGCAACTGCGCGGCGCGCGCCGAGCCGTAGAGCATGCCGCTGGGGATGTGCCAGTCCCAGGTGCCGAGCTGCGCCGAGTCCAGCGCCAGATCGAGGCGTTCCTGGCTGTCTTTCAGGGCGTGTTCGGCGGCTTTGCGTTCGGTGGTGTCGAGAAAGGTGCTGAGCAGGTAGGGCTGGCCTTCGAGTTCGACCTTCTGCGCGCTGAGGATGCCGTCATGAATCTGCCCGTTGCTGGCGCGGAACTGCACTTCCATGCTCACCAGGTCGCCTTTGGCCTTGGTCTTTTTCACCAGTTCAGCGCGTTGTTCCGGGTACACCCACAAGCCCAGTTCCAGAGTGGTGCGGCCAATGGCGCTCTGCACCGGCCAGCCGAACAGGCTTTCGAAATACTGGTTGGCCTCGGTGATCAGGCCGTCTTCCTGGCGTGTCAGCAGCACCATGTTCGGGCATAGATGAAAGAGTGTGGCAAAACGTTTCTCCGAACTGCTCAGGGCCTGCTCGCGTTGGCGCTGGTGGGTGATTTCGCGAATCACCCCGATCATTCGGGGGCGGCCGTGTTTGTCCGGCAGCAGGCTGCCGCTGATCTCCAGCCAGTGCAGGCTGCCGTCAGGCCAGCGGATGCGGTGGTGCATCGCCTGTTCCAGCGGCGCGCCGGCAATCACTGCGTGGAAGGCGCGAACGGTTTTGGCCCGGTCTTCGGGCGGCAACAGGTCGAGGTATTCCAGATCCTGCGGCAGCGGTTGCCGTGGATCGAAGCCGAACAGCGCCTGGGTGCCCCGTGACCAGCTGATCTGCCCGCGCTCGATGTCCCAATACCAGGCGCCGAGCCGGGCGCCATTGAGCGCAGCGAGCAATTGCGGCGCACTCTCCCAGCTCTGCTCGGAACGTCGTGGATCAATGGCCTGAATACGCGGCATCGGCGGAATTCGGTCAACAGATTTCGGCATTGTTAACGGGCCTTGAGCGGATGGTGGCGTTAGGCACAGGGACAGCGGCTCTATAGAACTAGCACAAGTTAGCCGGGAGTCCCTGGCAGATCGATTTGTGCATCCAGCAAGGCCATGAAAGCCCTTGCCGCGTTCGACAGCGTCCGTTCGGTGTGCACGATATAGCCTAGCTGGCGACTGAGCTGTATGCCCGGCAAAGGTATGCGCGCGACCTGTTCATCAAGCATGGTGCGCGGCAGAACACTCCAGGCCAGACCGATGGAGACCATCATTTTGATGGTTTCCAGGTAATTGGTACTCATGGCGATGTTCGGCGTCAGCCCCTGAGCCTCGAATAAGCGTTGGACAATATGGTGGGTAAAGGTGTTGCCGCCGGGGAAAACCGCCGGATGACCGGCAATGTCCGCCAGATTCACCGCGCCGTTGCTGATCAGCGAATGCTCCGGTGCCACCACGAAATCCAGCGGGTCGTCCCACACCGGTGTGGCTTTGACCAGGGTGTGCGGCTCTGGCGCCAGGGTGATGACCGCCAGTTCGGCGCGGCCATGGAGAATTTCCTCGTAGGCCACTTCCGAATCGAGGAACTGAATATCCAGCGCCACTTGTGGGTAGCGGCGGGTGAACTCCCTTAACAGCGGCGGCAAGCGGTGCAGGCCGATGTGGTGACTGGTGGCCAGCGTCAGGCGGCCGCTGACTTCGCCGGTCAGGTTGGTCAGGGCGCGGCGGGTGTCGTCCAGCACGTTGAGAATCTGATAAGCCCGGGGCAGCAGGGCACGGCCGGCCTCGGTCAGACCGACCTCACGGCCCAGTCGATCGAACAGCCGCACCTTCAATTGTTGCTCCAGCCCGGCGATGCGTTTGCTGATCGCCGGCTGCGTCAAATGCAGGCGTTCTCCGGCGCCGGAGAAGCTGCCGGTCTCGGCGATGGCGATAAAAGCGTTGAGGTTGGCCAGATCCATGAGTCGTATTCCAGTTTGTTATCCAAAGCATAAAAAATATGAATTTGAGTTATTTAATCTAACCCCATAGGATCGGCCTCACAAGCCAAAGGGTTATTGATAAACCCAGGGCATAGAAACAAGCTGATGAGGAACCGTCTGATGGCCGGCAAAACGCTCTACGACAAGCTCTGGGATTCGCATTTGGTCAAGCAGCGCGACGATGGCTCGGCGCTGATCTATATCGATCGTCACATCATCCACGAAGTGACCTCGCCGCAAGCCTTCGAAGGTCTGCGTCTGGCCGGGCGCAAGCCTTGGCGCATCGATGCCAACATCGCGACCCCGGACCACAACGTACCGACGACCCCGGAGCGCAAGGGCGGCATCGCAGCCATTGCCGATCAGGTTTCGCGTTTGCAGGTTCAAACCCTCGATGACAACTGTGATGAATACGGCATCGTCGAGTTCAAGATGAACGACATCCGTCAGGGCATCGTTCACGTGATCAGCCCGGAACAGGGCGCGACCTTGCCGGGCATGACTGTGGTCTGCGGCGACTCGCACACCTCGACCCATGGCGCCTTCGGTGCACTGGCGCACGGTATCGGCACCTCCGAGGTCGAGCACGTGCTCGCCACTCAGTGCCTGGTCGCCAAAAAAATGAAGAACATGCTGGTGCGCGTTGAAGGCCAGTTGCCGTTCGGCGTGACCGCCAAGGACATCGTCCTCGCGGTGATCGGCAAGATCGGCACCGCCGGCGGTAACGGCCATGCCATCGAATTCGCTGGCAGCGCGATCCGCGACCTGTCCGTCGAAGGCCGCATGACCATCTGCAACATGTCCATCGAAGCCGGCGCCCGTGTGGGCCTGGTGGCGGCCGACGAGAAGACCGTCGAGTACGTCAAGGGCCGTCCGTTCGCCCCCAAAGGCGCGCAGTGGGATCAGGCCGTCGAAGCCTGGAAAGACCTGGTGTCCGATGCCGACGCCAAATTCGACACCGTAGTCGAACTGGACGCTGCGCAGATCAAGCCGCAAGTCAGCTGGGGCACGTCCCCGGAAATGGTGTTGGCGGTTGACCAGAACGTGCCGGACCCGGCCAAAGAGATGGACCTGGTCAAGCGCGACTCGATCGTCCGCGCCTTGAAATACATGGGTTTGAGCGCCAATCAGGCAATCACCGACATTCAGCTGGACCGCGTGTTCATCGGCTCCTGCACCAACTCGCGCATCGAGGACTTGCGTGCGGCGGCCGTGATCGCCAAGGGTCGCAAAGTGGCCTCGACCATCAAGCAGGCCATTGTGGTGCCGGGCTCGGGTCTGGTGAAAGCGCAGGCCGAGGCTGAAGGTCTGGACAAGATCTTCCTCGAAGCCGGTTTCGAATGGCGCGAGCCGGGTTGCTCGATGTGCCTGGCGATGAACCCGGACCGTTTGGAATCGGGCGAGCATTGCGCCTCGACCTCCAACCGCAACTTTGAAGGCCGTCAGGGTGCCGGTGGTCGTACCCACCTCGTCAGCCCGGCCATGGCCGCTGCGGCGGCGGTGAACGGTCGTTTCATCGACGTTCGTGAATTGATCCAAGGAGCACAGTAACGATGAAGGCATTTACTCAGCACACGGGTCTTGTCGCGCCTCTGGATCGTGCCAACGTCGACACCGACCAGATCATTCCGAAGCAGTTTTTGAAGTCGATCAAGCGCACCGGTTTCGGTCCGAACCTGTTTGACGAGTGGCGTTACCTGGATGTCGGCCAGCCGTACCAGGACAACTCCAAACGCCCGCTGAACAAGGAGTTCGTGCTCAACGCCGAGCGTTATCAAGGCGCCAGCGTATTGTTGGCCCGCGAGAACTTCGGTTGCGGCTCCAGCCGTGAACACGCGCCATGGGCGCTGGAGGAATACGGCTTCCGCAGCATCATCGCGCCGAGCTACGCCGACATCTTCTTCAACAACAGCTTCAAGAACGGCTTGCTGCCGATCATCTTGAGTGACGCTGAAGTCGATGAATTGTTCAAGCAGGTTGAAGCCGAGCCGGGCTATCAATTGCAGATCGATCTGCAGGCGCAGACCGTGACCCGTCCGGATGGCAAGGTCTACAGCTTCGAGATCGACGCGTTCCGCAAGCATTGCTTGCTCAATGGTCTGGACGATATCGGTCTGACCTTGCAGGACGGCGATGCAATTGCGGCGTTCGAAGCCAAGCATCGCGTGAGCCAGCCTTGGTTGTTCCGCGACGCTTGATTTGCGTATGGCGAATGACGCCATCGCGAGCAGGCTCACTCCTACAGGGGGAACGCATTCCAAATGTAGGAGTGAGCCTGCTCGCGATGAGGTCCGCAAAGGCAATACAAGACTCCAACCCAAAAGGAAGTCCTCATGACCAGCACCGCCCAGCACACTCAGGTCGTACAAAAGCAATTCGGTGAACAGGCCGCCGCCTACCTGAGCAGCGCCGTTCACGCTCAAGGCACTGAATTTGCGCTGCTACAGGCTGAGCTGGCGGGGCAGGGCGACGCCCGGGTGCTGGATTTGGGTTGCGGTGCCGGTCATGTGAGTTTTCATGTGGCGCCGCTGGTCAAGGAAGTGGTGGCCTACGACCTGTCGCAGCAGATGCTCGACGTGGTTGCCGCCGCTGCCGTGGATCGCGGGTTTGCCAACATTGCCACGGTCAACGGCGCCGCCGAGCGTCTGCCGTTTGCCGATGGCGAGTTCGACTTCGTGTTCAGCCGTTATTCGGCGCACCATTGGAGCGACCTCGGCGTGGCCCTGCGCGAAGTGCGTCGGGTGCTGAAACCGGGTGGCGTGGCGGCGTTCGTCGACGTGTTGTCACCGGGCAGCCCATTGTTCGACACTTACCTGCAGAGCGTTGAAGTGCTGCGCGACACCAGCCATGTGCGCGATTATTCCGCCGGTGAGTGGTTGCGTCAGGTCAGCGAGGCGGGGCTGCATGCCCGCAGCACCACGCGTCAGCGGCTGCGTCTGGAGTACAGCAGTTGGGTCGAGCGCATGCGCACCCCCGAAGTGATGCGCGCGGCGATCCGCCAGTTGCAGCAGTCGATGGGCAACGAAGTGCGCGAATATTTTGAGATTGATGCCGACGGCTCGTTCAGTACAGATGTAATCGTATTGATGGCCGAACGCTAAGCATTTTTCCCGGCGCGCCACCAGTGGCGCACCGACTGAAGACACGAGGAAAGCATGAGCAAGCAGATTCTGATTCTCCCAGGTGACGGTATTGGTCCGGAAATCATGGCCGAAGCGGTCAAGGTTCTGGAATTGGCCAACGACAAGTACAGCCTGGGCTTCGAGCTGAGCCATGACGTGATCGGTGGCGCTGCCATCGACAAGCACGGCGTGCCGCTGGCCGACGAAACCCTCGACCGTGCCCGTGCTGCCGACGCCGTGCTGCTGGGCGCGGTGGGCGGCCCGAAATGGGACACCATCGAGCGTGACATCCGCCCTGAACGCGGTCTGCTGAAAATCCGTGCGCAACTGGGCCTGTTCGGCAACCTGCGTCCGGCGATCCTGTATCCGCAACTGGCCGATGCTTCGAGCCTCAAGCCGGAAATCGTTGCCGGTCTGGACATCCTGATCGTGCGTGAGCTGACCGGCGGCATCTACTTCGGCGCGCCGCGCGGCACCCGTACCCTGGAAAACGGTGAGCGTCAGTCCTACGACACCCTGCCGTACAGCGAAAGCGAAATCCGCCGCATCGCCCGTGTCGGTTTCGACATGGCCATGGTCCGTGGCAAGAAGCTGTGTTCGGTGGACAAGGCCAACGTACTGGCGTCCAGCCAACTGTGGCGTGAAGTGGTCGAGCAGGTCGCCAAGGATTACCCTGAAGTCGAACTGAGCCACATGTACGTCGACAACGCCGCCATGCAACTGGTGCGCGCACCGAAGCAGTTCGACGTGATCGTCACCGACAACATGTTTGGCGACATCCTGTCCGACGAAGCGTCGATGCTCACCGGCTCCATCGGCATGCTGCCGTCGGCCTCGCTGGATTCGAACAACAAGGGCATGTACGAGCCTTGCCACGGTTCGGCGCCGGACATCGCCGGCAAAGGCATTGCCAACCCGCTGGCAACCATTCTTTCGGTGTCGATGATGTTGCGTTACAGCTTCAATCTGCACGATGCGGCCGATGCCATCGAGAAGGCCGTCAGCGTGGTGCTGGATCAAGGTCTGCGCACCGGTGACATCTATTCGGCCGGTTGCACTAAAGTCGGTACGCAGGAAATGGGTGACGCAGTAGTCGCCGCGCTGCGGAATCTGTAATCTCTCGGGCCCACTGCGAAATTCAATACAAAGCAGTGGCCCACTTTTCAAGAAGGTGTAGTTGCGATGAAACGTGTAGGTCTGATCGGTTGGCGCGGCATGGTCGGTTCCGTGCTCATGCAGCGGATGCTGGAAGAGCAGGATTTCGATCTTATCGAGCCGGTGTTTTTCACCACTTCCAATGTCGGTGGCCAAGGCCCGTCCGTGGGCAAGGACATTGCTCCGCTCAAGGACGCTTACAGCATTGAAGAGCTGAAAACCCTCGACGTGATCCTGACCTGCCAGGGTGGCGACTACACCAGCGAAGTGTTCCCGAAGCTGCGCGAAGCCGGCTGGCAGGGTTACTGGATCGACGCGGCCTCCAGCCTGCGGATGAACGATGACGCGGTGATCATTCTCGATCCGGTCAACCGCAAGGTCATCGACCAGCAACTGGACGCGGGCACCAAGAACTACATCGGCGGCAACTGCACCGTCAGCCTGATGCTGATGGGCCTGGGCGGCCTGTTCGAAGCCGGTCTGGTCGAGTGGATGAGCGCCATGACGTATCAGGCGGCCTCCGGTGCCGGCGCGCAGAACATGCGTGAACTGATCAAGCAGATGGGCGCGACCCACGCGGCAGTTGCCGATCAACTGGCCGATCCGGCCAGCGCGATCCTCGACATCGACCGTCGTGTTGCCGAAGCCATGCGCAGCGACGCATACCCGACCGAAAACTTCGGCGTACCGCTGGCCGGCAGCCTGATCCCGTGGATCGACAAGGAACTGCCGAACGGCCAAAGCCGCGAAGAGTGGAAGGCCCAGGCCGAGACCAACAAGATCCTCGGCCGCTTCAAGAGCCCGATCCCGGTCGACGGCATCTGCGTGCGCATCGGCGCCATGCGTTGCCACAGCCAGGCGCTGACCATCAAACTGAACAAAGACGTGCCAATCGCCGACATCGAAGGGCTGATCAGCCAGCACAACCCTTGGGTCAAACTGGTGCCGAACAACCGCGACATCAGCATGCAGGAGCTGAGCCCGACCAAGGTCACCGGCACCCTGAATGTCCCGGTGGGTCGTCTGCGCAAGCTGAACATGGGTTCGCAATTCGTCGGTGCTTTCACCGTCGGCGACCAACTGCTGTGGGGCGCGGCCGAACCGCTGCGCCGCATGCTGCGGATCCTGCTGGAGCGTTGATCGCTTGAGCCGTGAAAGAACCCGCGCCTTGTGAGAGGTGCGGGTTTTTTTATGGCTGATGGTTCTCGGTTGCCCGGGCGGGCCGCATCGCGAGCAGGCCCACTCCTACAAAGGAGGGTGGTGTACACAAATTTTCTGATCAACACCGATCACTGTAGGAGTGAGCCTGCTCGCGATGAGGCCGGTGCAGACGCCGCAAATGCCCGGCAGAAATTGCCTGCATGGCAGTCACCCGGTAAAGTGCCGCTCCCCCCGTTTCGCCAGAGGTAGCACCATGACCCAGACCCTTGATATTGCCGTCGTCGGCGCCACCGGTACTGTCGGCGAAACCCTCGTACAGATTCTCGAAGAGCGCGACTTCCCGGTCGGCAACCTGCACCTGCTGGCCAGCAGCGAATCCGCCGGCAGTTCGGTGCTGTTCCGCAACAAGAACGTGCGCGTGCGCGAAGTCGACGAGTTCGATTTCAGCAAGGTCAAACTGGTGTTCTTCGCCGCCGGCCCGGCGATCTCGCTGAGCTACGCGGCGCGGGTCCATGCGGCCGGTTGCTCGTTGATCGACCTCTCCGGCGCATTGCCGGCCGAGCAGGCGCCGCAAGTGGTGCCGGAAGCCAATGCTGAGGTCATCGCCGGTCTGAAAGCGCCGTTCCAGGTCAGCAGCCCAAGCCCGTCGGCCACGACGCTGGCTGTGGTGCTGGCGCCGCTGCTGGACTTGATCGACCTGCAATACGTCAACGTTACCGCCAATCTGGCCGTGTCCGCGCAAGGTCGCGAAGCCGTGACCGAGTTGGCGCGGCAGACCGCCGAGCTGCTGAATATGCGTCCGCTGGAGCCGACTTTCTTCGATCGGCAGATGGCCTTCAACCTGCTGGCCCAGGTCGGCACCCCGGACGCCCACGGCCACACGTTGCTGGAAAAACGCCTGGTGCGCGAGTTGCGTCAGGTGCTGGCGCAGCCTTTATTAAAGATTTCCGCAACTTGCGTTCAAGCCCCGGTGTTTTTTGGCGATAGCTATAGCGTGACCTTGCAGTCAGCGAGCGCGGTCGACCTGGAAAAGGTCAACGCTGCACTTGAAGATGCACCCGGCATAGAGCTGGTCGAAGCCGGCGATTACCCGACGGCGGTGGGTGACGCGGTGGGGCAGGACGTGGTCTATGTCGGTCGCGTGCGCAGCGGAGTCGACGACCCGGCGGAACTTAATCTGTGGCTGACGTCAGATAACGTACGCAAAGGCGCAGCCCTCAATGCTGTGCAGGTTGCTGAATTGTTGATAAAAGACCTGCTGTAAAAGATACTTGGCAACAATTTGTCGACTGATTCTAGGTGAGCGCTATGCTTGCCCGGAGCACTTGATAACGTGTCACCCTCCGGGACTTTCCGGGGCATCAAAGAAATGATCGCGCGCGGCAGTCTGTCGTCGTCGCGCGCAATGCCTTACGGCAGCGGCAATCAACATCTTCTCGCTGGCCGAGGAACGTTCAAACAAAGGATGAGGCTATGGTTCAAGTTCGCAAACTGGTGTTAGCAATAGCGGCCGCCTCGGCGCTGTCCTCCGGTATGGCGCATGCCCTCGGGCTCGGGGAGCTGACCCTGAAGTCGACCCTGAACCAGCCGCTGGTGGCCGAAATCGAGCTGCTCGACGTCAAGGATCTCACCGCTGCCGAAGTGGTGCCGAGCCTGGCTTCGCCGGAAGATTTCGCCAAGGCCGGCGTCGATCGCCAGGCCTTCCTCAACGATCTGACCTTCACCCCGGTGCTCAACGCCAGCGGCAAAAGCGTGCTGCGCGTAACCTCGAGCAAACCGCTGTCGGAACCGATGGTGAAATTCCTCGTGCAGGTGATGTGGCCCAACGGCCGTCTGCTGCGCGACTACAGCGTGCTGCTCGATCCGTCGAAGTTCTCGCCGCAAACCGCTGACGCCGCCGCGCAACCGGCACCGTCGCAGACCATCACGGCGCCGACCACCGGGGCCACACACCCGAATCAATACACCACCACGCCGCGCGATACCCTGTGGGAAATCGCCGCGAAGGCGCGCACCGGTGGCTCCGTGCAGCAAACCATGCTGGCGATTCAGGCGCTGAACCCGGACGCGTTCATCGACGGCAACATCAACCGGCTGAAAACCGGTCAGGTGCTGCGTCTGCCGGACTCGGTCGAAAGCACCGCGCTGCCGCAATCGAAAGCGATCGCTGAAGTGGCCGCGCAGAACGAAGCCTGGCGTCAGGGCCGTCGTTATGTCGCCAAGCCGGGTACCGGCCAGCAGCAGCTCGATGCCACCAAACGGGGTCGCAGCAATGCCGGTGCCGGCCAGAATGCCAAAGACAACCTGAGCCTGGTTTCCGCCGAAAGCGCCAAGGCGCGAGGCAAGGGCCCGGCCGGCGATGCCAAGGCCTTGAGCAACAAGCTGGCGGTCACTCAGGAAAGCCTCGACACGACCCGTCGTGACAACGAGGAACTGAAAAGCCGCATGTCCGATCTGCAAAGCCAGCTGGACAAGCTGCAACGCCTGATCGAGCTGAAGAACAACCAACTGGCGAAAATGCAGGCTGACGGTACGGGCGCTGCGCCAGCCGCCAACGCTGCCGTGCCGGCGATCACGGCCGAACTGGCCGCGACACCGCCAGCGACCCCGGCAGAAGCTGCGCCTACCCCGGAATCGGCGATTGCGCCACCGGTCGACACGCCTGCCGAGACGCCAGTCGTCGCGCCGAAACCGGCTGTCGATGAAGACAAGACTTTCAACGAGCTGCTGACCAATCCGATCCTGTTGGGTCTGATCGGTGGCGGTGCGGTGGTGCTGCTGCTTCTGTTGTTGCTGCTGGCGCGTCGCCGTAAAGCCCAGCAGGAAGCCGAGAAGCACCTGCGCATGGCGCGTGCCCTGGCTGAGGAACAAGAGTTCTCCGCCGAACAGGATCTGCCGGAAAGCAGCTTCGAAGGCCTGGAAGTGCCTGCCGCCAGCGTCAAGCTGAATACCGCAGTACCCGCGCCTGCTCCAGCCCCGGCAGCGGTCGTGACGCCAGTGGTGATGGCTGAGCCGATTGCGGCGCCACTGGTTGCGCCGGCTGCCGAGCGTTCCGATGACGTGCTGGACAAGGCCCAGTCGCACATCAACGCCGGTCGCCTGAATCAGGCTGCTGCGCTGCTGGAAGAGGGTGTCAGCCTTGAGCCGCAACGCAGCGACCTGCGCCTGAAACTGATGGAGGTCTACGGTCAGCAGGGCGATCGCGATGCGTTCGTCGGTCAGGAGCGTCAGTTGGTGGCCAATGGCGACAACTTCGCCAAGGTCGAAGAACTGAAAAAACGCTTCCCGGCCATGGCCGTCGTGGCTGTTGCGGGTCTGGCGGCAGCGGCGGTCGCTGCCGAGCTGGACGCGCAATACGTCAAGGACCTGCTGCTCGACGAGCCTGAGGCGCCTGCACCTGAGCCTGCGCCAGTGGCAGACGATCTGGACAGCGCGTTCGACCTGAGCCTGGATGACCTCGACAACATTACTCCGGTAGAGCCGGCCCCTGTCGTGGAGCCTGAAGCGCCGGTGGAGCTGGACGAATTCCCGGCAGACGACGATCTGAGCTTTGAATCGGTGCTGCAGCAGCAGACCGAAATCAAGGAAAACCTCGACGACTTGTCGGACTTCGACCTGGATCTGGACCTCGGTGCCGAACCTGCGCCAGCCCCTGCGGCTGACCTGGCGGACGATGACTTCCTGCTGGATCTGGACGAAGGCGTGAAAGACCTGTCGCCGGTCGAGCCTGCCGTGGTGAACGAAGCGCCACAGGACGATCTGGAGCTGCCGGCAGATTTCGATCTGTCACTGGCTGACGAGATGGACAGCAATCCGGCCGAACCGGATGCCTTCGCCGCCGAGCTGAATGACGTCAACGCCGAGCTGGATCGCCTGTCGCAGAGCATTGCCGAGCCGACCTTCACCGAAGCCGATGCGGCGATGGGTGATGACCTGGGCGAAGACGATTTCGACTTCCTCGCCGGCACTGATGAAGCGGCCACCAAGCTCGATCTGGCCCAGGCCTACATCGACATGGGTGACAACGACGGTGCCCGCGACATCCTCAACGAAGTGTTGACCGAGGGTGACGAGAAGCAGCGTGGCGAAGCCAAGGAAATGCTGTCGCACCTGGCTTGATTCAGCGTCAGCAGTAAACAGAACGGCAGCCCATTGAGGCTGCCGTTTTTGTTTGGGCGGGTATCTGTAGCGGCTGCGCTATCGTCATCGCGAGCAGGCTCACTCCTACAGTTGGAATGCTTTCCCCCTGTAGGAGTGAGCCTGCTCGCGATGGCGGCCGAACCGCTGATAGAGAATTCTGGCATCCCCGGTCCACCGCCTTATAATGCCCGCCTTTGTAGATCAGCAGGCTGTCCCACCTTGGCAAACATAGATAACCCGGTCGCCGAAATGGCACCCGAAGGCTTTTACCGTGTGGCACTGGGCGTCGAGTACAAAGGCTCGCGTTACAGCGGCTGGCAGCGTCAGTTGACGGGTGTCGCCACGGTGCAGGAAGAGCTCGAAAAAGCCTTGTCGAAAGTCGCCAACTCGCCGATTTCGTTGCAGTGCGCCGGTCGCACCGATGCCGGGGTGCATGCGTGCGGGCAAGTGGTGCATTTCGACACGCCGGTCGATCGTTCGCTGAAGGCCTGGGTGATGGGCGCCAACATCAATCTGCCCCACGACATCAGTGTCAGCTGGGCCAGGGTGATGCCGGCGCATTTCCATGCGCGGTTCAAGGCTATCGCCCGACGTTATCGCTACGTGATCTATAACGATCAGATTCGTCCGGCGCATCTCAACGAAGAAATCACCTGGAACCATCGCCCGCTGGACGTCGAGCGCATGGCTGAAGCGGCGCAGTACCTGATTGGTACCCACGATTTCAGTGCGTTCCGTGCCGGCCAGTGCCAGGCCAAGTCGCCGATCAAGAAAATGCACCACCTGCGCGTGACCCGTCACGGCAAGATGATCGTGCTCGATATCCGCGCCAATGCGTTCCTGCATCACATGGTGCGTAACATTGCCGGTGTTCTGATGACGATTGGTGCCGGCGAGCGCCCGGTTGAGTGGATGAAGGAAGTGCTGGAGAGTCGCGAGCGGCGTTCCGGCGGAGTGACAGCGCATCCGTATGGGTTGTATCTGGTGCAGGTCGAGTACCACGACGAGTTCCCGTTGCCCGAGCGTTTCATCGGGCCACATTTCCTTACGGGTTTCTCTGGCCTCGACGGCTGACGCCCCCGGACGCTTTTGTTACCATCCGGGACTTTCCCGGTTTTGCCTTGAGGTTTTTATCGACATGTCCGCCGTTCGCAGCAAGATTTGCGGGATTACCCGCATAGAAGATGCGTTGGCAGCGGTCGAGGCCGGGGCCGATGCCATCGGTTTCGTGTTTTATGCGAAAAGCCCGCGGGCGGTGAGCGCGCAGCAGGCGAGGGCGATCATCCGGGCCTTGCCGCCGTTTGTGACCACCGTCGGCCTGTTCGTCAATGCCAGCCGCTGCGAGTTGGGGGAAATCCTCGATGCCGTGCCGCTGGATCTGCTGCAGTTTCATGGCGATGAAAGTGCCGAAGAGTGCGAGGGCTGGCATCGTCCCTACATCAAGGCGTTGCGGGTCAAGGCCGGCGACGACATCGCGGCCGCCGTCGATGCCTATCCGAGCGCCAGTGGCGTGTTGCTCGACACCTACGTCGAAGGCGTGCCTGGCGGAACTGGCGAGGCGTTCGACTGGTCATTGATTCCGCAACAGTTGAGCAAGCCGCTGATCCTGGCCGGTGGTCTGACGCCGGACAACGTCGCTGACGCCGTAGCCCGGGTCAAGCCGTACGCGGTCGATGTCAGCGGTGGGGTAGAGGCGAGCAAGGGCATCAAGGATCATGCGAAGATCCGCGCGTTCATCGATGCCGTACGTAGAAGCTCACAGGGAGCGCCTACTTCGATGTGACGGCTGGCAGTCTGCCGCCGTCCATCAATGCACTTGCACAAAGCAGGCGAGGCTGAGGGTTTTTGGAGTTGCACGCAGGTCATGTTTCGCGCTGACCGCGGGGTTCCACCGACCATCGCCACACACATGAATTTAGCTGAAGGGCATACGCGGGGCTGCGAACCAGAGCGTTCGGGCCGCCGGTACTGGAGAAAGAAAGCATGAGCAACTGGTTGGTAGACAAACTGATCCCTTCGATCATGCGTTCGGAGGTCAAGAAGAGCTCGGTGCCTGAAGGTCTGTGGCACAAATGCCCGTCCTGCGAGGCTGTGCTGTATCGCCCTGAGCTGGAAAAGACCCTGGACGTTTGCCCCAAGTGCAACCACCACATGCGCATCGGCGCACGGGCGCGCATCGACATCTTTCTGGATGCCGAAGGCCGCAACGAACTGGGTGCCGATCTGGAGCCGGTTGACCGTCTGAAATTCCGTGACGGCAAGAAGTACAAGGACCGTCTGGTCGCTGCACAGAAGCAGACCGGCGAAAAAGACGCGCTGATCTCCGTCAGCGGCACCCTGCTGGGCATGCCGGTGGTGGTTTCGGCGTTCGAATTCAGCTTCATGGGCGGTTCCATGGGTGCCATCGTCGGTGAGCGCTTCGTGCGCGCCGCCAACTACGCCCTGGAAAACCGTTGCCCGATGATCTGCTTCGCCGCTTCCGGTGGTGCGCGGATGCAGGAAGCGCTGATCTCGCTGATGCAGATGGCCAAGACTTCGGCGGTGCTGGCGCGTCTGCGTGAAGAAGGCATCCCGTTCATCTCGGTACTGACCGACCCGGTCTACGGCGGCGTTTCCGCCAGTCTGGCGATGCTCGGCGACGTGATCGTCGGTGAGCCGAAAGCACTGATCGGCTTCGCCGGTCCACGTGTGATCGAGCAGACCGTGCGGGAAAAACTGCCGGAAGGCTTCCAGCGCAGCGAATTCCTGCTGGAGCACGGCGCCATCGACCTGATCATCGATCGTCGTGAACTGCGTCCACGTCTGGGCAATCTGCTGGCGCA
Source organism: Pseudomonas sp. MG-9 (assembly GCF_018729515.1). Taxonomy (NCBI): domain Bacteria; kingdom Pseudomonadati; phylum Pseudomonadota; class Gammaproteobacteria; order Pseudomonadales; family Pseudomonadaceae; genus Pseudomonas; species Pseudomonas sp. MG-9. Next base: position 172,910 of record NZ_JAHHZH010000010.1, read on the forward strand.
ACTGACCGGCCAGCCGACACCGACCTACATCGCCGCTCCAGTCGAGCCAATCGTCGTTCCGCCGGTGCCTGCCAACGTATGACCGAGCGTACCCTTGGCGAGTGGCTCGCCTACCTTGAGCAGTTGCATCCATCGGCCATCGACATGGGGCTGGAGCGTTCGCAACAGGTAGCGTCCCGCATGGGGCTGGGCCAGCCGGCGCCTCGGGTGATTACGGTCACCGGCACCAACGGCAAGGGTTCGACCTGCGCATTCGTGGCTTCGTTGCTGCGGGCACAGGGCCTGAGCGTGGGTGTCTACAATTCTCCGCACCTGCTGCGTTACAACGAGCGGGTGCAGCTCAATGGCGTCGAAGCCACTGACGCACAGCTGTGCGACGCCTTTGCGGCGGTTGAAGCCGGCCGTGGCGAAACCTCGCTGACTTACTTCGAAATGGGCACCCTGGCGGCGTTCTGGCTGTTTCAGCAGGCCGGGCTCGATGCGGTGGTGCTGGAAGTCGGTCTGGGTGGGCGTCTGGATACGGTCAATGTGGTGGACGCCGATATCGCGCTGGTCACCAGCATTGGCGTCGATCATGCCGAGTACCTGGGTAATACCCGCGAATCCGTAGCCTTCGAGAAGGCCGGGATTTTCCGTCAGGGCAAACCTGCCTTGTGCGGCGATCTGAACCCTCCGCAACCCCTGCTCGACAAGGCGCGTGAACTGGCGTGTCCGTTTTTCCTGCGTGGGCGTGATTTCGACCTCGGTATTTCCGATCAGCATTGGCAGTGGCGCGGTACCGATGCGCAAGGTCAGCAGGTCGAATTGCACGACCTGCCGCTGCTGGATTTGCCGATGGAAAACGCGGCGCTGGCATTGCAGGCGTATCTGTTGCTCGGTCTGCCGTGGGATGCAGCGCAGATCGTGGCGGCCTTGCAGGCGACTCGCGTGGTGGGTCGCCTGGATCGTCGCTCGTTTCAGTTCAATGGCAAGCGTCTGAACCTGCTGCTGGATGTGGGGCATAACCCGCACGCGGCGGAGTATCTGGCGCGGCGCCTGGCCAGTCGGCCGCTGGTGGGCAAGCGCCTGGCGGTGTTCGGCTTGCTTGCCGACAAGGATCTGGATGGCGTTGTCGGCGAATTGAATGCTAGTGTCCAGCAGTGGGCGGTCGCACCACTGGATTCGCCGCGTTCGCGCCCGGCCAGTGAATTGCACGCTGCGCTGCAGAACCTTGGCGCGTCCGTCACGTCCTATGACAGTGTTGCGGCGGCGCTGGAAGGGCAATGTGCAGTGGCCACCAGCGACGACGAGATTCTGTTGTTCGGATCATTTTATTGTGTCGCCGAGGCCCTCGAATGGCTGGCCCGGCGCTCCACGGAGGAAGCGGCAAATGGCTTTGCTGGATAAAGCGTACAAGCAGCGCATGGTTGGCGCGCTGGTGCTGGTGGCGCTGGCGGTGATTTTCCTGCCGATGCTGTTTTCCCGCCAGGACGAGCAGCGTCAGGTGACGGTTGAGGCGCCCGCCGCGCCGCAAGCGCCGGCTGTGCCGCAAGTGCAGCTTGAGCCGGTCGCCGTGCCTGAGCCGCAAACGCTGCCGCAAGAACCAGTGCCGAGCGATGACGAAGTGGCCGAGCAATCGGCGCCGTCGCTGCCGATTGCGCCTGCGCCAGCGCCTGCTCCAGTCGCCAAACCGGTTGCACCGGCACCGGCACCGGTGGCCAAGCCGACAACGGCACCAGCCCAGCCGATTGCGGCGGCCCCGATCAAGCCTGACACCACGCAGAGCCGCGTCGACGCCAACGGTCTGTCAGTCAGCTGGTCGGTGCAACTGGCCAGCCTGTCGAGTCGTGCCAGCGCCGAAAGCCTGCAGAAAACCCTGCGCAGCCAGGGCTACAACGCTTACATCCGCTCTGCCGATGGCAAAAATCGGGTGTTCGTTGGTCCGCTGATCGAACGTGCCGAGGCCGATCGTCTGCGTGATTTGTTGAGCCGTCAGCAGAACCTCAAGGGTTTTGTCGTGCGCTTCCAGCCCGAGCGCGGCTAGGATCTATCGATTCGATTGAAATGCACTGAAAATCGCAGCTTACCGACAGCGGTGCGCTCTGCTAAAATGCGCCGCCTTATCCGTCTGTAGGCTGCACTGTGCCATTTACCCTGGTTGACTGGGCGATCGTTGCAATCATCGCCATCTCCGCTTTGATCAGTTTGAGCCGCGGCTTCGTCAAGGAAGCACTATCGCTGGTGACCTGGATCATTGCAGGAGCCGTTGCCTGGATGTTCGGTGGCTCACTGTCCGAGTACCTCGCCGGATACATCGAAACCCCATCGGCTCGCGTGATCGCGGGCTGTGCCATCATGTTTGTCGCCACACTGATCGTGGGCGCAATGATCAATTATCTTATCGGCGAGTTGGTTCGCGTGACCGGGTTGTCCGGCACCGACCGATTCCTGGGCATGGCCTTCGGCGCAGCGCGTGGCGTGTTGCTGGTGGTCGTGGCAGTCGGGCTGTTGAGCCTGGGGCCGGTACAGCAGGACGGGTGGTGGAAAGAATCACAGCTCGTGCCAAAGTTTCTATTGGTCGCCGACTGGTCCAAAAACCTGATTCTCGGGTGGAGCAGTCAGTGGCTTGCCAGCGGAATCAGCGTACCCGCTGATATTCCGTTCAAGGAGCAGCTCTTGCCGTCGGCCAAAACGCCACAGTGAGTGTTGTTCAGTTCAGATCCATTAAGTAGGGGTTGCGTCGCATGTGTGGCATCGTCGGTATCGTCGGTAAGTCGAACGTCAATCAGGCGCTGTATGACGCGCTAACCGTGCTCCAGCACCGCGGCCAGGACGCTGCCGGTATCGTGACCAGCCATGATGGCCGGTTGTTCTTGCGCAAGGACAATGGCCTGGTGCGTGACGTGTTTCATCAGCGTCACATGCAGCGCCTGGTCGGCCACATGGGTATCGGCCACGTGCGTTACCCGACCGCCGGCAGCTCGACCTCGGCCGAGGCTCAGCCGTTTTACGTCAACTCGCCGTACGGCATCACCCTGGCGCACAACGGCAACCTGACCAACGTTGAACAGTTGGCCAAGGAGATTTACGAATCCGACCTGCGTCACGTCAACACCAGTTCCGACTCGGAAGTGCTGCTGAACGTGTTCGCTCACGAGCTGGCCCAGCGCGGCAAGCTGCAGCCGACCGAAGAAGACGTGTTTGCCGCCGTGACCGACGTGCACAACCGTTGTGTCGGCGGTTACGCGGTGGTCGCGATGGTCACCGGTTACGGCATCGTCGGTTTCCGTGACCCGCACGGCATTCGTCCGATCGTGTTCGGCCAGCGTCACACCGACGAAGGCGTCGAGTACATGATCGCCTCCGAAAGCGTTTCGCTGGACGTGCTCGGCTTTACCCTGATTCGCGACCTGGCTCCGGGCGAAGCGGTCTACATCACTGAAGACGGCAAGCTGCACACCCGTCAGTGCGCGACCAACCCGTCCCTGACCCCGTGCATCTTCGAACACGTCTACCTGGCGCGTCCGGACTCGATCATCGACGGCGTGTCGGTGTACAAGGCCCGTCTGCGCATGGGTGAGAAGCTCGCCGAGAAGATCCTGCGCGAGCGTCCAGAGCACGACATCGACGTGGTCATCCCGATTCCGGACACCAGCCGCACCGCTGCGCTGGAGCTGGCGAATCACCTGGGCGTGAAATTCCGCGAAGGTTTCGTCAAGAACCGTTACATCGGTCGTACCTTCATCATGCCGGGCCAGGCTGCGCGCAAGAAGTCGGTTCGGCAGAAGCTCAACGCCATCGAGCTGGAATTCCGCGGCAAGAACGTGATGCTGGTCGACGACTCGATCGTGCGCGGTACCACCTGCAAGCAGATCATCCAGATGGCCCGCGAAGCCGGCGCGAAAAACGTCTACTTCTGCTCGGCTGCTCCGGCAGTACGCTTCCCGAACGTCTACGGCATCGACATGCCGAGCGCTCACGAGCTGATCGCGCACAATCGTTCGACACAAGACGTGGCGGATCTGATCGGCGCGGACTGGCTGATCTATCAGGACCTGCCTGACTTGATCGAAGCGGTCGGTGGCGGCAAGATCAAGATCGAGCACTTCGATTGCGCGGTGTTCGACGGCAAGTACGTCACCGGCGATGTCGATGAGGCTTACCTGAACAAGATCGAGCAGGCGCGCAACGATGCCTCCAAGGTCAAGACCCAGGCGGTCAGTGCGATCATTGATCTGTACAACAACTGAGTTTCTACCGGCCCTGAGGGGCCGGTTTTGTATCTGGCAAAAGACTTTTACTTATTCAGAACAGGGCAAGGAGTGACAGCATGAGTCAGGAATGGGATGCCGGTCGGCTGGACAGCGACCTCGAAGGCGTAGCGTTCGATACCCTGGCCGTACGTGCCGGTCAGCACCGTACGCCGGAAGGCGAACACGGTGATCCGATGTTCTTCACTTCCAGCTACGTGTTCCGCACCGCTGCCGACGCGGCTGCACGGTTTGCCGGGGAAGTGCCGGGCAACGTTTACTCGCGTTACACCAACCCGACCGTGCGCGCGTTCGAAGAGCGTATTGCTGCGCTGGAAAGCGCCGAGCAAGCCGTTGCGACCGCCACCGGTATGGCTGCGATCATGGCCGTGGTGATGAGCCTGTGCAGCGCTGGCGATCACGTACTGGTGTCGCGCAGCGTGTTCGGTTCGACCATCAGCCTGTTCGAGAAATATTTCAAGCGCTTCGGTGTGGAAGTCGATTACGTGCCGCTGGCCGATCTGTCGGCGTGGGACGCGGCGATCAAACCGAACACCAAACTGCTTTTCGTCGAGTCGCCGTCGAACCCGCTGGCCGAGCTGGTGGATATCACCGCGCTGGCAGAAATCGCTCACGCCAAAGGCGCGATGCTGGTGGTCGACAACTGCTTCTGCACGCCTGCGCTGCAACAACCGCTGAAACTCGGTGCGGACATCGTCGTGCACTCGGCGACCAAGTTCATCGACGGCCAGGGTCGTTGCATGGGAGGTGTGGTGGCCGGTCGCAGCGAGCAGATGAAGGAAGTCGTCGGTTTCCTGCGCACCGCCGGGCCGACCCTGAGCCCGTTCAACGCGTGGATCTTCCTCAAGGGCCTGGAAACCCTGAACCTGCGGATGAAGGCGCACTGCGCCAACGCCCAGCAACTGGCCGAATGGCTGGAGCAGCAGGACGGTATCGAGAAAGTCCATTACGCTGGTCTAAAGAGCCATCCGCAGCACGAACTGGCCCAGCGTCAGCAGAAGGGCTTCGGTGCGGTGGTGAGTTTCGAGGTCAAGGGCGGCAAAGAGGGCGCCTGGCGCTTTATCGATGCGACCCGGTTGATTTCGATCACCGCCAATCTCGGTGACAGCAAAACCACCATCACCCACCCGAGCACTACCTCCCACGGCCGTCTGGCGCCGCAGGAACGTAAAGCGGCGGGGATTCGTGACAGCCTGATCCGCATTGCGGTCGGTCTGGAGGACGTGGCGGACCTGCAGGCCGATCTGTCGCGCGGTCTGGCGGCGTTGTGATCGAGTTGTCTACTCCGACAGCAGGCACTCATGGCCGCGTCGCGCTGGTCACGGGTGCTGCGCGCGGCATCGGTCTGGGTATCGCGGCGTGGCTGATCAGCGAAGGCTGGCAAGTGGTGCTGACGGATCTTGATCGTGTGCGTGGTTCGAAAGTGGCGAAGGTGCTGGGCGAGAATGCCTGGTTCATCGCCATGGACGTGGCGGATGAAAGCCAGGTAGCGCTCGGCGTTGCCGAAGTGCTCGGGCAATTCGGTCGTCTGGATGCGCTGGTGTGCAACGCGGCGGTGGCGGATCCGCACAACATCACTCTGGAAAGCCTTGATCTGGCTTACTGGAACCGGGTGCTGGCGGTGAATCTCAGCGGGCCGATGCTGCTGGCCAAGCACTGTGCGCCGTATCTGCGGGCGCACAACGGCTCGATCGTCAATCTGGCGTCGACCCGTGCGGCCCAGTCCGAGCCGGATACCGAGGCTTATGCGGCGAGCAAGGGCGGGCTGTTGGCGCTCACGCATGCACTGGCGATCAGCCTTGGGCCGGAGATCCGCGTCAATGCGGTCAGCCCAGGCTGGATCGATGCGCGCGATCCGTCGGCGCGGCGTGCCGAGCCATTGGCCGATACCGATCATGCTCAGCATCCGGCGGGCAGGGTAGGGACGGTCGAGGATGTGGCGGCGATGGTGGCGTGGCTGCTGTCGCGCAATGCCGGGTTTGTGACCGGGCAGGAATTTGTCGTCGACGGTGGCATGACGAAAAAGATGATTTACGAGCAGTGAGAGGCAGCTGCAAGCGTCGAGCTGCAAGTTGAGGCGAGATCACGGTGTATCTGGTTTAGATGTTTATGCTTTTTCTTGCAGCTTGAGACTTGCCGCTAAAAACTGTTTTTGAAAAAAACTTCAATCCTGCTATTGACTTAGGTTCGCTACCTGCGTAAATTTCGCGGCCTCGGAGATGCAAACGGGTGATTAGCTCAGCTGGGAGAGCGTCTGCCTTACAAGCAGAATGTCGGCGGTTCGATCCCGTCATCACCCACCACTCCCGAGAGACTTGCGAAAGCAAGAGGTAGGCTGAAAGTGCCTCCACCGACGCGCAGCGGTAGTTCAGTCGGTTAGAATACCGGCCTGTCACGCCGGGGGTCGCGGGTTCGAGTCCCGTCCGCTGCGCCATATTTTACGAGTCAGGCATTGTCTGGTTCGCGATTGAAAAGCACCGAAGCTTTCAATCAAAACGAGTTACTTGAGCGCAAGCTCAAAGCGATACGCAGCGGTAGTTCAGTCGGTTAGAATACCGGCCTGTCACGCCGGGGGTCGCGGGTTCGAGTCCCGTCCGCTGCGCCATATCTGTTTCAAGGACCACTGAACGCCTTGGAACACCGAAAGCAACCTTTGGTTGGTTCGGAATCGATAGCAAAGACCCTGGTCGAAAGACCGGGGTTTTTTGTGTCTGAAATTTGACCTTCTCCCATTTCCTGCTTCATGCCCAAGCCCTGTAGGCGCTGCGGCACGCTGCGATCTTTTGATCCTGATTCTGATTTTTCAAGATCGACATCAAAAGATCGCAGCGTGCCGCAGCGCCTACAGGGTTTTTTGCTGTTTGCTGCGGTGCCACGTCGCATTGATTTTTTGATTCTTTAGTCAAATTTTTGTAACTGGTTGTTTGCTGCGAGCCCGGAAACCTTTAAAGTTAACCTTTCGGTCAGCTTTGCACTGTCATTACGCCCTTTGTTTAGCCAAAAAGGGCTTCTGCAAGACTCGAGATTCCCAGTAGATAACCAGAAGGGCGGACACATAACCGCCCAGAGGATGATCCATGTCCAACCGTGATATATCCCGGCGCTCGTTCCTTCAGGGCGGGCTGGTGGCGGGTGTGAGCGTTACGCTTGCGCCGCTCAGCAGTCAGGCGCTGGCTGCCTTGATGGAAAACAGCGTGACCGTGCCGTCCGAGAAGTGGCTCGGCAACAATGGCAAGGCGCGCCAACGTAACGACGCATTGTCCAAAGTCTGTGGCAGCAAAGTATTTGCCCGTGACATTCGTTCCAAGGACATGCCGGGCTGGCCTGAGCAACAGGGCCACGCCATGCTGCTCAAAACCATCAAGGCCGACCGAATCTACGATGGCTACGACCTGTCGTGGCTCGGCGCTGATCTGCAACCTGACCGCATCGTCACCGCAGCCGACCTGGACAAGGACGGTATTGTGTTCCCGGAAGAGCACGCGCCGGACCCATTGCTGCCTGAAGGCAAAGTGCCGATGTTCATCGGTCATCCGGTAGCGATCCTGATCTGGAACGATTTCGAGCGTTTCCGCCAGGCCAAGAACAAACTCAAATTCAATGACAAGGCGATTCGTTACGGTGCGCAAGTGCCGTACTACGAAGGCGACCCTTATGGCAGCTTCCGCTACGTGCGCGTGGGCGGTCCCACCTCGGCCGACGAAGACGAATTCGCCAGCCTCAAGGACTCGATCCTGTTCCCGATGCTGAAGAACCGTCGTCCGGTGTGGAATTCCCAGCCGAACCTGCACGGCAACCTGACCGAACGTGGTCTGTTTTACGCTGACCGCATGAAGAAAGAGATCGATACACCGCCGGACAACTGGCTGGTGTTCGATGAGCGTTACAAGACCCCGTCGATCGAACCGGCCGCGATGGAGCCGGACAACGGCAACGGCTGGTACGACCCGAAAACCAAGACCCTGCACTTCGTGGTTGCCACCCAGTGCCCGCTGGAAGCGGCGACCGAGACCGCGAAAATGATCGCGCCGTCGCGCTTCGGTCTGGCCAACCTGAACATGCACCCGGGTTACACCGTGGGTTACGGTTCCAAAGACCACAACATCTTCGTCTACTACGCCGCCCTCGCGGCGCTGTACGGCGCTGGTGTGCCGATACGTCTGGCCAACGATCGCTACGAGCAGTTCCAGAGCGGCATCAAGCGCCACCCGTTCGATATCCGCTACCAACTGGCGGTGGACAAGAACGACTACAGCTTCAAGATTTTCCGCGCTGAAATGAGCGTCGACGGCGGCGGTCGGATCAACTACAGCCCGTCGGTGGCGGCGGTGGGCGCCACGGCGGCGCAGTCGATTTACTACATGCCGCAGAACGATCTGCAGGTCACCGCCTACCACTCCCGTGGTGTTGAAGCGGGTTCGATGCGCGGCTACGGCACGCTGCAAAGCATGGCCTCGACCGAAATGATGGTCGACGAAATCGCCAATCGCCTCGGTATCGACGCGATCGATCTGCGTCGCAAGAACGCCCTGCGTTCGGGCATGAAAAACACCCAGGGCGCGATCCCGGCCGGTGCCTTGCGCCTGCACGAGATTCTCGACAAGGCCTCGGTGCACGAAGTCTGGAAAAACCGCGACGCGATCAAGCAGCAGCGCGAAGCTGCGGACCCGGATAACTGGTACGGCGTGGGTTTTGCCATTTGCCAAAAAGACTTCGGCACCGGTTCCGAAGCGCCGATGGCCAGCATCGAATTCAGCGCTGAAGGTCGCATCACCCTGCGCCACATCGGCATTGAAATCGGCACCGGCATGTCCACTTCGCAAGCGCTGGTGGTGGCCGACTTCCTCGGCAGCCCGGCGCATGACGTGAAGACCGGCGAAACCGAATGGAAGGAAATGCAGCTGATCACCAGCGGCAACCCTTACATCATGAGTCAGGCCGAGCAGGACAACCTGCTGCGCAATCCGCGCTGGGTCGGCAAGCTGGCCTCGGCATCGTCCGCGACCAACTCGGCTTACTACTTCAGCCACGCCACCCGTGAAGCGGCACGCGTGCTGTTCAACAACGGTCTGTGGCCGGCGGCCATGGAGATCTGGCGTCAGGGCCCTTATGGCGGTCAAGCCAACCCTTACGTGGTACGTCGCGAAGATGCGCATTGGGTCGACGGCAAGCTCACCGCCAACGGCATGCAGCCGTTGAGCTTCGAAGAGCTGGCCAAGCACGCTCACGAGCGTGGTCTGGTGACCGGCGCCACCGTTCATGCGTTCAACCGCTGGAGCTGGGCCGAGGCCGAATACAGCATCGACGGCGTGCGCGAGCGTCTGCCGCTCGACGGTCTGGCGGTGAAGTACGGCGATGGCGCGCCGAAGGCGAAGAAAGCGCTGATGAGCACGGCGGGTTTCCACCTGCTGGATCGCCAGAACATCAACTACCCGGTTGTCCAGTTGAACAACGCTGCTGTGACTTACTACAGCCCGGTCGCGACGCTGGTAGAGCTGAAGGTCAACAAAGGCTCGGCGGAAGTCGAAGTGCTCAACCACCACTCGTGGGTCGAGTGCGGTCGGGTGCTGGTCGAAGAACTGGTCAAGGGCCAGCTCGAAGGCGGGATCGCCATGGGCATCGGTCACGCGCTGATGGAAGAGATGCCGCTGTACGAAGGCGGACCGGGGGAGGGTGACTGGAACTTCAACCGTTATCGCCTGCCGATGGCCCGCCACGTTGCGGTGTGGAAGCAGACCGCGGAGATTCTGCCGCCGCTGTCGCCGAGCGATCCGTCCAAAGGCATCGCCGAAGTGGTGATGATCCCGGTGGTCGGTGCCATCGGTAACGCCGTGGCACACGCCATCGGTAAACGTGTTCGCGATCTGCCAATCACTGCTGCGCGCATCAAGGAGGCCCTCAATGGCTAACCGTCCGCTTCAACTGACCCTCAACGGTCAATCCGTCGGCCCGGTGGACATCCCTGATGACCTGCCGATGATCGACTACCTGCACGAATACAAGAACCTCACCGGTTCGCGCCTGGGCTGCGGTCAGGGCATCTGCCACGCCTGCGTGGTGATCGTCGACAACCCCGACGGCACCAGCGAAGAAGTGCGTACCTGCATCACCGGCGCGCATTACTTCGAAGGCAAGAAAGTGCGCACCATCGAAGCCCACGCCAAGCGTGACGAGCAGGGTCAGGTCACTGAGCTGAACCCGATCCAGCAACGCTTCGTCGACGAATTCGCCTTCCAGTGCAGCTATTGCGCACCGGGCTTCGTCAACGCCGCGACGGTGCTGGTGGAGAAGCTGCAGCGCCAGCCGATCGCCAAGAGCAAGCTGGAACAGGTCATCGAGGACAGCCTCGGCCATCACGTCTGCCGTTGCACCGGGTACGTGCGTTATTACAACGCCACCCGCAACGTGCTGACCGATCTCGGCCTGGTCAAGGAGGGTTGAGCATGAAGCATCTACTGACCCGCCTGACCCTGGCGGTCGGGCTGGCTGCGCCGGTGGTGTTTGCCCACGCCGACGATCAGGTCAAGCGCGGCGAATACCTCGCCCGCGCCGCCGACTGCATGGCGTGCCACACCGCACCGGGTGGCGCGCCGTTTGCTGGCGGGCTGCCGATCGTCTCGCCGTTCGGCACGATCTACGGCACCAACATCACCCCGAGCAAAGAGCACGGCATCGGCCTGTACAGCGATGACGAGTTCTTCGCGGCGCTGACCGAAGGCAAGCGTCGCGACGGGGCGAATCTGTACCCGGCAATGCCGTATACCTCGTATCACCTGGTGCCGCGGGAAGATTCGGATGCGATCCACGCGTACCTGAAAACCATCGAGCCGATCGAGCGCGCCGCGCCGGTCACCAGTCTGAGCTTTCCGTTCAACGTGCGTCTGGGTCTGATGGGCTGGAACATGCTCTACGGCAAAGCCTTGAAGCTGGAGCCTGGCGAAGGCAAAAGCGAGGCCTGGAAGCGCGGCCAGTACATGGTCGAAGTGCTCGGTCACTGCGGCGAATGCCATACGCCACGCGGCCTGCCGGGTGCGATGCAACTGGACAAGCGTCTGACTGGGGGTATCCTCAATGGCTATCTGGCGCCGAGCCTGCTCGCCACTGATCTGGCGGCGCGCGGCTGGAATCAGCAGGACCTGAGCACGTTCCTCAAGCACGGCATGAGCGCCCAGGGCACGATGTTCAACGAGATGTTCCCGGTATTCCACAACAGCACCCAAGGCCTGAACGATCAGGATCTGGCGGCGATGGCGACGTTCCTGCTTGGTGACAAGCCGCCTGCAGCCAAAGAGCTCGTTGAGGTGTCGGTGGACAAGCTCAGCCCGAGCGCCCAGCGCGGCCGTCAGGAATATTTGAACGTCTGCGCCGGTTGCCATGCCGCCGGTGGTGAAGGCAAGCCGCACATCGCCGTGGCCATGCGTGGCAATACCACGCTGCGTCTGGAGGATCCGCGCAACCTGGTGCGGGTGATCGAGGACGGCATCGGCGAACAGAAATTCGCCGGGTTCGAGCACATGCAGCCGATGCCGGGTTTTGCCGACAAGCTCAGCGCTGAACAACTGACCGATCTGCTGAACTACCTGCGTCAAGGCTGGGGCGGTCAATCGGCGGAGCTGGCGGTCAGCGATGTGCAGAAGCTGCAAGCGCAAGTTCCGGCCGTCGAGCACAAGGCGCACTGACATGCAGCATCTCGATCTGCAAGTGGTGCGACGGGCGCTGGAGTGGTCGGTGGCGGGGCAGCGCATCTGGCTCTGCACGGTGCTGACCACCTACGGCTCGGCGCCGCGTGCGCCGGGCTCACTGCTCGCAGTGAACGATGGCGGACAGTGGATCGGGTCGCTGTCCGGTGGCTGCGTCGAGGAGGACTTTCTCGAGCGCGTGGCGGAAGGCGCGTTTCTCGATGCGGTCAGCGTGGTGCGCTACGGCGAAGGTGATGATCCGCGCTCGCGGGTCAGCCTGCCCTGTGGCGGCATTCTCGACGTACTGGTAGAGAAATTTGACGCCGGCTGCGAGGTGCAGGCGCATCTGCGTGAGCTCGAATCGGCGCTGCTCGGTCAGCACCGCTTGATTCGCGAAGTCGATCTGGCCAGTGGTGCGCGCAGTCTGTTCGCTGATCGCGAGCAGGGCGCGCGCATCGAGCGCGAGATCGACCGGGTGCGGATTCGCGTGGGTGCCGCTCAGCGCTTGCTATTGGCGGGGTACTCCAGCGTGGCGCAGGCCTGCGCCGAGTTCGCGGTCGGTCTTGGCTTCGAAGTGATTCTCTGCGATCCGCGCGATGAAGTGCTCGAAGGCGTAGTGCTGAATGGCGTGGAGATTCGTCGGCAGTTGCCATCGGTGTTTATTGCCGACGGCGGCTGTCACCGCGATACCGCGGTGGTGGCGCTGACTCACGATCCGCGTATCGACGATCTGGCGATGATGGAGGCGGTGCGCACCGAGGCGTTTTACATCGGCGTCATGGGCTCGCAACAGACCTCGCAGAAGCGCTTCGAGCGCCTGCGCAGGATTGGCGGGTTGGGGGAGGTTGAACTGGCGCGGATCCATGCGCCGATCGGCTTGAACCTGGGCAGCAAGACACCGGCGGAAATCGCCCTGGCGGTGCTGGCGGATATCTTGCGGATCCGTAGCGGGATTGCCCGAGAGCAACTCTGAAACGATCTGATAGCGCTTTTGTGGCGAGGGGGTAAATCCCCTCGCCACAATTTTTTCTGCGGTCAGAAGCCCAGTTTGTCACGCAAGCCGTAATACCACGCGCCCAGCGCGGCGAACGGCGTACGCAGCAACTGCCCGCCGGGGAACGGGTAGTGTGGCAGGTCGGCAAACGCATCGAAACGCTCAGCCTGACCGCGCAACGCTTCGGCCAGCACCTTGCCCGCCAGGTGTGTGTAGGTCACGCCGTGGCCGCTGCAGCCCTGCGAGTAGTAGATGTTGTCGCCCAGGCGCCCGACCTGCGGCAGGCGCGACAGGGTCAGCAGGAAGTTGCCCGTCCACGCGTAATCAATCTTCACGTCTTTCAGTTGTGGGAACGCCTTGAGCATTTTCGGGCGGATGATCGCTTCGATGTTCGCCGGGTCCCGCGCGCCATAAACCACGCCGCCACCGAAGATCAGGCGCTTGTCGCCGGTCAGGCGGTAATAGTCGAGCAGGTAATTACAGTCTTCGACGCAGTAATCCTGTGGCAGCAGGGATTTTGCCAGTTCTTCGCCCAGCGGTTCGGTGGTGATCACCTGGGTGCCGCATGGCATGGACTTGGCCGCGAGTTCCGGCACCAGATTGCCGAGGTAGGCGTTGCCGGCGACGATGATGAACTTGGCCCTGACCTTGCCCTGCGGCGTGTGCACCACCGGGTTGGCGCCGCGCTCGATGCGTACGGCGGGCGATTGTTCGTAAATGGTGCTGCCGAGGGATTCCACCGCGGCGGCCTCACCCAGCGCCAGGTTCAGCGGATGGATGTGGCCGCCGCTCATATCGAGCATGCCGCCGACGTACTGATCGCAGGCCACCACTTCGCGAATGCGGCGCTCGTCGAGCAGTTCCAGTTGCGTGTGGCCGAAGCGTTCCCACAGGCGCTTCTGCGATTCGAGGTGGCCCATCTGCTTGGCGGAGAGGGCGGCGAACACGCCGCCATCCTTCAGGTCACACTGGATGTTGTACTTGGCAACGCGCTCACGGATGATCCGGCCGCCTTCAAAAGCCATCTGCCCGAGCAGTTGCGCCTGCCTGGGGCCGACAGTGCGTTCGATAACGTCGATGTCGCGGCTATAGCTGTTGACGATCTGCCCGCCATTACGCCCTGAAGCACCGAAACCGACCTTGGCCGCTTCCAGCACCGTCACGCGAAAACCGTTCTCCAGCAGAAACAACGCCGAGGACAGCCCGGTGTACCCGGCGCCGATCACACAGACATCCGTCTCCACATCATCCTGCAAGGCTGGACGTGGCGGTACGGCATTAGCCGACGCAGCGTAATAAGACTCTGGGTAAGGGGTGTTCGCCATCCTGCAGCCTCTGTTTAATATATTTTACGAGTGCACCGATCCTACCCGAGTTGAAAAACCTCCGCCAGCCACCGGAAAAATCTTCTTCGCCGGCCCGAAATTAAATATTTTGCATATTCATAGGGTTAGGTGAAAAAAAGGTGTTGACACCCCTCCGGAATTCCGTAGAATGCCGCCTCACAGCAGGCACGTAGCTCAGTTGGTTAGAGCACCACCTTGACATGGTGGGGGTCGTTGGTTCGAGTCCAATCGCGCCTACCAAACAAAATCCGCTCTGCTGGGCGGTCTAGAAGGGCTCACCGAAAGGTGGGCCCTTTTTTGTTGTCTGCGATTTGCAAAACTTTTGCAAAACTTTTGCAAAACTCCCACCTCAGAACGCCAGTTCGGCGCTCACCTCAACATAGTCGATCGTCTTGTCGCCGTGTCCCTCCTGGTAGTGCTTCGTCATCTTCTCGTCCGCGTGGCCCAGCAGCGCCTGAATGTATTCCTGCGGGAAGTTCTGCTGTTCGTACAGCCACGCACCTAAAGCGCGGATCTCGTGAAAAGTGGGGCGCTCACCGGCCGGCACATGGTCATAAGCGTGCGCCGCGTCCCGCGCCTTGCTGAACTCCTTGGTCAGATAATCCGGGGTTACCGACGTCCAGTGGTCCTTCGCGTCGATCTGTTCACGGCGCCGGGCCTTCGGTTTGTAGTGGATCAGGTAGGGCGACACCAACGGCGATCGCAGGCACTCGCCGACGACTTCACGCAGCGCGGCACCCATGGTGATTTTCAGGTGAACCGGATTGTCGTATCCCTGAGTCTTGCCCGGCGACACGGTCAGAGTGTTCTTATCCATATCGACCGCCGACTTCAGCCAGGTCACGATATCCTCGCGGCGCTGAAGGCTGGCCAGTGCCAGGCGGATTGCTCGTTTGAGCCAGGGCGGCGTGGTCACCGCATCGATAATCGTCTTCAGTCCTTCCAGCGTGTGCCGCTGGCGCTTCTTCTCGGCTTCCTTCTTGACCAGTGTCAGCTCGGCGCAGTTGCGCTCGGCCAATCCCTTTGCCACTGCGAAAGCGAAGATCTGCACCCACAGCCCGCGGTGCTTCGTGTAAGCGTTGTTGCTGAACTGGTCCAGGTATTCGGCCATCGCCAGCACGTCCATCTGACCGATCAGCCGATCGCCGAGATCCTGCCGGTACCGCTCGAGCTTGAACTTGATCTCTTCCAACGTCCGCGCCGCATAGCCCTTGTCCACCAGCCATTCGTCATTGAACCGCTCCAGTAGGTTGCTCACCGTCGGCAACCGGTCGCCTGTCAGCAGAGTGAGCAGCGCGCCGTCATCGACGACCAGCGCCGCGACCTTGAGGTTTGCTGCGTGCGCGAGCTTGATTGCCTCCTCAAGTGGGCGGTTGATGCTCGTCATCAAACCGGTGATGGGGTTCCGGTACCGAAAATATTTACCGTTCGGGTAAAGATTTGGCGGTAGCTTCCTGTTTTTGAGCGTGCGCGGCCGGGCAGCCATCAGCCTATCTCCAACATCTTGGCCAGCAGGGGATCATCGGACCCCATCACGGCCGCCTGCACATCCACGAAATACATCCCTCCTTTTACCTCTCCTACCACTTCGCCTTCCTCAATCCATTTTTTCAACTGCTGCAAACTCGGCTTGCCGCCGACGTAGCGGAGCTTTCTGTATTCGCCTGCCTCCATAAGGCGCGGCAACTTGACCGTGATCTGGGCCAGAATTTTTGCCATTGTGATGCTCCATGCCGCGCGTGGCGGCAGAAGGTGGTGATGGGTTATATGCCGTCTTTGGTGAGCACTGCGTCGGCCTCCTTCATCGCGGCCTGTGCATCGTTGACGTAGGCGGGATCGAACCCGCCTGCCAGGTGAATCGTGGCTTGGCAGGCGCGCAAGTTCTCGCGGGTGATCTTCAGCGCCGCGACCAGCTCTTCGTGCAGCTCGCGCTCTTCCCGACCGATTTCCCAGAATCGCGTTGCCCAATGATCGGATGGCGGCGGGTTGCTGTTCTGCGCGCCAAGGGCCAGCGCTCCGACCACAGCATCCAGCAGGTCACGCTTGTAGGCGTTGTCGCCGTCGATGCTCAGGCCACGCCGGCGCAAGGTGCTGACCAGCTCGTCCCGATCCAGACCCTGGTCCTCGATGAGGATGTCGCGCTCTGGCTCGCCTGGTGTGTAAATCACTAGAGCCAGCTTGGCTCCGGGTAGGCAATGCTCGCTGAGTTTGATCAATGCGTCGTTGGCCGCTTCGTGGAATCGTTGAACTGCTGACATGGGAATACCTCGCCCGCCGTACACCGGCAGGCTGTTGAGTTGTCAATTTAGGGTTTACAACTGGATGAGTTCGGCGGGGACTTTTACCGCGGCGCCGCGCTTGGCGAAGACCACGGCGCGGAACACTGCGATGGTTCGGGTTTCGCCGGTGACCCGGTTGAACGGATCGTCGGTGAGGTCGGCCAGCCATGGGTGCCGGTGGCCAACATCGACCCAGACGCCGTACTTCGTGACCAGGTGCTCGGCGTCGGGCAGGGCGAAGAGTTGCAACTGGCCGGTGCCGGGTTGGTGATCGCCCTCGATCGCGTTGATTGTCCAGTCCAGCGCCGGGCCGGTCAGTTCCTCGGTGCGGACCCTGACCATGCGGTTCATCGCGCCCGCGCCTTGGCGCGCTCTGACAGTTCGCAATTGGCTGCCAGCTTCAGCAGGTTCTGCGTTGTCGGTCTGAAATTGCCGGTGTCCGGATAGCTCTCGAACTGATGGCCTTCAGGGTAAGCGTTGAATGGCCCGTGCCAGGGCCAATTCATTTTCCAATCAGCCCACACGGTGTAGGCGTCCATCCCATCGCCCCAGTAGTCAGTGCCGCCGCCAACGCTGAGGCAATGCCGAACCCGTGTGCGCTGCTCATACGCCAGTTCAGAATGCTCGTCATTACGCCACGCCTTTCGGTACAGCGCTGGATGCAATTGGACTAGGCGCTTGCTCAGCTTCTTTTCGATGCGGGCCTTCATCGCCACGGCCCCTTGTAGATGAGGTAGGCCATGTAGAGCGGGGCGGCTATTGGGATCAAGATCATAGTAGGTGCGCTCCTGCTTCAAGTAGGCCGTCGCGGTCTTCGCGCAATGCTTCGTTCTCGGCGATCAGGGCCAGCACCGCTTCGGGCGAACACTCCTTGAGGAACTGCTCGTCACGGTGCAACAGGCCGGCGTCCTCGATCATTCCCACCCATCCGTGCGAACGAATGACTTCGCTGCGGCAGCCCTCGGCCAGCTGTTTCAGTTTTGAATACTTGCTCATGGCTGAACCCTCTTGAACTCGACGACCCAGACCCACGGATTGGCGTACCAGTCGCCGCCGGTCGCGTTCCACAAGTTGGCGAACGCCCAGCGCGGTGTTCCGAGGCATTCCTCATGGCTGGTGGTTTTGTCCCAGGCCCAGCCG
The DNA here is from genome assembly GCF_018729515.1 of Pseudomonas sp. MG-9. Classification (NCBI taxonomy): domain Bacteria; kingdom Pseudomonadati; phylum Pseudomonadota; class Gammaproteobacteria; order Pseudomonadales; family Pseudomonadaceae; genus Pseudomonas; species Pseudomonas sp. MG-9. The sequence continues at coordinate 190,598 of NZ_JAHHZH010000010.1, forward strand.
GTGCGCTGCCGGTGACCGGCCTGCGCCGGACAGACGCCTACGTCTTTCCAGCCAGCGCCACCGTGGAAGCACTCCTGACCGTAGTCGGTGAAGAAACAGCCCTCGGCCTTGGCTTGGTCTTCGCTGATGTCCTGCAGCCACTCGACGCGTACGTCTGTGATCTCCAGCAGGATGCGGCAGGCGGCGCGCGGCATGTGAATGCTCGGCGTCCAGCGCACTGGCTGACTATCCCCGACGTGATGCCACTGGACGTTCGGCATTTCGCCGTCTGCCCGGTATACGTAACGGGATTTCCAATCAGGCTTGCCAGGGCTACCTGCGGTTCCGATTGGTCCGGCATATCTGCCGTGCGGAATATCCACTTCGAAGACCTGAGCGTGACTCTCGCGCACCCACAGCCGGTCGCCGGGCCTGCCATAGGGGCAGCAGCCGTTGACGAAGTGCTTGGTCACAGGTTTGCCGTAACCGTCCTGGCCGTAGTTGGAGCTGCCTACGCAGAAATTGCCACTGGCATCGATATGCGGCTGAACCTTGATTGCCCGTCGTGTGACCGTCTTCCGTCCATCCAGAATGGCGCGCACCATCGGGGCCGAGAAGAGGATCGGCCGTTCCTTGATTGCGGTCATGGCTTACTCCACCCCGTTCAGGTAGCAAGGCTCCGTGGCTTCAGCCAGCCACTGCCGGAGAGATCCCGCTGGAGTGCCGGGTGCATCTTCGTCCTGCCACTGCTGGTCGAGCTCCGAATCGCCCGTCAGAACCACGTCATAATCGTCGGAGTGTTCGCGCAACCAGTCGCCGTTGTACTCAGCCAGAACTGCCAAAGCCTGTTCCGGGTTCTGCGCGGCAACCCAATCTTGATCGCCGACTTGGTAGCAGAGCAGCGGACCATCCTCCGGCTCGAAGGTGTAGCTTTTGGAGTTCATGGCGTTGTCGATGGCGTTGTCCAGCGCGGCGCCGGTCAGCACGTCCTCATGGCTGGCCAAGCCAACGACAATCCATTGTTCTTCCGGAAGCGTTACGGGCGCGCTGGCTTTTGGCTCGCGCAGAAACCGGTACCGATCAGCAAGCGGGCGATCTTCGTCATGACTTTGCTTGAGGCCCTCGACGTTTGCGAGCAGAGTCGACAAGGAGTGATTGCTGCTCAGGCCGAACACGTTGTAGATCCGGGCCAAATCTGGGTGAACTTGAGACATGAGTCGTCCTTGCCGCTATAGCGGCTGACTTTGAAGGGGGAGGGAGTGAGGATTACAGGGAGCGATTGTTGCCGGCTTTGATCCATCGACGGACGTACAGCTCGCAGCCACTGGTTAAGCAGACACCATTGGTCATGCCGAGATGCGTCTTCGGTGTTTCGCATCCGCAATGGCATTTCTTTTTGCGGCCGGGTCGCTTCGGTCGCAGCTCCATGTACCGGAGCTGTTCAGGCAAGCCGCCTACTTGCCCCCAGCCAGCGGTGCCGCCTCGCATTGCAGCAGAGCGGGCAGCCGGTGATAAACCGTTTAGGTCGATCATGGCTCGTCGTACTCCATCGGGGGCATGCGCTCGATGCCGATCATTTTCGTGGCGTCACGCAATTGATCAGGGATCGACTGAGGTGCTGGATGCTCTGCGTTCCAGCGCTCGAAGGCTTCCTGCGTCGTGGCTGCTTCGATCTTCTCATCGCACTGGTTGCACGCCGCCACACCGCCGGCCGCGCCGACATCGCGGTGACCTTGCTTGCACGGGTTCATATGCCAGTCATCATCCTGTTCCGGCTCTGTGCTGGTGGAAAGCTGGGCATCGATATCAGCCATAAGCTCGGTAGGAAGGTCGAAATCCGCTTCGCCCGGCTCACATTGCTGCTCGCGGACGGCCATCACACTGCGCCGCAGCAACCCTGCCTGCTCATCAATCCGCTGATCCGCTGCGTTCAGGCGCTGCTGCAGGGCGTCACGCTCGGCTGTTACCCGGTCGAACTCGGAGGCCAGCACATACCGCACTGATTCATGCCCGCATTCGCACGCATCCCACACATCGTCCTGGCACCATTCACGGCCGCTGGATTGACCCTGCTCTTGGCAGGCCGGGCCGAGGTAGATCACTTTGAGTTCGCTCACTTCGAATGCCCCTTTCAATTATCGGTACCGGTGTAGGTGCGCCAAGGCACCTTCACGCCGTTTACGAGGAATCCCCAGTCACCGCGCCACTTGCTGGTGATGAAGAGGGTGGTGACGCCGCCTGGGGATACCTGGTCGATGCGGTGGTATTCGCCGTGGTTGAGTCTGGCGGTGTCCCCCGGGTTGCGCTGGACGGTGGCCAGCTTGCGAATCTCGTCGTCTGGCAGCCAGAGCAGCGGCCGGCCCAGAGTCAGCATGTCAACAGACGTTGCAAGCTCCAGGCGCTCTTCCGTGTACCAGCCGCGCAGGATGATCGTACGCGCGTTCCATGGGTGATCATGTAAGTCCCGGTCGACGTCCTCGCGCAGGATGTGGTGGATGCGGAACGACCACGGGCACCACCACAGCGCCGGCTTGTGCGTCTCCCTGCTGTACGGGTTGAACAGCCACCAGCGGCCCATGTACATCTCGGTGCCGTCGGCGGACATGATGTGCAGGTACGGGGTGAGCTTGGCGCGGGCGATGAGCCAGTCGGCGATGGCCGGGCGGGCCAACAACTTAGCGAGCAAGCGCCAGAAGAGATTGATCATGCGGCCTCCTGCTGCTGTTCCTGGCGCAACGCGTGCTGCACCGCTTCAACAACGCGACGCAGGTAGGTGAATTTGTGGTTCTCCTCGACCGCCTTGCCGTCGAGCGGGTAATGCCATTCATCACCGAACAGTTCTGTCAGTAACCTGCTTTGATGCCAGCACTCGTTAGCGCTCTCTATGCCGCGCAGCTCGTCGATGTCGCGCCAAAGCTCTCGGGCTTCATCTTTACTCAGCTCACCCAGCTCCCACTCATGGCGCCCCGTCTGTTGCCGACGACGCTGAACGATGCACTTCTTGGCCAGAGCGTGGAGGGCGTTACCGCTGAACACGGTGGGGCTGATCCCGCGATCCAGGCAGTTGAGGATGTAATGCCAGTCGCAGTCGGCGACAAACTCCGCGACGGTGCGCGGGCCCATGCCACCCCAGTAGGCGTTCCAGCTGTTGTCCCAGCAGTTGATCGTGATCTTGCCTTGGGCGGTCTGGTAGTTCGGGTTCGATTCAGTCGGGCAGTCGCGCCGGCCGAAGTCTTCGAGGAACACGGTAATCGCATCAAGCCGCGGGGCGCCGGTGATCACCAGCTTCGTGACTGTCGAGCGCTCAACCTGCAGCGGCTCTGCCGGTTTATTTTCTGTGGGCATGGGGCGTCCTATGCCGGGGCATGCCCGGGCGGTGGAGGGTGGGAAGGTCAGGCGCTTGCGGAAAGGGCGAGGGTTTCATCGCCGCCGCGCGCAATGCCGGCGTGTAGATCAACCCTGCGGCCTGCGAGCATTCCCGCGATTTGCGCATTCAGGTCGATATCGACGTCGCGCGCCTTGCGGGCTTTTCCTACGCCTTTGTTTGCGAGGTACTCGGTGATCAGTGCCTTGTCTTGCGCTTCGACTGCGATGAGGTCGCGCCCGTCGCTCGATGACTGGGTATCGTCCTCACCTTTCGGGACAAGGGCGCTCAGCTTCCCGTAAACCTCGTTGACCCATGCTAGGGCGAAGTGGTCGCCTGCTGTTTCGGCTGAGTACGAACTGCGGTGCACGCCCGCGCGCACCTTGGCGACATATTGCTTGCGGGCAAATTTCAGCTTTGTCAGCAGCGCCTCGAACGCATACAGCGCGATGTGCTGGGCAGGTGTCACCCCCACGAAGGATGTGCGGGCGATGATCCGATCCTTCTCTTTGCAGTACTGCCGACCGTACAAAGAGGTGCACCCGAATACATTTGCAACTGCTCCGGCCAGGCTACGCTCCCACACGGGAAGGCGTTCGGTACGGGAGAATTGCGACTCGACTTCACCGACGTCGCTCAGCTTCACATCCATTTCGGTCAGGCGATACTCGCGCATCAGAGCCTGAGCCTGCCTCAGCGCGGTCGCTGCTTCGTTCTCGTTGGCGCTTTGCGCCAGCGCCAGGCAGTGCTTGATCTTGCGGATCGCGCGCTCGAGTTTCTTTTCGTCGATCTGTTGTGCGGACATAGGGGATCCTCGCCGGCTGGCGTGATTCGTAGAAGTGGGGTATTGGGTCAGGCGGCTTGGTGTTCTAGCGATTCCGCTTTCGGCATCGCGAACGCTGGGACGATGGTTTCGAGAGGGTCACATTTCATTGGCATGATCACCCCAACAAAGCGGTCTTTGAGTTCGTAGTTGGCAAGCCGGACAACAACTGAACGACTGTCGTCGCGCGCTTCCAGGTGAAGCCCACCGCCGCCGAAAGTTTTATTGCCAGTCAGGATGGTGGCGATCTTGTTGAAGGCCTCGATGTACTCGCCATTGATCCATGGAAACTGGGTTTCCAGTTTCTCGCGAGTTGTTGGAAGCACTTTCCTCCAGTCCGGGAATTTGCCATCGACCAGCTCGGTTTTCTCGGTGAGATGAGCACGACTATCGAAGGCTTCCGGCGGCTCTGTCGCCTCAACGCATCCAGTAACGACCGAAAACTTCTCCGCGATCCAGAGCATGTTCGGTGCGAAAGTGTCAGGCCCGCGCCTTGTACTGCAGGCGGAAACCAGACGCTTTGAAGGAATGCCGACCAGCAATGAGTTGTGATCTTCATGAATCCACCCGTCAGGGTCATGAATCACGCCGAGGAAGTGTCCGTTGGTGGCAGCGATGATCACACCACCGTCTGGGTGCCGCTCGATGTTCACGGCGTTCAGGTAGTAACGAACATCGTTTTTCGCAGCGCACTGGTACATCGCAGCGAAGTACTTGGGATTGATTCTGGCGAGGTATTCCATGGATTATCTCCAGTCAGGCGCCGCCCTCCGTGACCGGTGGTGGCAATTTGGTTTGGGTTGGGGTGTCACGACGGCATGTCACGCGATGCGAATGTGATCAGCCAGTTGCTCGTCGCTCATGCGGTCAGCGCCGCGGATGAATCGGGAAATCAGGTCCTGCTCTTCTTCGATGCCGCACCGGGCCATGACCCGCTTCAGTGCGGCGTCATCGTTGTGATAAAGCTTCGTGACAATCCGCCGTGACAGTAGCGCGGCTTCTTTTTCCGCCTGGGTCAACTTGTCCCGCTCGCGCTGATCGCGTTTGCGCTCTGTTGGCGTCTTGGCCATGGCCTACCTCTTCAATTCTGCTGGCCGGCAAGTCCAGCCAGGTCTGTCGGCGGCGCTGGTGCGCCCGGTTGGTCGTTCGCTTCACTGAGGCCCCGGGAAGTTGATGCTGTTCTCGCGGGCGATGAGGCGGGCGCGCTTCGTTTCCATGCCCATTTCTTTCGCTGCCTCGATGACGGTCAGGCCTTTGTCGGCCAGTTCCTTCAAGCGCGGTGCAAGCTTGTCGCGTTCGGCGCGCAGCCTGGCTGCGTGGGAGGTGCCAAACATCGCGTCCCGCACTCCGGTTACGCCTTGGTCGACCTGCTCGACCTTGTTGCCGGCACCGAAGAACGCGTCGAGCTGCTGGTTCAGGTTGTCGATCAGCTGGTCCCGTGGGTTCGGAAGTGGAACGCCGATCATGGTCGATCACCCATCGGCATGCGCTTCACGCCGCTGGCGCGCGATTCCAGTTCCTGCGCGTAGTTCACCGCCTCTTTGTAGGAGAAGCGGAAGCCGCGGACCTTGTCGGTCGCCAACTCCACGATGTGGAACGCGTGCGCACCCTTCGGCACGACCTGGTAGCGAATCTTCTGCACGGGAGGCTCCTTGCCGATTCTCGAGTAGAACTCGGCGGTGGCGATTACGTTGCGCAGGCGCAGCGCTTGAAGTCCGTCGACGCGCTCTTGCATGGATGGGTGCATTGCTGATCCCTCGGTGGTGGGGTTGCGTGTATTCGTCAGCACTCTGTGCCGCCTGCTGGTTGCCGTTGGGCGCAGGGGAGAGTGCTGACGGATAAAGGCGAGGCGAAAAAAAGCCCGAGATCACCCGAGCTTTTCGTTTGCTTCACACGAAGACCTCCCTACGTGAGAAGCCCACCAGGCTCGCTACTGGCGACAGCCTGGGGTTGAATCATCATCGGTGTGTCGTCGCTATGGGGTAGGCCTGCCGGTTGCCCGGTGGTGCGCGGTGACACCGTCGACCAAGATGTCCGCTGCCTGCTCATGGATTCTTGAGCGAATATGCAGGCTTTCTTCGCTACCCAAGTTGAAGCGCCGGTCTATTTCATGATGGTCACCCTCCAATGCGCGCCGTTGGCATTTTGGCGGGCGCTCGCCGGTCTCTGGTTTTGCTGCATGCAGGTGTCCAGCGTCTGCTGGGTTGGCGTCCGCATCCCGCTGCCCACTCAGGGAATGGGCAGAAGTGATGCTCTGGTTCAGATTTTTGATATCGAAGGAAGCTTGGACTCATTGAGCAAAGCACCGTTGATAAAGACTTGTTCTCCATCGATCAAAAACACTGGATGGAGCGAGGATATTGCTTGCCGGTAATCGGCGGCGTTGCTACGGCTGTTCGCCGCGTCTTCGTATTGACCCTCACGCTCTTGGATCGCTGCGTTCTGCTCGCAGTTCGTGGCGTGGTGTTCAAGCAGATCGATTGCCTTGTCGTGCTTCATGGTTGATTACCTGTCGGTTGTCATCCCAAGCAGCCCTCGTGAGAAGGCTGCTCAGTGATGCCCTGCCGTGGTTTAAGCGATAAACACACCATCGTTCGATTCCCCAACTGGACCTTGAGGATTCGGACCGTCTGCCTGTCCTACGATGATTTCCCGCCGCATCGCCTCGGCCACCGCCGCCGACTGGCGCTGAACGCCCAGCTTGAACATGGCGTTGGAGATCCGCTTGGCGACCGTCCCGGGCTCAACATCGTGAGAGCGGGCGATCTGTTTGGCGGTAAGGCCCTGGGCAACTAAAAGCAAAAACTGAAGTTCTCTGCGAGCAAGCCCACGGCCGAGATGGCCGATCCATGTGCCGCTCTTGATGATTGATTCCATGCTGTGTGCCTCTCGGTTGATTTCCCAATGCGCCCGGCCAACCAGGCGCATCAGTGAAACTTTCCGTGTCCCTTCGGCGCTGCTGGCGCGGTACGGGCTCGTTCAAATTGTTCACCTGGTCGCGGCTCAGCCCACCAGAACACTTTTTTTGATCGCTTTACGCTGCGCGCCTTGGGTAGTGGCCACCCATCTGAACCGTTCAGGCCGGTTCATCGCTGCCTTCCATCTGGCCGGTTGTTATCCGGCGATGGAGTAAGTTAACCATCGGTATATATGATCGTCAATACCGATGGTTAATTTATTTTTTGGGGGAGTTCGTTATGCTTATGCAGCACTGTATGGATATCCAGCTGTCAGGAGAGCAGTAGATGGCGACCGCGCAAAAGAAGAAAAGAGAAGAGATGTCGGGTATTGAGCGGCTTTCCTTGCGCGTCTCATCAATGATCAATCACCCTGTCGCTCAGATTCAGCGATGGGTGACGATCCATCGGCTGGACACGGATGGAGACAGGGAGTGGGAAGAGGTGATGGGCTTGCTGTCAGAAACAGACGGCATCGACATGGCGTTCAACGATGACGGCTCAGTGAAGCTTAGGTGGGACCCTCAAGGCGAGGAGGAGCGAGTAGCTGAGGTGGAAAATTTGTTTGAAGTTGCGATGGATGAGCCGGCACCTTTCTAACAGGCATTAAAAAGCCCGCTCATTGGCGGGCTTTGGTCCAACAGAATCATTTACTTTTGGGGTTGTTGTGCCTTCATTTGCTCAAGCAATTGTCTCGTTTCTGCCGACTGTTGTTTCATTTCCTGAAATGCCGCCGCAGTGTCACGACCCGAGTCGAAATTAGCCACGCCATAGGCCATCACCGCGATCACTATTCCCACAATAGCGATCACGGAGAGGATTGAATTGAGAATGATGGTGCCCTTCAACCCGCGTACACCGGCTAGATCTTTGTCGAGTAGCTGCAGGCTATGATTCATTTGCGTAAGGCCATCAGTGACCTTGCCCTCAAATTCCTTCAGGCGCGCATCTACCTTCAGTTGCTGAAGCTCGAGTCTGGCATTGAATTCTTCGCGAGTAATATCATTCATGCTTTCAGTATGCGCATCATCGACAGCCCTGTCATCACCCCGCCCCTCATGAACGCCCTGAAACCAGAAAGGTTTATCATTCGCCATGTTTCGGATACTCATGATTCATGAAATAGAGAATTCGAGCCCATGCAAACGACCGCAAGTTTCCACAATTCTTACAGCTGATAACAAACACAGGGTTCAGCACGCCGCGGGAGAGTGGTTCTTCCCAGCCTGCAACTTTCATGTCGGGAATCATAAACCAGTCACCCACACCACACGCTTCGCATGGCCGATTCTGGATTTTCTTTAGAAAGGCTAGCGCCACATCATCGGTCAGTGACGCGATTTGCTTCTCCAGCTCTTCTGGTGTTTGTAATGAATCGTCCAATCTGAACACCTTTAATTTTTCGAAACCAATTGAGGCTAGACCAGGTTGGCATTCCAAACCAGCAGCACCCGCGCTTGAATGAAAGTTTCATCCGCTCGAATGATTTGTGGTGGGTGACGATCATTGTCGGAAATCATCTTGATCTGGTCGTCACCTATCCACTGAAGCCGCTTGATGTACAGATGACCCTCCCAAGAAAACATGTAGATCCCATCCCCTACGAATTCCCGAATACTGATGTCGACCAACAGCGGGTCCCGATGCTTGATCGTAGGCGCCATTGACTGACCCCAACCGGTCACCATTTTTAGATGGAAATGCTCTTTGAACTCGACACCCATCTCGCGAAGATGTTGGGGGCTTACTCGAACATCCTGCAGCATCTCTGGATAGTCGTGCGGGATCTGGCCTCCACCCATCGCAGCGCGAACGTCGTAGTGCGCGATCCACACCTCATCGCCTACAACGCCTGGGCGGTAGTAGTCAATTTCAATCGCGCCCGCGTCTTCCGCAGCTGCGACGGCAATTAGCCGCCGGCGTGCGTCTTCCGAAAGGTTTTTACCGCCTCGAGTTAGCATCCCTCTGATCAGTTCTGCAGTAGTCATTTCAGACCCGCTGCTCGACATTTGCTCATTTCCGACAGAAAGCGAAGCTGTGGTGAGACTACGGATCTCATCTGCCAACCGCGGACTGAATGACTCCACTGGCTCTTGCAGCATGCGCGCAAGCACGGCTGCGAACTGAGCGTTGAGTGGATTTATACCTTTGAAATAGAGGTTCACAGCGGCAGGTGTCATGCCTGCAGCGTCTGCGATTTTCTTTTGGCTTAGCTTCAGCTGATTCTTTTTGGCAAGAAAAAGCGCATGCGCGGCTTCGCACTCTGCCATGCGGTCGGGAGGGAGAATTCGTTTTTTCGTCATCGTGCGAATGTATACCAATGGTTAAAAATGAGAAGAAACCATCGGTATTGATTAAAAATTAACAGATGGTTAATATCTGCCTCATCTACATCAGAGGCACGACCATGACTGAGACTTCCCTCGACAAGTTCGTGGCTGACAAAGGGCAGTCTGAAGCCGCTCGGCTTCTTCGAGTGACCGCTCCAGCCATTCACAAAGCCTTGTCTGCAAAGCGCGATATTCGGGTGCTTGAGCTACCGGACGGTAGCTTTCAGGCGAATGAATTGCGGCCGTTTCCATCTCAGAAATCAGCACCAATCAGTCCTCCGATTCGCTGAAGAAAGTATCAGTGAAATCCGATGTGAAAAGCAGTGGACTGAAAGTGCTGTTTATTCATCCAGTGGCCGAATTTCAGACGAAAAAAAGCCGGTGGCTAGACCGGCTTCTTCAAACAACAAACTTCAGGGGCCAGTATGAACACGAACGTCACCCCCGGCAATACCCCGAACCCTGCGACACGCTTTGCTCAATCTCAAAACGTGTCGCGACACATGTCCTCGCGTGAGATCGCCGAATTGATCGGCAGCTCTCACGACAACGTGCTGAAAACCATCCGTGCGCTGGTTGCTAAGGGTGTCGTTTCTTCAAACGACACCCCCTACGTGCACCCGCAGAACGGTCAGGTTTACCGCGAGTTCCTGCTGTCGCAGCGCGACACGTTGGTCGTTGTGTCCGGCTACAGCGTCGAACTGCGTGCCCGGATCATCGATCGCTGGCAGGAGCTGGAAGCCCAAGCGGGCCAGTTCCAGATCCCGGCCACTTACGCCGAGGCGCTGCAGGCTGCAGCTGATCAGGCGAAGGACAACCAAACCCTGCGTTTGGTAATCCTCGACCAGGCGCCGAAGGTTGCGGCCATCAAAAGGCTTGCTGCTGCGGAAGGTGCTATCTGCATCACCGACGCTGCGAAGCATCTGCAGATGAAGCCTTCGAAACTCTTCGCCTGGATGCAGCAGAACCGGTGGATCTTCCGCCGCCAAGGCTCAGGGCGCTGGACTGCTTACCAACCGCGCATCACCTCCGGACTCATGGTCCACAAAGTCACTGCTCTCAAGCCTGACTCAGAAACCGGTGCTGACCGTGCCGCTTTCGATCCTCTCGTTACCCCAAAGGGCCTTGCCCGTTTGGCCGAATTGAATATCGGAGCCTCGCTGTGAGCGTTCAAGCAATGTCATGGGCGCTGTCTTTGCCCACGCAAGTTCTCAAGGATGCCAGCGCCCGGCACGTGCTGCTGTGCCTGGCCAACTATGCCGGATCGAATGGTGCTGGCGCGTTCCCGTCGGCTACCACGCTGGCTCAGGACACTGGCCTTTCCGAGCGCACCGTGCGTTACAAGCTGGATGACTTGGAGAAGTCCGGACTGATCCAAAAGGGCAACCAGGCGATCGCCGCTGTTCACATTGATCGCCACGACCGCCGCCCAGTCGTTTACGACCTTCAACTATTGCGGGGTGCAAATGCTGCACCCCGTACCGAACGGGGTGCAGATGACGGCACGGGGTGCAATCCACAACAGAACGGGGTGCAACCTACGACAGAACGGGGTGCAGCGGCTGCACCCAATCCGTCACTTAACCATCAATTAACCGAAGAGCAGCTGCAGCAGCGCGAGATTGATGCCGCTCTCGCCGAACAGAACAGCGCCGCCATCGAGCCGCAGGATGATCGCCAGCGCTTCGCCATGTTCGCCACCTGGTTCCCGAACGAGAAGGGGCTGTCGGACCAAATAGCTATCGCCGGGCTTCCTGCCGATGCGGTCCCTGAGGCGGCGATCCGGGCATTCAAGGGGTTCTTCGTCGCCAAGCCGGCGACCGTTGATACCTCGGCCGGCTGGTGCTACCGGCTGGCGCAGTGGGTTAAGCGCGAACGCGTCAAAGCTTCGGGGCAGGGCAAGGCGCCTGACTTCGACAGCACCAGTTGGGCTGAAAACCTAGGAGACTTGTAATGGGCGTTCCTGAGAAAAAGCCGACCCTCAAAAGCGCGAACACACTGCTGAAAACCATGGGTAACCTGCCGCCGGTTATCCCATCCATCCCAACACAGCTTCCTCCCGGAACCACCGAAGTAGTCAACGCACTGTTCAAGGAGTTGAAGGCCATCTTTCCAGCATGGCGTCAGGCTTGGCCAGACGACGAGACCCTGGACGCAGCAAAACGCAGCTGGATCAAGGCTTTCATGGCCGAGGGTATCAATCGGCTTGAACAGATTCGATACGGCATCCAGAACTGCAGAAAGCTCGGCGGAGATTTTGCGCCGAGCGTGGGCAAGTTCATCAAGTGGTGTCAGCCGACTCCAGAGATGCTGGGCATTCCAACTCACGACAGGGCGTTTCGTGAGGCGCTGGAGAACTCACACCCAAGCCGTGCAGGTTCGCGCTCCTGGTCGCACCCAGCAGTTCGGCACGCGGCGCTGCAGTGCGAACTTCACAACCTCGCTGACCAGGTCTCCGACAAGGCGAGTGAGATCTTCGACCGAGCCTATGACATCACCATCCGCATGCTGGTGCAGGGTCAAGAGCTCGATGACATCGCGATTGGTATCGGCCATGACAGCCAGAAGGCAGAGATGGAGTACGCAGTGGAAGAGGGCGAGCGCTTCATTCACGCGACGATGAGACGTCAGGGAGTTCCGACCGATGGCAAGTCAGCGCGTGAGCAACTGCTGCGCCGGTTCGGCCTTAAGCCATCGCCGCGTGTTGTCGGAGGTGCCCAGCATGCCTGATCGCCGCCTGGCTGTTCCTGAGATCGAGACCTACCGATGGGCAGTGTTCTGCTGCTCGTTCAAGGTCGATTTGAGTTCGCCACCTGATCACGCGCTGGCGCTGTTCGCCGACGAGGCCATGGCCAAGCGCTACGGGTCGTGGATGTGGCCGGGGACCTACGAAGTCGTCGACGTCGTCACGGGGAAGCCGGCATGCGAGTGAGTTCGAGAAAGCTCCGCGCCTCGGCCAATGGCCAAGAGTGCACCGTCCGGATGCCGGGCATCTGCAATTACAACCCAGAAACCACCGTCCTTGCGCATCTGCCATGCGGGCAGAAGGGCATGGGCATGAAGGGCTTCGACACCGTCGCGGTGTACGCCTGCAGCGCCTGCCACGACGTCATCGACGGCCGCGTCGCCGGCGACATCGACTGGCAGGACATGCCGCGCGCCATTGCCGAAACCCATGAAGGCCTGATCCGGGCCGGAATTCTCACCGTTAAGGGGGCTGCATGATCGACATTACGCTGCCGTGGCCGCCAAAGGAGTTGAGTCCGAATGCGCGCGTGCACTGGCGGCAAAAGCACAAACACGCGAAGGCGTACCGCCACACCTGCGGCCTGATCGCGTTGGCGCTTGATGCACCGCGCCTCAGCGGCAAGAAGTACTTTTGGGTCACGTTCTGCCCGCCGAATCGCCGCTCCTACGACGATGACAACCTGGTGGCGCGCTTCAAGTCCGGCCGGGACGGCATTGCCGATGGCCTGGGCATCGACGACAAGAACTTCGTCACCACCATCAACGTTGGCGAGCCGGTAACGGGCGGCGCGGTGCGCGTTCACATTCGGGATTACCCGATCGACCCGGAGCCAAACACGCCATGAGCCAAAGCTTGCTGACCACGTTTTCTGATGCCGAGATCCGCCGGCAATCGGCCAACACCGATATCCGGGACATGCGTGACGCGCGGTACCCGGGCGTTTACTTCCGCTTCCACAAGAACCGCGAGCGCGGTACGTGGCACCTGGTGGTCGGCAAAAAGTGGGAGAAGATCGCCGGCTTCCCAGAGTTGCCGGTGAAAGGGCTGATCAATGCGCTGCCGAAGATCCGCGAGCGTCTGGCCGCTGACCCGAAAGCCTCAGCCGCTGCCGGAACCCTGCAGACGGTCGGTCAGTTACTCGACTGGTTCACGGCGCGCCAAGCGGTTGACCGCAGCCTTTCGGCAAAGCGCCGATCAACCAACACCTCGATCATCGCCTGCCACCTGAAGCCGCGGCTCGGTGAACTGCTGGTGGAGGAGGTCGACCGCTTCACCCTGGACAAGCAACTGATGTGGCCGATGCAGGCCGAGTTCTCCCTGTCCTACGTGCGCCTGATGTGGGGCGTGCTGGTGGTGGCGTTCCGGCAGGCCGAGAAGCTGCGCATGATCAGCTCCAATCCGATCGCGGGCTTCAAGTTCACCGACTTCACCAAGGCCAAGATCCAGCCCAAGCCGTCTCGGTTACGCGCCGTCCAGCTCGAGGACGTGATCGGAGACTTGGCCGCGGGGTTCGACCGAGAACCGCAGGACTGCATGCTGGCGCTGATGATGCTCTGCCACGGCACGCGTGTCGGCGAAACCCGGATGGCTCGGTGGGCGCACCTGACCCTGGGCGAGCAGGGCGAGTGGTTCATCCCGGCCGAGAACACCAAGACCCGCTGCGAGCATCGGTTGCCACTGACACATCAGGTTTGCGCGCTGCTGGAGCGCTACCGGGACTGGCAGGCAGTGAAGGGTTACAAGGGCGCGTTCGTCTTCCCGGCGCGCGGCGGTGGCTGCCTCAGCGACAGCCAGGCCTGTGCCGTGTTCACGCGGTTGGGTCATGGCGAATGGACAAGCCACGACCTGCGCAAGGTTGCCCGAACCGGGTGGACTGACCTCGGTGTGGACTTCCTCATCGGCGAGATGCTGGTGAACCACACGATGACCCGCAACGTGCAGACCTACATCCACACATCCGCCGAACTGCTCAAGCGCGAAGCCCTGGGCAAGTGGCACGAATGGTTAGACGGGAAAGGCTTCAGCCTGATTCACCGCTCGACCATGAATAGAAACGGAAATTCGCAGAATGCCGCCGAGGCCTTGAATGGCGCGGCTTCTAGCCAAATCACGAAACCATAAAAGGCGAGGTTTAAAAATGGATAAAAAGCAGCATGGCCCCGCCTTTGTGCGCCGCCAGATCCCTCTCACCGACTGCCCATCCTGTGCCGGGAAGGGGTTGGTCAAGGGCGTGTTTCATCAGTTGGACTGCATCGGTTGCCACGCTTCCGGCCTGGTGCACGCCGAGACGCTTGAGCCGCTGCCAGTGGATGACCTGATCGTTCAGCTTGGCATGCTGCTCCGTCAGGAGCGCCACATCGCAACGCTGCCACGCGAGCCATTGACCATGGCTGACCTGTACCAGCAAACCAACACTCGCGGGCCTGGTGGCTCGGCCGTAAAAGGGGACTGATCATGGCGAGAACGAAGAACTTCACCGAACGCACCGCCGAGGATCTGCTGGAGCACTGGGGCCGCTGGGTCGTGTTGGGTTCCGGCGTGTCGTGCTGTGCATCCCGTGAGAACACGTTGCACATGCCGATGATCACCGACGACGATGCACTGATGATTGATGGCCTGATGGGTCGTCTGCTGAAGCGCTACCCGGAATGCGGCAAGGTGCTGATGAAGTACTACACCGCCCGCGACAAGGCGCTGATCGATGTGGGCAAGAAGATGGGCTTCGGTGAGGAGAAGACGCGGCAGCTCTGGAAGGCCGGCATCGCCTGGATCGATGGTGCGCTCGATGTTCGTCGTGAAGCCGCTTGACAGGCCCGGGGACTGGCTGTAGATTTCAGTTACTTTGCGGTTTTTCCGCGTGCAAAGCCCATCCCCGAGATGGGCTTTTTGCTATCTGTTGTATAGAAAAAAACTGATCACTATGAGATGTTTCCAGCCCACACAAAGGAGTTGGTGATGTCCATCTATAGTGAGATCTCTCAGCAGTACAAAAAACTTTTTGAAAGGCAACAGGCTAGGCTGTTCATGATGTCTAGCGCAGCTAGCGCGTTCGCTGCTGGCTTTGAACGCTACCTATCGATTCCGGATATCACCTGGACTGACTCAAAAGGCGATCAACAGCGGTACGTGCGGCTTGGGACTGGTGATGAGCACAACTTTAACGAAGTTGGCTTTCTAAAGCTCAGCTCGCTCAATGGCGTTGTCCACTTTTCTGTCGCCCTGACTGTTGAGCAAGATGCCCATTCTGGATACAGGCAGGTTGTTGTATTTCAGTTTACGGTTTCGATAAGTGGGGATAATTTTGAAATCACTGCGAAAGACTTACCTCTTACTTTGTCAGTAAATATTGACGACAAAGACAAGCAGCGTTTTGACCCAATCTACGCAGCTCTGGTGGAACGACTGATGAACATGTTCGATCCTGAAAAAATCTGATTTCAATCACCCAGTTCGTTATTGATTGAAGGCGTATGAGACATAAGCCCGGCCAACGGCGTGGGCTTTTTGCTTTTACAATTTAACTAGCCTCGGCATTTGCCGAGGCTTTTTTGTTTTCGGCTCCACCACACCCATCGCATCGAGCCGGGAGTGCCGCTGGAGCCGAATCTAATGCACTCCCCCAAAGGGAGGAATCGAGATGCCAAACATGCCTGAGAAGGATCCCGGTCTGTGGGCCGCAATGATTGCCTGGCTGCTGCTGCATCAACCCCAGCTCTATGCCGCAGGCCTGTCGGTCGGTATCGCGGTGCTGCGAGTGATGTACGGCGGCGGTACTCGTCGCCAGATGTATCTGGAAGGTGCGCTGTGCGGCCTGGTCACGCTGTCGTTGGTGCCACTCCTTGAATGGATGGGCTTACCGCAAAGCATGGCCACGTTCGCCGGCGGTGCTGTCGGCTTCCTTGGAGTCGAGAAGGTCCGCGGTTACTACGATCGCGCCGCTGCTCGAAAGGTTGAGGGTTGAATATGGCTCGTCTCGATAGCTTTCATCACTTCGATGACGGTCGCGGCAAGCGACGTGTGTACGTGAATGGCAATGAGATCGAGCGCGTCATCTGGTGCGACACAGCGCTGGGCATTGCGGTGTTCTGTCCGTTTCCGTTCCGCGTTGATCACCGTCGTGACCAGGTCTACACGCGGCGCCTGCGAGGAACGGTGACTGTCGAGAGGATTGACTGATGGCTTGTACCGGATGTGCAGATCGTCGCGAATGGATCAAGAAGTGGAGCAAGGTGGCCTATGAGCGAGCGCAACGAATTCTCAGCCCAAGTGCTGATCAGCCCCGATCAGATGAAGGTGATAGCCGGCCGGGAGCAGGAGTTCTTGTCGATCTTCAGGCAACAGCTCCAAGAGCAGCTGAAGACCAACGAGCTGCTGACAGCCCTGATCCAGTCACTGAGTGACGAGCAGGTTGATGACGATTATGCCGAGCCGCTGACCTACATGGACGGCACGCCCGTCAATGGAGATGGTTGATGGCCAAGCTGACCTCGCTCAAGTCTGGGCTTCAGGCTCAACCATCACGCCTCTCCAACATCAACCCGGACTCATGGCGGGCAGGCAAGCAGACAGCGGCCCAGCGTGGATACGACTACAAGTGGCAGAAGGCTCGGGCAGGCTGGCTCGAGCAGCATCCGCTCTGCGTCTATTGCGAACGCAACGGGCAAGTGACGGCAGGCACCATCATTGACCACATCGTCGAGCATCGCGGTGACCAGAGTTTGTTCTGGGCGCGTAGCAACTGGCAGACGCTGTGCCAACCCTGCCACGACATCGTGAAGAAGGCCGAGGAGGCTGCCCGAGCTCGTGACGCACGCCAATGACGTGCTTCAATCGCGTGTGGCACGTCAGTTCCCCAGTTTGAGAGGGGGAGGGGTGGGGTAAAAGTTCTCACCTTTTTGCTCCAAGACCACCCTCCCCCTCACGCGCAGATTTTATCCCCCTTTTGAAAAAAGGAATTCAGCAAATGGCAGGCGTAAAAGGCAAGAGCGGGGGCGCTCGCCCCAACTCTGGCGGCGCTCGGCCAGGCGCTGGCCGGAAAAAGAAGGTTGATCCGGAATCACCAAACCAATCCTCGGTGACCGTGGAGTTCGAGGCTCAGCCACATGGCGGCGCACTGAAGCGGGAAAAGGCGGTACCGGTCCCCGCGCCAGAGATGGACATGCTTTCGCTACTGACGAAAATTGCCTTGGGCCAGCTTGATGCCAGCCCGATACAGGTGAGGGCGGCCATCGCAGCGGTTCAATACACGCACGTTAAGAAAGCGGATGGCGGCAAGAAAGATGAGGTGCAGAAGGCAGCCGAACAGGCCGCTGGAAAATTTTCCCGGCAGGCACCCCCCAAACTCGTCGCAGCGAACGGTAAGCAGGTTTAACTATGGAATGGTCAACGGCATGCCCGGACTGGGCGCAGCGACTTGTTGACCGCGAGTCGATCATTCCTCCGCCAATCTTTGTCGATGAGGCTGAACGAGCCTTAGCAATTTTCATGGAGCTGAGAGTCCCGGATCTGCCTGGCAAGCCAAGAATGGCTGACTGCTGTGATGAGTGGGTGCTCGACTACGTTCGGTGCATTTTCGGTGCTTACGACGGAGAGACAGGACGCCAACTGATCCGGGAGTTCGGCCTGCTCATCAGCAAGAAAAACACAAAAAGCACGATTGCTGCCGGGATCATGCTGACGGCTTTGATTTTGTGTTGGCGGGAGGAGGAGGAGCATCTGATCCTGGCGCCGACCCGCGAGGTAGCGGACAACGCTTTCAAGCCGGCCGCGGCAATGGTCCGAGCCGATGAAGAACTGTCGGCGATGTTCCACATTCAAGACCATATCAGGACTATCACCGATCGAACGACGCGAAACTCGCTGAAAGTCGTTGCGGCTGACACCGACACCGTGTCTGGCAAGAAGTCCGGCAAGGTCCTGGTCGACGAGCTCTGGGTCTTCGGTAAGCGCGCCAACGCCGAGTCGATGTTCATGGAGGCGCTCGGCGGACAGATATCTCGCGAAGAGGGTTGGGTTATCTACCTGACCACGCAGAGTGATGAGCCACCTGCAGGCGTTTTCAAGGAGCGCTTGAGTTACTGGCGTGATGTTCGGGATGGCAAGATCCTCGATCCAAAAACGCTGGGTGTTCTCTACGAATTTCCGCAGCAGATGGTTGATGGTAAGGACTATCTAAAGCCAGAAAACTTCTACATCACCAACCCCAATATTGGACGATCGGTGAGTGCGGAATGGCTTGAGGATCAGCTGAAAAAACGGCTGGGGTCCTCTGATGGGTCTCTGCAAAAATTCCTCGCGAAACATCTCAATATCGAAATTGGCCTGAATTTACGCAGCGATCGCTGGGCTGGAGCTGATCATTGGCAGGCGGCTTCCGAGTCTGGCATGAGCCTCGAAACACTACTCGAAAGATCGGAGGTAGTGACTGTCGGCATCGACGGTGGCGGCCTTGATGACCTTTTGGGTTTGACCGTACTGGGGCGAGAGCCTGGCACTCGCCGATGGCTTCATTGGGCTCATGCTTGGGCTCACCAGATCGTCTTCGAGCGCCGGAAGGACATTGCCAGCGTATTGCGAGACTTTGAGAGCGCGGGCGATCTTACGGTGGTTGATCGACCAGGTGATGACGTGCAGCAGGTTGCTGACATCATTTGCGACATCCGCGATCGAGGGCTACTGCCGGAAAAGTTAGCGATTGGCGTGGACGCTGCCGGTATAGGCGACATCGTCGATGAGCTCACCACGGAAGAACGCGGCATCGTGATGGAGCAAATTGTCGCTATCTCCCAGGGCTGGAAGCTGAACGGCGCAATCAAAACTACAGAACGCAAAGTTGCCGGCGGCGAGCTGGTTCATTGCGGAAGTGCGCTGATGAGCTGGTCCGTAAGTAATGCGCGGATTGTTCCTCAGGGCAACGCCATCACGATCACCAAGCAGGCAAGTGGCTCGGCCAAGATCGACCCGCTTATGTCCACATTTGATGCCGTCTCACTGATGGCCCTCAACCCCGAAGGCGCTGGCGACCTGCAGGGCTTTTTCGATAACCCGATCATGGTAGGAATCTGATGGCCAACAAAAAACCAGGCCGGGTGAAGGCTGCGCTGCAGAACTGGCTCGGCGTACCGATTGGGCTGAAGGATGGCTCGTTCTGGCAGGAGTGGTTCGGTACATCGGCGGCGGGCAAGCATGTGTCGGTGGATAAAGCCATGCAGCTGTCCACCGTTTGGGCCTGCGTACGGTTGCTATCCGAATCTGTATCCACGCTACCGCTCAAGCTTTACCAGCGTATGCCTGACGGTTCTCGCACGCCGGCGAAGGATCACCCGTTGTATCGTGTTTTGTGCCGGGTGCCGAATTCGGAGATGACGCCTCAGCGCTTCATGCTGCTAGTAGTGGCGAGCATCTGCCTTCGCGGCAATGCCTTCGTCGAAAAGAAGATGATCGGCAGCCGGATCATCGCGCTGGTGCCGCTGTTACCGCAGCGCATGAGTGTGAAGCGCCTGGATACCGGGCGGCTGAAATATACCTACACCGAGAACGGTAACGAACGGGATATTCCTGAGAAGAGCCTCATGCACATCCGCGGCTTCGGTCTGGATGGTGTTTGTGGGATGTTGCCAGTTACAACCGGCCGCGAGATTTTCGGATCTGCGATGGCAGTTGAGGAGGCAGCCGCGAAGGTGTTTGCCCAAGGCATGCAGGCTTCCGGAATCCTCAGCAGTGATGCCAAAATCACTCCGCAGCAGCGCGAGCAGCTCCGGACGAGTCTCAATGCGTTCATGGGTTCGAAGAACGCCGGCAAGATCATGGTCGCGGAAGCGGGCTTCAAGTATCAGGGCATCACAATGAACCCTGAAGCGGCGCAGATGTTGGAGTCTCGATCGTTCAACATCGAGGAGATGTGCCGCTGGTTCCGTGTTCCGCCGTTCATGGTTGGGCACATGGACAAACAGTCCAGTTGGGCCAGCTCGGTGGAGGCGCAGAACCTGCACTTCCTGACCAACAGCCTCCGGCCTTTGCTGGTGAATATCGAGCAGGAGATCACTCGCTGCCTGATCGGCGACGCAGACGCTGATGAGTACTTCGCCGAGTTCTCCGTTGAGGGTCTGCTCCGTGCTGATAGCGCCGGCCGGGGCGCCTGGTACAACACTGCGCTGCAAAATGGCTGGATGTGCCGAAACGAAGTGCGTCGACTGGAGAACCTGCCGCCAATTCCTGGTGGGGACATTTACACGGTCCAGTCCGCGCTGGTTTCACTCGATCAGCTCGGCAAGCAATCGGCCGGCATGTCTCCAGCTGCGACGGCGTTCATGTTGCGAATTGCTGCCGCTAACCAAGCCGGCGACAAGGCGACTCTCTCGGATGCTTTCGAGCTTGCCAACAAGGCGCTGGAATCCGGAAACCCGGACGGGCCACTGATGGCCCATGCGCTGATTTCGCTGCCTTTGCTTAAAGCAGCCTGACCCTGGAGTAAATCATGACCCTGAAGACCATTCCGGTGGCTCCGGCGGCTCGCCCGTGCGCGCAGGTTCAGTGCGACCTCACGCCGAAGGCGCTGGAGCGCTGGAATCCATCAATCAAAGCGGCCGCTACCGATGACAACACCATCACGATGTACGACCCGATCGGATACGACTGGTGGACTGGCGACGGTGTAACTGCCAAGCGCGTCAGCGCAGCGCTGCGCAGCATCGGCGATAACGACGTGACAGTGAAAATCAACAGCCCGGGCGGTGATGTATTCGAGGGGCTGGCGATCTACAACCTTCTGCGAGAGCACAAGGGCAAGGTGACCGTCCAGATTCTTGGCTTGGCAGCCTCAGCGGCATCGTTCATTGCGATGGCTGGCGATGAGGTACAGATCGCTCGCGCCGGCTTCTTGATGATCCATAACAGCTGGACCGGCGTTGCTGGCGACCGAAACGAAATTCGTGAGGTTGCAGACTTCCTCGAACAGATCGATGGATCTCTTGCCGACATCTATGCCGTGCGCACTGGTGACAAGGTCGAAGAAATGAGCCGGCTCATGGACGTTGAAACCTGGATGGGCGGCTCAGCCGCCATAGATGCTGGCTTTGCCGACTCGCTGCTTGCCTCTGACGCAACGAAAGAAGACACCAATGCAATGACACCCCACCAAGTGGCCGCGCGCCGCCTGGACATGATTCTTGCGAAACAGGGCATGCCCCGCACCGAGCGGCGATCCCTGATTCAAGACCTCAAGGCGGGTATGCCTGGCGCTACCCCCTCCGGCAAGCAGAACGCTGCCGAAACACCGGCCGACCTGGCCAACCCAATCGCCGAACTACAAGCCGCATTGTCGCGGTTTTCGGCTGCAGCTACCCATACCGGAGTAAAACCATGAGCGACAACACCGCTGATCTGCTGAAGAACATTTCCAACGAGCTGAAAAAGGCCACCGACGATTTCAGCAAGCAGGCAGAAAACGCACTGAACGAGGCCAAGAAGGCCGGCACGCTGTCTGCCGAAACCAAAAACGCTGTCGACGAACTGGCAACCAAATTCAACAGCCTGACCGAGGCTGAGAAGCAACTGAAGGCTC
Source organism: Pseudomonas sp. MG-9 (assembly GCF_018729515.1). Classification (NCBI taxonomy): domain Bacteria; kingdom Pseudomonadati; phylum Pseudomonadota; class Gammaproteobacteria; order Pseudomonadales; family Pseudomonadaceae; genus Pseudomonas; species Pseudomonas sp. MG-9. The sequence goes on from NZ_JAHHZH010000010.1 coordinate 212,362, forward strand.
AGTTGGGCGAGCTGGAACAAGAATTCGCACGCATCCCATCGCAATCGCGTCCGGGTGTGCAGGACACTCTGGGTGGTGTGGTGATCAAAAGCGAAGCCCTCAAGGAGTTCGCCGAACACATCGAGGCGTCGAAGCGTCTGAGCGTTCCGGTGAGTGCTGCGCTGCTCACCGCAAACGTGCCTGGCACCATCGTCGCGCCTGATCGACTCCCGGGCATTGACGTGATGCCGAAGCAGCGCCTGTTCATTCGTGACCTGATCGCGCCAGGTCGAACCACTTCGAACACCATCTACTGGGTTCAGCAAACCGGCTTCACTAATGCCGCCAAGGTGGTCGCCGAGAACACCCAAAAACCGTACAGCGATATCACCTTCGCGGAGAAAATCACTCCGGTGCGCACCATCGCGCACATGTTCAAAGCGTCCAAGCAGATTCTCGACGACTTCGCGCAGTTGTCGTCGACTCTGGACACCGAGATGCGTTTCGGCCTCAAGTACGTCGAAGAGCAGGAAATTCTGTTCGGCGACGGTACCGGGGCGCACCTCGACGGCATTGTGCCGCAGGCCAGTGCATTCGATGCCGCCTTTGAAGTTGCGAATCAGACCGGCATTGATGATCTGCGCCTGGCGATGCTGCAGGCTCAGCTGGCACGTCTGCCGGCATCCGGCCACGTCCTTCACTTCATTGACTGGGCGAAGATCGAGCTGACCAAGGACAGCTTGGGGCGATACATTCTGGCCAACCCATTGGGCTTGGCAGGTCCAGTCCTTTGGGGTTTGCCTGTGGTGGCCACCGAGATCGCAGCATTCCAGGGCAAGTTTCTGACGGGCGCCTTCCAGACCGGCGCGCAGATCTTCGACCGTGAAGATGCAAACGTGGTGATCTCGACCGAGAACGCCGACGACTTCGAGAAGAACATGATCTCGATTCGTTGCGAAGAGCGCTTGGCGCTGGCGGTTAAACGTCCTGAAGCCTTCATCTACGGCAGCTTCACCGCACCGACCACACCTTGACCTGGATAGGGCCGCCAATGAGGCGGCCCGCTGGAGGGCATCATGAAGTTGATCACCTTGAAACCGCTGTATCTGGGCGGAAAAACCCTTGTCGAAGGCTCGCCGTTCATTACCGATGAACAACATGGGCGTCAGCTGCTGGCAAAAGGTTTCGCAGCCGAGCATGAAGGCGATGAATTGCCGGAAGTCGATTTGACCTCTGACCAGGCTGGTGGCGGCGCATTTACCACGGAAAGCCTTATCGGCAAGTCAAAGCCCTTTGATGTGAAGCAGCTGGGCCATGGTCACTGGATTGTGGTGAACGCCGAAGGGCAGCAAGTTGGCGACTTCAGCGGAAACAAGGCCGCTGCAATTGCCGAAGTCGAGCGACTCACTGCTGAAGCAGCTCCGCAGGTGTAAACATGAGCCTGATCGATATTGAGCGTGCGATGAAACACGTTCTGGCTGAACCCGAAGATCAAGATTTGGTTCAGGACAAGCTGGATGCGGCCGAGGGAGCGGCCATGCGGTACCTCAATCGGCGCGTGTTTCTCGATCAGGCTGCCATGGATTCGGCAAAAGCTGGTATTCCCGCCCTGATGCAGTCTGCTCGCGCAGCGAATGCCGCTGCCGTTGAAGCCGCGAACGCTGTTGATGACGCGCGCGATCGATGCATTCTGCTCGATTACGCCAGGCAAGCGCTTGCCGATGCGCATGAGGAAATCGACGCAATAGCTTACGGGATACTGCTGAAACCTGAGTTCACGTCGGCATGCCTGCTCACACTCGGCCACCTGTTCGCTAACCGTGAGGAAGTAGTGGTGGGCGCCATGGCAACTGAACTGCCGATGGCCTCCAAGCACTTGTTGACGCCTCTTCGCGTGAGGATGGGGGTGTGATGCGCGCCGGCCGACTTCGTCACCGAATCGATATCCAGCGGAAGGTGGCGGGCCGCGATCCTGACACTGGAGAAATGCTCGAAGAGTCCTGGGTGACCGAGTGGGAGAAATGCCCGGCGGCATTCGAGCCGTTGAGCAGTCGAGAATTCATCGCGGCCAAGGCTGAGCAGGCAGAGGCTACAGCTCGCGTTGTGATCCGATATCGCCCGGGTGTTCTGCCGACGATGCGAATCCTCTATCGCGGTGACATCTACACCATTGTTGGCCCGCCATTGGCCGACCCGGTATCTGGCAAGGATTACCTGAGCATTCTGGTGGCCACGGGGGTGAACGATGGGTGATTTTCGACTCCAGGGAGTGGACGGCGTCGTCGGAAAGATGCGTGGGCTGGCGCCGAAGTTACGGCGCTCCGGATTGAAGAAGGCAGCTCGGCGAGCCATGAACATTGTCCGTGACTCGGCGAAAGCCAAAGCCAAAACCATCGACGATCCGGAAACCGCCGCAAAGATCTGGAAGAACATCGTCACGCAGGACTCCCCCAAGGAAGGCGCCCAGGTTGGCGGTGTGGTTATGCGCGTGGGGGTTCGAGGCGGTGCTGGTGCAAACCAATACAGCAAGGACGCATCGGGAAACCCGGGTGGGGACACCAGGCACTGGCGTTATATCGAGTTCGGTACCGAGCACAACCCAGCTGCTCCCTTCATGCGTCCGGCCTTTGCCGACAACATCGGTCCAGTCACCGAAAAATTCGCCAATGAGTTGAGTGCTGAGATCGACGCAGCGCTGAGAGGGCAGTGATGTTCGCACCCATTTTCAAGGTTTGCTCGGCTGATCCCGGCGTTGGTGCGCTGATCGGCGCCGGTGCCGAGTGCCGGCTCTACCTGTTTGGCGAGGCGCCGGCGGATGTGATCAAACCCTACGCGGTTTGGCAGACGATCGGCGGCGCGCCGGACAACTATCTGGCCGACCGTCCCGATAGCGACCGATTTGAGCTGCAGGTCGATGTTTATGGCACGGCTGCGACCCAGACAAGGAATGTTGCTCGGGCAATTCGTGACGCCATTGAGCAAATGGCTTATGTGACCCGGTGGGGCGGCGAATCTCGCGACGCCCCGACCAAAACGTACCGCTACAGCTTCGACGTGGACTGGTGGGTATCCCGCTGACCGCCCGATGTAATCGATGCCCGCCTTGTGCGGGTTTTTTTATGCCCGACATACGGAGAAACCCATGTCGATCCTCACCCAAGGAACCAAGATTTACGCCCTGGTGCCACCGTTGACCGGTACCGGTCCGCTGACCGTGCTGCCCATCGATTGCGCTACCGCTTTCAACCCGGGTGGTGCACCGGCCGACCAGATCGACGACACCTGCCTGGAAGACACTGTCCGCAAATCCAAAAAAGGACTGCGTACCCCTGGCCAGGCGTCGATGACCATTCTGGCCGACCCACGCAACGCCAGTCATATTCGCCTGCATCAGCTCTCCGAGGCTGATGGTGAAACCACGATCAAGTGGGCGGTGGGCTGGTCTGACGGCACCGCCGCGCCTACGGTCAATACGGCTGGCGATGATTTCGAGCTGCCAGAGGCCCGTACCTGGTTCGTATTTGAAGGCTACGTCGCGGATTTCCCGTTCGACTTCGCCGGCAACGCGAACGTCAGTACCGCTGTTTCCATCCAGCGATCCGGCGGCTCAGCCTGGATTCCGAAAACTGCATAAGGCCGAACCATGAAACTGGCAGATCTGAAGAAGAAAGGAGGCGTCATCACCGATGCCTTCGTGAAGAAGTCCGTCGAGTGGACCCGCAACGTCAAGGGCAAGGACGTTACCGAAAAGTTCGATATCCACGTCCGCCGGCACGCTTTTGGCGTCATGGAAGCAATGTTCATCGGTGGCGAGGCGCAGAAATACCGGAACGCGCGCTATCTGGCCGCCAGTGTGTTTCTCGGCCCTGAAGGCGCCGAGGAGCTGCCGTTCGACGATGCGGTCAACCTCGACCCGGGGCTGGGCATTGCCCTGCTGCAAGCCGTGAACGAGGTCAATGCTCCAGTAAAAAACTGACAGCCGCCGATGAGTTGCACCACGAACTGGTGCTCAACGGAGTCGGCGGGCGCACGATCGCGGATCTCAAACGGAACATGAGTTACGCGGAAATGCTGTCGTGGGCGGCGTATCGGGAGAAATACGGATCTTTCAACCCGATGCATCGTCAGGAGCAGATGTCGGCCATCATTGCGCTGCAGGTTCACCGGCTCGGATCAGGCAAGGCCGACTTGATCGACTTCATGCCGCATGCCGAGCGCCCAGCGCTTACGCTGGAACAGGCGATGGAGGACTGGGTGTAGGTTGGTAGTAGCGATGGAAGATGCTAGTTTCTCACGATCAAAAAGGAGCGTGTCGTGAGAAAAATACAGGTAATAGGGATCTGCTGTTTGATTCTGGCCGGCTGCGATACTCGTGCGGTTGACTCCTCACGTGCTGTTCAGGTTTCGCCTGAAAACGTCTATGCGTTCAGTCGACCAGCCACTCGAGATGACGCGAGAATAACCTTTGTGCAGGACAAGGGTGCGATGAGTTGCTTTGGAGCTGGCATGCAAGTCTTCATGGACAATCGGCTGGCTGCCGAGACTTCCAGCGGAGAAAAGGTGACCCTTTATCATCCTCCAGGGCCTGTGCAATTCAGCATCAAGAACAACGCAATGTGTGCTGGGGGCGACCTTGTCGGGATGATCTTGGAACTAAGGCCGGGGTACTCCTATCAGCTGCGCGGGTATCGCGGCACTTGGGACAAGCCGGAAGTAATGCTTGGCACACCACCACCCTTCAAATACACAAAATAGCTGGCACCAGTCAGCTCATTAGCCGCCGAAAGGCGGTTTTTTTATGCCTGGAGAATGGCTATGGCATCGCGCTCGCTGGGCACTTTGACGCTGGATCTGGTCGCCAAAATCGGCGGCTTTCAGCAGAACATGGATCAGGCATCAAGGTCCGTTGCTGGGTCAGGCTCCGCCGCGGTCAAGGCTTCAGCTCAGGTTCAAGTTCTAGAGAGGCAGTTCTCATCGTTGGCTGGTGTAGCATCAAGAATTGCAGGGCCACTGGCTGCCGCATTCAGTGTAAACGGCATTTACAACGCCACCGAGGCATACAGCACGCTGACGAACCGGTTGAAGTTGGTAACGAACGGCACAGCTGAGCTCGTTACTGCCCAGTCTGCGGTATTCGGTATTGCACAAGATGCCCGACAGCCCCTAACTGCGACCGCCGAGCTCTACCAGCGCATCGCCACCAATCAGAAGGAACTGAAGCTTTCTGGCGAAGGTGTGGCCGGTATCGTCGGAACGATCAGCAAAACGCTGGCGATTTCCGGATCATCTGCTGAAAGCGCCAATGCTGCACTGATTCAGCTTGGGCAGGCGTTTGCCTCCGGCGTGTTGCGTGGCGAAGAGCTTAACTCGGTACTTGAACAGGCCCCTGCGTTGGCTCAGGCAATCGCGAAAGGCATGGGCAAGACCGTCGGTGATTTGCGCAATCTCGGCGAGCAAGGATTGCTTACTGCCGACGCGGTCGTGAAGGCGCTTCAAAGCCAGGCTGGTGCTGTAGACGCTCTCTTCTCGAAGATGACGGCCACAATCGGCGGTAGCCTGACTGTCGTGGGTAACTCAATCACCCGCTATATCGGGGAGATTGATCAGATGTCCGGGGCGAGCGGCAAGGTCGCCGGTGAAATTCTCGCGGCAGCCAAAGTGATTGATGGAAGTCTTCCTGCGGCCCTTGATGGCATTCGCGAACACTCGGGCGCGCTGGTTCAGTTATTCACCACTGGCCTGTACGTAGCGCTTGCACGGGTAGCCGGAGGTTTCGCTCAACAGGGTGCGGCTGCTCTTTCGGCCGCTGCCGCGAATCAGGCCGCTCTCACGTCTTCGGCAGCGCTTGCCAAGCAGGATCTGTTGGCGGCGCAAGCCAAACAGCTGGACGCCAAAGCATCTGTTCAGCGGGCTAATCTTGAGCTGAGCGCTGCGCAGGGAAAGGTCGCTTCAGATAGGGTGCGCCAAGCCTCAGAGCTGGCCAACATCCAATCGGTGCAGTCTGCACTTGCTGCCGAGCTGACGCTGGAGCAAGAGCGGCTGAAGGCGCAGATCAACGAGCAAGGTCGCGCAGCTGCAGTTGCTCGAATCTCCGAGATCCGGCTGGCGCAGGTTGCGGTGATCAAGCAAGTTGAAGCCGCCGAGCGCTCCCTGGCCAGCACCACGGTGGCATCCTCGGCGCTGGTGGAAAAGGCTTATGCAGGTCGCACTGCGGCAACATTGGCCTTCGCTGAAACGACCGCTGCCGTAAATGCGCTGAGCGTCGCATCGAATAATGCCGCCGCCGCAGCCAGCGTAACCGGGCGGGCATTTTCCGCACTCGCAACTGCGGGTAGCGGAGCCTTGGCGATGCTCGGCGGCCCGGTAGGGCTGGTGTTTATCACTGCCGCCGCCGCGCTTTCCTTCATCGACTTTCGCAGCAGTGCCGACAAGGCAAAAGAAGGGCTCGAGCAACTTCAAGGCCCGCTGGATCAGGTGATCTCGCGATTCAAGGCAATGACAGAGGAGCAGCGCGCCGGCGCCCTGGTTCGCTGGAGTGAGGCACAGGTGGATGCGGTGAAGGCCGCAAAAGGAGAGTTGGATTCTCTCCAGGCGACTCTGAAAAAAGGAGTGCTGGGGTCTGACTCGCTTTCCCTGCCGTCGAGGATTGCAGGTTCCAGCAATGACGAAACGATCAAGAGAGCACAGGCATACGAGGATTTGCGCACGAGGATTGACGAAGCCGCGAAAAGCGGTCAGTCGATCATTCCTATCTTGGAGGAGGCGGGCAAAGTACCTGGCGTTTCACCGAAGTTGGTAGATGACCTGAAAAAGGGCGCTGAAGCATGGTCGACGCAGAACCAAGTTGCCAAGGAAGCTGAAGATCGTCAGCGCATTCTCCGGGGCGAGATGGATAAAACCGCCACGTCGGCAGCGAACGGCGCAGCGGCGACCGGCGGAATGACCACTGCCGGCGAGAAGTACCTGAAAACCTTGCAGGCTCAGTTGGGCAAGCTGCAGGACAACAACGACGCGGTGAAGGAAGCCACCCGATACCTGGACCAGCACAAGGAACTGAGCGAGGCTGATCGGACGGCGATTATGTCCGTCGCCTACGCCACGAAAGCTCAGGATGAAGCCAACAAGGCCGCCACCAAATCGACGAAGGATGCAGCTAAAGCCCAGACATCTCTGAAGGAGCAGTTGAAGCAGGCTGCTGCAGGTTTTCTTGACCTGAAAAAGTCATTCGATCCGGTGGGCGCAGCATCAGAGCAATTTCAGAAGTCGACCGGGCAGATCAACCTTCTTTTCAAGAATGGGAAGATCACCCAGGAAGATTACGGCAAGGGCACCGCGTGGCTGGCAGAGCAATTCAATACTGCCACCAAGGCAGCGCTCGGCCTTTCACAGGCTGAGGAATACCGCCTTGAGCTGGAGAAGAAACTCAACAATGATCGCGCTCAATACGCGAGCCAGGCCGCGGCAGTCGGGCAGGGTGATAAGGAAGCCGAACGCGCGCAGCAGCGCCTGGAGCTTGAGCGTGAGACTAACGAGCGGCTGCTTTCGCTGCGCACCGAACTGGCCAACGCCACGACGGAAAAACAACGCAACGACCTGCAGGCCCAGATTGATCTGACGAACGAATATCTGCCGAAACAGGTTGATGCCATGCGTGAGGGTTTCAGGCAGATCGACGAGGCTCAGGCGGATTGGTCGAATGGAGCACGTTCGGCGTTTGCCAATTACATGGACAGCGCTTCGAACGTCGCCGAGCAGACGAAGAACCTGTTTTCTGATGCCATCAACGGCACAGAAGACGCGCTCGTCAACTTCGTCAAAACGGGAAAACTGTCATTCCGGGATCTGGCTGATTCGATCGTCGAGGACTTGATCCGGATCCAGATCCGGCAGGCCGCCGTCGGATTTCTCGGTGGTTTCGCCGGACTGTTCAGCGGAGGGGGTGGGGCTTCTACCCTTGGCACCGGGACCATGACCGGTTTCAGCGAAGGCAGTATGGTGATGAATGCCAAGGGTGGTGTTTATGACTCGCCAAGCCTTTCATCCTTTTCGAACCAGATCTACGACAGCCCGCAGATGTTCGCGTTTGCCAAGGGCGCCGGCATCTTCGCGGAGGCCGGCCCAGAGGCAATTATGCCGCTGACCCGGGCCGCTGATGGATCTCTCGGCGTTCGTGCAATCGGCAACGGCGACACCTCGGCGGCAGAAACCGCAACCACTGAAAGCTCCTCAATCGGCGGCATCACCCAGTACATCACGGTTCAGGGTTCGGCCGATGACGCCACGCTGGCGCGTATCCAGCAAGCGGCCAAGCAGGGCGCTCAGGATGGCTACAGCATGGTGCTGCGTGATCTCAAAATGAACGGCCCAGCCCGGCAGCTTATTGCCAGAAATCGATAGAAACAGGAGTACCGCATGGCTATCGAATGGCCGGCTTCGCTGTGCCCGAACGAAATGACGTGGGGCATGGTTTACAACAACCGGAGCTTCACCTCGACGCTTTCAAATGCCCAGCAGATCGTTGGATACCCGGGTGCCTATTGGCAGTGCACGCTCACATTCAACTCCATGAGCCGCGCCAAAGAGCGGCAGTTGTCTGCGGTCATTGGACGGCTTCAGGGGATGCTCGGAACCGTGAACATTCCGGCGTTCACTCGCCGGCGCATCGACTCGATTGGAGCGCCGGTGGTGATCACGGGTAATGCCCAGGCAACCGTGATGACAATCGGCGGCGTTACCGCAAGCCGGAAGGTCTTCAGCTACGGCGACTACATCAGCATCAACGGTGAGATGTTCGAGATTGTTGATGACGCGTCATCGAATGCTCAGGGCCGGGTGCAGGTGACGCTGAACAAGCGAATCCGAAAGGCTCTGGTCGCCGGCGCCGCTGTGGAGTACCGCAATCCGTTCGCCGAGATGCGGCGAACGGACGACAACCACAGCTTCACCATTCAGCCCTTGGTGGCCAATGGTACGTTGCAACTCAGGGAGGCCTTCTGATGCCCTCAGCATTCCCATTCAGCCAGAGCGTGGTGAACATCATTGCCACAGGCCGATTCATGCCGGTGTACGCGGTGCAGCTCGACTTCGTCGACGGCATGGTCTTCGCGCACACCGGTACCGGCGACCTGGTGGTCGGCAGCATCACCTATCAAGGGGTGGGCAATTTCGGCCAGGTCAGCCAATCGCAGGAAAGCGACAACTCCGGTTCGCCGATGTCGGTCGAGCTGACCCTCAGCGGCCTGGATGCCTACATCCTCTCCGAGACGAACGTGCGCGGGTGCCGCGGCCGGATGGCCAAGGTCATGTTCGTGGTGTTCGACGAGGCCGGCAACTATGCGGCGGACATCCTGTTTTCAGGTCGGATGGATGCAGCCAAGTTCTCGTTCGCCGGCAACGGCCAGGACGGCAACAGCATCACTGTGCCCGTGGTCGACCGGATGGCCGAATGGAGCCGCACCGGCACCGAGCGCTTCACCGATGAAAACCACCGCGCTCGCCACGACGGCGACCGGTTCTTCTACGCCATCGCCCAAATGTCCGAGTGGCCCATTTACTGGGGCTCGAAGAAGGACGCACCGACATTCACCTATGGAAGTTAGCCATGCGCTACCGAGACTGGACAACCCGTCTGAACGACGTGATCAAGGCCGCCCAAGAGCGGCCTTTTTCATGGGGCGAATTTGATTGCTGCCTGTTCGCCGCGGACTGCACGGCGGCGATTTGTGGCGTCGATCCGGCCGAGAACTACCGCGGAAAATACACCACGGAAACCGGCGCCAAGCGGCAACTGAAAAAACAGCACGGCAGCCTTGAGGCGGCATGGGATGCCCACTTTGCAAGGGTTCCGCTGACGTTCATTCAGCGCGGCGACGTGGTGCTGTACGACGCGCCCGGCGGCCGAAGTATGGCTGTTTTCTGGGCAGGCGATTATTGGGCAACAACCGACGACGGCGCAGCCCGTGTCGTATGCGAGCCACTGGCCGCGTGGAGAGTTGAATGAGCGGCGGCGTCAGAAAACTTGCCTCAGTTGTGGTTGGTGCGGTTGTAGGTTTCGCCCAAGGTGGACCGTGGGGGGCTGTCGCCGGTGCTGCGCTGGCCTTCTATGCGTCCGAGCAGCAGGAAAAGCTCAACACCAAGTCGCCGCTGCGCGATAACGAGCCATCGGCGCAGACCGTGCGATCTTCGAAGGCTCCGGTTCGTTTCATCCTCGGTCGCGTGTCCACCGGCGGCATTCTGGTCTGGGCGCAGGAGCAGGCGGGCGCGCAGGGTGAGGGCGAGTGGCTGCACCTGGTGTATGTACTGTGCGAAGGCCCAATCGACGCACTCGAAAATATCTACCTTGGCGAGGAAGAGATCGGCAGCTACGGCGCGCAGGCGACGTATGAACTGGTGGTCAATCCGACTCAGGTGAACACCTTCCTGAAGGCCAATTGCCCAGACTGGAAGGACAGCCAGATCGGCCGGGGCCTGTCATTCGTTCGGGTTTCGCTGCAGTACAGCGCCGAAAAATTTCCGTCTGGCATCCCGGACACCCGTTTCGTGGTGCGCGGTCGCAACGATGTTTACGACCCGCGCACCGGCACCGCCGTTTACAGCGCCAATACCGCGCTGCACCTGCTCTGGTTCCTGCGTGCGCGTTGCGGCGTGCCGGACGACGAGATCGTGTTCGAAACCTTTGCCAGTGCAGCCAATGTGTGCGACGAGGCTCTGACCAATGCCGACGGCTCGACCAGTCAGCGCTATCGCAGCGGTTGCGTGATCGGTGCGGACGAGCAGCGCACGGGCGTTCTCCAGAAGCTGGAAGCCGCCTGCGGTGGTCACCTGATCCGTGTTGGCGGACGCTGGATGCTTCAGGCGGGTGCGTACTACGGACCGTATGACTTTGAGATCACCGAGGACATGGTGATTGGCACTGTCACCGGCAGCACCGAACCCACCAACGACTCGGCGATCAACACCGTCCGAGGCACGTTCATTGACCCGTCGCAATCGTGGACGGAAACCGACTACCCAGAGGTCAGTGTTGCCGAATGGATCGTCGAGGACGGCGGCGAGGCAGCGGAAACGCTGACTTATTCCTATGTCACCGATCCGTACCAGGCGCAGCGCCTGGCGAACATGGAGTTGCGCCGGCGCCGCGCGGGCGGTGCGATCAGCATTCCGATGAACTTTGCCGGCTATAACTGCCGGCCGGGGCGCGTGGTGCGGGTCAACCTGCCGTCGCTGAACATCCTGGGCGAGTTCATCGTTTCTGACTGGTCCATGGGCGACAGCGAGGGCTGTACCGTCCAGGTCAAACAATACGAAGCGGCAATCTTCGATGATGCTGTGGGTCAGCCGTACAACCCGATCGGCTTCATCAATCTGCCGGCCGGCGGTCTCGGTACGCCGAGTGCGCTGACATGGACGCAGGACACCACCGCCGAGGTAACGCAGGGCGTACTGTCGTGGCTTCCGCCGACGGGCATCGTCAAGGAATACATCGTTATCGTCAGGCAGGGCGCGAACGCGGTGCAGTCGCACAACGTTCCGGCCACCTCGACGGAGATCGCCATCAACGGACTGCCGTCCGGCAACTACACAATGAGTGTGGCCGCGGTAGGGCCGATGGCGCGCTCGGGAGAAGCGACGATCACCGTCAACGTCAACGGGCCGCCAATTCCAGAAAGCTGCGTGGTGCAGTCCTCGATCGACAGTATCGTGCTGATCCCAAGCAATTCGCAAAACGGCCTGAACGGAGGGACCTACGAATATTTCTTCAGCACCTCGCCGACGGCAACCTCTGCTGATGCCGAGTACCTGGGGCAGGGCCTGACGTTTACCCACAATGGCTTGGGGTTCTGGACCAACTACTACTACTTCATCCGCTCATCGAACGCTTATGGGAAGAGCGCGTTCCTTTATGTCCCGGCCCAGACCTCGAATGATGTGTCGGCCTACCTTGCGGCGCTGGCTGGGAAGATTGGTCGCACAGAGCTGGGTCAGGACATTGTTGACGAAATCGACAAAATCCCGGGTTTGCAGGAGCAAATCGACGCTCTCGACGGCCTGAAAGGCTACAACCCAGATGCCACCTATGAGGAGTATGACCTGGTGGTGCAGGGCAAGCGGATCTATCAGGCCACTGGCCATGTACCGCTCAACATGCCACCGCCGAACCCGCTCTACTGGTTGGACGTCGGGCAGACCGTGGAAACGGTCAATGGCTTGGCACAACAAGTCGCCACCAATACCGCCGATATCTCCGAACTCGACGGCG
>NZ_JAHHZH010000011.1:0-220649 GCF_018729515.1 Pseudomonas sp. MG-9
TGGGCACTACCGGCAATTATGAGATTTTACCCGTCGAAAAAGGCGGCACCGGTGGCAATGACCAGCCAACAGCACGAGCTGGTCTGGCTGCCGCGAAGAGTGGTGCCAACAGCGACATCACCGAACTCAATGCCGTAACCAAGGCTCTCACCGTTGCGCAGGGCGGGGTATCGAAAGGCTACATCGAGGGGCTCAACTTCACATGGGTGTCCGGAACACAAATCAGCATTTCGCCTGGCGCAGCATATATACCAGGACTATCAAGAACGTTAGAGGTTAATAACTCTCTCATCCTGAACATTGCTGCCGGTAGCTTGGCCTCTGATACGTTCTATTACTTGTATCTTTATAGTAACTCTGGGTCGCCGACTCTTGAGCTGAGCACAACAATAGCAGATGCATATACCGGTGGAACTGCAAGGCATAAGTCAGGTGACCCGACGAGGAGATTTCTTTTTTGTATCAGAAGTGGTTCGGGGGGGAGCTTCTTGAAGACGGTACAAAATGGCGATCTGATGGAATATAGGAACATATTGAACGCAGCACCCTATCGAATTGTTGCAGGGAACAACTCGGTTACACCGTATACGGTGTATCTAATTTCTATCGTCCCTCCAATCGCGAAGTGTGCCTTGGTTAGCTGTCACAACGCTACTGCAGGAACTGGTGGGCCGACGCTCTGGATCACTGATTACGAATTCCAGTACATGCTTGTCCGAGGCATTGATAGCTCGACGAGACAGGTGCTCAGGCTGCCGCTGGTTAATCTGAGCTTTGTATTTTTCTTTGTAGCAGCCGGTGGCAGCGCGAACTTTGACATTATTGGCTACAGCGCGGAGCGATAACATAATGGAAGGATTTGTAATCACCGAAACCTCTTGGGCGCCCTACATTGAAAGTCGTGGGGTGCTGGAGGGGGAAACGTTTGTCGAGGAAATCCCTCATTGGCTGATCGATAACCTCGCAAAAATCGATGCTGATCGCGAAAGCCGCAGTATTCTTTCTGCTCGAATGGCAGCGGCAAACGATTTAATTCAGCCATTGCAGGATGATTTCGATATCGAAGAAATAACTGATGAGGATTTGGTTAAATTGAAAGTCTGGAAAAAATACCGTAGCTCGTTAGGGAAAACGCCTGAGCGCGAAGGGTGGCCAGTTACGCCAGACTGGCCACCACTCCCGTAGGTTGGCGCTGAATAGATCAGGGATTACGCCGTCTCAGCAGGCGTTGGTGAATTTTCTGCCTTTGACTGACGCCGAATGACGTTTCTCAACGGCTCAAGCCATTTGTTTGCCGACCAGGCCAAGCCATAGGAAAGAAGCAGTATTGGGACGATGGATACAGCAACAAGGCTCAGTCCTCGACGCTGCCCATCCAGCACCAGATAGCTCATGATGAAGCCGACTACTCGGTGCAGTAGAAACATAGGGTAAGCAAGATCCCCTAGCAATTTTCCTGAACTCTTGAAAGTCTTTTGTAGGTCTGAGTTTGCGACACAGTAAATAAAACTTGCCATGCAAAGTAGATTTACATAGAAGAACAGGTTGAAGCTTTTGAAGGCGAGACCCGAGAATAACCCGCAAGCAAGAAGGTTTGCCGCGCCGATAAGAACGGATGCACCAGCAATCGCGTGTAGCATGGCGGGAGTTAGTCTTTTCGCAAAGTCTTTGAAGAAGTAAATGCATGCACCCATTGAGAATGGCAAAAGCGCAGCATAGAACGGGAAATAGCGCTTGGTCCAATCCATATCCATGGCGAAAGTAGCAGCGTGATAGATCAGCGTCACGGCGACTGTGATCACCGCAAGTTTTTTACTTCTCGCAACAAATAGCCACAATATGAAGTAGTTGATAAGTTCCACGCCTACCGACCAAGCTGGTGGGATTAGCCTGAAGGATGCGTCATAAAACTCGAATGGGAAAATGAATAGGTTACCTACTACGTCTATGGCTCTGCCGGTGAAGGTCCAAGCGTTATGATATTCCTTGGCTCCAGGAATCACGACCATTGCAATAATTGTTATTATTGCTGCAACGTAATATATCGGAAAAAGCCGGAGGAATCGGTTTTTCGCAAATGATGACAAGTTAAAAGAATACGCTTCATTTAGGACAATGGTCATCAGGTAGCCGGATATTAAATAGAATCCGAATACCGCAAAAATACCCCAATGTTCGAAGAAAAGGCGACCTTCAGTCAGGTGCGCGACAACGACTAGCGCGGCTAGCCCAAATCGATAAATCCCAAGCATTTTCGCATCCAAGCCATATTTTAGTTGGCGAATTGTATCGTCAGGCTTGTGTCTGAGCCACAGAAACAAGGCTAAACACCCCAATAGTTACCCGCCACTGAGCGGGTATTTTTTTACCTGGAGAAAAGTGATGCCTGTAACCGAAAAAGACCGCGACATCCTCGCTCGCACAATCTGGGGCGAGGCTCGCGGCGAAGGGACGGCCGGCCAAGTGGCCGTGGCCTGGACGATCCGCAACCGTGTGTTTGATGGAAAGGAAAAGTCTTGGTGGGGCGAGGGCTATGCCGGCGTGTGCCAGAAGCCGTATCAGTTCAGCTGCTGGAACAAGACCGACCCGAACTACCAGTTCCTGATCGGCGTGAAGGAAATCCCGTTTCGCGAGCTGGCGCAATGTCGGATCGCTGCTGACCAGGTGATCGACGGTAAGGTGTCAGATCCCACCGGCGGCGCCACGCACTACTACGCCACCAGCATCAAGGCGCCGGCCTGGGCGGCGAAGGCGAAGCAGACCCTCAAGCTTGGCGGGCACGTCTTCTTCAAGGATGTGCCGTGATGGTCGTTCCGTGGAAGACGGTGGGCGCAGTGGTGTTGGTGCTGATCGGTGCCGGCAGCGCCTGGCAGTTTCAGGACTGGCACTACGGGAATCAATTGGCCCAGCAAGCCCAGCAGCACGCCGAAACCCTAAATCAACTGACCCAGGCCGCCGCCACCGCGAAGCAGACCGAGCAGGACAAACGGCTGGCGCTCGAGCACCGGCTGGCGGCCAGTGAGCAAACCCACTTCAGGAAAATGACCGATGCCCAACGTGACCAAGATCGCCTGCGCGATCGCCTTGCCACTTCTGATTTGCGGTTGTCAGTCCTCCTCGACACAACCGACGCTGCCAAAGGCTGTGGGGTGCCAGCCACCGCCGGTGCCGGCGGCGTGGATCATGCAGCCGTACGCGCCCGACTTGACCCAGCGCATGCTCAACGAATTATCGCCATCACCGACACCGGCGACCGGGGATTGATCGCGCTGCAGGCGTGCCAGGCCTACGTGCGTGCGCTGAATGATGGCTCGGCGCTATTGTTGCGAGATGATTATCGGTAAACCATCATTTAGGTTCGAACTGGATGATGCGGACACATGGACAAGCAACTGGCTGGCTACTCAATTGTGATGACGATTATCTGGGTTTCAGTCGTACTTTCTGTCATTTATTGGATGTCGTAGTGAAGGTAATAGGTGGCTGATGTGGAAGGTGTAGTGCTGAGCGAGAAAATGCAGCGGGAAGCAGATCGGCTGCTGGCGCAAATTGTCCGGGCAGATTCGATGATCATCGCTGTGAAGGCGGGGGCACGGGCGGACGGCTTCGTGCTCGGATTGGAAACCGGCGGAGCTTTGCGCACCGGTGATGCTGAAAGGCTGTATATCATTTTTGAAGCCGCACTGGTGGAGCGCCTGAAAACGCTGACCAGGAGCTGAGTCATTCGACTGGTTTGATCAGGTCCGGGCCTTGGTTTCGGACATTGCCCACGCCCCGGTCAACCTTGAACCACTCGAACACCTCTGTCGGCTCGCCCTGCTGAAGCACCATCTGTTCGGCGCGCTCTTTCGGCGTGGCCGGGTCCAGCCATTCCCGGGCGAGCTGAGGCGATAACGCCACCGGTCGCCGATCATGGATGTCGACCATGCCGCCGGCGCTGTCGGCGGTGATAATCACGAAGCCATCATGCTCGCCGGGGCCATGCTCTTCATTCGGGTATTGGCCGATGGCCGCGCAGAGGATCGGGGATTGGTCCCGGTGCCTGATCAGGTAGGGCTGCTTCTTCGGCCCGCCCTCATCAACCCACTCGAACCAGTTGTTGATCGCGATGATCGCCCGGTGCGGCCAGATCGCGCGGAAGAATGGGCCGTGGGCAACTTTCTCGACTCTGGCGTTGATCGGCGCTGCCCGATCTTTGGCCCAGTGCGGGCGCCATCCCCAACGCACCATGTCGGCGTGGAGGAACTGGCCTTCTTGGTGGAAGAGAGCGAGCTGAGCAGTCGGCGCGGCGTTGTACCGCTCGAAGGGCTGTTCGCCGGTTGAGTTGATCAGGGCGTTTGGCATGCTCAGCGCCGCCACGAAGTCGTGAATACCGCTGTACTGGGAGAGTCGTCCGCACATCGACTGATCCTCAAGGTGAACCCTGAGCCTAGCCTTCAGCTGTTCCTCTCGCGAGCTTCCCTCAGTAGGCGCTGATTCTCAAGGAAGAGGTAGTCACGCTGATCGGACACGCGCAGAAGGCTGTTCACCTGTCCGAGTAGTTCGCCTCGTTCGCTTTGGAGTCGCGCAGCATCAGCGGCAGATTTCTTGAATGCGGCTTCTGCTTTGGCTTTGCCGGCAGACAATTCATCGTTCATCTCGACGAGTTTGAATATCCGTTCCCTGGCTTGGCGCAGCTGCAGGTTCAGTTCCTCGAACTCATTTTCGTAGAGGGCGAGCTGGTGCCGACAAGTTTCGAGCGGCGTCGGGCAGCCGAGCCAGTCGTCGGTGTTTTCGATATCGGAGGGGTCCACGGATGGTGCCTTTGCTTTGTACTGTTTGGATATACAGTAATCGAGGCGCGATAGGTGGGCGAGGGTGAGGCGACGAGCTGTCAGTCAGGTGTCATCAAAACAGCGAGCGTCATCTTGATGAACTCCTCATTTTTGTCGATCGTCCAGAGTGCGCCGCGGATGTTCTCGGCGACATCGGCCGATCCGCGCTGCTCGACCCAGTTGGACAGTTCCATTATGGCGGCTTCGAGGGCGAGTTGGTTTTCGTTGATCTTGAAGAGCAGGGAAGGGAGCAGATCAGAGTTTGGCATTTTGGTTTCCTCCGTGGACGAAACCAGAGTAGCAGGGGGATTGTTAGATCGGCAGGACGCCGGGGATGGTGCCAAAAAGGCTCAGTGACTTTCCGAGTGACTTTGTAAAACACGGTTGCGCACGGTTGGGCATCGTTGCAGCGAGCGCCCGGCGCGAAGCCTCTGTTTTTGCGGGCTGTAGATCAGTCCGCTTGCATGGGGTGCTAGGGGTCGAGTGTTCGAATCACTCCGTCCCGACCATTATTCCTGAGTAAAATCAGACACTTGAGCCGATCAGTCAGATCGGCTTTTTTGTGCCTGCGCAAAACCCGCGCAAAGCTCGATCAAATGCCCTGGCTCAGCGCCCGAATGGTTTCTCGATCACGAACCTGGCCACGTCGTTCAAAATGACCGGACGTTCGTCTCGGTTCTTCACGCCAGACCTGGTGCTACTGCCCCCAAACCCTGCCGGGATCAAGAACACACTTGTTCCCAGTTCCGATACCGCAATTTCCCGATTCCACTGAAGCTTTGTAAACCTCCTGCTCCCGGCAACCGGTGTTGACCTTGATTGCGCGCCGGCGACAGCTGAAAGGCTGTACATCATTTTTGAAGTTGCGCTGGTGGAGCGCCTGAAGATGCTGACGAAGAGCTGAGTCAGTCGGTGATTAGCTCCGAGCCTTGGTTGCGGACATTCCCCACAGCCCGATCAACCTTGAACCATTCGAAAACCGCTGTCGGCTCGCCCTGGTGCAGGACCATCTGCTCGGTGCGTTCTTTCGGCGTGGCCGGGGCCCGCCATTCTTGGGCCAATCCGGCGTCAGCACCACCGGGAGGCCGATAGCTGGAGGATACATGCGGTTGTGTATATGATCCGCGCAATTAAAAAAGGATCAGGGAATGAAATTCTACAACCTCCAGGCCATGCGCGGCGTTGCGGCTTGCATGGTCTTTCTAATTCATCTGCTCAGCACCAAGCACGGCTTGGGCGCTGACTGGTTTCTTTTCAAATGGTGGTGGGTGGGCCCGGCTGGCGTGGATCTGTTCTTCGTCATATCGGGCTTCATCGTCTGCTACACGGCGGCGAAGGCCGGTCGGGAGGATCTTGCCCCAATCACGGCAGCAACTCGCTTCGGCATTAAACGCCTGTTCCGGGTGTATCCCGTCTACTGGATCGTCCTGGCAGTATCCTTTGCCCTGGCGCCATACGTGCAGACTGCTGACCCAGGCATGGCAGCCGAGCGCGTTTGGCGGCTGGTGACGCTGGCCACTACGAACAACAACCGTGTGGTACTGGCCTGGACACTTTGTTACGAGCTGTTCTTCTATTTGGTGCTGGCGCTGATCATCCTGATTCGGCCAAAGCAGGTGTATGAGCTGGTGCTTGGATGGATCGCTTTACAGATCGGCCTGACCATCTGGGCCAGTGGCGGCGGCTTGCAAATGTTCAACTACGTGCCACTGAGCCCGCTGATTCTTGAGTTCGGCGCCGGATGCATCCTGGCCTTCATGGTGGATCGTGGCGTAAAGGCGTATGGCTGGCAGTCCCTGATGGCGGGTGTGGCGCTGTTTTGCGTTGCGGTCTGGGCTCACTCTCAAAATGGTAACTGGGCACCGTGGTGGCGCTCGCTGTACTTCACTATCCCTTGCGCGTTGATTGTTTATGGCGCCATCGCCATTGAAATATCCAGCGGCGTTACACTACCGGCCTGGTTGCAGAAGGTGGGCGACTCGTCCTACTCGATCTACATCTGGCACCAACTGGTGCTGGCGATATTGCTCAAGCTGACCGAAATGTCAGGCCTTTTTGATGTGTTGCCCGGTCTGCTGATCTTGTTCATCTGGGGCGTGATCGCCCTGGCTTTTGGGTTCCTGAGCTATCAGGTGATCGAGAAACCAAGCCAGAACTGGATACACCGCGTGATGAAGCGGCCAGAGCGCAGAGAGCTTTCTCACATTTAGGCCGGATAGGCCCGCCGCTGAGCGGGCCTATTTATTGGGTCTGGATTTTTTCGTTCGGCAGAACCGATCAGTTGGCGCCTCTTACACACCGCCATATTGGTACACAGTCGCACTCCAATACTGGCTGCCGTTACGTTTTTGGCGTGCCCACCCATCGGCCATCAGTTGTTTGGCGATCATTCGATTCATCAAGCCATGACCGAGCAGCAAAACCGGTCCATCGCCGGCAATGGACTGCAATCGCTTGGCTGCCATACTGGCGCGCCTCCTCGCAACGCCGGCGGATTCGACGTTGCGTGAGTAACCGCATAGCCATAAGACGCGAAGGATAATTGCCCAGGTAAACGGCGATAGTCGTGGCAGTTTCCAATGACCATAAGGTAGTTGTGCTTCGCAGAAAAGCGCGTCGACCAGTGCAGGCTTCAAGCCGAGCGCCTGGACGGAGCTCAGCGCACGCGGCGCGTTGCTTGAAACAATCACCGTGGCGGTTGCGGCGAGTTGCACACTGGCCTGTGGGACCGGGTGGTGGGTAATTTCGGATCGGTCGTATTGTTCGATCCAGTCTTTCATCTCGTGCACTGAAATTTTATCCGTTGCGGCCAGTTTTGGCTGGCCGTGACGCATCAGGATGATTTCCCTTTTCACAGTTTTTACGTCCTTGTTTTTTCCCAACGTCAGATGTCGATCATGACGGATGAGCTTTTATTCTTCGAGGCACTGTGGTTTTCAAACCAGCCATGATCACGGTACCACGCCACGGTGTCAGTGATTGTCAGCTCTAGCGACCTGAAACTCAGGCCAAGCTCCTGCTCACTCTTGTGATGGTTGAAACAGCTGCGGTCATTCTCTCGTCTTAACAGACGCAACGTGGCCATGCTCAGCAGAATGGGCTTGCCGGTAAGGCGCGCATAGATCTCCTGCACAGCCGCCAAAGTGTATAGAAGGGGGAACGGTAGTTGTCGAACGGGTGTCTTGACGCCCGCGATACGTCCTAGAACAGGGACCAACTGACGCATCGTCATATGCCGACCCGCCGCGAGATAGCGTTCACCGCGTCGGCCATGTTTGGCGGCAGCAATCAGCGCGAATGCCACATCACGTGCATCGACGACGGAGAAACTGCCTGGGATCAGTCCGGGCAACTTGCCCTGCACGACATCGTTGACCAACTGTCCCGAGGAGGTCGGGCCAATGTCGGCAGGGCCCCACATCCAACCGGGCAGGACCATGCAGGCATGCATCTCGGGATGTGCTTGCAGGAACGACAAGACGACCCGGTCGGCGAGGATCTTGCTGCGGTAGTAGTCATCCGCGTCGGCGTCCGCCCGCAGGCATGTTTCATCAATGAGCGAGCCAGGTGCGCCGTCGAGCACGGCTATGGAGGACGTATGGATGAACCGTCGTATACCGGCGCGGTAGGCCTGGTGAATCAGGTCACGCGTACCGGCGACATTGATCTTTTCGAGTTCCTTCCAGTGGTTGCCGCCCTTGTAGTTGTCGCGAAAGAACGCCGCGGTGTGAAACACCGTATTGCAACCTTGCAGTGACGCTGCGAATGCGTCGACATCGGCCATGTCCCCGACGACCAGTTCCACAGTCGGCAAATTGTCGAACTGCTGTTCTCCTTTGGCTTTTGAACGGACCAGGGCTTTGACCGCGTAACCACGAGCGACCAGTTCACGTACCAGGTTGTTACCCAACAAACCGGTCGAGCCAGTAACGAATACACTGTGCATGGCTCAACCCTCAGCCGGATGGGTTAACGGCAGCAGCACTGCACTGTCGAAGAAGGCCTCTTCACGAATGACCAGCCCGTCTTTGAACGTGAAGTGTGCGGCGTAGTACGCGGTGATATGGCGTCCATGAGGTGGAATCACCCGGTCCGGCAGTACCAAGGGTGCGGCGAATGTGCCGGTCAGGAAGGCAGTCAGCGCCAAGCGATCGTGACTGGCGGCGAATGGGCTGAAGATCACATGGGCATCGGGGAGTGCTTCGAGCAATGCGTTCTCTCGTTTGCGCATGGCTTCGCGACCGGTTTGTATTCCCATGCTGTCGAGGTAGATGAAGTCTTCGCAAAACAGCGCAAGCATCGCCTCCACATCATGGCGATTGAAGGCGCTGGCGGCGCGTTCCGCAAAGTCGTTGGGGCCAGTAGCCATATCGTCCATTCCATTCGTTTTCGAGGGCCTGCAGATATACCTTTGAGGCCTCTCCCGAAAAACAGCGACTACTGCATAATGGCTTTGCACATATGCAGACCAGGGAGGACAGGACGCATGGCGTTGCAAGCAAATTGGGACGATCTTCGTCTGCTGTTGGCAGTTTCTCGGCGTGGCAGCTTCCTTCAAGCTGGCCAGTTTCTGGGGATCGCGGCGTCTACCGTGTCCCGCCGCCTGACCCAACTGGAGGTCGCACTGGGCGAGCCACTCATCGAGCGGGGTGTTGAAGGATGCTGGTTGACCTCGCGGGGCCAATCCCTCGTGGAAGTGGCGCTGGCGGCGGAAGCGGGTTTGAGGCGTCAAGCCGCTGCGGGCATATCCGAGCTGAACACAGAGCTGTCTGGCAGTGTCCTGGTCAGTGCCGGAGAGGGGTTCTCGTCGTGCGTGCTGGAGGCCGCGAGTCGTTTCACGTCTCTGCACCCACGTTGCTCGGTGGAGTTGATGGTAACCACTGACTTTCACAAGATCGTCCGCGGTGTGGCGGACATTGCTGTACGCACTGCCCACCTGGGCGAACCGTCGCTGATTTATCGACCCATAGGCAGGCTCGCTTATGGTGTCTTCGCCGATGCCGGTTATCTGAAACGGTATCCGGGGGTGACTCCGGCCACTGCGGTCACCATTGCCTTGCTTCCTCCGCTGGATATGTTGCCGCAAATGCGGACGGCAAAGGCCGCGGGCCTGGAACGCGCGCAGATCAGCGTGAACTCGTTCGCTGCGCAACTCGAATCGGTGAGGCGAGGTATGGGGGTGGCTGTATTGCCCCGGATACTGGCGAAGGATCTGATCGAGCTGTTCCCGGATATCCACCTTCCTGATATGGAGGTCTATCTGGTGACCCGGCCTCAGGCCTTGAAACAGGCCCACATCAAATGTTTTTTTGCCATCCTGGAGCAGGTGATGCTCGAAGCCCTGTCCATGGAAAATGGCGAAGGCTACCGCTTGGGGGGCAGCCTGTGAGTATCGGAAGAGTACCGATCTCTGCCGCGTACGGGGTATCTATGGCAATTCGAAGGAAGAGCCGATTTCACCGGGTGAAACCCATGTTGGAGCATCATAGGTTTTGATTGTCGAGGCGTCGTTTAAAAGCGTCGAGCGCAGTACCGATCATTGGTCCCATCACCGGGTCGGCGGCAATGCTTTCGGCGCTCAATCGGCTGGACAGGAGGTTAACAGTCATTGACGCTTCCTCGATGATGCGCGCTGACATCGTATCCAGTACCAGACGCAATGCAGCTTGCGCGTGACTGGCTCTGGGCGAAGCGTTGAAAAGCGCGACAGGCTTGCCCGGAAACTCTTCACTGCTCACGAGCCAATCGAGCATGTTTTTGAATGAGCCGGGAATACCTCGAGCGTATTCGGGGCATGAAAACAACAGCCCATCCGCTTGCCCGATAATTGACCATAACGCTATGACTGTCTCGGGGGGATCCTCGAGCAGATCCGGGTTGAAGTGAGGCAATTCACCTATACCTTCGTAATGCCTGACCAATACCCCGTCGGGGCATAGACGCTCAGCTGCTCGTAGCAAAATCGAGTTGGAGGAGGTCTGGCGCAGACTTCCAGAGACAGCAAGCAGGCACACCATTTCAACAACGTCCGTGATTCGCAAGTCGGTGAAGTTTCGCACGAGCCTGAACTCATGCACAGATTTTACCGGCGCAGTTGTTTTGGGGACGCGTTCAACAGGCGGCGCATCAGTCGCCGTAGGGCCGTGGCATCCTGGTATCCCACCTGCTCGGCGATGGATTCAACGGAGTATCTGCTGGTTTCCAGTAGCACGCGGGCTCTGTTCAGTTGCACACGCTGGATCAGATATTGGGTTGAGAGGCCGGTTGCTTTTCGAAGGTGCCGTGACAGCGTTCGCTCAGACATGCCGGCATACGCCGCAAGGCTCGGGACACTGGGGGGATGGGGCAGGCGTGCTTCTATGTAGGCAGTGAGGTTGGCGACCAGCGTATTGCCCTGGGCCATGATTGCCGGATTGATGAATGGGGATTGCAATTGGCGGCTGTCGAGGAGAAGAGCCTTGCCCACATAGTCGGCGAGCTCCGGCGACAGGCGTCTGCGCAGCAGGTGCAGCATCAGGTCAGTTTGCGCGAAGGCTGCGCCAGCAGTCGTCAAGGGTGGGTCGCAGAGCACCATGACGTTGGGGTCGACAATGCAATCAGGCGCAATGCTCGACAGCCAGGGCGCGAGCCACCAAGAGGTGGTTACCTGTCGACCACTCAGTAGTCCTGCGGCATGCAGGAGAAAGACCGCCGAGCACGAGGCCGCAATCTCATTTCCCTTATTCACATGTACCCTCAGCGCGGGCAGCGTCTGAAGTACCCAGTCCTCTTCAAGACGCTGCAGCAGCGCGTCGAAGTCGCTGATGCCAAGGCCCGGAATGATCCAGCAGGAATGGTCCTCGACGTCTGTCGTCAGTTCGTCGACCAACAGTTGCATGCCTTGCCCTAGCGTTATCAGCCCGGACTGAGGTCCACACACTCGCCAGCGTGGCACGGCAAGGCCTCGCCGCTGCGCAAGTGTTGCGGCGGTGCCGAGGATATCCAGGGTGACGGCTACGCTTGAGCTGAACGACCCGGGGAAGACCAGAACAGTGAAATCATACATTGTCCGATTATGCCCGAAAGAAGACGAATCGGTCACTTATCGAGTCGGGAGATAACTGGCCCAATGGCGCCTCCAGTCAACCACGAGTCACAACGAGGTTTCGCCATGCCAAACATCCTGATCAAGGTGCCTACCGGCGCTTTCAATCAGCTACAGCGCCAGCAATTGCTTAGAAGCGTGAGTGACGCGGCAATGATTAATGAACACATGGGCGATGCCCCTCAGCAGCGCGCCTTGTGCTGGGTGCTCATCGAGGAGGTACAGGCTGATGAATGGCTGTGCGGTGGTGTTGCTCCTCATGCCCGGATTGTCCCATGCATGGTCATCGTCAAGGTGCCTGCCGGCGTTCTTGATGCGCCGATGCGCCAGCGCTACGTGCGCGACCTGCATTACGCGATGCAATCGAGCCTGGCAGCGGGGGATCAGCGCCAGTTGCTGAGTTCAATACAAATCGAGGATGTTGTTGACGGAACCTGGGGGGCGAACGGTGATATCTGGCATTTGGCCGACTTCACCCGTGCTGCCGGATACGGACATCTTGCGCACTAGGATAGATGCCAATGGCTCGATGCGCGCCTGTTGCTGGTGATGAACTGACATTGGTCTTTTTCATGCGCGTGAGCTTTGCGCGAAGGCTCCTAGATCGCTGCGCGCAGACCGGGCTCAATGCAGAACCCGGCGGCTCTCACCAATCCTGATCCGGTCCAGCGCCCGGTTCAGCGCATCCAGTGCATCCAGCAGCGCCTTTGCCTCCGCTTCTCGGCCGTCGCCCCAAAGGCGCTCGGCCATTTTGTTAAGCGCCTGAATCGAGCGTTCGATGTCAGCTGCGGTGGTCGTCGCGGCTGGGGGGTGCGGTGGCTTTTTCGGCATTCGGTCATTCATCTGCAGGTCATTGACGATCTGCCGCATGATCGGCGTTCGCTGTCATTCAATCCAGTGGTTACTGTTTCGGCGTGCTCTGAATATCTTCCGAGTCGCTGGAGGTGGCCGCGTCTTTCTCGGTTTCTTTCGATTCTGCGCCGGAGTTTGAACCAGAGGCTTCCTCACCTTTTTTGTTGGCTTTTTCTTCGTTGGATTCGGACTTGTTGCTGGACTGGTTCACGCCGGGAATGGCGGTGGGCGGTGCGGCAGATCCTGCCGCTTCGGATGCCAGTGTGAAGCCCGAGCCCATCAGCAGCAGACTTGCCAGTGCCAGGGTTGCCATTTTCTTGTTCATTTTCAGGCCTTCCGTACGAGGGTTGTACCGCATTGGAAGCATGGGCAGGGCCAAGGTGCAGGTCGCTGGACGAGCGGTAGGTCCTGACACAAGGCGGCAAATTGCTGGCCCCCGGGTTTTATCATCCCGGGCAAACTCGCCTTTTTTCAAAAGGTTAGGTTGGCTATATGCGGACGATTGTCATAACCGTTGCAACGCTTTCCCTGGCTGCGTTTGCCTCGGGAGTTCAGGCGAAAGAGTTGAGCAAAAGTCATCGGTTTGCCTGTATATGGGGTTCGGATATCGCCGCCGGTGCCCAGCAGTCGAAACTGTCGGGAATCTCCCTGTACGGCGCGCGTAAGCAACTGCAGGTGCGCAAGTTCCAGCAACCGTGGATGCGCATGACGGCCATGGGGATTACCGAGCAGACCTACAACAGCACGTCGAGGCTCAAGCCGGCGGCGGTCAAGCAAACCTATTACGAGCAATGCGTGCGGCATGAGCTGGCCCAGCGCTAATCAAAGAAGCCCAGCCTGAAGAGGTTGGGCTTTTTCATGCCTGAAGAGGCCTCAGCCTCACTTGTCGCTCTCGCAATTGACCATCCACGACACGCCAAAGCGATCCACCAGCATGCCGAAACGGGCGGCCCAGAACGTCGCTTCCAGCGGCATGTCAACGCGACCGTCCCTGGCCAGCGCATTAAACACTCGCTCGGCTTCGGCAATGCTGTCGACGTTGAGGGAGATCGAGCAACCGCTCATGCCCCCGGTTGGCCGGTCAGGCGTGGTGTCGGAGGCCATGATCATCTGGTCACCGACCTTCAGGCAGGTGTGGATGACCAGGTTGTGGTGCTCTTTCGGCACGTGTTCGGCGGCGGGTGTTTCGCCGAAGGTCATCATCGCTTCGAGTTTTCCCTGCAGGGCTTGCTCGTAGAAGGTGAAGGCCTCACGGCAGTTGCCGTTGAAGATCAGGTAGGGATTGATTCGCATGGTGGCGTTCCTGGCAGTAGGCGCGGAATGCGGCGATGTTCGTCAGGTTCCGCGAGGGGCGGTTAAAACATAGCAGAGCATTGGACGCCGGAAAGGGCAGAGTTTTTCCAGATGTTTTTCTCATGAAAAAGCGCGGTTTCAGCACGGATCAAACCTGCGGAGTACCATGGCAGGCTCTATCTGCCGTCGAGCTCACCGTTCCATGCCTTTGATTTCCCGCTTCCACGCTCTGTTGGATCAGGCCCGGCGCGCCTTGCTTCTGGTCTGGGCGACCTCACGCGGACTGTTTCTGGGCTTGGTGCTGGCGACCTTGATTGCCGGTGTACTGCCAGCGCTGGCCGCGTGGCTGGGCCAGCGCATTGTCGACGCAGTGGTGACGGCGATGCAGTTGCACGCACAGCAGGGCGATGCGCCGCTGTGGCCGGTGTTGCGTTATGTGCTGATGGAGGCGGGGGGGGTGGCGCTGTTGTCCGGCACGCAACGGGCGTTGTCGGTCCAGCAGTCGCTGCTGCGGGTGCAATTGGGGCAGAAGGTCAACACGCTGATTCTGGAAAAGGCGCAGACCCTGTCGCTGGTGCAGTTCGAGAACTCCGAGTTTTACGACAAGCTGGTCCGCGTGCGCCGCGAAGCCTCGACCCGGCCGCTGGCGCTGGTGATGAAGTCGCTGGGATTGATCCAGAACCTGATCATGCTGATCAGCTTCGGCGTGCTGCTGGTGCATTTCTCGCCGTGGGCGCTGGTGTTGCTGGTGGTGGGTGCGTTGCCGGTGTTCTTCGCCGAAGCGCATTTTTCCGGTGACGCTTTCCGCTTGTTCACCCGTCGTGCTCCAGAAAGTCGGCAGCAAAATTACATCGAAACCCTGCTGTCCCATGAGGCCTACATCAAAGAGGTCAAACTGTTCGGCTTCGCGCCGCTGCTGTTGCAACGTTACCGGGACACCTTTGCCAGGCTCTATGCCGAGGACCGGCGTCTGACGCTGCGTCGCGATGGCTGGGGCTTCGGTCTCGGACTGCTCGGCACTGGAGCGTTCTATCTTGCCTATGCCTGGGTGGTGATCGACGCGGTGCATGGCAATATCAGTCTGGGCCAGATGACCATGTACCTGGTGTTGTTCAAGCAGGGACAGGGCGCGGTCAGCAGCAGCCTGAGCGCGATCAGCGGCTTGTACGAGGACGGTTTGTACCTGTCCAACCTCTACGAATACCTGGCCGAACCGGTGCTGGCCGATTCCGGTCATCTCACGGTCGGCGCGCAACCGGGCGATGGTCTGCGCTTTGAAAACGTCGGTTT
Source organism: Pseudomonas sp. MG-9 (assembly GCF_018729515.1). Taxonomy (NCBI): domain Bacteria; kingdom Pseudomonadati; phylum Pseudomonadota; class Gammaproteobacteria; order Pseudomonadales; family Pseudomonadaceae; genus Pseudomonas; species Pseudomonas sp. MG-9. The sequence continues at coordinate 15,334 of NZ_JAHHZH010000011.1, forward strand.
CCGTTATCCGGGGGCCAACCGAACGGCGCTGGAGGGCATCGACCTGCATCTGGTACCGGGCAGGAGCATGGCGCTGGTGGGTGAGAACGGCTCAGGCAAGACCACGCTGATCAAGCTGCTGACCCGCCTGTACAGGCCCGATCAAGGCCGGATTCTGCTCGATGGCAGCGACTTGCAGGATTGGGATGAGACAACGTTGCGCCGGCGTATCGGCGTGATTTTCCAGGACTACATCCGCTACCAGTTCACCGTGGGTGAGAACATCGGCGTCGGTGATACCGCGGCGTTCAATGAAGAACAGCGCTGGAAGGCAGCGGCTACCGAAGGCATGGCCGCACCCTTCATTGAGGGGCTCGACCGTGGCTACGCCACGCAGCTGGGTCGCTGGTTTGCCGGTGGTCAGGAGTTGTCCGGTGGGCAGTGGCAGAAGATTGCCCTGTCCCGGGCGTACATGCGCCGCGATGCCGACATCCTGATCCTCGACGAACCGACCTCGGCCCTGGATCCGGCTGCGGAAGCGGCGGTGTTCGAGCATTTCAGCCAAACCACCGAAGGTCGCATGACCTTATTGATCTCCCACCGCTTTTCCAGTGTGCGCAACGCCGATCAGATCATCGTGCTGGAGGCCGGACGGATACTGGAGCAGGGCGATCACCCGCAACTGATCGCGGCCAATGGACATTACGCCAGACTGTTCGACCTGCAGGCCCGAGGCTATCGCTAGGAATCCTGGGCGCTGCGTGCCAGCGTCGGCCCGGCCACGCGGGGGGCTGGTCTGGACTGCATCAGTGCATCGATCGCCTTGCGGTAATTCTGCCCGCCCAGCGCCATGCTGTTGTTGTGGGTGGCGCCCGGTACCAGCAGCAGTCGCTTGGGTTGTCGAGCGGCATTGAACAGTTGTTCACTGAAGCGCGGCGGCACGAATGCGTCGGCCATGCCGTGCACCACCAGCAGCGGCATGTGAATCTCGGCGATCTTGTCGATGGAGTCGAACTTCTGCGACAGCAGCCAGCGCACCGGCAACGAGGTGTTGGCCACGGCAGCCGCGACGTCGGCGAGGGAGGTGAACGTCGACTCGATCACCAGGCCTTTGACCGGCAGCGGTGTATGGTCCCGGGCGGCGTCCTGGCCGAGTTCTGCCGCCAGATCAATGGCCACGGCGCCACCCAGCGAGTGGCCGTAGATCAGGCGCTTGCCCGGGTCGGGCTGCAGCAGTTTGAAGCGCTCCCACGCTACACGGGCATCTTCGTACACGCTGCTTTCCGAAGGCAGATCACCTTTGCTCTGGCCGAAACCGCGATAGTCGATGGCCAGCACCGAGTAGCCCGCCGCGCGCAATTGCTCGATGCGGAACAACTGTCCGGTGAGGTTCCAGCGCACGCCATGCAGATAGAGGATTGCCGGGGCGTTCGCCCGTTCCGCCGGCCACCACCAGGCATGAATGTTCTGCCCGGCCTTGAAACTTTTTGGCTGCAGGTCGAGTTCCTGCACGCTGCCGGGCAAGCCGTGATACCAGCCGGCTGTGCCCGGTTCGATGCGAAACAGCAGCTTGCGCTCGGTGTGTTCGAGCACGGCACAACTGGTCGGCACGCCAATGATCAACGCAGCCATGCAGGCAAACGCCAAACGGCGGCGGCGCAGACGCGTCATGAAGGACAGGAACATTAAACGTTTCACCCAGGCGCAGACAAAGAAGGCTTTTTACCAGATGCCTCGGTTTGCGCGTGAGTTTTTCGACCACCGCCCCGGCGCAACGATTACCAAATGCTGCAAGGACTCACGCTACCCGCAGCACGATCTTGCCGATATGGTCACCCGCCTCCATGTGCGCGTGAGCCTGAGCGGCGTCGGCGAGTGAGTAGACCTTGTCGATCATCGGCAGGCAGCGCCCGGACGCCAGCAGCGGCCATACGTGTTCACGCAGTTGATCGGCAATCGCGGCTTTTTCGGCAGCGGTGCGGGCACGCAAGAGGGAGCCGGTGATGACCGCGCGTTTGGCCATCATCGCCAGCAGATCAAAGTCATTGGCCCGCGCGCCGCCGAGGAAACCGAGCATGACCAGTCGGCCATCCATCGCCAGGGCGCTGACGTTACTGTTGAGATACGATCCGCCCATGATGTCGAGGATCACATTGACGCCCTGGCCTGCGGTTTTTTCGGCGATGACCGCAGCGAAATCCTCATCGCGATAATTGATCGCGTCGCCACCGAGATTGCGGATCGCTGCGCATTTGTCCGGGCTGCCGGCGGTGGCGAACGCTTCTATACCGAATTCGCGGCACAGCATCAGTGCGGTAGTGCCGATGCCGCTGGTGCCACCGTGAATCAGTGCGCGTTGACCACGGCTGGCGCCACCGAGGCCGAACAGGTTGGCCCACACGGTAAAGAAGGTTTCCGGGATCGCGGCGGCGTGTACCCAATCCAGGCCTTGGGGAATCGGCAGGGTCTGGCCAGCCGGGACTGCGCAGTATTCGGCATAACCGCCGCCGTTGGTCAGCGCGCAGACTTGGTCGCCCACAGCGAACTGACTGACACCGGCCCCGAGGGCCACGACTTCGCCAGCGACCTCTAGCCCGGGGATCGGGTTCATGCCAGGTTTCATCGGGTATTTGCCGGCACGCTGTAAAGCGTCCGGCCGGTTGATTCCGGCGGCGTGTACGCGGATCAGCACCTCACCTTGTGCAGCGACCGCAAGCGCTACGTGTTTGGGTTGCAAGACCTCGGGGCCACCGGGTTCGGTGATTTCGATTCGGGTCATTTCATTGGGCAGAGACATATCGATTCCTCTGAGTGCAGGTTGTGTAAGTGGGAGCGTGTTGCGCAAACAATGATTCCCTTCAATTTGCGCAGCCGTGCGGTTCGATAGGGACGGGCAGCCATTTCATGGCTTGCTCCAGCAGCAGCGCCACGACGATCGCGCCAGCGGCGATGACGAACAACAACGCGTGGTGACCGCCGCTGGCATTGAACAGCGCTGAATAGGCAAATCCGGCCAACGCCTGAAAGGTCGCGAAGGACACCGTGGCACGGCTCCAGGCGATCTGCTGGCGGTGATGCTCCGGCACCAGCTCATGTACCCGCGCAAGGGCGAGCGGCACGATGCCGGGCGGAAATGAACCGAGTATCACTGCCAGCAGCGCCAGCGCCACAAACGAGTGGGACATCGCCAGCAACCCAAGGGCTATCGCCTGCACCACCAACACCAGGCGAATGCCTGAGCGCGCGCCAAGCTGATCGGCAAGAAAGCCGTAACTCACCGGGCCGACAATCGCGCCCAAACCATACATCACCCAGATCAACGCGCCGACATGCGCCCCGGCGCCGAGTCCACGCGCCACGTAATCCACCAGAAACACCATCGCCGGAACCAGGCCGGCGGCCATGAAGGCGTATTGGGCGAACAGCAAATACACACCGCGCGGCGTCGTTTCAACGGGCGCCTTTTCATGCGCGACCTGCGGGTGCGGGAAATCAGACGGCCAACCGAACCAGCTCAGCGCCGTCAGCAACAAGGCCAAGGCCCCCAGACCCAGCCATGTCGCTTGCAAGCCAAGGCTCAACAGCGGCGGTACCAGCGTCCCGGAGCCGGCAATGCCAAGACCGATGCCGAGAAAGATCGCACCGCTGGCAAGCCCCTTACGAGCCGCCGGAACGTGTGGCAGTACGGTCGCGGCCACCAGCACCATGATCGCGCCACCGGCAATCCCCGACAGCAGTCGCCAGCCGAAGAACCAGCTCACCGACAACGGAAACGCACAGGCAAAAAAAGCCGCCGTGACCACCAGCATCATCAGCCGCAAGGCATTTTTATTGCCGAGCTGGCGCGCTGTCGGCCGGCCGAGCAGGGCGCCGATCAGATAGCCGACCAGATTGGCCGCACCGAGGTAGACCACATCATTGGCGCTGAACCACTGCGCTTCAATCAGCGAAGGGATCAACGGGGTGTAAGCGAAACGCGCCAGCCCGATGCTGACCAGGCTGGCGCAGAGGCCGGCGAAGATCGGCAGCCAGATACCGGTGGAGGTTGAAGTGCGCATGATAGCGATCTCGCGGAAGGTTTATGGCGTCCAGCATATCGGCTATCGTTGCTGCGTTAATGCAGCGATTAAGCGGCACTACGATGCGAATCTGCATCACTGGGAGACAGCATGAATTGGGATGATGCACGGGTATTTCTCGCCGTTTGCCGCGAGTCGACCCTACGGGGCGCGGCGCGGGTGCTGGGGGTGGATCAGGCCACGGTCGGGCGACGGATCACGGCACTGGAAAAATCCCTGAGTGCGACGTTGTTCCTGCGCACCTCCGACGGCTACGCATTGACCGCGGTCGGTGAGGCAGCGCTCAAGAGTGTGGAGAAAATGGAGCATTCGGCACTGGAGCTGGAGCGGCAAATCCAGGGCCTGGATGATCGCCTGACCGGCACGGTGCGCGTCAGTACCACCGATTCGCTGGCCATCGACTTTCTGATCCCGGCCATTGCCCGTTTGCACGAGCAGCACCCGGACGTGCGAGTGCAACTGGATGCGTCCACGCAGATTCTCAACCTGGCCAAGCGCGAGGCGGATATCGCGGTGCGCAACACCCGACCCGACAACCCTGATCTGATTGCCCGTCGCATTGCCCGATGGCCGGTGGGACTGTTCGCATCCCAAGCGTATATCGACGCCAATGGCATGCCGCAGCCGGACACAGCGTTCGAGGGGCATGATCTGGTGGTCTATCAACCGTACCTGCAAAGCCAAAAGGACCTGACCCTGGTGTCGGAGCCGCTAAGTCGCGGCCGGATTGTCGCCAGCCTCAGTTCCAGCCTGCTCGTGCGCCGTTCGATTGCAGCAGGGTTGGGTGTAGGAGAAATCCCGGTGTACATGGGCGAGCGCGACGGACTGGTCAGGCTCTGGCCGCAGCGTACCCGGCCGCAGCCCTATGAAGTGTGGTTGGTGACCCATGCGGATCTACGCCATACCGCGCGGGTGAGGGCGGTGATTGAACAGATCGTCGAGGTGTTTGCCTCGGAAAATGAGTAGCGCACACTGGCATCGGCGAACTCACAAATCCTGATGAAACGGCCTACGCCGATAGCAGAAACCGCTGGCTTGTAGGCCGGAGGACCGAGGGCTATCGTTTCAAAGGCTGGTGCAAGGCAGCACGCATGTACTGGAGTGACATACCACGGACGGTATCGGTAGCCCGATAAAGGTGTCGAATTGGAAGCCAGGGAATTCAGTCACTTTCAAAGCAGTGACACAACGAGTAAAGGCCAGGGAACGCAAGTCATGGGCGCCATCAGTCGCGAAGAATTCAATGCCAGGATCGAGACCATCGAGACACGAATGGATGCTCGACTGGACGCGGTATCAATGAAAATTGACGGGTTTCTATCTGTTCAGGGAGAGCGGGACAAAACTCAAGTCGAACGAGACAGACGCTACGACCTGATTACGCAAGAAATGCGCAGGATTGCCGACGGCGCGCAGGACGCAGCAAGGCAAGGGGCGACCGTCAAAGCCAATGTCTGGGCTGCAACGGCCGTCCAGTTACTGGGGATAGTCGCCATCGTCGTCGGTGCTTATTACGCCAATCAAGCGAATATGTATGTCGCCATACAAACGACCTTCGCGGCGGTTCAAGCAGGCAAGGACGCTCACACACCAAAACCGTCGGTGCTGCCAACGCCACTGCCTCCACAATAAAAAACGGCCTTCAAAAGAAGGCCGTTTTCGTAGGCGTTACAACCCTGCCTCATGGCATTTGCGGCAACTCCTGCGGCCGCAGATCAAACATCAGCACCTCGGCATCCACGCCGTTGCTCAAGGTCAGTGCCTGTTCTTCACGAACCCGCACACCGTCGCCTTCCTGCAACTGCACGCCGTTGAGTTCAACGCTGCCACGCGCTACATGCACGTAGGCATAACGGTTGGCCGGCAGTTGCAGCGTCGCGCTTTCCTTGCCGTCGAACAGGCCGGCGAAGACCCGGGCGTCCTGACGTACTTTCAGTGAGCCATCCGCGCCGTCCGGCGAGATGATCAGTTGCAGGCGACCGCGTTTTTTCTGCGCGCTGAAGTGCTCCTGCTGGTAGCGCGGCTTGGCGCCGGCCACTTCCGGTACGATCCAGATCTGCAGAAAGTGCACAGGTCGGGTGGCCGAATGGTTGAACTCGCTGTGGGCCACGTCGCTGCCGGCACTCATCAGTTGCACGTCACCGGGGCGGATCACCGAACCGGTGCCGAGGGTGTCCTTGTGTTCCAGTGCGCCTTCAAGCACGTAGGAGAAAATCTCCATGTCGCGGTGCGGGTGCTGGCCGAAGCCCTTGCCGGCCGCCACGCGGTCGTCGTTGATCACCAGCAGGTCGGAAAAACCCTGCTCACGCGGGTTACGGTAGCTGGCGAAGGAGAAGGTGTGGAAGGACTTCAACCAGCCATGATTGGCGAGGCCGCGGTCGGAAGCTTTGCGAAGCGTCAGCATGATGAAATCTCCTGGTGGGACGTTGATTCGTCCGAGTGAGGAGAAGGTTACTGTTAACCGGTTCGAGCAATAAGTAGATGGAAATTGAAACACTGTCCCTCTCAGGTTGACAGTTTTGCGTACCCGATCACGTATTCTTTTCGCCGCTCGCCGCGCACTTGGCCATAATACGAGCTCTGCTTACTTTTCCTTGATTTCAGTGATGTTCACCCATGAAAACCGTGGCTATGGTGCTGTTTCCCGACTTTTTACTGCTCGACATGGCCGGGCCCATGGAGGTGTTTTCGGTCGCCAATCGCTACTTGAAACCTGAAGATCATTACCAGTTGATCACCCTCGGCACCGAGCGCGGGATGTTGCGCGCGTCCAATGGCGTGCAGGTGCAGGCCGACCGCCATATCGACGACCCGGCCCTGGCCTGCGACCTGCTGCTGGTGCCGGGCGGTCCGGGGGCCTACAACGAAAAGCACCCGGCGTTGCTCGCCTGGCTGCGACGGGCGGTGGGACAGGCTGGTTGCTACGGTTCGATCTGCACCGGGGCCTTTGTGCTCGGGCATGCCGGTCTGCTCGATGGCTATCGCGTGACGACCCACTGGAACTACACCGAACGGCTGATCAAGGCCTTCCCCAAGGCGCAGGTGGAGACTGACCAGATCTACACCGAAGACCGCCGCCTGATCACCTCGGGAGGCGTGACTGCCGGCATCGACCTGGCGTTGGCCGTGGTCGCCCGGGATCACGGGAAAAAAGTCGCCCAGGACGTGGCCAAGGTCCTGCTGGTGGTGATGAAGCGTCAGGGCGGACAAGCGCAGTTCAGCCCATTGATGGCGGCGGTGGCTCCGCAGGAAACCGCCATCACCCGCGTGCAGAACCATGTGCTGGAACACCTCGACCAAGCATTCACGGTTGAGCGCATGGCCGGTCTGGCGAACATGAGTACCCGGCACTTTGCGCGGGTGTTCGCGCGGGATGTGAACATGACACCGATGGAGTTTCTGCAGAACGCCCGTATCGATTGCGCGCGTAATCTTCTGGAAACCAGCGAGCTGCCGTTGAAGACCGTGGCTTATAAAAGTGGTTTCGGCAGCGTGCGCCATATGCGTTTTCTGTTCGCTGAAAAGCTCGGCCTGACCCCGGCGCAGTACCGCGAACAGTTCAGCTAGAGCGGTTGTGTCCGTCCGGTGCATCCGGATGTCCGTGTTGCGCCCTGCACGGAGGTTGTGCCGTCACCCACGCCTGCCAAGATAACGGTAACGTCTGGAAGGGAGAGGCGCCGGAGGCTGAGGGCATGATGCTCGCGACCGCTGGCGCTGGAAAACGGCATGCACAGCCACATCGATTTGCCCGCTGCATCGGTCCTGCATTTTGGGCCATACGCCTTTCATCTGCGCCAACGGCTGGTCCTCGACGGCGACCGGCAGTTGCGCATGGGCGGGCGCGCCCTGGATATTCTGCAGGTGCTGGTCGAGCGCGCCGGACGAGTGGTACGCAAGGAACAACTGATTGCCCTGGTGTGGCCCGACAGTGTGGTTGAGGAGATCAACCTGCGGGTGCACATCGCCGCGTTGCGCCGGGCGCTGGGTGACGGCGAGAACGGCCAGCGCTACATCGTCAACGTGCCGCAGTGCGGCTACTGTTTCATCGCCCCGGTGCAGGCTGGAAGCGTTGCACAAGTGGTGTTCGAAACCTTGCACGCCCCGCAGCATAATTTGCCCGCACGCCTGACTTCGGTCATCGGCCGCGATTCGCTGGTCGGCAGCCTGGTGCGACAAATGCCGTTGTGCCGGCTGATGACGCTGACCGGCCCGGCCGGTGTCGGCAAATCCACGGTGGCACTGCGCGTGGCCGAGCTGCTGTTGCAGCATTATCGTGATGGCGTCTGGTACATCGATCTGTCTGTGATCGATGATGCCCCATCGTTGCTCGACCATCTGCTGCGCACCCTCGACACCTCGTTCGAGTCGTTAGTGTCGCGCCATGCCTTGCTGGTGCTGGATAACGGCGAGCGCCGTCGCGAGCCGTGCCGGGCGCTGGTGGAGCGACTGCTGCTGGCGGCGCCACGCCTGGCACTGCTGGTCACCAGTCGCGAACCGTTGCAGGCCGATCTCGAGACCCTGCAATCGGTTGCGCCGCTGGCCTTTCCCAAGGCGTCGGCGTCGGACACGGTCGACGAGGTCATGAGCTATTCGGCAGTGCAATTGCTGGTCAGCCGCGCTCGCGCCCGTCAGCACGATTTCAGCCTGCGCGAGCAGGATCTGCCAACCGTGTGCGACATCTGTCGGCGGCTCGACGGCTTGCCGCTGGCCATTGAACTGGCGGCCGCGCAGATCGATGCGTTGGCGCTGGTGGGGCTGCAAACGCAACTGGACAACGGCCTGCGCCTGCTCAGTCATGGCCGACGCACGGCGGTGGCGCGGCTTCAGTCCATGAGCGCTGCGCTGGACTGGAGCTATCAGGATCTCAAGAGCAGCGAGCAACGGGTCTTGCAGCGTCTGTCGGTGTTCAAGATGGCTTTCACCGAGGCGGCGGCGCTGCGGGTGATTGACGGTGCGCATCTGACGGCGATCATCGAACGCCTGGTCGCCAAGTCATGGCTGACGGTGGAGCAGGGCGCAGACCCGATGCGCTATCGGATGCTCAACACCATTCGCTGTTATGTCCGCGAACAGCTGGAAAGTAGCGGTGAACTGAGCGCTATCGTGCATCGTTATGCGCTGTACCACGGGCGACATCGATCCGGCTCAGGTGTGCAATTGGCCACGTAACGCGTCGAGCAGCAAACGCACCTTGCGCAAGTCCGGGGTCGCGTAGCCTTCGCTGAAACGCTGGTAGATCGGTGTCAGCAAATCCAGCGCTTTACGGTGACGTGACTGGCGCTGCCACAGCTGTGCCAGAGAGGTCGCGCTGCGCAGTTCCCAGGCCAGGGCGCCTTGGGATCGGGCGATGGCGAGGGCGTTTTGCAGAAGTGCTTCTGCCTGGACGGCGGTATCGACGGTGCCTGGGCGATTGCCTTCGCGAGCAGGCTCGCTTCCACAGACAGGCGCGCTCTTGTCGGAGCGAACCTGCTCGCGAAGGCCTCCCTGCGCACACCCCGCGTCATCAGCCAATAACCGCTCCGCCTCGGCCCGCAACACCTCAGCGGTGCTCCAGCCTGCCGCGCCATTGCGCGCGCGCGCAAGCAACGCATCATCGATGTAACGCGCATCGAGCGTGACCATCAGCTCCTTGATCAGGCCGTTGTCCGCCGGGGTGACGGGCTGGGCCAGGCGCCCATCAATGACCTGCGCATAGTGCTGCCCCCAGGTATGGAACAGCAGCACCGAGTGCTTTTGCGCCTGCTCCAGCAACAGCTGCAACAGCGTGCGGGCGGTCTTGGAATCGCCGTTGTAATGCGCGATCAGGCAACTGGCCAAAGCCAGGGTGTAGCAGATCGAAGTGCCGTGGTTGATCTGCACGGCGATGTCCAGCGCCTGCCGGGCGGTGCGCCATGCCTGTTCGGGAAACCCCTGCAGCCACAGTACCCGGGCGAGAATGGTCAGCGAAGCCACGCTCTGGTCGTACTGCACGCCAAAACCATGGGTGAACCGGTTGCGATAGCCACTGTGGGCCATGCGCTGGATCACTTGCTCGGCGCTGATCCGGGCTTGCGGCTGGTCGCCGGCAAAGTGCAGGGCCAGCACACGCAAGCGGTGAATACTCAACGACAGCAGCGGGTCGTCTTGGCCACCGAGGCGGTCGAACTGTTCGCTTTGCTTCAGTGCAGCCTGGTAATGGCCGCAACTGAGATTGACCGCGAGGTGTCCGGATATCGCGCGCAACTGCCCGGCGACGTCGTGGTGCCGTTGCGCCAGTGCGTGGGCCTGGGTGAAGGCCTCGATGGTTTCCGGCGAACCGCCCCAGGTGTGGTAGCAAGCGCTGCCGAGCGCCAGTTGCAGGGTGATTTCCAGTCGTGGGCAGGGTTGCTCGGCACCGGCGAGCAAGGTCAGCGCCTGGCGCACATGGCCGCCATATTCCTTGAGCAACGACAGCTCTTGCCAGAGCGCGGCCGACGTCGCCGTCAGACGGATTCCGAGTGGGCGCGAGCCCGCACCGTGCAAACTCCAGTCGAGAGCGGCGCGCAGGTCCTCCAGACCCCGGGCATAACGTTCGAGCCATTGCGTGGTCGGGGTGTGCTCCCACTCGGTCTGCGCCTGTTCCATCAACGTCAGATAGCGTTCGGCGTGGCGTTCGCGCAGGGTTTCGCGTTCACCGCTGTGTTCGAGTTTTTCCAGCGCGTAATGGCGCGTGGTATCGAGCAGGCGATAGAACACTTGTTCGTCGCCGACATCCACATTGAGCAGCGATTTGGCCACCAGTTGCGTGACCGCCGCGAGCACCTCGGTGGGTTCGATGTGCTGACCGACGACCACCGCAGCGGCCGACGCCAGGCTGAAACTGCCGCGAAACACCCCGAGGCGGCGCAGACAGGTCTGTTCGCAGGGCGTGAGCAGGTTGAAACTCCAGTCCAGCGTGGCATGCAGCGTCTGGTGCCGCGCATGGCGGTGGTGGTTGCCCGCCGCCAGTGGGTGCAGGTGATCCTGCCATTGCTGCAGCAAGCCGCTCAGACCGAGGCTTTCGACCTGCGCCGCCGCCAGCTCCAGCGCCAGCGGAATGCCGTCCAGGCGCCGGCAGATTTCAATCGCCAGCGGTAGCTCGGCGTCGCTCAATTCGAAGTGTTCGTGGGCGACCATGGCCCGCTCGACGAACAGTTGCAGCGCGGCAAAAGCCATCGCCTGTTCGCGATCGAGATCGCTCGTCGCCGGTGGGCAGTCGAGCGAATCCAGACGCTGCACGAATTCACCTTCAGCGCGCAGGCTTTCACGGCTGGTGGCCAGAATGTGCACCTGTGGTGCGCCGCGCAGGAGGCTCTCGGCGAGCAGCGCCACGGCATCGATCAAGTGCTCGCAATTGTCGATCACCAGCAGCATCTGCCGCTCGCGCACATCGTTGATCACCGCCGCCAGCGGTTCGCCGTCGTGCACTGACAGATTGAGCAGGGTCGCCAGTTGCGAGGCGATCAGCACCGGGTCGTTGAGCGGTGCCAGATCCAGCAGGCGGATGCCATCGCGATAGCGTCCGATCAACTGTTCGGCGACGCGCAGGGCGACCGTGGTCTTGCCGATCCCGCCGGGGCCGACCAGGGTGATGCAACGCTGCAGTGGCAGTTGTTGCATCAGGCTGTCGACCAGCGGCTGACGGCCGATCATCCGGGTATGGCGCAACGGCAGATTGTGCCGCCCCGGAGCCGCTTCGCGCAGGCGTTGTTCGCTGGCCTGCATCGTCAGCGGGGCGACGAAGCTGTAACCGCGCTGGGCCACGGTGATGATATAGCGCTGACCGGCCTGACCGTCGCCCAGCGCCTTGCGCAGGGCGGCCATGTGCACCCGCAGGTTGATGTCTTCGACCACGCTGTCCGGCCACACACCGGCGAGCAACTGCTGTTTGCTCACCACTTCGCCGGCGTGCGCCAGCAGCATCAGCAGAATATCCATGGCACGGCGCCCCAGGCGCAGCGGCTGGTCACCTTCCATGACCAGTCGTTGCCCGGTGTAAATCCGATAGGGGCCGAAGCCGATGGCCTGATTCGGGGAAAGACTCAACAGCACACTCCTGCGGTGATGCGACGATCCCGGCACAGGGGCGCTACGTGAAGACGCAGACCGTCTGGTGCAGGGTATCGCAGCATATTCCTCAGGTTTGGCCATCAGTGCAACGGCAGGCTCTTGCGCAACGCTCAAAAGCTCATGGGCCGTGTCCGGGTCTCTTTGCCTTCACGCATGACCTGGCAGCGCCAGGCGAACGGGTTGATCCCTTCGCTGCGGGTGAACATGTGACAGAAATGCGCCTGATCGCAGAAGCCGCATTCCAGGCTGATCTGCGTCAGGCTCAGACCGGTGCAGCGGATCAGCAGCTTGGCACGGGCGATGCGCTGTTCGCGGATCCAGTCCTGCGGCGAAACCCCTGTGCTGCATTTGAAGGCGCGGGAAAAATGGCTGCGTGACAGTGAACAGGCGCGGGCCAGTTCGGTGACCTCAAGGCTCTCGCCGAGGCGTTCGAGGATCAGTTGTTTGACCTGTCGTTCACGTTGCGGACTGAGTCCGCCGACCCCGGCCTTGCGTGGTTCGTTGGCAGGGGCGAGGGCGACGCTGTGCTGTAAGTGAGCCATGGCCAAAGTCCGTGTCGATGGGGAATGCACGGTCGGCGCATCCCCTCAGGTCAAAAAAACAACGCTGCGCAGAGGGCTTCATTGTTGGGCGAGGGCGGGAGGCTGACGAGTTAATCGTTGTTAATTCCAGCGCATTGGCCTGAACTCAGCACATCCCTGCAAGTCTGCGCCCCACTGTTTGCGGCACGATGACTGCAAGCGTGGCGAATCGATGAGGCGCTGCAATCGGCAGGTTCAGGGGGAGTCAAATGAAAGGCATCTTTAAAGCAGCGACGGCGCTGACGTGCGCGCTAGTGATTTCCGGTGCCATGGCGCAGGCACCACAGCAGGGCACTCAGGTGCCGGGCTATTTCCGCCTGGCCTTGGGGGATTACGAGGTCACCGCGTTGTTCGATGGGTACAACGACCTGTCGCCGAAGCTGTTGCAGGGCATGAGTCAAGCCCAGATCCGCGCACTGCTGGCACGCCGTTCGATTGAATCCCCGGGTGTCCAGACGGCGTTCAATGCTTTTCTGGTCAATACCGGCAAGCAACTGATTCTGGTCGACAGCGGCGCCGGACAATGCATTGGCGCCACCGCCGGGCAGCTCCTGGCGAATATGCGGGCGGCCGGCTACCAGCCAGAGCAGGTCGATACGATCTTGCTGACGCACCTGCACCTTGATCATGTCTGTGGTCTGGTCGATGCACAGAAACAAGCGTTGTTCACGAATGCCACGGTGTACGCGGCCAAGGCTGAAGCGGATTACTGGCTCGATCCGGCCGCGCTGGCCAAAGCTCCGGCCGGCGCCAAAGAGTTTTTCAAGATCGCCCAGGACTCCACCGCGGCCTACGTCGCCGCCGGGCGCTTCAAGACTTTTGCCGCTGGCCAGTCGCCGTTGCCTGGATTAGTCGAAGCGACACTCGAAGCCGGACATACGCCGGGCAGCACCACCTACCGTTTCACCTCGCAGAATCAGAGCATCGTCTTCATGGGGGATCTGGTGCATAACCTCGCTGTGCAGTTTGAGCACCCGGAAGTGTCGATCGGCTTTGACGTCAACAGTGCGCAAGCGATCAACGCTCGTCAGGCGGTCTTCAGCGCGGCGGTCGCCAGCAAGACGTGGGTGACGGCGGCGCACCTGCCGTTCCCGGGTATCGGTCACATCACTGCGCAAGGCAAACACTTTCAGTGGGTGCCCGTGGAATACGGTCCGTACAAGCGCGCGGCCAAGGTGCCGTTAATCGAGTAAAGTGCGCAGCGCCCACTCGCCAAAGCGGCTGACACCGAAAAGGAAAACAAGCCCATGAACCGTAACGATCTGCGTCGCGTCGACATGAACCTGCTGGTGATTTTCGAAGCGCTGATGTTCGAAAAGAACCTGACCCGCGTCGCCGAAAAACTGTTCATGGGGCAACCGGCCGTCAGCGCCGCGTTGGGGCGTTTGCGCGATCTGTTTGACGATCCTTTGCTGTTGCGCAACGGTCGCGGCATGGAGCCGACCGCGCGGGCGCTGGCGATTCTCAAAGAGCTGCAACCGGCGATGGACGTCATCTCCGGCGCGGTCAGTCGGGCCAAGGAGTTCGAACCGGCGAGCAGTTGCGATGTGTTTCGCATCGGCTTGTCGGACGACGCTGAGTTCGGCCTGTTTCCACCGCTGCTGCGCCAGCTTCAGCAAGAGGCGCCGGGGATCGTCGTGGTCGTGCGGCGCGCCAACTATCTGTTGATGCCGGCGCTGCTGGCGTCCGGGGAAATCTCCGTCGGCGTGAGCTACACCACCGATCTGCCGGCCAACGCCAAGCGCAAGACCTTGCGCGACATTCCCTGCAAAGTCCTGCGCGGTGACGACCGCCCGGGGCCGCTGACCCTCGACGAATACTGCGAGCGCCCTCACGCGATGGTGTCGTTCTCGGGCGATCTGAGCGGCAATATCGATCTGGACCTGGCCAAGGTAGGCCGTTCGCGCCGCGTGGTCTTGGGCGTGCCGCAATTCAGCGGCTTGCGCGCCTTGCTCGCCGGCACCGAAATGATCGCCACGGTGCCGGATTACGCAGCCTGTGCGCTGGTCGAGGGCTGCAAACTGCGCGCCGAAGATCCGCCGTTCCCGATCGATGCGGCGCAACTGTCGATGGCCTGGAGCGGGGTGCATGACAACGACCCGGCCGAGCGCTGGCTGCGTTCGCGGATCAGCCAGTTCATGGCCGCGCCGCTGGATATCCCGTCTGCCTGACATCTTCTCCGTGTAGGAGCTGCCGAAGGCTGCGATCTTTTGATCTTCAACAACAGAATCAAAAGATCGCAGCCTTCGGCAGCGCCTACACAAAGCTGTCGCGTCTGTTGGTAACTGAGCACATCCATTCAATTTCCCCCCGCCCGCACCGAGCATGATTCAACCCGATGAGAACGAAAGGGTAGGGTCATGAGCGCATCACAACGCGATGAACGGGCACAGAACATCGGTCTGCTGTTTCTTCGGGTCAGCGGCGGACTGTTCCTGCTGTGGGTTCACGGCTTGCCCAAGCTGCTCGACTTCACCGCGCAACTGCAACTGATCGAAGACCCGTTTCACCTCGGTGCCCACCTGACCCTATGCCTGGCGATTTTCGCCGAAGTCCTCTGCCCGCTACTGATCGTCGGCGGGGTGCTGGCGCGATTGGCCTGCTTGCCTATTCTGTTTGTGCTGCTGGTGGCGCTGCTGGTCGTGCATCCGCAATGGAGTGTGGCCGAGGGGCAGTTCGGCTGGTTGCTGTTGATCCTGTTCACCACTGTGTTCATCGCCGGGCCGGGACGGCTGGCGATTTCTGTTCGTTTACCCGGAGTGCTGCGTTATGCCTGAAGTCCTCGATCCACAAACGCCGGGGGCCGATGAGACGGTCACGCTGATTATCAAGCACCGGGTCAAGGCCGGTTTCGAGTCAGCGTATGAGGCTTGGCTGCGCAATATCGTCCGCGTGGCGGGGCAGCGTGAAGGCCATTTGGGTGTGGACGTGGTGCGCGGCAAGCGCGGCCGTCTCGACTTCTATACCTGCGTACTGCGCTTCAGCTCCACCGAAGCGATGCAAGGCTGGCTGGAGTCGTCGCAGCGTCAGGCACTGGTCGCCGAAGCCGCGCCGATGCTGGCTGATGGCGATCAGACCGAAGTCGCGCCGATCAATGAATTCTGGTTTACGCCACTGGTCGATGCTGCTTCGCCGCCGCCGCGCTGGAAGCAGGCCGTCGTCACGCTGCTGGTGATTCTGCCGCACACTTTGCTCGTGCCGTTGATCTGGGGGCCGCTGCTGGCGCTGCATCCGCTCCTTTCGAATTACGTGGTCGCGACGTTCCTGATCACCCTGACCATCGTCCTGTCGGTGGTGTACGTGGTGATGCCGCCGGTCACCCGATTATTTGCGCCGTGGCTCGAAGCCAGCCAGGTGCATGAACACCTCGATTCCCAAGAAACCTCGCCACGCTGAGCGCGCGGGGTTTGCTCCTTTTCACTTTGCTTGAGGAACTGCGATGAGCGCCGATCTGATTTTATTCAATGGCCAGTTTCACACCGTCGACCGCACCAAACCGCTGGCCAGTGCCGTGGCCATTACCGACGGCCGCTTTGTCGTCGTCGGCAATGATAACCAGGCCATGGCCCTGCGCGGGCCGAACACGCAAGTGATCGACATGCATGGCCGCTGCGTGATCCCCGGTCTCAACGACTCGCACCTGCACCTGATCCGTGGCGGCCTCAATTACAACCTCGAACTGCGCTGGGAAGGCGTGCCGTCGCTGGCCGATGCGCTACGCATGCTCAAGGAGCAGGCCGACCGCACGCCGACCCCGCAATGGGTGCGCGTGGTCGGTGGCTGGAACGAATTCCAGTTCGCCGAAAAACGCATGCCGACCCTCGAAGAACTCAACCAGGCCGCGCCGGACACCCCGGTGTTTGTCCTGCACCTGTACGACCGCGCGCTGCTTAACCGCGCGGCCCTGCGGGTTGCCGGTTACACCCGCGACACGCCGAACCCGCCGGGTGGCGAGATTGTCCGTGACGCCAATGGCAACCCGACCGGGATGCTGGTGGCGCGGCCGAACGCGATGATTCTGTACTCGACGCTGGCCAAGGGGCCGAAGCTGCCGCTGGAGTACCAGGTCAACTCGACGCGCCAGTTCATGCGCGAACTCAATCGCCTTGGCCTGACCAGCGCGATCGATGCCGGCGGTGGTTTCCAGAACTATCCGGACGACTATCAGGTGATCGAACAGCTGGCCAAGGATGACCAGTTGACCGTGCGCATCGCCTACAACCTGTTCACCCAGAAGCCCAAGGAAGAGCTCAGCGACTTCCAGAACTGGACCGGCAGCGTCACCCTGCACCAGGGCGACGATTACCTGCGGCACAACGGCGCCGGCGAGATGCTGGTGTTCTCGGCGGCGGACTTTGAGGACTTCCTCGAACCGCGCCCCGATCTGCCGCAAACCATGGAAGAAGAGCTGGAGCCGGTGGTGCGCCATCTGGTCGAGCAGCGCTGGCCGTTCCGTCTGCACGCCACTTACAACGAATCGATCAGCCGCATGCTCGACGTGTTCGAGAAGGTCAATCGCGACATTCCATTCAACGGTCTGCCGTGGTTCTTCGACCACGCCGAAACCATCACCCCGCAGAACATCGAGCGGGTGAGGGCGCTGGGCGGCGGCATCGCGATTCAGGATCGCATGGCGTTCCAGGGTGAGTACTTTGTCGATCGTTACGGCAAGCAGGCGGCCGAGGCCACGCCGCCGATCAAACGTATGCTCGCCGAGGGCGTGCCGGTAGGCGCCGGCACCGACGCCACGCGGGTGTCCAGCTACAACCCGTGGACCTCGCTGTACTGGATGGTCAGCGGTCGCACCGTCGGCGGTCTGGCCTTGTACGAAGAAGGTCTGCCGCGCAGCACGGCGCTGGAGCTGTTCACCCACGGCAGCGCCTGGTTCTCCTCCGAGCAGGGCAAAAAGGGCCAGATCAAGGTCGGGCAACTGGCGGATCTGGCGGCGCTGAGCGCGGACTTCTTCAATGTCGAGGAAGAAGCGATCAAGTGGATCGAGTCGGTGCTGACTGTGGTCGGCGGCAAGATTGTCTACGCCGCCGGCGATTTCGAAGACCTCGGCCCACGCTCGATTCCCGTGCTGCCGGACTGGTCGCCGGTGGTCAAGGTGCCGGGCCACTGGCGGCCGAATTCGCCGCTGCAGGCGCAAGTGCACCAGTGTGTCGGTGCCTGCGCGGTGCATTCGCACAGCCATGAAAAAGCGCGCCTGTCGAACGCGCCGGTCAGCGATTTCGCCGGGTTCTGGGGCGCGTTCGGCTGTTCCTGTTTCGCTTTCTGATCTTTCCATATAAAGCGCCGGCCAACCGGTACGGCGCTTCCTGCAACATCCATCCCAAGGAGTTTCCCATGAGCGTTCCCTACAAGCGTCTGAACAAAGATGATGCGGTCGTGCTGCTGGTCGATCACCAGACCGGTCTGATCTCGCTGGTGCAGGACTTCACCCCCAACGAGTTCAAGAACAACGTGCTGGCGCTGGGCGACATCGCCAAGTTCTTCAAGCTGCCGACCATCCTCACCACCAGCTTTGACGCTGGTCCCAACGGCCCGATCGTGCCTGAGCTGCGCGAGCAATTCCCGGACGCGCCGTTCATTCAGCGTCCAGGCCAGATCAATGCCTGGGACAACGAAGACTTCGTCAAGGCGATCAAGGCCACCGGCCGCAAGCAACTGATCATCGCCGGTGTGGTGACTGACGTCTGCGTGGCGTTCCCGACCCTGTCGGCCATCGCCGAAGGTTTCGAAGTGTTCGTGGTGACCGATTCTTCCGGCACCTTCAACACCACCGTGCAACAAGCGGCGTGGGCGCGGATGTCGGCTGCCGGTGCACACCTGCTGAACTGGTTCGCCGTGGCCTGCGAGCTGCAGGGCGACTGGCGCAACGACATGGAAGGCCTGGCGCATCTGCTGTCCGAACGCCTGCCGAACTATCGCAACCTGATCAACAGCTACACCAAGTTCACCGCCAAGTAAGAAGATCAAAAGATCGCAGCCTGCGGCAGCTCCCACATTGGAACGCGTTCCTCTGTAGGAGCTGCCGCAGGCTGCGATCTTTTGCTTTTAACGTTTCTGCAACCAACCCAGAAAACCACCCTTGCGCATCGGCGCCGGTTTCGTCATCAGTGCGAGGCGGCTGTTCTGCTGTCGCACGGCCTGCAGTTTGTTCAGCGCCTGGCCGACTTCGCTGCGCTGCGCCATGCATTGGCGGGTCAGGGCTTTGTCGAGGCGATAGATGATGCTCGACGTCAACGCGGTAAACGTGGCTTGCGACGGCGTATCGGCGAGGATGCTCTGTTCGCCCATGACCTCGCTCGGTCCCATGCGTCCGGCTTCGGTCTGGCCGCTGCCATCGGGCACGGTCGCACTGACCACGCCGGTGGCGATGACAAACAGACTGTCGGGGACTTCATCCAGCCCCAGCACCACCTGACCGGCCGCGTACTGCTGCGCGACCATCGATTCGGCGAGGCGATCGCGTTCCTCATGGCTCAACGAGCGGAAGACTTTCACTTCATCGAGCAACGCCCGGGCGCGGGTCGACGGCTCAATCACGCCATCCGGATGTCGGGAAATACCCGCGGCTTCGAGATGCCGGTGGGCGAGGTCGAACAGTTGATTGCGCACCTCGCTTTTCTTGCCCAGTTCACTGATAAAGCCGCTGGCGACGTACTCCGACATTTCTTCACCGGCCTCTTTCAGCACGGCTTTGGGCGGCGGATTCAACAGCAGACTGCTGCTGCCTTGCAGGGTGCGGTCGAGGGCGTCGAGCACCCGCCGTGGACGGATATGATTCGGCACCTTGATGCTGATCGAGACACCGTGCAGGTTGGTCGGGCGACTGAGATTGACGATCTTCGCCTTGGCCGCCACCGAGTTCGGCACCACGGCCAGGGTGCCGGTACTGGTCAACAAATGCGTGGCGCGCCAGTCGATGTCGAGCACCTTGCCCTCGACGCCGTCGATCACCACGAAATCATCCACCTGATACGGCTTGGTGGTGTTGAGCACGATCCCGGAGAACACGTCGCTCAGGGTACTTTGCAACGCCAGACCGACGACGATCGCCACCACCCCGGAAGTCGCCAGCAAACCTTTGACCGGCAGCTCCAGCACATAACCGGCGGCCGCGACGATTGCTGCCAGAAACACCAGCGCGCCGATCACGTCCTGCAACAGCCGACCGCTGTGACCGATGCGCCGCATCAGCACCAGGCCGATCACTTCGGTCAAGACGCGCGCGGCGTACAGCCACCAGACAATCCCCAGCGCTGTCGCGCCCAATTGCGCCACGCGGTCATCGGCAAACACCGGCGCCAGCAACGGGCTGACGCCGGCATTGATGATCAGTGCGCTGAAGCCGAGAAACAGCACCAGGCGAATACCGACCCGTGGGGCGCGATGCGTGAAGGGCGCGAAGTGCCAGAACATTGCGTCGAGCACCAGCAAGGCGGCGCTCCAGGACAGCAGGTGGGCATAAAAAAGGGTCATGATCGGGACTCTGCGATGCGGCTGAGAAAAAAGATCGCAGCCTGCGGCAGCTCCTACAGGGAAATGCATTCCAAGGTAGGAGCTGCCGCAGGCCGCGATCTTTTGCTTTTAAGGGTTCAGATGCGTTTTCAACTCAGCCGCCGCCTGCCGCACGGCCGCTTTCACTTCCGGAATCTGACTCAGCGGATTGAGCAAGCCAAAGTCATGAATCATCCCGTTGTAACGCACCGACGTCACCGGCACGCCGGCCGCATCCAGATGCCGTGCGTAGCCTTCGCCTTCATCGCGCAACACGTCGAACTCGGCGGTCTGCACCAGCGCTGCGGGCAAGCCCTTGAGCTGTTCGGCGCTGGCGTTCAACGGCGAGGCGTGGATCTGGCTACGCTCGGCCGGGTTGGTGGTGTAGCTGTCCCAGAACCACTGCATCATGCCCTTGGTGAGGAAATGGCCCTCGGCAAACTGCTGGTACGAGCCGTCGTCGAACTGCGCATTGGTCACCGGCCACATCAGCAACTGGAAGCGCAGCGCCGGGGTGTTCTGTTCCTTGGCCATCAGCGCCACGACCGCCGCCATGTTGCCGCCGACACTGTTACCGGCCACCGCCAGTCGCTTGCCATCGACACCAATCTGCTTGCCGTTTTCGGCCACCCATTTTGTCGCGGCGTAGGCCTGATTGATCGCCGTCGGGTACTGCGCTTCCGGCGACGGCGTGTAATCGACGTACACCGCGACAGCGCCGGAGCCCACCACCAGATCACGAATCAGGCGCTGGTGCGTCGGGTAATCGCCCAACACCCAACCGCCGCCGTGGAAAAACATGAACACTGGCAACTCACCTTTGACCTTGGCCGGGCGCACCACTTTGAGGTTGATCGTCTGGCCATCGACCTTGATCGCCTTGTCGCTGACTTCAACCCCGGACAGGTCGACTTTCACCGAGGCCTGAGCACCGGTCAGCACCGCACGGGCCTCTTTCGGGCTCAGTTGCTCCAGCGGTTTGCCACCGCCGGCGGCGAGCGCTTCGAGGAAGGCCTGGGTATTGTGTTCGACACCCGGGCTGCCGGCGGCGAAGGCGTTGCCGATGGACAGGGCGAGGAGGGACGCGGTCAGGGTTTGTTTGATGTTCATGCGCAATTCCTTTTTCGAGAGTTTGTTGTGTGTTGTTGGGTTGTGTTCAAACCGTGAGCACAGATTAATGAGCTGTCGAAAAGTGAAAAAGCGGCTATAAAGCGTTTAACTGTCCACCAGAGAGTGACAATGAACCCGTTCGAAGACATGCGTATTTTTTGCCAAGTCATGGACTCCGGCAGCTTTACGGCGGCGGCTGATCAGTTGGGCCTGTCCAAGCAATTCGTCAGCCGTCGGTTGATGCAACTTGAAGAGCGCCTCGGGGTGCGGTTGTTGAACCGCTCGACCCGGCGCCTCGACGTCACGCCACTGGGCCAGAGTTATTACGAATCGGCGCTGCGTCTGCTGGGTGAAGTCGAACAGGTCGAGCAAGGCATCGCAGGGCAGACCGCCGAGCCGCGCGGCACCATTCGCGTCAGTGCACCGCTGTCGTTTGCGGTGGCGCATCTGGGCTGCCTGCTGCCGCTGTTCCTGCAGCGCTATCGTGAGGTCACCGTGGAAGTGGACTTGAGCGACCGCCCGGTGGACCTGCTCGGCGAAGGCTACGACCTGGCGTTGCGCATCGGTGTGCTGGAAGACTCGACGCTGATCGCCCGGCGCCTTGCCTCCATCGAACGGGTGTACTGCGCCAGCCCGGCGTACCTGGCCGAACGCGGTACGCCGCTCAAACCCGAAGACCTGCACGGCCACGACTGCCTGCCGTATGGCCATGGTCGTTCGGTGCAATGGCGCTTCGATGCGGGGCAGGGCAAACCGCTGCTGGTGAACGTCACCGGACGCATGCGCGTGAACAACGGCGAGTTGCTCAGGGACGCGGCGGTGCAGGGGATGGGGATTACCTATCTGCCGACGTTCATCGTTGGCGCGGCGCTGAACGACGGGCGACTGCTGCCGGTGCTCGACGACTACCGCCCTGAACCGCTGACCCTGTCGGCGGTGTATCCGCAGCATCGCCAGGCCTCACGCCCGGTGCAGGCGCTGGTGGAGTTTTTGCGCGAACGCCTCAATTCGACAACCACCAACTCTCTGTAGGAGCTGCCGCAGGCTGCGATCTTTTGATTCTGGTTAAAAGCAGGATCAAAAGATCGCAGCCTGCGGCAGCTCCTACAGGGGGTGTATTTCAATTCGGGATGTTTAAAGGTTGTGAAGGAAAAGCGGAAGCTTCCCACGCTGTTTTCAGGTTGTCCGTCGGACGTCCGGTCTCTAGCCTGTGTTGGTCGCTGCCAAATCAGCGACCGGGCCTGGAAATCCGATGGTTTTGAGAGCGCAAAGTGGTCATGCTCGGTGAGCTGGCGGTGAACAAGGCGCTGGATAACGTCGAGCCCGCCGCATAACTCCCACAATGGATCCGCGGTGCGGCTTACAAAGTCGCAACAACCGTATCGATTGGGCTGTTCTAGACTTGGCACCGCTCAATCACGAGCAGTACCGGAGTGCGCCATGGAAGTGCCCAACAATAAAACCGCCATCGACAGCAATCGACAGGCGTGGAACGATTCCGCTCGCCATCACCGTGAATCGGCGGAATGGCAAACGCTCTTGAGCGACGTGTCACAGGCTGATTTCTCTTGCCTCGACGACACCCTGCGCGGCCTGCTGGAGCAGGTTGGCGTGGATGGTCAAGAGGTGATTCAACTCGGTTGCAACAACGGTCGTGAAAGCCTGTCGCTGTTTGCCCTTGGTGCGCGGACGGTGGTGGGCGTCGATCAGTCGAGCGCCTTCCTCGAACAGGCTCGCGAATTGAGCCAGCGTTCGCCACACAACGCCGAGTTCATCGAAACCGATATCCATCACCTGCCGGCCTCGTTGCACAGCCGTTTCGACGTGGCGTTGATCACCATCGGCGTCCTCAACTGGATGCCCGACATCGGCGAATTCTTCCGTCATGTCGCCTTGACCCTGAAGCCGGGCGGCAAACTGGTGATCTACGAAACCCATCCGTTTCTGGAAATGGTCGACCCCGACGGCGAAGACCCGTATCGCCTCGTCAGCTCCTACTTCCGCGCCGAGCCATTCGTGCAGGAAGAGCCGATTGTCTACGTCGGTAAGATCGAGCAGCAGGCGGCCAAGTCCTACTGGTTTGTGCACACCCTCGGCGCAATCTTCAGCGGCGCCATCGCGGCCGGTCTGAACATCGCGCACTTCAAGGAATATCCGCATTCGAATCGGGAAGAAGTGTATGACCAGTACCTGAATCAGCCAGCGCAGATGCCGCTGTGCTTCACCCTGGTCGCCAGCAAGGCCTGAGTGTTTAGACGAAAATGAGTCAAACCACCGTAAATTCTTCAGGAAACAGAGTGATTGATTACATGTCCCGGTTGAGCACAAAGATCAATGCCAAGGGCATGAATGACTTTTAGTACCGTCTCAAATCGAGGTTTTGCTCCGGGGGCAAAGGCCTTGTAAAGACTTTCTCGACCCATGCCAGAGTCTTTGGCGATTTGAGTCATGCCGCGGGCTTTGAGCACATAGCCAATTGCACGGAGGAACTCTTCGTTATCGCCGTCTGCGAGTACTTGTGAGAGGTACTCGCTGATAGCTTCGTCGCTATCCAGCAGCGCCGCCATGTCGAACGTTGTCAAAGTCTGGCTCATGATTAAACCTCCTTTGCCATTTTTTTTGCGCGTTGTATGTCTGCACTTTGAGTGGATTTATCACCTCCTGCCAGCAGTACGATGACTGCACCGTTACGCTTCGTGAAGTAGACCCTATAACCAGCGCCAACATCCACTCGCAGTTCCGATACTCCATCGCCAACGGATTTGGCGTCACCCAAGTTACCCGTCGCAGCGCGATCAATTCGACGGGCAATTGCGATCCTGGCTCGCAGATCTCGAATAGAGGTATGCCAAGCTCTGAAAACCGCTGTTTGTTGGATAAGATAATTCATTGCTCGACTGTATCCAAGTGGATACGGTCAATCTATCAGTCAGATCTCTCATCGGCGCCGGATGTGGCGCTAGAGCATGTAGGCAGCAATCCCATTGTTGGTAGGAACGCGTCACACACAAAGCCACTGTAGAAGTGAGCCCGCTCGCGATGGCGGCCGAATGGCCGCCACTCCTTTAACGATTGAATCACGCCTGCGTCGTCGTACTCACTGCCGACCACTGCGGTTTGCGCAGCGGTTCCAGCTGTGAGCCTTCATAGCGGCTTTCGCGGTAGAAGCGCCAGCGGCCGAACAGACCTTAGACGTGGGTGATGCGCCCTGCTCGTGGTAGCCCTGCGGATGTGCAGTTTCATCGCCGGGATGTTGCGGGTTTCGCGAATCAATCGAGTGCCGCAGCACCCCGTGGGAAATCCTTGTTCAGATCGGCATAGGAAACCCGTGGCACACCCGTCAGCCGTTGTTCCAGCACGCGGCTCAGGGATTCGCCGGGGTTGAGGTAGGCATCACCGAAATCGCTCCCGAGCTGATTCGGGTGGGCTACGATTTCCAGCACGCCGTCGGTCGGTGCGGGGGCGTTGCGCAGGTCCACTGGCGTGCACACATAGTCCGCCGTGGCCCCGGCCAGACTTTGCAAACGCCAGTTGAGCAAGCCTTTGAATACGCGTTTGGGCAAGCTGAGATTTTGTCCCAGATTGCGCGCCAGGCGAATCGGCACGCCTTGTCGGGCGGCAAACCGGGCGACGATTTCGCCGATCGGCCAGATGTTGTGCACGTGCTGATGCGAGTCGATATGGCTCGGCCGCACGCCGTGCTCGACACAGCGTTGCCACTGCGCCTGCAGCTCTTCGCGCACCGCGTCGCGATCTTCACGGTTCAGCCACAGGCTGTGACGCGGCAGGCTGAGGTCGAACACGCCGTGGCCGTCGCAGAAGGTGCGACGGCGCAGAATCGAGGCACTCAGCGGCCGGCCGTACGTCAGGTTGAAATGCAACCCGACCCGACCTTGCAGCGAAGCATGCCGGGCCATGGCGCAGGCCGCTTCGAATGCAGGCATGTTGGCCATGGCGGTGGCGCTGCTGATGACCCCGGCCTGAAACGCCGCGAAGATCACCGCGTTTTCGTTCGGGCTCAAACCGAAATCGTCAGCGTTGACTATGACTTGGCGCGGCATGATCGCCCTCCGTGGTGATGACGACAGGTGTGGGCGCCGCTGCGGGTGTGGCCGCACGCCGTGCCCGCCATTGCTGCACAGTCGGTTTCAAGTGATGCCAGAGGCGCAAACCCAGCCCCAGCAGCAGGCCGCTGGGGCGCCAGGAATAGAAGCTCCAGCGCCAGTGTTCCAGTTGTCCGGTCATGCGTTCATGCAGTTGATGGCTGGAGTTTTCCAGGCTGACCCGCGAGGCATCGATCCAGCGCCAGTGCTCGTCCAGCCCCCAGCGAATCCATTCCTCCAGCAGCACCCGGCCACTGCCCAGATCGGCGTATTGCGGCAGGAACGCGAGGTTGTAGTCGTACAGTCGGTCCTGTTCGAGCAGGCCGAGGCGGTAGCTGATGCAGCGCCCGTCGAGTTCCAGCGTAACCACGCGGACCAGTCCTTGGGCGGCGAGGGCGGTGAAGGCATTTTCGATCCATTGCCGGCTGCGTTTGCTGGCAAAAATCCCCACACCTTCATCACCTTTCCAGCTCACCGCTTCGACTTCGCGGATCACTTTCAGCAATGGCGGCATGCTCAGCGCATCAGGGGTGATGCGCCGCACCTCGGCGCCACATGCGGCAATCCGTTTGCGCGCGCGGCGCAGTTTGTAGCGCGGGTCGCCGGAGACTTCCTGATGATCCGCCTCGCTGATCAGGTGCACCGGCACCCGACAGCTCAGGCGTCGCTCACCGGTGGAACTGGCGGCCATCCATGGGGTGAGGGCGCTTTCTTCCCCCGCCGGTTCGGACAATTCGTTGAGTTGCAGCAGCGCGTGAGGTAACCGTTGGCGGATCAGCCGCAAGGCCTGGCGCATCGCTGCGCCGTCGAGCAACGATAGCAGCGCCAGACGGTCGGCCAACGGATAGCCCAGATGATGCAGGACCCGGAACGGCACCCCGGCAAAGCGCTCGCGTCCTGTTATCAGCGGCAGGCACAGGCGCAATTCGTCAGCTTCCCAACCCAGCAGAATGTGCAGGCACTCACCCTGGGCCAGGGTCAGCTCTGCTGCACGCAACCAGCCGAGGTTGTTGAACGGTGTGTGGTCCGCCACGCTCAGGCGCAGCGCTTCGTAGGCTGCTGCCGGGAAGTCGGCGGCGCACAGTGAAGTGCGCCATTCGAATCGCGCCGCCATGGGGTCAGGCCGCCGTTGCTGGGACAGATGGACGGGATGGTTTGCGTAGCGCGTCGAGCCGCGAGCCGCTGTAGCGGGTTTCGCGGTAGAAGCGCCAGCGACCGAACAGGGTGTAGATGTTCATGATCCGGCCTTGCTCGGTGTAACCCATGCGCAGGTGCAGTTTGAGCGCCGGGATGTTGTGGAACTCGCAGACGTCCACCACCTTGTCGCAGCCCTGGTCAGCCATGGCTTTCCACAGTTCCAGTTGCACGTCTACCGACAGTTCGGTGCCCCAGAAGGGACGCGTCAGCTCGCCGCCGAACTCGAAGAATTCGCCAGGTTTCACCGGGAACAGGCACCCGTAGTAATGCCGGTCGAAATAGTCGCGCTTGCTGCCCCAAATGAACCCTATGGCATCGCCCTGATCGTCCAGATACATGAGCCCGGTGTGGCCTTCATTGGCCAGCTCGGCCATGGTTGCGACGCGGTCGCCGAAATAGCGGGCGAAAGCGCTGGCATTGTCGGCAGTGATCCTCACCGACCGCACGGGTGGATAGGGCCTGAGGCTATGCGGCGGTACTGGACTGACCAGGTCGCGTTCCATCCACAGCAGTTCCTGATGGGAAAGCACGTAGTGCTTCCAGGCCTTGCCGAGGGTGGTGCGCAAGCCTTTTTGCTTAATGTGTTGACTGATTTTTTGCACAATGCTCATGGTCTTTGCTCCTGGTGACATGCATCGCGCGGCCAGCGACCAGCGCGGTAGAACATGAATAAACGAGTCATGAGGCGCTCCAACCGAGAGCAAACAAGGTCTGCCCTGGCAGCTCGAAACGCACGCGCCCGTCCTGGCAGGCAAACGGCGCGTCGCGGCTGCGGTTGTCCGCGCCGAAATAACGCAATGCCCCCTGGTTCAGCGGGCACTTGGCGCCGTCCAGTTCGACACGCTGCAGACGTGTGCCCTTGTTCACGCCGAGCAGGCCACGCCGGCCGTTACCGGCCATTGCCAGCACATCGACTTCAAACGCATCGTTCTCCAGCCACAACACCTGATGCAGCCAGTGCTGCGCGATGAACTGCTGGGCCAGCCCCACCGGTTTCAGCTCGAAGCGATCATCGCCCAACACCCGCAACATGCCCTTGGGGTACTGCGGCTCGTCGGCGGCCTGAAACCAGTTGAGCATGCTCAGCAAACCGTCCTGCGAAGCGTTGATCACCACCGAGGCCCACCACAGCGAGGCGTAGTGGGTTTCCTGATCGTAGGGGCTGAGGCTGGAGCCGCTGGACAGATTGGTCTGATCCAGCAGCAAGGCTTTGCGCGGTTGGCCGTGGGCGTCGAGGCCCACCAGTTCGGCTGCGCGGCGCACGCTGTCGCGGTAGACGCGGGTGGCGAGCAGGTCGCGGATCATCCATTCGTGCCACGCCAGCGCATCGACCTGATCGGCGGATTCGCTCAGCAAGCGCCGCGCCCAATCGATGCCGCGCTTGTTCGCCGCGTTGTCGGCGAACGGTCCGTTGACCAGTCGTGAGCTGGCCGGCATGGCGATGCGCACCCCGGCTTTGGCGTTCGCCGGATCGCTGCGCACCTGCCGGGCCATGTTGGCGAAAATCGCCCGGTATTGCTCGAAGCTCGAATAGTTGAGGTTCGGCTCGTCGGCAAACCCGATGTAGTGCGTGCCTTTACCGCCCAATGCCCGAGTGCCGGCGAGCCAGGCGTCGAGGCCATTATTGCTTTGCACGTCGGCGCGCAAATCAGCCTGGCGCTGACTGCCGGCAAGCAGGGTGATGTCCTGTTTGATGCCGAAGCGATCCTGATAAACCTCGCGGAACGCGTCTTCGAAATGGGGGTTCTTCGCCGTGACATCGACAAAGGTGTAGTAACTGGCCGCCGTCGGTTTCAGCGCATCCAGCGCGGCATGGCTGGCGACGGGCGGCAGCACGTAGGGCAAGGCGATACCCAGATCCGGTGTGCGGCCGAGGATTTTGTCGTGCAGGGTCAAACGGGTCTGGCCGGGGTCCTCGCGCAGGGTTTGCAGCTGCTGCGGATTCTGCGCAAACCGATTGGCCGTGCCGTCGAGCCAGAACGCCGCTTTGCCGCTGCCTTGCAGACGCAGGCGCCAGATCTGTTCGCGCGCGCTGACCGGCAACGCCACTTGATCGAACTGCCAATAGGCGCGGTAGGGTTTGAGTGCCAGCGTCAGTGGCCGGTCATCGCCAACCCGTTGCGCCGATAGCGCGCTGACCCCGCCATGAAACTTGCCGGCCAGCACCGCGTGTTCCCCCGGCGCGACCTTGAAATACAGCTCGTCGCCATTCTGCGTCTGGACGCTGAAATGCACTTTGGCCGGCTCGAACAGCGCCACGGTGTGGTCATCGTGTTCCACTCGGTAGTTACGGAAGCTGTAGCCGGGGATTTCCAGGCGATAACTGGCGGCGCCCGGCAGCAACGGCCAGCTCTGGGTGCCACGGGTTTCGCTGGCCTTGATCAACCGTTCGCCTTGCAATTTGCCCTGGCCGTCGAGCAGGTACAGGTGCTCTTCGTTGGCGTCGGCTTGCCAGGCCGGCGTCCAGCGCACGGTCACAGTGTCCGGGCGATCGGTTTGCAGATACAGGCTGCCGTCGCGGATCTCGCCCCAGCGCATCGACGCGGCAAAGGCGTTCAGCGACAGGCCGAGACCGAGCAGCAGGACCAGGCTTTTCATACGGCCTTCCGGTGCAACATCTGCCACATCGGCGCGACGTCGCTGGGCAGGATGATCAGGGTTTGCCAGAACGGCACACCGCTCAAACGGCAGTACAACACCAGCATCGCGACCGTCACCGCCAGATAGGCAATCGACGATGCGGCGGCCGCGCCGACGATGCCGTAGGCCGGAATCAGCACCAGATTCAGCGCCAGATTGAGCAAGGCGCCGAGGCCCATCAGCAGCGACACCGTGCCGGGGCGGTTTTTGCCCAGCAGGTCCAGACGCAGGATGCTCGCATAGCACAGGCCGAGCAGCCCCGGCAGCAACGCCAGCAGTGCCGGATACGCCGGTTGGTAAGCGGCGCCGAACAGGGTGACGATCAGCCAGTTGCCGATCACCGCCATGCACAGGCACGCGCCGAGCATCACCGTGGCGGTCAGACGCAAGGCCAGCGGGGTGACTTTGTCCATGCCTTCGTCCTGTTGCAGCAGGCGTTTCATCAGCGGCGTGGTCACCGCTTCCGGGACGATCAGCAGCAGTTCGGCGGCGGCGCTGGCCATCGCGTAATGACCCAGCGCGGTGCTGCCGAGCAGGGCGCCGATGAACAGGTAATCCGAGCGCAGAATCACTTGTTGGAACAGCAGATCCGGATGGCTGCGGGCGCTGTAGCGCAGCAGTTCGTTCTGGCTGGCGCGGTCCCATTGCAACTGCAGTGGCTGTGCGCGTCTGAGCCAGACCCAACCGGCCAGCACCACCAGGCTGATCCCGGCCAGCCAACTGATCAGCGCCGCTTCCAGAGCCGCGCTTTTCCACATCCAGAACAGCGCGAGAAACAGCAGCAGCGGGGCCAGTGATTCGATCAGGCGCAAGGCGTTGAACGCGACCACGCCGCCGGAGGCATTGTGCAGGGTCAGCAGGCCGCTTTTGAGCACGGTCAGCGGCACCGCCAGCAGCAACAGCCAGGCCAGCAGCCCCAGTTGCATGGTCACATCCAGCTCGCCACCGAATTCGCGCACCAGCGCTACCACCAGCAGGGTCAGCAGAGCGGCGAGCAAACAACCGAACACCAGCACCTGACTCAGCAGCAGGCCCATCGGCCGCTGCTTGGCGGCCTGATAACCGACGGCCGAGTTCAGCCCGCCGCTGGTGGCCGCGCTGATCAAGTCCGGCAGGGTGCTGAGCAGGGCGAACAGTCCGCGCTCACTGGGCCCGAGGATTCGCGCCAGCAGCACATTGCGCAGCAGGCGCAGGGCGATCATCGCCAGTTTGGTGCCCATGCTCAGCGCCAGGTGCTTGAGGTAGCGGCTGCGGCTCATGGCCGTGCTCCGCGAAAGATGCGCCACGACAACAGCTCCGGATTACGCGCGGTGCGCTGACTGACGCCGAAACGCGGCAGGTTCAGCGGATCGCCTTCGCCGCGATAGATACCGGTGCCGGTGCCCAGGGCGAACGGGTAGTCGTGCGCGGCCATTTGCTTGCGCACGCGTTCGTCGTTGTTGCCGTTGGGGTAGCAGTACACCGACAGCGGCCGGTTGCAGCCATTGTTCAAGGCTTCACGGCTGCGGCTGATTTCTTCGTTCAGGCGCAGGTCGTCCAGTTCGGTGAGGATCGCGTGGCTGGCGCCGTGCGGGCCGAAACGCACCAGACCGGAAGCTTCCAGCGCCCGCACCTGATGCCAGTCCAGCGCTTGCGGCAATGACTCCGACGGACATTCGTCGGTCAGGCGTTCGAGCATCTGCGGTTCGACGGTCTTCAGGCTTTGCAGGTAATGCAGCAGCGACAGGCTGCGTCGATCGACGTCAATGTCATCGACCAGCACCGGCAGCGGATGCCCGATGGAGTGCAGGCACTCGATCAAGTGCATGCGGGCCTTTTCACCGTGGCTGCCCCACAGGGTTTCGCCAAGGCTTTCCCACCAGAAGCGCTGGCGGCTGCCGATGAAATCGGTGGAGAGAAAGATGCTCGCCGGCACCTGATATTTTTGGAGCAAGGGGAAGGCGTTGACCGCGTTGTCGCGCCAGCCGTCGTCGAAGGTCAGCGCCACCCGCGGGCGTTCGCTGCGCAGTGAATTCGGCGCGAGGATGTCCATCAGCGGCACGCAATCGAAGTGCCGGCGCAGCCACACCAGCAGGTGTTCGAAGGCCTTGGGCCCGACGCACAGTTCATTGCGGTGCGGCAGGTCGGCGGCGCGGTCGTTGCCCAGCACCCGGTGCAACATCAGGATCACCCCGGCGCCCTGCAACTGATTTCGTCCCACGGGGGAGTTGAGGTAAAGCCAGCCACTGGTGCGTTTTATTAATTGTTTGATCGCCATGGCTTTGGTCCTTTCAGCGGTTTTGTTCAGGGTTCCACTGGGCGTAACGGTGGCCGCGCAGGAACTGCCACAGGCCGATGCTCATGCCGGCGAGCGTCACCAGCAGGAAGGCCGCCAGACGAAACGGTTTGGGTAATCGGTGTTGTGAGTCGAGCAGTCCGGCGATCGCCATGGTGTAGCCGAACAGTTGTGCGATCAGCGCCAGTCGATAGAAACCATGGTCGTCCCACAGCCAGAAGCTGCTCAGCAGCAACGGCAGCAGGAGGATCGGCGCCAGACGGCGGATCAGCTTGTGGCTGATCAGCGCAAGCGAATACAGGCCATGTTTGAGCGGGTTGAGCAGCTCACTGCGCTGGGCGAGGCTTTGCAGGCCACCGACGGTCACGCGCTGACGACGGCGAAACTGTTTGTCCGCCTCGTCCACACCGTGGTCGATCACTTGCGCCTCGGGCACGTACACAATGCGTTTGAATGCGACGGGGGCGCAGGTACTGAGAAAGAAATCGTCATTGACCTCCGCCGGCACGTTCTGGAACAGCTCGCGGCGCAGGGCGAGCAGCGCGCCGTCGGCCGAGACCATGCAACCGGTACGGTTCTCGACCCGGCGCAGCCAGCCCTCGTAATGCCGGTACAGACTGTCGCCGATGCTCAAGCCGCCACCGGTCACCGGAATCACCATGTGCCCGGCACAGGCACCGACGGTGGGATCGTTCAGTGGCGCCAGCAGGTAACCGAGGGTTTCCCGCGACCATTGGTTGTCGGCGTCGGTGAACACCAGGATATCGCCGCGGGTCAGCGCCACGCCGGCATTCAGTGTCGCCGCTTTGCCCTGACGCGGCAGATCGAGCACGGTGATGCGCGGGTCAACTATCTTGCGTGCGCAGGCCACGGTGTCGTCGGTGGAGCCGTCGCTGGCGAGAATGATCTGCAACGTGGCCGGTTGATAGTCCTGCGCCAGCAGCGTGCGCAACTTGTGCTCGATGTGCCGCGCCTCGTTGTGTGCGGCGATCACGATGCTGATGTTCAGCGGCGGTGCCGGGGTATGGCGCCAGGCCGGAAACAGTGGCGCCAGCAGGCTCAGCAGCAGTGGATAGCCCAGATAGGCGTACGCCGGCAGCAGCAGGCACAGCCAGAAAATGAATTCAGCCACGGGCAGGCCTCCTGGCGGTCCAATGACACAGACTGAGAATGAAGGCGGCGCCGGCAAGATGCAGACGCAACCAGTGCAGGACCCACAGTTGCAGGGTCAGCGCGAGGTTGTGATGGCGCGCACTCTGGCGAATGCTCAGGACCAGTCCGGGCAGCAGGGTCAGCAGCACCATGATCGCGGCGTGCTGCGGAAAGCCGTCGAACAGGGCGGAGAGGGTCAGGAAATCCAGGATCCACACGCCAATCGACAGCATCGGAAAGCGCAGCAGGCGCAGGCTCAAACCATGCGTGCGCAGCAGTTGCAGATGACTGCCCTGACGCCACATTTCCTTGCCCATCCACTCGCGCCAGTTCATTTCGTAGCCCCAATGCAGGGCCACACGGCTGTTCACCGACAGCAGCCGCGCGCCGTGTTCGTGCAGGCGCAGGGTGAACTCCTTGTCTTCGCCGGTGCGCAGGTGTTCGTTGAAGCCGCCGACCTTGTCGAACCAGTGCCGACGCATCAGCAGGTTGCAACTGGGCAGCCAGTCCACCGTGTGCGACGTCTGACTCGCCGGCCGCAGCGTGCGCCGTTGCCAGGCGGCGGCGTACCACGGCGCGGCGGCGGGGGTGTGCAGATCGAGACCGAACACATCGGCCTGACCACTGGCTTGCAGCTCGAACAACGGCTTGAGCCAGTCTTCAGGCATCTCAACGTCGGCATCGATGAACGCGATCCATTCACCGGTCGCCAGCAGGGCGCCGCGATTGCGCAGGGCGCCGATCATCAAGCCCGGCAGCACCAGCACCTGCGCACCAAACTGGCGGGCGATGTGCGGGCCGTCGTCGCTGGAGCCGTTGTCGACCACAATCAACTCGCACTCGACATCGGCGGCATGCGCGGCCTTTTGCGCGGCCAGCAGCGTGCGCCCGATGTGCCGGGCCTCGTTGTACATCGGGATGATGATGCTGATCCGGCTCATGCTCGGGCCTCGGTCAGGGGGGCCTGTTCGGCTTTGAGGCGCAGGACGCTGGTCAGCGCGAGCATGATCCACACGTACTTCTGGTTCGGTGCACTGAGGAACATCAAGAACAGGGTCAGCGACAGGAAGCTCACGCCCAGGTGGGTCATCAGGTCCGCCTGCTGCCAGTCGCGCCGCAGCATCCAGGCGGCGCGTGCGCGAATCAGGTTGTACAGGCCCAGGCCGAGCATGCCGACGAACAGCAGGCCGGCGGGAATTCCCAGCTCACTGAAGATTTCCAGATAGGTGTTGTGGGCTCGGCGGTACAGGTCGCCGATCTTGCGGTTGGCGGAAAACGCCTTGGCGTAACCGGTGGTCGCGTAGTGCAGCGGGAAGGTGCCGGGGCCGGAGCCGAGCAGCGGATTTTCGCGGATCATCTGCCCGCCGACCACGATGTACGAAGCGCGGCGGCCGAGGGATTCATCCTGTGCTTTGGAGCCGGCGCTGAGAATACTCAGCGACTGAATGCGCGCGATGTATCCGGCGGGCATGGCATAGATTGCCAGCGGAATCACGATCGCCGCGCCCAGCATGGCAAACCCCAGGTGCCGTGGACGGATCCGGGTGAGTTGGGCACGGTAGTGCCAGCAGCCGATCAACAGACTCAAGGCCACCACCACCAGCCCGGAACGCGACTCGGTCTTGGTCATGCCGCCGAGCAGCAGCACGCAGCAAACGCCCCAGAACAAGCGGTGCAACAGGTTCGGACCGCGAATCACCAACAACAGCGCCAACGGAATGGCGAAGGCGATCAGCAGGGCGAAGGCGTTGGGGTCTTCGAGCAGCCCCGCAGCGCGCCCCTGATCCTGGAATTTGGCCGAGAACATCGCCATGGCGCAGGTCGTGCTGACACTCAGGGTCACCAGCCTGGCGAACAGGTCGAGGTTCAGTTCGCGACCGATCAGCAGGGTGATGACAAACAGGATCAGGCCCACGCTCAGCTCGCGCAGGTGCCCCAGCGACATGCCCAGGTCATCGGTATTGAGCAGGCTGAGGAAATACAGGACCAGAAACCACAGCAGAAACCGCCAGATATTGCTGCGCAGACGCTCGCCTGGAATCTGGTGCAGGGCCAGTTGCAGCATCAGGATCACCGCCAGCGAGGCGCCGATCAGTTTGCTTCCGGACACAGAGCTGTCCTTGAAGAACCCTTCGAACGGCACCAGCGCGGCAATACCCAGCAGGCCCCAGGCCGGCTTGCGATACAGCACCGAGAAACCCACCAGGCCAATGACAGCGCCCGGTGCCAGAAACGGATAAGGGCTGGCGAGCAAACCAATGCACACCAGGCCGAGCAGACTGACGATCGAGAGCGGGAAAATCATGCGCGTGCCTCCCGTGCCGTGCGGATGTACAGCTGCGACCAGCGTTCGGCCAAGGCCTTGAGGTCGTAGCGATCCTGTTGCGTACGCTTTGCGTTGTCGCACAATTGCCGGGCCAGGTTCGGCTCGTTCAGCAGGTTGTCGAGCTGGCGGGCGAGGGCATCGCTGTCGACGGGTGTCGCCAGCAGACCGTTGTGTCGATGCTCAAGCACATCCGGAATACCACCGACGGCGAACGCCACCACCGGCACACCGGCCTGCATCGCTTCGAGCAAAATCATCGGCGTGCCTTCGGTGCGCGAGCTGATCACCAGAGCATCCAGTCGCTGCCACCACGGTTGCATGGCGGTCTGGTAACCGGGCAGGCGAATCCGTTGCGACAGTCCGGCGGCGTCGATTCGCGCCTGCAGTGCTTCGCGTTCCGGCCCGTCGCCGAGCATCACGGCATCCAGTTGCGGATGCTGGTGACACAGCGGAATCAGCGCATCGAGAAACAGGTCCGGGCCTTTCTCGCTGCTCAAGCGACCGACGTAACCGGCCAGCCAGCGCTGACGATCCACGTTGCTCACCAGCGCGGCGGCGGCCGGTAGACCGTTGGGAATCACCTGCAGTTTTTCCGCCTGCACACTGGCCTGACGATGCAGTAAGGCGATGCTCTCGGCCACGCACACCACACGATCCACCGACGCCGTGCGGCACAGCTGCAAACTCAGCCAGGTGTAGAACTTCTGCTTGCGGCTGCGTGGGGTGAAGCCGTGCTGGGTGATGACCAGCGGCAAACGCAACAGCGTCGCCCCGACCCAGCCGAGCAACAGCCCTTTGAAGTTGTGGGTGTTGATCAGCGGCTGTTCGCTGCGCCGGGCACGCAGGTGGCGCAACAGTTCACCCAGCCCGGCACAACCCCGGCAGTCCACCCCGGCCTCGCGAAAGCGCGCGATCAACGCCGGCGGTGCATCGAGAAACAGCACCTGGTGCTGCCCCGGTGTCGCCAGACAGTGATCGAGCAACATGCGCTCGGCCCCATAGAAGCCGCCGCTGCTGAGCAAATGAATGATCGGCAGCGCGGCGTTCGGGGTGGACAGCGTGTTCAATTGCGCACCCAGTGCACGAAGCTTGGCACGGTCCAGTTCTTGTGCGGATTGCTTGGCAGCACGTTCTCGTCGTTGATCACCAGCAACACCGGCAGGCCCAGTTCGTGGGAGATTTGCGCAGGATGCTTGAAACGGTGATCGAAGAACTCACGCACATAGACCAGGGCGATCGCCAGCAGCAGACCGGTGAGCAGCCCGAACGGAATGATCAGCAGCGGTTTGGGGAAGGCCGGCTCGGTCGGTTCGAACGGCGGGCTGAGGACTTTGGCGTTCGACAGATCGTCGTTGAGCGAACCGGCGGTGCTGCTTTCGGCGAAGCGTTGCGCGTAGGTCGAGAACGCCGTGTGCAGCGCGTCGATTTCCGTGTCCATCTGCCGCAGCTTGCTTTGGGTTTGCTGCAAGGTGTGGATGCGGTTCTTGAACTCGGCGATGCGCGCGGTTTTCTGCTCGATCACCTGTTGCACCACCGCCAGGTCGGTGGTGCGTTCCTGAATGCGGTTGCTCACCACTTTGAGAAATTGCTGACGGGTGCGGGCAATTTGCTCGCGGGTCAGCAGCATCGGCTCGCTGCCGGGCTGGAACACGGCCAGGTCATTCATGTAGCGGCTGACCTGGGAGGTCAGTTGTTCGCCCAGCTGTTTGATTTCCCGATCCTCGAACGCCACGTTATCGACGGTGGTGGTGAAGGTGAAGGGGAAGGTGTAGTCGTTGAGCTTGTTGCTGCTGGCGGCAGTCAGCGCGGTTTTCAGGTATTCGAGCCAGCGCTGGCTCTGCAACAGGCGATCCTGGTACAGGTTCAGGGCTTGCTCCTCGGTGTTGATCGCGTTCAGGCGGAAGGTGATTTCCTCCTTCGGATCAGACGAAGCAACACTTTCGAGCAACGCCTGGCGATTGCCTTCCAGCCCATCGAGACGCACCTGATACAAGTGCTTCTTGGTTTCGTAGAAGGACTGTGGCAGGTCGATCGATTGCAGCGCCTGACGGCTGACCAGATAGTTCTGCAGCAAGGAGGCGACAAACGTCGTGCCCTGATGCGGATCCGGGAAGCTGTAGATGATCGAGATCACGTTGGAGCCGGGCAGGGTCTCGATCTTCAGGCTGTCGATGGCGTCTTGAGTCAGGCCATCGAGTACGGTGTCACGCACCGGATCGGTTTGCAGCCCGAACATATTGCGCATCGGATTGATCACGTACTGGCGCAGCGGCGAGGAGACGTAGCGCTTGAACGGCCCACTCACCAGTTTGGCGAATACGCCCACTGGAGGGTCGTATTCGCCCTTGTCGCGCAGCTCGCTGATGGTCTGGCGGATCAGCGCCGGGGACCGCAGGATATTGCTTTCGGTTTCCATGTCCGCCAGCGAAGGCGGAATGAAGGTGGCGTTATCGACCGTCAGTGACGTGGTGGCGTCACCCTGGGAGAGTTTTTTCGACTGCACGATCACCTGCGCGGTGATATCGAAGCTCTGTTTGAGCACCAGCGGCAGTAGCAACGCGATGACTGCAAAGATCAGGAAGACCCGTTTCACCAATTGCTTGTTGGCGAAGAAGATCCTGAAGAACTCATGCAGGTAGTTTTCCTTTGGATTCATGATCGTTCACCTGAGAGTCAGTTGTTGTTACTGCCTTTGTTGTCGACGCGGTAGCCGAAGCTGAAGCCCACGCCCTGGAACAGCACCACGTCCGCCAGTTGTCGAGCCAGTTCGCCGGCACTCGCCAGTTTGGTTTTCGGCACGAACAGCATGTCGTCCGGTTGCAGGTAGGCGATCTGCGACGCGTCGCCCGCCAGGGCTTTTTCCACGTCGTAGTGCACGGCCTGCACCTGGTTGCCGTTGCGGCGCATGATCACCACCGAATCCAGACGCGCCTTGACGTTGGTGCCACGGGCCAGGGTCAGCGCTTCAAGCACCGACACCGGACGGCGGATCGGGTAGGAACCCGGCTGGCCGACTTCGCCGAGCACGTAGATCTCGTTGCCGGCGGTGGACTTGAGCATCACATCGACGCTCATCCGCCCCGGCAACTGTGCGTACTTCTGGTTGAGGAAGGTTTCCAGTTGATTGATGGTCATGCCTTGCAGCGGCACGGCGCCGATTTCCGGGAAGCTTGCATACCCGTCGTTGCCCACGGTGATCTCGCGGCTCATGCCGGTGGCCGGGTGATTGAGGGCGCTTTTGAGGTTTTGCTCATTGGTCAGCGGGCTGATGATCTGCACGGTCAGCTGATTGCGGTTGGGCTGGAACAGCTGCTTGCGCTGGTAGGCCCGCTGGATTTCATCGCGTGCTTCATCGCCGGTGAGCCCGGCGATTTTCACCGAGGTGTTGGCCCCCGGCAGGCTGATGGTGCCGTCGGGCAGCACCAGCTGGTTGCCGTTGAGCTGGCTCGCCGCCGTGAAGTTCAGGCCGATCTGGTCGCCCGACTGCACGCGGTAGGCGTCCGAGCCGCTGGTGCTGATGTGGAAGATCACATCCAGCACGTCTTGCGGGCGCAGGGTCTGTTCGACCTTGGGCATGTCGGTCGCCTGGGCGTTGGCCGGCGTGGCGGTGAGAATATTCACCGGCATGTTCTGGGTTTCGGAAGTGCTGGAGCAGCCTGCAAGCGGCAGCATCAGCAGAACAAGTATCTTGGCGTTCATGGCGTCATCCTTCGCGTTTGCTTACAGGTTTTTGTAAAGCCATTTGGGCATGTAGTACTTGCGCCGGTTGAACACGCTGCCGACCACTTTCGCCCCGGCCTGGGTCAGGCGTTGCACGGCGGCCTGGGCGACTTCCCAGCGGGTGTCTTCGGCGCGTACGACAAACACCACGCCATCGACCTGAGTAGCGAGCACCAGCGTGTCGGCCGCGGAATACACCGCGTCACCGTCGATCACCACGAAGCGGTACTGGGTGCCCAACCGATCGAGCAGAGGGCTCAGGCGTTCGGCGGTCAGGTGCTCCAGGGTGCGAATCGGCCGGCCGTTGGGCAGGACATGGAACGGCAGGCTCGAGACCTGCACCACGCAGTCCTGCAACAGCGGCGGGTTGTCCGGGTTGAACAACAGGTCGCGCAGGCCGCGCTCCTTGCCGAGGTTCAGTTGTTGCGTGAGATTGCTCGCCGACTGGCTGGCATCGACCAGCAGCACCTGGCCGCTGCTCATCTGCGCCAGTTGGCTGGCCAGCGCCAGGGCACTGGTGGTAGTGCCGGCGCCGGGGTTGGCGGCGGTCAGAAAGAGGATCCGCAGATCCAGATCCAGCACGGTCGAGATCAGGTTCGATTCGCTGGGGTTGGCAATGCTCAGGCTTTTATTGGTTGAACCGTCCATTAGCTTGCTCCGTGGCCGCTGAATACTTTGAAGGGGGTTTTCAACAGGATCTTCAGATCAAGCAAAAGGCTTTGCTCGGCGATATAGCTGAGGTCCAACTCAACGCGCTGGTCGAAGTCGATGTTGCTGCGTCCGGAGATCTGCCACAGGCCGGTCATGCCGGGGTAGATGCTCAGGCGGGCGAGGTGATTGTCCTTGTAGCGGTAGGCATTGAACGAGGTCGGACGAGGCCCGACCAGGCGCATGTCACCGGTCACCACGTTGATCAGGTTGGGCAGTTCGTCGAGGCTGGTGCGCCGCAGGAAACCGCCGATCCCGGTGATGCGTGGGTCCTTGTCGATCTTGAAATCGATGGCGTCGACCCCGTGCTTGTTGAGGTGGCGCAGCGATTCCTTCAGTTCTTCGGCGTTGCACACCATGGTGCGGAACTTGTACATGCCGAACTTGCGCCCGCGATAACCGGTGCGTTTCTGCACGAACATCACCGGTCCCGGACTGGTGAGTTTGATGGCCAGCGCCAGCCCCAGCAGCAGCGGCGAAAACACCACCAGGATCAGCAGCGCACCGAAGCAGGCCAGCACCCGGTTGGTGCGCGACAGCGTCCAGGGCCGGCCACCGTCGCGGCCGGTCAACCAGCCACGGCCCTGCATGTGGATGGCGGTATCGAGGCGCATTCGGTGCTCGGGGTCCATGCGCTTGTCGCGGCGCATTTGATTGATCGGTACACCTTGCTCATGTCCAGTCATGGGGTCCTCCGCTGATGTTCAGCCGCGAGCGGCGCGTGGGTGACAGGCAGTGGGGTAGTAGTCGCGAAACCAGGCGATGAAACGCCCCAGTCCTTCATCCAGCTCGATCCGGGGCTGGAACCCGGTGGCCTGGGCCAGATCATCGGTCTCGGCACAGGTGTTGAGCACATCGCCCGGTTGCAGGGGCAAGAGCTCGACAATGGCTTTCTGGCCGAGGTGTTTTTCCATCAGCGCCAGATAGGTTTTCAGCTCCACCGGGTGGTGGCCGCCGATATTGAACAGGCACCACGGCGCCATGCTGCTGCCCGCGTCGGGATGTTCGCGATCCCACTCCGGGTGGTTGTGCGGCGGATGGTCGGCGAGGCGGGCGATGCTTTCGACGATGTCGTCGATGTAGGTGAAGTCCCGTTGGTGCTCGCCGTAGTTGAACAGTTTCAGCGGCGTGCCTTCGGTGATCGCGCGGGCGAACTGGATCGGCGACATGTCGGGCCGACCCCAGGGGCCGTACACGGTGAAAAAGCGCAGGCCGGTGCTGGGAATACCGAACAGGTGGCTGTAACTGTGGGCCATCAGCTCGTTGGCTTTTTTGGTGGCGGCGTACAGCGACAACGGGTGATTGACGCCGTCGCGCACCGAATACGGGGTGTGCTGGTTGGCGCCGTACACCGAGCTCGACGAGGCGTAGATCAGATGCTCGACCGGATGATGCCGGCAGCCTTCGAGAATGTTCAGGAAACCGCTGAGATTGCTGTCCAGATAGGCCCGTGGATTTTCCAGCGAGTAGCGCACCCCGGCCTGCGCCGCGAGGTGGATCACCACTTGCGGTTGCTCGCGGACAAACAGCGCTTCGATCGCGGCGGCATCGGCCAGGTCAATCCGCGCCAGCGGAAAATGTCCGACCTGATCACGCACCCATTGCACGCGGTCGTGTTTG
Source organism: Pseudomonas sp. MG-9 (assembly GCF_018729515.1). NCBI lineage: Bacteria > Pseudomonadati > Pseudomonadota > Gammaproteobacteria > Pseudomonadales > Pseudomonadaceae > Pseudomonas > Pseudomonas sp. MG-9. Next base: position 56,394 of record NZ_JAHHZH010000011.1, read on the forward strand.
AGCTGCGGGTCGTAATAGCCGTTGAAATTGTCCAGGCCGACCACCGCATGCCCGTCGCGCATCAGCCGCAACACGCAATGGGCGCCAATGAAGCCGGCTGCGCCGGTGACCAGGATTTTCATGGGCGCAGTCCTTCCGGAGCGATGTGGCGCAGACCGATGCCGCTGTAATGCAGGCCGGCGGCGGCTACGTGTTCCGGGTTGTAGAGGTTGCGACCGTCGACAATCACCTTCGAGCGCAGCTTGCTCGCCAGCAGCTCGAAATCCACCACGCGAAAATTCTTCCACTCGGTGCAGATCACCAGTGCATCGGCATCTTCCAGGGTGTCGTCGCGGGTGGCGCACAGGTGCAGGTCGCTGCGATAACCATACAGGCGCCGGCACTCGGACATGGCTTCCGGATCGTAGGCCTGCACGCTGGCGCCTTCGGCCCACAGCGCGTCCATCAGATAGCGGCTGGGGGCTTCGCGCATGTCATCAGTATTGGGTTTGAACGCCAGGCCCCAGATCGCGATCGACTTGCCGGCCAGGCCTTGCGGAAACTGCGCCTTGAGTTTGCTGAACAGGATGTGCCGCTGGCTGTCGTTGACGTCGGTGACACTGCGCAGCAGCTTCAGCGGCATGCCGTTGTGTTCGGCGGTGTGCAGCAGGGCGCGCAGATCCTTGGGGAAGCATGAACCGCCGAAGCCGCAACCGGGGTAGATGAAGTGGTAGCCGATGCGTGGGTCGGAGCCGATGCCTTTGCGCACGGCTTCGATGTCGGCGCCCAGCAGTTCGGTGAGGTTGGCCAGTTCGTTCATGAAGCTGATGCGCGTGGCGAGCATCGCGTTGGCGGCGTACTTGGTCAGCTCGGCGCTGCGGTTGTCCATGAACATCAGTTTTTCGTGATTGCGGCAGAACGGCGCGTACAGCTCGCTCATCTGCTCGCGGGCCGCGTCGTCGCGGGTGCCGACGATGATCCGGTCCGGGCGCATGCAATCGGCGAGGGCGCTGCCTTCCTTGAGAAATTCCGGATTGGACACCACCCGCACCTTGAGGCTGCTACGGTCACGGCGCAGCAGTTCTTCGTTGGCCTTGGCGGCGACCTGGTCCGCCGTACCGACCGGTACCGTGGACTTGATGATCAGGGTGCGATCAGCCTCCATGTGCGAGGCGATTTGCCGGGCGACGTTGAGCACGTGAGTCAGGTCGGCGGAACCGTCCTCATCGGCGGGGGTGCCCACGGCGATGAAAATCAGCTCGGCATGCTCCACCGCGTCGCTGGCCTGGGTGCTGAACAGTAAACGGCCGGCCTTGATGTTTTCTTCCAGCGCTGCAGATAAACCCGGTTCGCTAATAGGCGGAACGCCCTGTTGCAGTTGTTTAATCTTGTTCGGGTCAATATCCACACATAAAACCCGATGTCCGACATCGGCAAGTGCGGCGGCTTGTATAAGGCCAACATAGCCCGTACCAAATACGCTCACGTCCATAGTTGGCGTGCCTCGTAAGACGGTGGAAGATAATAAAAATTGAACTGTCAAAAGGGGTATAGCGCAGGCATGGAAAAGCGTGTCAGCAAAATGACATGTTGCATGTGTATAACACCGGGCATTTTTCAGGCTATTGGCCATCAAGTGCTTGCTATTGCTGGATTTGTCGCGTTCTTGACGCTTTTTTCAAATCCCGAAGAAAACGATAAACGGTCGAAAGCCGTGAAATTAAAGACTTGTAGCGGCTGGAGTGTGTCAGGAATGAGTCAACGTTTTTTTGACGCTTCAGGGAAAAGTCAGGCTTTTCTTGCGCTTTGATAGCCGGGTGCTAGTGTCAGATTTTGACCGACAAACTATTGACCCAATGCCGTTTTGAATGACCGGAATTGCCATGTTTCGATATCTGAAAGAACTGCTTTTAATTATTTATCTGCTGCTTTATTCCGAATATTACATTGATCGGTTAAATGCTATCGGTGTCGGTTTTGCTGTACTTCTTTTTGGCGCGATGTTTTTGGCGCTCACTTTAGCATTATATCTAACGGCTTATATTCGTCAGGCATGGGTTCGACACTTATTCGCGATAACGCTATTTGTCTCGGCGGTATTTTTTGATGTTTACACCCGGGTCACCGCCGATTACCTGAGCTACAGCAGCTTTGTCTCGCTGGTGTACTCCGGCGGCTTCATCCAGGAGGCTGCCTACCAGTACCGCGACGCGATCATTCATGGCGCGCTCAGTGGCCTGCTGTTGCTGTTCGGCATCGGGCTCAAGCCGCGTCACGCGCTGGTGGTGCCCAACGTGTTGCGCGTGGCGGCGCCGGTATGTGGCGTATTGCTGTTGAGTGCGGTGTTGTTCCTGCGGGCGGGCGAGGGCGCGCGCGGCTTGCCGATCATGTACACGCCGCTGGCCTATCTGAACCTGTTCGCCTATGAAGCGCTGCACAACACAGTCGGCCCGCGTGAACCGGTGACGCTGGCGCGCAGTGCACCCGCGGTCAATCACGACATCGTGCTGATCATCGACGAAAGCATCTCCGGCAATTACCTGGACATCAACGCGCCATTCGGGGTGCACAGCAACCTCAAGCAGGCGCATCCGGGTGTCGACATCTTTAATTACGGCTACGCCGCGTCCATCGCCAACTGCAGCGCCGACACCAACGTCACCCTGCGCTACGGCGGCACACGCGCCGATTACATACGGATCAACAGCACGCTGCCGTCGATCTGGCAGTACGCGAAAAAGGCCGGGTTGCGCACGGTGTACATCGACGCCCAGCGCACGGGTGGCAATTTGCAGAACCTGATGACCGACACCGAAAAAAAGGACATCGACGCGTTCGTCCAGTTCGACCAGACCAGCGTGCGTGACCGCGACATGGCCGCCGCCGCGAAGCTGATCGAACTGCTCAACGACGATCAGCCCGAGTTGGTGGTGATCAACAAGGTCGGCGCGCATTTTCCAGTGCACGACAAATACCCCGACGCCTTCATGGCCTACCGCCCGACGCTGCCGCGCGGGCAGTTCACCGAGGTGGCCGACACCGGCAAGCGCGACGGTTTCAACGGCCAGCCGGACGATTGGGTGTTGTACCGCAACGCCTACAAGAACACGGTGCTGTGGAACGTCGGCGAGTTCTTCGCGCGGGTGTTTGCCCAGGCCAGGCTGAACAATGCGCTGCTGATCTACACCTCCGATCACGGTCAGGACCTGCATGAACGCGGCAACCCCGGGCTCAATACGCACTGCGGTGGCGATCCGGTGGAGGAAGAAGGGCTGGTGCCGCTGGTGGTGATTCAGGGCGATCAGTTGCACGGCCCGGACTGGGCGCAATCGTTGCTGACGAACAAGGACCGTTCCAGCCACTACAACATCTTTCCGACCCTGCTGCAGTTGATGGGTTACGACCTGGCGGGCGTCGAAGCGTTGTATGGCAAGTCGCTGACCCAGCCGACGGCCGATGACTTCACCTTCAACTACCGCTTCAACGCGCGATTGGGGGCCAAGCCTGAGTGGAAGTACATTGATCTGAATACCATCGTCACGCCGGGGGAGGCGGCGACCAGTGTGGCAGCCGGGCAGTGAGTGCTGGGGTGGTCGTGCCAGCCGCTTCGCGAGCAAGCGCGCTCCCACCTTGAAATGCGATCCCCTGTGGGAGCGAGCTCGCTCGCGAAGAGAGCAGTGCGAACACCACTGATTTGATCAGCCCGCTATCCGCTATCCTTGCCCCACACTGACCCAGCGGATGGCGGCATGCTTCAGGTTCAAGGCGTTTTCAAAAGTTACCTCACCCCCCAAGGCCCGATAGCGGTGCTGCAAGGCGTCGACCTGACGCTCGAACCCGGCAGCAGTCTGGCGCTGATGGGCGAATCCGGCAGTGGCAAAAGCACCTTGCTGCACCTGATCGCCGGCCTCGACAAGGTCGATCGCGGCAGCATCCGCAGTGGCGAGCATCGGCTCGAGAGCATGAGCGAAGCGCAACTGGCCGACTGGCGCCGTACCGAAATCGGTCTGGTGTTCCAGCAGTTCAACCTGATCGGCAGCCTGCGGGTCGAGGACAATCTGGCGTTTCAGGCGCGCCTGGCCGGGCGTCATGACCCGCGCTGGCAGGCACATCTGGTGCAGCGACTGGGGCTGGGCGAGTTGCTCAAGCGTTATCCCGAACAACTTTCCGGCGGCCAGCAGCAGCGGGTTGCGTTGGCTCGGGCCTTGGCGTCGCGACCGAAATTGCTGTTGGCGGACGAGCCGACCGGCAGCCTCGACGAAGCCACCAGCGATGAAGTGTTGCGCCTGTTGCTGGAGTTGCTCGACGACACGCCGACCACGCTGCTGATGGTCACACACAGCCCGCGCGTTGCGGCGCGGCTGGCGCAGCGGGTGGTGTTGTCCAGCGGCCGTCTGACGTGAACGTTTTCTGGCAGACCCTGCGCGCGCTGCTCAGCCATTGGCGACGGCATCCGGTGCAGTTCTTCAGTGTGCTGACCGGGTTGTGGCTGGCGACCAGTCTGCTGACCGGGGTCGAGGCGCTGAACAGTCAGGCCCGCGACAGTTACGCCCGGGCCAGCCAGATGATCGGCGGCGAACCGCAGGCCAGCCTTGGCGCCCCCAATGGCGCGACATTTACGCAGCAATGGTTTGTCGATCTGCGTCGCGAAGGCTGGCCGGTCTCGCCGCTGCTGCAGGGGCGATTGGTCCTCAAGGATCACGACAACCAGCGTCTGCAACTGATGGGCATTGAGCCGGTGTCGCTGCCGGCGGACTCTGCGGTGGCCGGGCAGGCGATGCCGATCGAGCGCATCGTCGAGTTTTTCTCGCCGCCGGGCAGTACGTGGATTTCGCCTGAGACGTTGCAGGCCTTGAACCTCAGCGAGGGCGCCACGCCGCAAACCGTCAACGGCCAGACCCTGCCGCCGCTGCGCGCGCAAAAGGACATGGCCCCGGGCGTGTTGCTGGTGGACATCGGCGTTGCGCAAACCCTGCTAGAACAACCCGGGCAACTGTCGCGGCTGCTACTGCCGAAGGAGTTTCATGCCGAGCTGCCGCCCGCGCTCAAAGGGCTGCTGCAACTTAAAAGCAGCGCCGAGGAAAACAATCTGGTGCGCCTGACCGAGAGCTTTCACTTGAATCTCGATGCCTTGGGATTTCTCTCGTTCGTGGTCGGGCTGTTCATCGTTCACGCGGCCATTGGCCTGGCGCTGGAGCAACGGCGCGGATTGCTGCGCACCCTGCGTGCCTGCGGGGTGAGTGCGCGGATGCTGATCGGCAGCCTGATCGTCGAACTGGGTGTGCTGGCCCTGGTCGGCGGCGTGTTCGGGGTCATCAGCGGTTACTGGCTGGCGAGTGTGTTGTTGCCGGACGTCGCCGCCAGCCTGCGTGGTTTGTACGGTGCGGAAGTGGCGGGGCAGTTGCGCCTGAGTCCGTGGTGGTGGTTCAGCGGCATCGGCTTGAGCCTGTTCGGCGCGTTGCTGGCCGGCGCCAACAGTCTGTTGCGCGCGGCACGCTTGCCGTTGTTGGCGGTGGCGGACCCGCAGGCCTGGCATCAGCAGCATGCGCGCTGGCTGCGGCGCCAGGGTTGGCTGGCGGCGCTATTGGGCGCGATGGCGCTGCTGGCGTGGGTCTGGGGCGACAGCCTCGGCAGCGGTTTTGCATTGATGGCCGGGCTGCTGCTCGGCGCCGCGCTGGCGCTACCGGTGCTGTTGAGCGCGGTGCTCAATCAACTGCTCGGGCGCAGTCGCTCGGTGCTCGGCCAGTGGTTTCTCGCTGACTGTCGCCAGCAACTGCCGGCGCTGAGTCTGGCGCTGATGGCGTTGCTGCTGGCGCTGGCGGCGAACATCGGCGCCGGCAGCATGACCGCCGGTTTTCGCCAGACCTTCAACGACTGGCTCGAACAACGCCTGAGCGCCGAGCTGTACATCAACCCGGTCAATCCGGCGCAGTCCCGCGAACTCTACACCTGGCTCAAACAGCAGCCGAAGGTCAGCGCCGTGCTGCCCAACTGGCAAGTGGCGGTGACCCTGCAAGGCTGGCCGGCGGAGGTGTTCGGGGTGATCGATCATCCCCATTATCGGCAGCATTGGCCGTTGCTCGACGCGATTGCCGGGGACCCTTGGGCGCATCTGGCGAACGACGATGCGGTGATGCTCAGCGAGCAATTGGCGCGGCGCCTGAAGGTGCGTGCGGGGGATCATCTGAGCCTGCCGACCCCGGGCGGATCGTGGTCGCCGCGGATCGTCGGGATCTACGCCGACTACGGCAATCCCAAGGGGCACGTGCTTGTCAACAGCAACCACCTGCTGCGTCTGTGGCCGGCACTGACGCCGAACCGGTTCAACCTGCGCATCGCACCGCCAGACATCCCGCCGTTGTTGACGGCGCTGCAAACGCGCTTCCAGATCGATGACAGCCGCATCGTCGATCAGGCGCGGCTCAAGGGTTGGTCGGTGCAAGTGTTCGAACGCACCTTCGCCGCCACCGCGGCGCTCAACAGCCTGACGCTGGCGGTGGCCGGTGTGGCGCTGTTCATCAGCCTGCTGACCCAGAGCCAGAGCCGCCTCGGGCAACTCGCGCCGTTGTGGGCCTTGGGCGTGACGCGCCGCCAGTTGATGCTGCTCAACCTCGGCCAGACCTGGCTGCTGGCGGTGCTGACGCTGGTGTTGGCGCTGCCGCTGGGGATCGCGCTGGCGTGGTGTCTGGATGCAGTGATCAATGTGCAGGCGTTCGGCTGGCGTTTGCCGTTGCGGATCTTTCCGCTGCAATTGCTGCAATTGATGGGGCTGGCGCTGCTGGCGACGTTGCTCGCGTCAGCCTGGCCGCTGTATTCGTTGTACCGCACGCAACCGGCGGACCTGCTGAGGACGTTTGCCCATGAGGATTAACCGGGTCGCGCTGTGCCTGGCATTGCTGCTGGTCGGCTGTGATCAACCGGAGCCTGCGCAAAAGGGTTTTGCCGGGCTCGGCGACCAGGCAGCCCAATTCACTCCCGTGGTGCCGGGGCGGGTGTTCAGCTTCCCGGCCGATCACGGTGCTCATGAGGGTTTTCGTATCGAGTGGTGGTACGTCACCGCCAATCTCAAAGATCAGCAGGGCAATGATTTCGGTGTGCAATGGACGCTGTTTCGCAGCGCATTGAAACCGGTTCCGGAGCAGAGCGGGTGGAGCAACCAGACGATCTGGCTGGGGCATGCGGCAGTGACGTCCGGTTCGGTCCATCACGCCGCCGAGCGTTATGCCCGTGGCGGTGTCGGGCAAGCGGGTGTACGGCTGGCGCCGTTCGAAGCGTGGATCGATGATTGGCGTTTTGCCGGTCAAGCGCAGGAGCCGTTGAGCGACATGCAACTCAGTGCTCGCGATCAATCATTCGCCTATCAACTTCACCTCACGTCCAGCCGCCCGCTGGTGTTGCAGGGGGATCAAGGCTTCAGCCAGAAATCCGAACAGGGCCAGGCATCGTATTACTATAGCCAGCCGTTTTTTCAGGCCAGCGGTACCCTGCAGATCGACGGCCAGACCTACACCGTCAGCGGCCCGGCCTGGCTCGATCGCGAATGGAGCAGCCAACCGCTGACGGCCAGTCAAACCGGGTGGGACTGGTTCTCCCTGCACCTGGACAGCGGTGAACACATCATGCTCTACCGCATGCGCCAGAAGGACGGCGCGCCATACCTCACCGGTACCTGGATCGCCGCCGACGGCCAGGTTCAAACCCTGCGTAGCGAACAAATCAAACTCGTCCCGCAAGACACCGCCAAAGTCGCCGGCCGCGCAATACCGGTGCGCTGGACCATCAGTATTCCCGACAAGCACCTCGACATCAGCCTGTCGGCGTTGAACCCCAACGCCTGGATGAACCTGCGCATTCCCTACTGGGAAGGGCCGGTGCGGATCAGCGGCAGCCATGGTGGGCGCGGTTATCTGGAAATGACCGGTTACTGACCGGTGCACTGCAACTGTAGGAGTTGCCGCAGGCTGCGATCTTTTGATCCTGTTTTTTACAAATCAAAGTCAAAAGATCGCAGCCTGCGGCAGCGCCTACATTGAGTTGAACTCCGTTTCGTCTCGCCGCCTCTACACAGTAAATACCAGCGGAGGATTGGCCATGAGCGACGACCTGCAACCCCCGGACCTCACCACCTGGCAGCGCCTGTTCGACGACCAGACCTACTGGCAGCAATCCCCCGACGCTCACTACTTCGACCTGCAACGCATCGCCGACGACTTGCTCGGCCGAGGTGCGATCGATCTTGAGCAGTGGCAGATCCTGCGCGCCAAGGCCGATGACCTGCACAAGGACTCGCCCGCCGTGAACGTCGCCCGTGAACTGGACGACCCCGAAGCCTGAGGAACCGCGCCATGAAACCCGTATCCGCCAACGAACATCCTGATGAGCCCCGTCCACCGGGAGAAACCGAACGCGACAATGACGCCCTGCGCCCGACCGACCCCAAGCAGCGCAAGGACAGCGGCAAGGGCACCGCCAGTGGCGAATCCACCGCGCAGGAGACCGCCGCGCCACAAACAAAAGCCAAGCCCTGAACAGCGTCTATGCTCAGTGGCACATTCGGTGCCGACCACGCGTGGGCGCCGGTTGCTGCCATTCATTACAGGGAAAGTACCGTTTATGAAGCTCCACACTCTGGCCAAGGCCATCACTCTTGCAACCGTATTGTCCGCCACCAGCTTCGGCGCATTGGCGGCGGAAATCCCGCTGTCCGCCACCATTGAGGCCGATAAGGTCACCACCAAAGTACTGGCCGTGGATGCGGCCAACCATCAGGTCGTGCTCGAAGGCGCCGAAGGTCGCCAGGTGCATGTTCAGTTGAGCGACAAGGCGAAAAACCTCGCCAACCTCAAGGTCGGCGATCTGGTAAAACTTGAAGTTCAGCGTTCCGTCGCGGCTTACCTCGATACCGATGTGGATAAAGGTCTGCCTGGCACCGTCGAGCGCAGCGGCGAGCTGCGCAAGGCGCCGGGCAATGAAAACCCGGGTGGCGAAGCGTACCGGCAGATTCAGGTGCAACTGAAAATCACCAAAATTGATTTGAAGAATAATCAGGTGACCCTGCAAAACCCCCAGGGCCAATCGAAAATCCTCGACGTGAAGAAGCCTGAAATTCAAGCCAAACTGAAGGATTTGAAAGAAGGGCAGAGCGTTATCGTCACTTACACCGATATATTAAAAGTGACCAGTCAGCATGAAAGCTGAGTATTAACTCTACAAGAGGGTTGTTCTTGTACAGAATGTTGTATGAGAACAATCATCTGAAATGAGTTGTGCAGTGCTTTGAAAGTTTCGCGAAAGGTTTTCGTCGATAAATATCTATTAACTTTTTCGTACATTAAATTTACTTTATGAAGGACGACATATCCGCCAACTTCTATTAAAATCCTTCCCGTTCGCCCAGTGTCAGGGCTCTTTACCGGTGCATGGATTGCCAGGCCATTACACTGGGCGAACACCTCTTCGGAGCGGATGTATACAATTTTAGATAAAAAAAGGGCGACTTTTAAGTCGCCCTTTTTTGTTTTTGCGGTTAGGCCGATGTCTGGCCCTCAAAGCGTTTGAGGGTGGCCTGGTACATTTTGGTCCGCCGGTGATTTTTGCCGTAGGTGCCGGCAGCTGCGACGGTTCCTGCCTGGATGTGATCCAGATAGCGGAAAATCTTGCGCGGCGCCAGCAGCTTGATCCCGTAGCCCAACGCTGTCATTCGATCCTGCAGAGTATAACCGGGCACCCGGTCATCCATGCAAAAGTGCAGTCCCCGGGACTTCATCAACTTGGCGTTCCACAACGTGCAGAAACTCTTGAGATGAGTTTCCCGATAAGGTTTCGGCTCTTTGCTGCGCAAGCCCAACGAGGTTTTGGCCCGGCGAACATAATGTTTGCAAAAGCGCGAAGTTAGTCGCCAGGTGTCTCTCACGACCCCACGATTAATTTGCTCGACACACCCGACCGCCGCGATGCCCGGAGTCTTTGTGCACTCACGCAGCATCATCGCGAAGACTTCCTTGTCATAGACAAAGGTGTCGGTGTGCAGCAAAAACAGATAGTCGGTTTCAACTTTCTCCAACGCCATGTCCAGCGCCTTGCCATGAGCAATATGCCCGGCTTCTTTGCCGGGGGAGGGACGTTCGATCAGATTGATCCAGTCCAGTGAGCGCAAGTAATCCAGGCTGGCATCCGCCGAATCATTGTCCACCACCCACACCGGAATGCGCTGCGCCTGAACGTGCTGGCGCAACAGCTCCAGGCACATCCGGGTGATGTCCGGGGTTTTGTAATTTACCAATACAAGACTGAAATTCGGCTGCGTAACGGCTGGTAAATCAAACTGGCTCATTCGGGAAGCTCATCCACGGTTGATCGACGGCAAGGGTCTGTCGGGCCGGGATGCTAGCGACGCAACCTTAGTTGAAGCTTAATTTGCCGCTCAGCAAGTGGGTCAAAGTGTGTCGAGCCAAGACATCTCACACACGACGGAAGCCGGCCCACAGGCTAAACTGCGCGCCCCTTTGCACGCTTCAAGGAACAAACGGCGCCCGCCGTAGACTCACGGATGAAACCACTCTCCCTCTACCACCCGGCCCTGTACTGGCTGCGCGTGTGGCAAAAAAGACTGTTCCGCCAGATCGCCTGGCACTGCTTCAGCAAACGCTACGCGCGCCTGGTTGCCGGCGCCGACCGCCTGCCATTCCGCTACCTGAAACACACCTCGAAACTCATCCGCAAACTCGGCGACTCCGACCTCGCCCTGCAACACAACAAAGTCATCAACCTCAAACTCGCCGTCGCCGCCATCGACGGCGTCGTCATCGCCCCGGGCGAACACTTCTCCTTCTGCCGCCTCGTCGGCCGCCCAACCGCCAAACGCGGCTACGTCGAAGGCATGGAACTGTCCTTCGGCGAAGCACGACGCGGTATCGGCGGCGGAATCTGCCAACTGAGCAACCTGATTCACTGGATGGCGATCCACTCACCGCTGGTCGTGGTCGAGCGCTCCAACCACAGCTTCGATCCATTCCCGGACGAGGGGCGAGTATTGCCATTCGGTTCCGGCGCGGCGATTTTCTATAACTACGTTGATCTGGTATTGCACAACCCGACGGATCGGCACTTTCAGCTGAAATTGAACGTCGGCGAGACACAACTCGAAGGGGAGTTGTTGTGTGATCGGGTGGGGGAATATCGCTATCACGTGTTTCAAGAGGCGCATCGGTTTGTGCGGGAGGGCAGCAGGGTGTTTCGCGAGAACGAGATTTGGCGAGAGGTCAGGGAAAAGGGGCAGGTGGGGGCGTTGGTGAAACGGGAGAGGCTTTATCGGAATCGGGTCGTGGTGAAGTATGAAGTGGTGGGCGAACTGGTTGAATAGATGCATAGTGAATGCGGGTTTTCAGCTTTGATGACGCAATTGTTGCTCTGCAGCTTTTTGCGATTCAGATTTGAAATTAGGTATGTATAACCATAGGCTTTTATTAGATCTAAGGGGGAGTCATAGCTATCTGGAAGATGGGCGATATTAAGGGCGTAGCCGCCTAGAGCGTCAATGTGCCCCGACTCGGCAGTCTTCTTAAGCTATTTCCGATATCTTGTTTACTTTCGTTGTGTTCGTACAAGTAGTTCGCATAAAGGTACATGCCTGGAGGGAATCCTCCTTCCGCAGATGCCTTAAACCATTTTTCGATTGCTTTTTCTCGACTGGCTGGAATTACGAACCAATCTTTTCCTTTTTGGTGGGCACTTGCAAGAAGTCGCTGAGCGAAGTTGTTACTCGACTCTGCAGCCACTTCTAGCCACTCCAAACCTTGTTAGCTGTAAAGAGCGAAACCATTGCTTTGGTGTCGCCTCTCTCCGCGCGTTCGTGTGCAATTTTTAAGGCCTGAGCCCGCCAATCCTTACCAATTTTTTGCTTGCAGGTTTCGATAAAAGTGCAGAGATCTTCTTTGTTACTGAGACGCAGCATGGAATATATATGTCCTTGTTCGGCTGCGGCCTCATATCATTTCACTGCTTCCTCTGCCATGTAGCTATTGCTTAGGTGGATGGTCTCGCCTAAGTAGTACTGAGCGTCTCGATTGCCCGTTTCGGCGGCGGGTTGCAAAAAAGACTGTGAAGAAGTCCAAGCGCTTTGATTGTAAAGCGCGATACCGCTATCTTTGGCCGTAGCTTGATTCTTTGTCAATTGGGTGGCATAAACATTTGGTGCAAGCGTTAAGAGAAAAAAGCTTGTCACTAATTTAATGAGTAATGCCACTTTGAGTTCTCAATAGCCGTAAACAGGGACGAAATAAGAAAGCGGTGGTCGCGTTTTCTTCCATTCTTCCGCAAATAGAAGACCTTGCTTGATTTCTTCCTTGGTCATTTTTTCAGTGATTTTTGGGAGCATTCTTTCTCCGTCTTCGGCTGCTGTCCCGCCACCCTCGAATTTAGACATCAGATAGGCTAGTCCATAAGCCTCAATCAAGTTTTTTGGGTAGTCTAGATCGTTTGGTATATGGGCTACGCTGAGGGCGTAATTGCCGACCGCGCTGACGTACCCGCCTTCGGCTGATTTTTTCAACCAATAAGCAACTTCTTCTTTCTTACCTCCATGTTCGAATAAATAGTTGGCATAAAAATACATTGCTTTGGGATATCCACCTTCAGCTGACGCTTTGTACCACTTTTGAATGGTTTTTTCGCGGCTACCCGGGACGATGAACCATCCGTCCCCATCTTCGTAGATTCCTGCGAGTGTATTCTGCGCTAGAGGATCACCTGCCTCAGCTGCCATTTCTAACCAGCTGAATCCTTGTTTGGTGATGAATAAAACGGTCATTGCTTCAGTGTCGTTGTTTTTAACTTGTTCCTGAGCTAATTGTATTACTTGTTCACGCCATTCGTCTGCACTTTTGCCACCGCAGCTTTTCATTTCATTACAGATATCACTCTTACTGCTTAGTCTTAGCATTGCGTATAGGTTGCCCTGTTGCGCAGCTGCTTCATACCATTTTCTTGCTTCATTAGTTGTGTATCGGTTGCTCAGGCGAATTGCCTCTGCCAAGTAATATTGGGCTGTCTCGTCACCAGCAATGGCAGCACTTTCTAGTAAGGGTTGAGAGTCGTACCAGTCGCTTTGCTGATACAAAATGAGTCCTCTTTCTTTTTTCGACTGCTGTTCTTGTGTTAATTGCGCAGAAGCGGAACAGGAAAAAAGGACGGATAGAAATAGGCATAATGCGATTTTAATCAATGTTCGGTCCCTTGTAGCTTGCTTTTATATCTTGGATTGGAGCGAAAGCAGGGCCCTTATAAATGGTGTTGTACTCACAGTGTCCATTTAGTCGTGCGCCTAATCTAGCTACATGCTCGCGATAAATTGCTCTTGTGTCGTTACTGGCTTTGTCCAGAGCTTTAAGTCGTTCGGCCATAAATGAATCAAGCTTGAATTTGTTTTTACAATATGTCAGCCCGGCTTGCGGTGGTCGCAATCCATCCCGATTCATACGTATAACTGTCTCTTCGAATTGTAAAGCAGCGTTAGGGTTGGATGATATCCACCCTAAACACCGTTCGATCGCTCTCTGCTGTAGTTGATATGCCTCGTCTTCCTTGACGCTTTTATTGTCTTGGTCTTCTTCTATTGAAAAAGGTTCAGGAGAAGAGCTAAGGGTCAATAGCAGCGGTCCAAGTGCCTGTGGCGGCAAGTTACATACCCATTCCTGCATCTCCTTCTGTTTTTTGTCGGTAACGATTGAGTAAGCAATCAACCCCCCGCGCCCCCCCTCAGTCAGCGCATCAAAAATCCCTTTAACAATGGCATACCCGCGCACATAGGCAAACGCCACATCGATGCCCGTGGCGCCGAGGAAGCTCAGTTTTTGCAGGTAGTCCATGGCTTCGCCATCGACCCACTCAAGGTCCTTGTATTGGTTCGCGGCCATTTCCTGTCGCACCAGTTCCGTCAAGGCCACGATGCTGTCGTAGCCGACTTCAAAGGTCAAATACCCTTTGACGCCTGCGCCCCAGACCAGCGCGCCCTTGATCGATAACAGCAGTAGGCCGTTTTGCATCCGCAGGTGCATGTCGCCCGTGTAGCCGGCGCCGATGGCCACGGCCACTTCAACTTCCAGTTTGGCCAAAGGGCGCCACTGGTTGGCTGAAATGCGATTGGGCACGGGAGCAGGAGGGAGGACGCTTGGGGGAGGGCACCAGAACAGTTTGCCGGTGACTTTGCAACCGGCTTGGGCGCCGGCAAACACTTCGAACTTGGCGAGGTCGCCGGATTTTTCAGCGATATCCACACCGACCAGGCTGGTGTAACCGGTTTTCTGGTCCAGGGTCAGGTCGCGTGACAGCATGAGGCTTGCGCCAGCGAATCCCCAGGCCTTGGCTTCCAGATCCAGCGACAGTTTGCCGAAGTTGACGCTGCGCACGCTGCCGTCCTGGGCCTTGTATTTCGCGACCCAGGGTCGGCCTTTGCCCGTTTCGGAAACTCGACTTTGAGTAAGCTGACTTCCCCACGCCACGCGTTGCCGCCAGTGGCCGAGACCCATTGGGAGTAACGTTCTTCGATCTTTTTCTCAAGCTCATCGCGTTTGGTGGTCAGCTCGATGAATGCCTGAAAATCCTCGGTACCGGCGTACTGGTCATCGGGACTCAGCGCAAACCCGGGAACTGCAATCCCGCACTCGGCAAGCTCCACGATGGCATTGATGTACTTGGACATCAGGTCTTTTGTAAAAGCTCAGACTTGACCTGACGGTTATCGGGCTATCTGATTTCTGGCAACTATATAGCTCAGCTATTTGTTAATTCCTATGCGTTGCTTTCGTTTAGGTTTGCCTTGAAGTACGTCATAAAATCCTGTCCTTGAGCAAAGGCTTTTTCGATTTTCGCGCTTTGCTCTTTAAGCGCCGGGCTTGGCTTGCCCCATTGTTCAGGCGGAAGAGGTTTGGACCACTCAGCAATGGATTCAGGTAGAGATTTCATGCCGAAACGATGGTCCCATTCTGCTACCCAATACGGAAAACGCCACCAAGTGATCAAATGTGTCAGGTACCACCAACCAACGTCTAAAGCGGAACGTTCGTTGTGCTGGTATTCCTCGTGCATGTCTTGTCGTTTTTTATCAAAGGTGTGGCGACCCTCGTAGGGTGCCTTGCCTGGGCAGAACTCTGGACCTTTTTCCATATAGATCCGTATGGCTTCCCACTTACCCAAGGCATGGGCAGGAGTCATGACCTCCTGTGTGAAAAAGTGCACCGTATCGGCCTTGGGATTATCTATGGCCATGCCAAAGGTGTAGCTACTGATTACGCCTACTCCAGTGAATCCGGTGCTGACTGAGATCCACGCAACCGTGTCTTCCCAAGGCTGGATCACGGCTTCGTCGGAGCCATTCGGGAAGTAACAGACCTCTCGGCGTTGACGGTTAAATCGGATGGGTCTGGCGCGGGCTTTGTTCCTTGTGGTGCTGATAATCGCGTACAGGCCAATCAGCGCTGCGCCCCCTCCACACCAGAGCGCTAGTGATATTCCGAACTCAAAAAAATCGTTGAAGTAAAACCAGAAGCTTCTGCCGAATGGGTTTATGAATGCTGCGAAGCCCATCAATGTTGGGAGAACCAATAGACAAACGATAGCTACGACTGTTGGGAGTGATACAGCTAATCGTGCTTGGAAAGACTTGGTGAGATTGCTGCTACCCAAGTCCAGATAGGTGTCGTTGACTTCAACAAAACTTCCACCGAGATCCACTGGGATTTGCCCGGTCGGAACTGGCAGCGGTGAGAAAAATAATGCTTCACCTGTGGCAAAACGACGAGTTTCACCTGCCGTGGGGCGGTGATTTTTAAGATCAAGTTCGACTTGCTGTTCAGGTTTGGATGGCATGCAATTCAACCGAGAAAGTGTAGGCGGTTTAGGCAACTACAGCAAAGCAAAGGTGACAGATTTATTTTCTAAAAATACATCTATCACCCTGTCACCTTTTGCTCTCTTGGCTCCTACGCCTCGTTAATTATGCTGTGCTTCCTGTTCCGTTGATGAGCGCTCTAGATCTATTTTGAAGTAACTCATGAAATCTTGACCACGAGCAAAAGCTTTTTCGATTTTTGCTGACTGTTCTTTCAACGCTGCGCTCGGTTGTGCCCACTGTTCGGGTGGAAGCTCTTCTGACCACCTTTCAACTGACTCGGGAAATCCTTTCATGCTGTAGCGGTGATCCCATTCCGCTATCCAGTACGGAAGACGCCACAACGTAATTAAGTGAGTCAAATACCACCATGCCACACCCAGTGCAGAGCGCTCCTTGTGTTGGTATTCCTCTCGCATGTCATCGCGTTCTTTATTGAAACTATGACTGCCCTCAAAAGGGGCCTGGCCGGGGCAGAATTGAGTGCCCTTTTCCATGTAGATGCGGATGGCTTCCCATTTTCCTAAACCATGAATAGGTGTCATTACCTCTTGATTCAGAAAGTGTACCGTATCAGCCTTGGGGTTATCGATGGCCATGCCAAAGGTATAATTTCTCATTACACCTACTCCCGTAACTCCCGTACTTATTGAAAGCCAGGCGACAGTATCTTCCCAAGGTTGGATTATCGGTTCATCAGAGCCGTCAGGAAAAAAACAGACCTCACGCCGTTGGCGATTAAATCGAATTGGACGAGCTCTTGATTTTTTGAGGGTACTGCTGATTACTACATAGCTACCGAGGATCGCCACTCCCCCAGCGCACCAGATAGATAGTCGCAAGCCAAACTCAAAAAAATCGCTAAAGTACCACCAGAAACTGCGACCAAAGGGATTATTGATTCCAGCGAGGCCTGCAAGTGTTGGAACAATTAATAAACATGAAATGAGTACGAGCATTACACTTGCGATCATCACTCTCGCTTGGAATGCCTTGTTCACATTACTGCTGCCTACATCAAGAAACGTATCGTTTACTTCAATGAAGCTTCCTCCCAAATCCATGGGCGTTTGCCCCGTCGGAATTGGTTTCGGTGAGAAAAATATGGCTTCACCTGTAGCGAAGCGCCGGCGTTCTCCCGCAAAAGGTCGGTTTTGTTTGAAATCAAACTCATCGTTTTTCTTAAGGTTCGAATACATGCTTTCAACCTGTCAGGTTTGGAGAACTCAAGGCTTCACTGTTGATTACTAACCATGGAGCATCGGATGCTCGAGTTCGTAGTACTGAAACTGGTGAAAACGGCTTGCCACTTTGGGCGTTAAGCGTAACAGACTCGAAGCGCTTTTCTCGAAATATCTCTTCGCCTGCCACAGGGTGGTAGCGCAGAGCAATACCCATGCCATGTTGCGCATTGGTTTCATTCTGAAAAATCTCAAAGCCAAGTTTGAGTGGTGCATCCAGAGCACTCAACAGATTGAGTTGATAGAGCATCGGCTCACTCCACGGCTCCCAGTCATTGCGTTGGTGGTTAGTAAGCCAGTAGGCACTTAATCCCAAGCCCACCTCATCCAGTTCTCGAATAGTCAATCCTGGGAAATGTAATATAACCATAGGTTTGTTGTTTACTTGTTGTAGCGCTACTTGCGGCGCGGAACTGATATCGGCTAGTAAAAGACGTTCCTCAATCATGCTGCGGTTGGCGTTATTTTTACCCCAAGGACCTTTTTGTAGCCATTTGTCCAGTTCGCTTTTATTGTTTCGGTTATATAACCACTCTCCACCAAGCTGTAAGCCAGTCAACACAAGTCCAATTAGGTTTGCTCGAGCAGCAACGCTAAGCAGCCTTCCTCCAGCTGTTACCCATGCTAAGGAACGCGCCTGATTAGTAGTGGTGACGACATCCATAAGGTGCTTGCCACTGCGAGCAAATGCCCAGCCATTGACGATCAGTTGTCCCGAGTCGCCAGCCAGAGTCATACTGGCACCGGCCAGCTTGGCTCCATCACCTGAGCGAAGAGCTTCAGTCCATCTTGCCGCAGAGCCTTTTTCGCCGTAAATACCAGTGCCAGCTGCAATAGTGCTAAAAACATATGCAAAGGGGCTTAAAGCACCTGTGATTCTACCCAGTCTAGCTGCCAGTTTTATTTTTCCAGCAGCACTGGAGTAGTTTTCTATTGCAAGAGACAGACTAGTGATAGCGATGCCTTGGACGGCAGCGAAGGTGCCTCCTGCCATAGAAAAGAAGGAATTAAATAAAGCTAATTTGTCTGAAGCGTCCGCTTCTTTTTTGAGAGAGTATTCACTAGATACTCTAACAAAGCTGATTATTTGCATCACTGCCGCTGCCGAAGCGAACAAATCCCCGCCAGCTGACTTAAATACTTCTCGACTTAATCCTTTAAGCGGTTTTTTGAGGCGGTAGTCGTCAACCATTCGTTCGAACTCCAAGACCTGTGCATTGGTCAGGCCTTTAATCTTGAACGCTGCCTTTCCTGGTCCTTCGCCAACTGGGCTCATCGCACGGGCCACTCTGGTTTCTAATGGGCCAACCGTTTGTTGCAACGATTTTCGACGCTCTATTAGGCTCTTGTGAGTGCCTTTGGCCGTTACTCCCTTTCGCTCATTGGCAAGTGTTTGACGAATCTGATTTTTCAATGCGCTCATCTGTCGACGCAGATCAGTCAGCTTTTCCATGTCAGCCTTAAAGGTGTCAATCTGGCTGGCGGAGGCAAACTCTAGTGTAATGCCTCCTTTGCCAAAGGCTCGCAGTACATCAACCCATGCTGAGTTGGGGATGTTGCGCAACAATTTGGCTGGATCCACAGGTTGCCCGCTTCGCAGTGCCTTGATGGATTCGTCCATTGCATCTGCTAGGCGAAGTTGCTTAGCCGGCTCATAGGCTGTATTTCGCATTTGATCAAAAGTAATACCGTTTTCACTCAAATGCATGGAGGCAGCGAGATGTTGTGTTAGCAGGTTGCCAAATTTTCCGCTGAGCTCCTGAGCACCCTCGTAATCTTTTGCCGCCATTTTAGTATCGCGTACTGACTTGATTGCCGAAGCAATTTTTGCGTCCAAGTCCTTTTGGTCGGTTAAGCTAAGAGTGAAGTAGGTCGGGACTGTGAAGCCCGGTTGTTTGTTAATAAGGTCTGCTAGTTTTTCAGTCGATTTTTCTGTGCGGCAAATGTCTTTTATACATGCGTATTCGGTTGCCAGCGAGGCTTCCAACTGTATGCCGAATTTTGGGTCGAAGTACCAGCCTGCGCGATGGAATCGTTGCTCACTTATCAAGCCGATTCGATCATTGGTAATTAAATCTAGGCGCTTGTTCCAGCGATTGAGCTGAGCTCTTTGATGTTTCAGGAATGACTCCATGGCGGGTCGATCAATAAGATCGTTGATTCCCTCCTGACCCATTTTGGCGCCGTTTAGTGCGTCGTCAGCATTTTCTTCGATGGTTTCGATCAAGTCTTCATACTTTGGGTACAGAGGGCCAAGACTGGTGCGCATGCGCATTTTCGAGGCCGATATTGCTCCGCGCTGGCTGCCTGCTCCGGACCATTGAGTCTGATTTTTCGTATTGACATAGTCCACGATCGATTGGCGTTGCTCAGGACTTGTTTCATCGCTGAGTTTGCTGAAACGCGGATCCCCTTGCGCGGCGCTAATTAGCGTATCGCCCGTGACGGTGTAAAGTGTCTCGATATAGGATCCAAACACATATTTCTTTTGGTTCGTTTCAGCGTCACTCCAGTCAATGAGCCAGCCGCTGACTAAATCCTGATGCTCTGCTAAATCGCGCAACACTCCCAAGTCATCCTGCACGATCAGATACAAATGGTCGCGCTCATATTCTGCTTTGACTTGTTTCTTTACTAAGCCGAGTTGAGTTTTTTTGAAGCATGCCGTCTGCTCCCACAAGTAATCTTTACTTTCTTCAGGCTTCGCCCCTGCAATAGCTGGATCTTTGCTCGGTTCTTCAGCAACTTCCGCAATCCATTTTTTAGCTTGGCTTTCGGTCAGTAGGTCGGTCGTACCTTTTTCGGGATCGGCGTTAGTCAGGTCAATCTTCTGCATGAAATATTCACGCTCAGATCTATGCTTAATGACCTGCGCACATTTGGCGGCAGTCCACTGCACTTCGGAATAGTTCACATAGAGTTTGCTTAAACGTGGAAAAATCAGTGTGGCTTCGCCCACATTGCTTTCACGCTTGTTTGCGGTTATTTCGCCTTTTTCCCAGAGCAGTTGCGTCACGATACCGTTTTGCACACGGTATTCATGAAGAACCGCTTCGGGCTTTTTTTCGGTGATAACGTAAAGCCATCCGTCGCGGATCAAACGAATACCCAGCGGGCGCGACTCCAATTTGTACGGCATAGCCAGCGCACTCGATGGATCTAGCCTTTCCACAATTCCGTAACGTAACGGAATGAGCTGGATCTTGGCTTTCATCAGCGAACAGCCGCCCAAAGCGCATTTGCCATCGTCCCGGCTTTTTGCAGCGTTGTTCGGGTTTTTTGCTGCCGATGTTGGCGTTGTCATCCTTGGCTCCTGTTCAGGGTTGCAGCCCGTTCCTGGGCAATATCAGCGACCCTTTCGAGTCGTTGTGCAGGCGTTTGTTCCGACGGGGTTTTGAGTATGGCGTCGAGGTCTGGATGTTCTTCCAGTGCTCGCTCGCCAAGGAACCCGTGAATGTTGGCGTAGAGGGTGATATCGAGTTCGGTGTTGAAGCCGCGATCATAGGAGGTCGACGCCAGCGCATGCAGGTGTTCCCAGCGTTGCCGTGGAGTCGATTGTGCCTGATAGCTTGGAAAATATTCTTGCATGTGTGCATCGAGACGCATCACAACATTGCGAAAGTTCACCTCGTCCAGTTGACTGAGTTGTGCGTCGCTCAATCGATAGCGTTTGCTGTGGTCGGGGTTAGGAGCGTTGCCCGGCCTATTGTTGATGTACCAGCAATCCAGTGCTGCATCGGCAGTAACGATTTGTTTGCAGGGGCCGAATAGGGTCGAATCCTTGATGGTTTCTGCGTGAGCGAGCAGTGCGTGGGTTACGGCCGGGTCTGCGATGCGCAACAGCACTTCCTCGCCCAGTGGGTGCATGACGCTGGTGAGCCAGCGAAAGTGTGCGACCAGTTGATCCCATGATTGATCGCTAAACACCAAGTGCCCCCATTCCTGACGCGATGCGTTCAGGAACCGGGTCAGGATCGGGTTGTTCTGTGCTTTTATTTGCACGAGGCATGGGGAGATATCGCCCAGTTCTGCCCAACGAGTCCCAAGATAAAGCGGCTCGAACTCAGGGTTTTCCGTCCACTGATACAGGTGCTGCGGAAGCTTCTCAACGCTGACACCATCAAGCAGTAGACCTACCGTGCCATTCCATGGAAAGCCTTGGGGGAGGCCGTTTTCCAATGGAAATTCCGACTTAAGCATTCTGTGCCTCCAATTTGGCTTTCTCGCACACCGCACAAATCGGCTTCTTCTGCATCAACGCTTGCCGCTGCGCCGGCACCAGCAACTGCCCAGCCTTATCGGTATCCGCCTGCTTCAACGGCCCCGGCAATAACGGCGCCGCCCCCGTGCCACTGCCCGGACTACCCCCCGAGTTCATGTTGATCACCGGCCCGCTCATCGTCACGCCGCCAGCGTCGATCTTGATGAAGCTGCCGCCACCCACCAGCGTCAGTTCGGCGCCGGCTTCCATCACCACTTTCATGCCGCTGCTCAGGTGGATTTCCTGGCCGGCGTCGATGAACTGTCCGGTGCCGATCTTGATGTGTTGGTTGACGCCCACGGTCAGGTGGTCGTTGGCGCGGGCTTCGACTTTGCGGTCGGTGTAGACGGTGTGGTGTTCTTCGGCCTTGAATTCTGTGTAGCTGTTCTGCTCGACGGTGTCGTGGCGTTCGTTGCCGACGCGGATTTTCTGGTCGTGCTCGATGTTCTCGTCCCAGTCGCGCTGGGCGTGGAGGTAGATCTGCTCCTGACCTTTCTTGTCTTCGATGCGCAGTTCGTTGTAACCGCCGCCACCCATCGAGCTCAGGGTCTTGAAGGTGCTGCGGGTCTTGTTCGCCGGCAGCGCGTACGGGACGGTGTTTTCCTTGTGGTACAGGCAGCCGCTGATCAGCGGTTGATCGGGGTCGCCTTCAAGGAAGGTGACCAGCACTTCCATGCCGATGCGCGGGATGGCGATGCCGCCGTACTGGGCGCCGGCCCAGGCGGATGAGACGCGCAGCCAGCAACTGGTCTTGTCGTCGGCCTGGCCTTCGCGGTCCCAGTGGAATTGCACTTTGACGCGGCCGTACTGGTCGCAGTGGATTTCTTCGCCTTTGGGGCCGGTGACCACGGCGCTCTGGCTGCCGAGGATGCGCGGTTTCGGATGGCGCAGCGGTGGGCGGTTCGGCACGTCCCACGGGGTCGCCTGAAAGCGGTTGCGATAGCCTTGATGGAAGTCGTCTTTGAGTGCGGTGGTGTCACTGGTCACCGATTCTTCCAGCACTTGCGGCTGTTTGCCTTCGTGCAGGACTTCGGTGAGCAGCCACAGGTCGTTCCATTTGGCCTTCGGGTGCTCGGTCAGGGCGAGGAAATGGCCGCTGACCAGCAACGGCTGATCGCTTTTGCCTTCGGCGAGCTGGAAGTCGCTGCGGTGGCGTTCGAGGGCGCGTTTGGCCAGGTGCTTGCCGCGCTCGCGGTCGATGAAGCGGCCCGGGTAGTCGTAGTCTTCGAGGTCGGGCAGGGCGTCGCCACGGTTTTCGCTTTCCAGCGTCAGGCGCGGTTTTTCGAAGTCGTAATCGCGGCGCGTGGTGCGGCTGGTGCGGGTTTCCAGGCGCAGGTCGAAACGCTTGATCACCGGGTTGCTGGCGACCATGCCGGAGTCTTGCTGGTAGGCCACCGGCTTGAGTTTCGGGAAGACCGTCTGGTCATCGCCGAACACCAGCTTGTGCGCCGTGGCGCTGTGCTGGAAGTGGTAATGGATACCTTCTTCCTCGCACAGGCGCTGAATGAAATGCAGGTCCGATTCATCGTATTGCACGCAGTAGATGCGCTCGGGATAGATGGAACCTGTCTTGAATTCGTAAGCGTTGCTCTGGATGCCGTGCTCTTCGAGGACCATGCCGATGATTTTCGGCACCGTGAGGTTCTGGAAGATGCGTTGATTGACGCGATGCGCCAGGTACGACAATTGCGGGCGCAGGGTCACCGAATAGCGCGTCAGGCGCTTGCCGGAATCGCCCTGGGCGGCGCGGTAGATCTGGCCGTGGATGCCGCTGCCATCGGGCGACAGCTGCAGGAAGGCCGGTTTGTGCAGCAGGGTTTCGAGGTCCAGCGACGGCTGCTCACTGACCAGCTCCACCTCGAACACAAAAGGCTGGCTGATGGCTTCCCGGCCGGTGAGGGTAAACACCTGAAAGTCGGCGGAAAGCCCTTCGATGGTCAGGGCAAAGTGGGTTTCATTGGCCGGCGCGAACATCCCTTGTTCCTCGTGCTGTACAGCGGCGTTCGTCGACAACCGCAAGGCGGTTCAACGCGCGCGAAATTCTGGAGGGGCGTAAACAACATCGACCAGCAGGGCTGGTCGATGCTTGTAACGATCAGCCGTAATTAAACGACTGGAGCACGCCAGTCATCGGAACCCGAAGTACCGGATACTTCGTGGGTCCAGGTGATTTTGCGGTAGGTGAACTGCACTTCTTCCAGGTGGGTGAAGTGCGAGTTGCCTGGATCCTGGCAGTTGTGCATTTTGTTGTTGATGGCGACGATGATCGCGTCTTCCAGTTTGGTGGTGTAGTAGTGCTCTTGAGTACCTTGAGCCGAAGTACGGAACCACTGGATAACGATTTCGCTCATGCGCTCGCCGGAGGTCAGAGCGGCTTGCAGCAGAGGCGAAGCCTTGTCGTAGACCTTGGTGATCACAACTGGCTTGTGAACGCGCTGACCGGTTGGCTGACCGGATTGTGGGTCACGCGGGATGATCACGTCGTGGCTGAAAGCCTGAACCATAACCTGGTCTTCGTGACCTTCCTGGTAGGTGTTGCCAACGGAGTCAGCGGTGAATGCGCCTGCAGTGATCAGGCCTTGTTTTTCGCCGGTAACCGACATGTACGCTGGTGTTGCCATGGGGTGCTCTCCTTGCGGATAAATTTAGGGTGCCCGGGAGGCGGAATCGCCCGGTGGGTGCCTGACTGTTATCAAGGAGCGTGCCAGGTTTGCTGAAGGTCCCGGAATCCGGGGGTTCGAGTGCTCTAGCCTGCGGTTTTGCCGATGTTTTCTGCTGAATCGAGGTAGAAAGTGCGCAACTTCTTGCGCAGTACTGCGCAAGAAGTTGCGCACTTGGCTGCGAGCCACGCCACTCAAGGCTTGCAGCGCGATGGGTGGTCTTTTTTGCCGGACAAGTGCGCAAGAAGTTGCGCAGTAAGGCCAAGTGCCATCGTCGAGCGGTTGAAACGATCCGCCCCGCACGAAGGTCAATCACTCACGACCGCGCCAAAGGCGTCTGAACATTCCCCACATCGAGTGAGAGCGACATGAAAATCCTGATGGTTTTAACGTCCCACGATCAACTGGGTGATACCGGCAAGAAAACCGGTTTCTGGCTGGAAGAATTCGCCGCGCCGTATTACGTGTTCAAGGACGCCGGCGCGCAACTGACGCTGGCCTCGCCCAAGGGCGGCCAGCCACCGCTGGACCCGAAGAGTGACGAACCGGACGCGCAGACCGCTGCAACCGAGCGCTTTCGCAAGGACTCCGCCGCCCAGTCTGCGCTGGCCTCAACGGTCAAACTGGACACGGTGAAGGCCGCGGATTTCGATGCCGTGTTCTATCCCGGCGGCCACGGCCCGCTGTGGGACCTGGCTGAAGATCGCCATTCCATTGCCTTGATCGAAGCGTTTTACAACGGTGGCAAACCGGTAGCAGCGGTGTGTCATGCCCCCGGCGTGCTGCGCCATGCCAAAGGCGCGGACGGTCAGCCGCTGGTCAACGGTAAGCAGGTAACCGGTTTCACCAACACTGAAGAGGAGGCGGTAGGGCTGACCAACGTGGTGCCGTTTCTGGTGGAGGATGAGCTCAAGGCCAAGGGCGGGATTTTCTCCAAGGGCGCGGACTGGTCGAGCTACACCCGTGAGGATGGGTTGCTGCTGACCGGGCAGAATCCGGCGTCGTCGCAAGAGACGGCGTTCGCGTTGTTGTCGCGGTTGCGCTAGAAGCAAAAGCAAAAGATCGCAGCCTGCGGCAGCTCCTACAGGGGAAACACAATCCATCGGTAGGAGCTGCCGCAGGCTGCGATCTTTTGATCTATCAGCGCGAAAGCGCTGCCAGACACTCTTCAATCGAACGCCGCTGCGTCTCGGCATACAACCCCAGCTCATCAATGGTCGAACGCCCCAGCGCCTGTTCGAACGCCTGGCGGTTCGAGTGTTCGCCATAGTGCGTTTGCGCCGCATCCCCAAGGTTCGACTGAAAAATCCCCGCGGCGCTGACTGGCAGGAAATCTTCGTACACCAACGGTTCGGCTTTCACATGGCCGTCGCGGAGCAAATCCTCCAGTGACGCCGACGCGACGCTACCTGCTGTCAGGCCTTTTTCCGTAGCGAAGTAGCGAAAATACGCCAGCCCCTGCTCACGCATGCCTTCGACGCTGTCAGGAAATTCTCCAAAGTGTTGGGTCATCAGTGCGTTGTAGCGTGCGGCGTTGCCTTCGTTGGGGAAGTCACCGAGTTCATCGCGCGCGGCATTCAGCAAGCGGTCATACAGCGCACGGCCCTTCGGCGTCAGCGCTGCACCGCGTTGTTCGATCTCGCCGAAACGGGCGCTGTGACTGCCGTGGGTGTCGTGCTGGTCGGTGAACGCGATCGGCTCGTCCAGCGCCTTGAAACTGGTCTGGCGCAGCAGGATCGGGCAGTGCCGGCGCGGCGGGCCTTCGATCACCGCTTTGGGGGTGATGCCGTGCACCGGCATTTGCGCCTGGACGATGTCGATGTCCAGCGTGCGCGGGGTCAGGTGATTGATGTGCGGGCCTTTGAACGCCACGACGTCGGCGATCAAACGGTGCTGGGCGCTGAGGGTCTGGTACTGCGCAGCGGTGACGGTTGCGCTGTGATGCCAGCGAAAGGTCTCCAGTGCCTGTAGGACGAATTCCGCCGCTTCATCTTCATTCAGGCCGCCGGCCGCTTCGGCCTGCTCGATCAACCTTAGCGCTTGCGTAGTAAAGATCGAACGTTGGTTCAACACCGATACGGCAAACGCGCGCAACTCGGGATCCTCGATCAATTCCAGGCGCAGCAGTGAAGTGAATACTCGAAACGGACTGACTTGCAGCGCCGCTTCATGCACTGCGCGAAACGCCGTGGAGTGCACCGGCACACCCGCCGGGGTCAGGTCGTAATAGCCCACCGGTTGCATGCCCATCACCGCGAACAGGCGGGCGAGGGTTGCCAGCTCTTTGGCCGTGCCGACGCGGATCGCGCCGTGGCGCTCCATGTCCAGGCGCTCGATCTCACCGGTGCTGTGCAGCTGTCGGGCGATTTGCGGTTCGCGGGCCAGCACCTCGCGGTTGGTCTGTTCCACCAGTTCCATCAGCGCGCCGTACAACGGCACTTCTTCGCGGTACATGTCGGACATCGCTTTGGAGAAGCGTTGGCGGATCAGGTCGGGACTGACGAAAGGCTGCACGGTCATGAAAAAAATTCCTGCCACGGTCACGTAAAGGATGGAGGAAAAGATCGCAGCCTTCGCCGGCGGCGACAAACGAAGAATCCTACGAACTTCATTCTGCCAACGACTGATCCACCAGTTCGATCCAGTGCATAACCGGTGTGCGTCCGGCGCCGGCCAGATGATTCTGGCAACCGATGTTGGAGGTGACGATCAGCTCCGGGCGACCGCTCTCCAATGCATTTAGGCGGTTATCGCGCAGTTGCCGGGCGAGGGTCGGTTGCGTCAGCGAATAGGTGCCCGCCGAACCGCAACACAGATGACCGTCCGGCACGGGCATGAGATTAAATCCGAGTCGGGTCAGCACCGCCTCCACCGCGCCGCCGAGTTTCAGTGCGTGTTGCAGGGTGCAGGGGCAGTGCACGGCGATCCGCCGTTGGGTGGCGGCGCACACCTGTTCCAGGGGTTCCTGCGCGAGGATCTGCACCAGATCCAGCGTCCGTTCGCTGATCTGCCGCGCCTTGTCGGCGTAGCGCGGATCCTGCGCCAGCAAATGCCCGTAATCCTTGATGAACGCGCCGCAACCGCTGGCCGTCTGCACGATGGCTTGCGCGCCGTTTTCCAGGTGTGGCCACCAGGCGTCGATGTTCTGCCGGGCGCGATCGAGGCCCTTGGCCTGGGCGTCGAGGTGATAGTCCAGCGCGCCACAGCAACCCGCCTCGGCCACCGGAGTGACGCTGATCCCCAGCCGATCGAGCACCCGCGCCGTGGCGTCGTTGGTGTTCGGCGACAGGCCCGGTTGCACGCAGCCTTCGAGCAGCAGCACCCGACGCGCATGGCGCGGAGCAGGGCGTGTGCCGGACACTGGCGCGCGTTGCGGCAATTTGCTTTCGAACATCCGCGGTAACAGCGGCCGGAACGTTGCGCCAACCCGCAGCAATCCCTTGAACACCCCGGGATTCGGCGCCAGTGCGCGCAAGCCCTCGCGTAACAGGCGCTGGGCAGCGGGGCGCGGCACGGCCTGATCGACCACCGCCCGGCCGATATCGAGCAGGTTGTGATAATCGACGCCGGAAGGACAGGTGGTTTCGCAGTTGCGGCAGGACAGGCAGCGATCCAGATGCAGTTGAGTCTGCGCGGTGGCCGGTGCGCCTTCGAGCACTTGCTTGATCAGGTAGATGCGCCCGCGCGGCCCGTCGAGTTCATCGCCGAGCAACTGATAGGTCGGGCAGGTCGCGTTGCAAAACCCGCAATGCACGCAGGTCCGCAGAATTTTTTCCGCCTCGGCAGCACGCGGCAGTTGTCGGGCTTGTTCGCTGAGGGTGGTTTGCATGGCTAGAACTCCGCGTACATCCGGCCGGGGTTGAACAGCCCTTGCGGGTCGAGTTGCGCCTTGAGCTGCCGGTGGTAGCGCAGCAATGCCGGGGCCAGTGGCTGGAACGGTGTGTCGCTGGCGCCATGGGTGAAGCAGGTGGCGTGGCCGCCAAGTTCCTGGGCGAGGATCTGAATGTGTTCGTGATCGGATTTCAGCCAGCGTTGCGCGCCGGCCCAATCGATCAACTGCTGGCCGGGCCAGTCTTGCGGCCCGAGATTGTTCGGCAGCGACAGGCGCCACAGTGGCAGGCCCTCGTCAAAAAATGCCAGACGTTGCTCGTTCAACTCACGCCAGAACCCCGAGTCCAGCGGTTCGCCGCCGAGCCGTTGATGGGCGGCGGTCACCGAGCCTTCGCCGCCCTCAAGGCGCAGATACAGGCTTTGCCCGTCGTGACAGGCGCCGCTGATCGGCAAAGGTTGCTGGCCCCATTCGGCCAGCCTGGCCAGCGCCCGTGTGCAGTCGATATCGAGGCGGATGCTCAGGCATTGACGCGGTTTCGGCAGGACTTTCAGTGAAACTTCGGTGAGCACGCCGAGGCAGCCGAAACTGCCGGTCAACAGGCGCGAGAGGTCGTAGCCGGCGACGTTTTTCATCACTTCGCCGCCAAAACGCAGATGCTCGCCGAGACCGGTGATCACCCGGGTGCCGAGGACAAAATCGCGCACCGAGCCGGACCATGGCCGCCGTGGCCCGGACAGTCCGGTGGCGATCATCCCGCCGACCGTGGCGCTGTCGCCGAAGGCCGGCGGCTCGCACGGCAGCATTTGCCCGGCCGCGTCGAGCGCCTCCAGCAACTCGCGCAACGGCGTACCGGCGCGCACGCTGACCACCAGCTCCGTCGGTTCGTAGCGCACGATGCCGCGATGCACGCGGGTGTCGAGCACCTCACCGGCCACCTCGCGGCCGAGGAACGCCTTGCTGTTGCCACCCTGGATTTTCAGCGGCGTGGCGTTGGCCCGGGCCTCGTTGACCTGATCGAGCAGGGCGCTGCTGGCGTCGACGTCAGCCATCAGAAACGCTCCAGATCAGGGAACGGCAGTTGCCCTGCATGAATGTGCATGGCGCCGAATTCGGCGCAGCGATGCAGGGTCGGGATGTTCTTGCCGGGGTTGAGCAGGCCTCGCGGGTCGAACGCGGTTTTGACCGCGTGGAACAGGGTCAGCTCGGCGCTGTTGAATTGCGCGCACATCTGATTGATTTTCTCCCGGCCGACCCCGTGTTCGCCGGTGATGCTGCCGCCGACCTGCACGCACAGTTCCAGAATCTTTCCGCCCAACGCTTCAGCGCGATGCAGTTCGCCCGGCTGGTTGGCGTCGAACAGAATCAGCGGGTGCATGTTGCCGTCGCCGGCATGGAACACGTTGGCAACGCGCAAGCCGTATTCGGCGCCGAGGCGGGCGATGCCTTGCAGCACGCCGGGCAATTCGCGGCGCGGGATGGTGCCGTCCATGCAGTAGTAATCCGGTGATAGGCGGCCGATGGCCGGAAAGGCGTTTTTGCGCCCGGCCCAGAAACGCACGCGCTCGGCTTCGTCACGGGCCTGACGCACCTCGCTGGCGCCGGCCTGGAGCATGACCTCGCGGACCCGCAGGCAATCATCGT
Source organism: Pseudomonas sp. MG-9 (assembly GCF_018729515.1). NCBI lineage: Bacteria > Pseudomonadati > Pseudomonadota > Gammaproteobacteria > Pseudomonadales > Pseudomonadaceae > Pseudomonas > Pseudomonas sp. MG-9. The sequence continues at coordinate 85,894 of NZ_JAHHZH010000011.1, forward strand.
GGACATCGGCTTCGACGCCATCGAGTTCGCACAACAGGATCGCCTCGGCATCGACCGGGTAACCGGCGTGAATGAAATCTTCGGCGGCGCGGATCGCCAGGTTGTCCATCATCTCCAGACCGCCGGGGATGATGCCCGCAGCGATGATGTCGGCCACGGCGCGGCCAGCCTTTTCCACTGAGTCGAAACTGGCCAGCAAGACCTTGGCGACTTGCGGCTTGGGCAGCAGTTTGACCGTGACTTCGGTGATGATCCCCAACAAACCTTCGGAGCCGGTGAACAGCGCCAGCAAATCAAAACCCGGCGAGTCGAGGGCGTCGCTGCCCAGTGTCAGGCGTTCGCCTTCGATGCTCAGCACTTCGATCTTCAGCAGGTTGTGTACGGTCAGGCCGTACTTGAGGCAATGCACGCCCCCGGCGTTTTCCGCGACGTTGCCGCCGATCGAGCAAGCGATCTGCGACGAAGGATCCGGTGCGTAATACAGGCCGAACGGTGCGGCGGCCTGGGAAATCGCCAGATTGCGCACCCCGGGCTGAACCCGCGCGGTGCGGGCCGCCGGGTCGATATGCAGGATGTTGTTGAACCGCGCCATCACCAACAGCAGGCCTTTTTCCAGCGGCAGCGCGCCGCCCGACAGCCCGGTGCCTGCCCCTCGGGCAACCACCGGCACGCTGTGTTGATGGCAGAGTTTGAGCAGGGTCTGCACTTGGTCGAGTCGCCGGGGCAGCGCCACTAGCATCGGCGTGGTGCGATAGGCCGACAGCCCGTCGCACTCGTAAGGCTTGAGCTCGTCTTCGCGCCAGAGAATGTCGAGATCGGGCACGGCGTGCTGCAAGGCCTTGAGCAGCTCGGCCTTGTTCACCTCCGGTAGCGGGCCGTCGAGGCGTTCGTCGTAGAGAATGTTCATTGCGACCTCATCTCACTTGGCGGATGACCTCCTCTGTGGCGAGAGGGCTTGCCCCCGTTGGGTCGCGAAGCGGCCCCAGCCCGGCAAACTCGATCTTTATGATCTATCGCTTGGCAAACATTGGGGCTGCTGCGCAGTCCTACGGCGGCAAGTCCCCTCGCCACAATAAGTTTGTTCTCCGCGGGCTCAGCATGGGGCCAGGTCATCGCTGGTTCCCCAGAAACTCCCGATACAACCGCGCCGTGTTGGTCGGTTGTTCGACCATCGGCATGTGCCCGACGCCGTCCCACACGTCGACCCGCAGGTTGGCGATGCCCTTGCTCCAGATCGGCACGCTGCTGACGTCGATCAAGCGGTCCTTGCGTCCCCACAACAGCAGCGCCGGGCATTTGATCTCGGCCAGTTTCGGCTCCATTGGCGGGCTGGCGCGAAAATCACGGAAGATCTCTTCCAGTTCGTCGCGCTGGCGTTCGTAACGCTGGGCGATGGCGTCCAGGATCAACTTGGGCACCCACGGTGGCGAGGCCATGGTCATGGCATACAACTGGCGGAATTCTTCCCGGGAATTGATCAGGAACGGATTATGCCCGCGGGCCAGATGGCGCTCCATGTCGCTGGCCTCCGGTGCGGTGACGCCGGCCGGGTCGATCAGCGCTACCGAGGCAATCCGGTCCGGGTAGGTCGCCGCCAGCCACGCCGCGATGTAGCCGCCCATCGAGTTGCCTATCACGTGGACTTTCTCCACGCCGCACACGTCGAGCAGCTGGATCATGCGTTTGGCCTGCAGTGGAATGTCGTAGCCGCCACCGGCCTTGAAGCCGGTTTCACCGTGACCGGCGATGTCCGGAATGATCACCCGGTACTGGCGGACAAAATGCCGGGCGAAGCGCAGCCACAGGTTCTTGTCGGCGCTGTAGCCGTGCAGCATGAGGATCGCGCTCGCCGCTTCATAGGGGCCGCCTTGCCACGTCGACACGCTCATTTCGGCGATTGGTACCTCGATTTTGTGCAGCTTATACAGCTTGGCTTCGAGGGCCATGCTCAGGTCGTACAGCCAATGGCCGACCGCCGGGTAACTCAACCAGCTCCAGGCCACGAAAACCGCGAGAGCGACAAACAGCAAAAGCATCGACGTCTTCCTTTTACGTGTTCAGGACAGAATGTGGTCAGCCGGTTTCAGCGCCCGGGTCAACCGGTAGTAGCTGAAACTGAAACCCGGAAAAATCGCGATCACATGACCGCTCTTGCTTTGATACCAACTGTGACAGCCGCCGGACTTCCATACCGTGCGTTCCATCTCACGGTGGATCATTGCAGTGTAGGTACGTTCCGCTTCGGGACGCACTTCAATGCTGCGCAGGCTTTTGGCCTGGAGGGTGTGGATGCAGTCGAGGATGTAATTCATCTGAGATTCGATGATGAACAGCGCCGAAGTGTGGCCAATGCCGGTGTTCGGCCCGGTGACGATAAACAGGTTGGGAAACTCCGGCAGGCTGGTGCCCAGGTAGGCGCGCGGGTACTGCGCCCAGACGTCCTTGAGCTGCACGCCATGCTTGCCGGTCACCGGATAGGACATCACGCCGTCGGTGGCGTCGTAGCCGGTCGACCAGACAATCAGGTCGACTTCGATGTGCTGGCCGTCCGTGGTGGTGATCCCGGTTTCGTCGAGCGCGGCGATGCCTTGTTCGCGGCTGTGCAGGGTGACGTTGGGCCGGATCAGCGCCGGGTAGTAGGTGCTGGAAAGCAGGATGCGCTTGCAGCCGATGGTGAAGTCCGGGGTGAGTTTTTCGCGCAACAGCGGATCCGGCACCTGTTGCTTGAGAAAGCGCAACGCCTGGTGCTGGACCAGGTGAATCGCCGGTTTTGAATATTTGAACGCGATCACCCGGGTTTCGAATTGCCAGTAGAGCAACCAGCGCAGCAGCTTGTACGCCGGTTTCAAACCCAGCAGCCAGCGCTGAAAGCGCCCGAACGTGCGATCAGCTCGCGGCAACACCCAATGCGGTGTGCGCTGGAACACATGCAGTTGCTCGACCTCGGGCGCAATCGCCGGAATCACCTGCGCGGCACTGGCGCCGCTGCCGACGATGGCCACGCGTTTACCCCGGTAGTCGTAGCTGTGATCCCAATTGTTGGTATGAAACGTCTTGCCCTGAAAGCGATCCAGGCCGGGGAAGGGTGGGATCACCGGTTGGCTCAGCGGGCCGCTGGCGTTGATCACGAACTGCGCATAGAAGACGCCACGGTTGGTCTGCACTGCCCAGCGCTTTTCGACCTCTTCCCATTCAATGCGCTCTACATTGGTCTGCAGCTCCACATGTTCGCGCAGGCCGAAATGCTCGATAACGTATTGGGTGTATTGGTGCAGTTCGGCCTGGGCGGCAAACATCTGCGTCCAGCGGTACGGCGCGAAGGACAGCGAATACAACGGCGAGGGCACATCCACCGCCGCGCCAGGGTAGGTGTTCTGGCACCAGGTGCCGCCGAAAAAGTCGCGGCGTTCCAGCAGGCGAAAATCGTCGATCCCGGCCTTGAGCAAATTGACCGCCGCACATTGGCCGCCAAAACCGCTGCCGATGATCAACACTCGGTAGGTCTGCATGGGCCTCCTTCTTATAGTCGTTTTTCCGTTTTCATCCTTTCAGGTATAGCTAAATATTTGCACTGTGCGCGGCGGCGATGGCCCGCTATTCAGCGGCTGGTCGGTGATGGCTATTTAACGGCTGGCTGTTAGACTTCCAGCACATCGGTCTGACGATGTGCGCAGGTTCCGTTGAGTGGTCGAGGCCCTTATGCGAAACAAGGGAGGAAAGGGACTTTCACTGGCCAGGAGGCTTTATACATCGCGAACCCTCGGGCTGGTGCTGGGGCTGTTGTGCGTGAGTGCGGCGATGTACCCGCTCGACCCGCCGCTGTGGGTCTGGGCGCTGATGCTGTTCAATGGCCTGCTCTGGCCGCATCTGGCATTTCAATGGGCCCGTCGTTCCAGCGTTCCCTATCACGCCGAACACCGCAATCTGTTGGTCGATGCGTTTATGGGCGGCTTCTGGGTCGCCGCCATGCATTTCAATCCACTGCCCAGTGCCACCACCATCTCGATGATGGCGATGAACAACGTCGCCATCGGCGGCTTGCGTTTTCTCGCCGCAGGCCTGGCGGCGCAGATCCTTGGCATCGGCGTCGGCCTGGTGGTTTTCGCCCCGGCGTTCATTCCGCAAACCTCGCCGTTGCAGCTGTACGCGTGCCTGCCGTTGTTGATGCTGTACCCGTTGGCATTGGGCTGGATCTGCTTTCGCCAGGCCTACACGCTGGGGCTGCACAAGCGTGAGTTGCTGGCGCTGAGCCGCACCGACAGCCTCACCGGCTTGCTCAACCATGGCGCCTGGAAGGATCAGCTGGAAATCGAATTTCAACGTTGCCGCCGGCAGCAACAGGGCGCGGCGATTGCCTTGATCGACATCGATCATTTCAAGGCGATCAACGATACCTACGGTCACGTGGCCGGCGACATCGTGCTGCGCCAGTTGAGCAAGATGCTCAAGCAGAACCTGCGCGCCGCGGACGTGGCCGGGCGTTACGGCGGTGACGAGTTCTGCGTGATTCTGCCGGACCTGCCGCTGTTCAATGCCGCCCAGGCCATGGAAGCCTTGCGCGAGCGTTTCGCCACCCTGGGTTACGAACAGAACCCGGCGCTCAAGGTCAGCCTCAGCATTGGCCTGGCCGCTTACGACCCGGCCCATGGCAATGCGACCCGTTGGCTTAACGATGCGGATCAGGCGCTGTACGAGGCCAAGGCCAGCGGGCGCAATCGGGTGATCTGCAACAGTGATGATCGGCCGAAGCGCGAAGTGCTCGATTCGGTCTGACTGCCCACAACAATTCCCTTTGTAGGCCTTCGCCTGCTCGCGATAGCAGTCTATCAGTAACCCGGATGTTGACCGATATAACGCTATCGCGAGCAGGCTCACTCCTACAGGTGTTCGGTGTCGGTCGGGGGAGATGTCGCATCCGGTATAGAGCCTTGCGTCGATGTCAGGTACGGTTGAATCCCCCGACGCGAACCAAGGATCGATTCATGACGTTCTCATTTTCCCGCTCTCTGCTGGCAGCCAGCCTCGGCCTGTCTCTCGCCTTCAGCACCGCCAGTGCCTTCGCCGAACCGCACAAGCAAGTGCTGGCCGATGCCGAACAGTATCAGCCCGAAGCCCTGAAACTGCTGGAACGGCTGGTCAACATCGACTCCGGCTCCGGTTATGAACCGGGGTTGAAACAAGTCAGCGAGATTGCCATCGACGAGCTGAAAAAGCTCGGCGCGACCATCGAGCTGGTGCCCAATACTCCGGAAAAATCCAACCACGTGCTGGCAACGTTCAAAGGCACCGGCAAGGCAAAAATCCTCCTGATGGCGCACATGGACACGGTGTTCAAGGAAGGCTCCGCCGCCGAGCGCCCGTTCCGTATCAAGGACGGCCGCGCTTACGGGCCGGGGGTGATGGATGACAAGGGCGGCATCGTCGCCGGGATTTACGCGCTGAAAATTATGAAGAACCTCGACTTCAAGGACTACGCGCAAATCACCTTCCTGCTCGACGCCAGCGAAGAAACCGGCTCGGACGTTGCCACCGACCTGATCAAGAAAACCGCCAAGGCCCACGACGTGACCCTCAACCTTGAGCCGGGACGTCCGGCCGATGGTCTGGTGGTGTGGCGCAAGGGCAGCGCGACGGCGTTGGTCGAGGTCAAAGGCAAGGCTGCGCATGCCGGCGTTGCGCCGGAGCTGGGGCGTAACGCGGCGATGGAGGCCGCGCACCAGATTCTGCAACTGGGCAAACTCGGCGACGAGGCGAAGAAAACCACCATCAACTTCACCGTGCTCCAGGCCGGCGATCGCACCAACGTGATCCCGGATCACGCGACGGCCAAGGCTGACGTGCGCGCGGCGGTGCCGGAAGAGTTCGACCGGATCGAGAAAGACCTGGCGCGGGTCTCGCAGGACAAGTTGATCGCCGAAACCGAAGTCACCACCAGCCTCAAGCGCGGCTTGCCACCCATGCCACAGACAGCGGAGTCGGATCGTTTGATGGCCATGGCCCAGGGGATTTACGGCGAGATCGGCCGCAAGCTGACTGAAGAGGGCAGCGGTGGCGCGGCGGATGCCAGCTTGTCGGCCGGGGTCGGTACACCGACGCTGGATGGTTTCGGGATTGTCGGCGGCAATATTCACACGCCGGAGGAATACGCCGAAGTAGCGAGCGTGACGCCGCGGATTTATCTGTTGTCGCGGATGATCATGGAATTGGCCAAGCGCTGAGCCGGTAGCCACAAACCGGCGGTGTTGCGGCTGACGTCTTCGCGAGCAGGCTCGCTCCCACAGGGATTTGTATTCGCCGCAAGTCCAATGTGAGAGCCTGCTCGCGATGGCGTCAGCCCATTCAAAACTCGTACTGCCTGACTCACCGCTTTCGCGAGCAAGCTCGCTCCGACATTGGAGCTGTCGAACACGAATGCGGTGTTCACTGAACATCTACTGTGGGGGCGGGCTTGCTCGCGAAGAGGTCAGACCAGGCTGCACCTTATTCCTTCACGCTCATGTATTCCTTCGCCCAGAGAATGTAATCCTCAGGCTGGGTGTAGGTGTGCGTCAGCTCGGTGGCGTTCAGGTCCGAGGCCTGGGTGAAGATCTGCCGTTGTTCGCGCAGGCTGTCGTAGGTGGCCTTGATCGCGGCGAAATATGCGCCGTGACCGTCGATGGTCACACGCACGCCCAGTTCGGCCAGACGCTTGTCGTCGCGCAGCGCCGGGTTGCCGTAGGTGACAAGCATCAGCGGCACGCTCAGGTGTTCGGCGATCTGTTCGAGCTGATCGAAGTCCTGCACCCCGACCATGCAGATGCCGTCGGCACCGGCGGCCTGGTATTGCTTGGTGCGGCTGATGATTTCCTGGTTCGGCAGGATGCCGGCGTTGGTGCGGGCGATGATCGCCATTTCCGCATCGACCCGGGCTTCCAGCGCCGCGCGGATCTTGCCGACACCTTCGGCGACCGAGATCAGGTCAGTGGATTTGCGGCCGAATTGCGCCGGCAGCAGGGTGTCTTCGATGGTCAGGGCGGCGACGCCGGCACGTTCCAGTTCAACGATGGTACGCATCACGTTGAGGGCGTTGCCGTAGCCGTGGTCGGCGTCGGCGATCACCGGCAATTGGGCGACGCGGCCGATACGGGTGGCCTGTTCGGCGAATTCGCTGAGGGTGATCAGGGCAAAGTCGGGGGCGCCCAGCACCTGCAACGAGGCCACGGAGCCGCCGAGGATCCCCACTTCAAAACCGAGGTCGGCGGCAATGCGCGCGGACATCGGGTCGAACACCGAGGCGGTGTGGTAGCAGGTGTCGGAAGCCAGCAATTGACGGAAGTTACGGCGCAAATCTTGATGGGAAAGCCTGGTCATACGAGTTCCACCAATACAAAGGAATGGAACGGCTTGAGCAAAGGTGTCAACGCCGAAGAATGAAAAGGCTATCACGCGAATGGGTCAAGGTTCATGACGAATTTGCGCGGGAGAAGGGGATTCAGGCCGCTACTGCCTGTTGCTGTTGCCTGGGCAGCAGCACCGCGCGCACCGAGTTGCCCGGTTGCAGCTGCAGGCGCTTGGCGGTGAGGCGGTCGACCACCAGGGTATTGCCGACCTGACGGCCGGGGGCCACGGTGATGCGGCAGTTTTCCAGGCGACGGTTGTGGATCAGCCACAACGGCGCCTGATCATCTGGTGTGCCGAGGCTCAGGGCCAGCGCGAGACTGTCGCGCACGGTACGAATGTTCGGGATCGCGCTTTCAATGACCGGGCCGCCGTCGAAGATGTCGATGTAGCCCTTATGCACAAAACCTTCTTCGCGCAGGATCTTCAGCGCCGGTTCGGTGTTGGGGTGCGGTTGGCCGATGACCGCTTGTGCCTGTTCGGTGAGCAGGCAGGTGTACAGCGGCTGGCGTGGCATCAGTTCGGCGATGAACGACTTGTTGCCCAGGCCCGACAAGTGGTCGGCGTGGCTGAAATCCATCTTGAAAAAGTGCCGCCCCAGGCTGTCCCAGAACGGCGAGCAGCCGAGTTCATCGGCACTGCCGCGCAGTTCGGCGATCATCTTTTCGCCAAACAGCTGCGGAAATTCAGCCACGAACAGCAGGCGTCCGAGCGACAGCAACCGACCATTGCTGCCTTGGCGGTGCTGCGGATGCAGGAACAGCGAACACAGTTCCGATTGGCCGGTCAGCTCGTTATTGAGAAACAGGGTAGGGATCTGTCGCGAAATACCCAGATCCGGCGATGAAGTCACGGTCAACCCGACCCGGTAGTTGTACCACGGCTCACGCAGACCCACCGCCCCGGTCAGGGCGCTGACACCAACCACGCGCAGGTCGTCGTCTTCGAGCACGAACAGATAATCGGCGTCGGCTCGTTCCACTTGCTCGGCGAACGCACGCTGGGCCCAGCGTACGCGGTGGGCGAGGCGGTCTTCATTGGCCGGCAGGGTGGTGAACCCCGGGCTGGCCTGTTGCACCAGGGTCATCAGTGCTGGCAGGTCGCTGACTTTGACCGGACGGACGATCATGCGGTAACTCCTTGTACGCGCCTGTTCGGGCACTGTCGTTGGGTGTGCAGCCGGGCGCGGCTCACAGGGCTATCAGCCTGATCGTGCTGCCATCGGTGACATTCAGCGCCGCGCATAACTGCGGCGTGAGGGACAGCGGTTGATCGGGTTGGTAATCCAGTTCGGCGACGATGGCCCGGAAGCCGTGCAGCGCGTCGTTGCTCAACAGATAGCGGCCCCGGGCGTCGATCTGTGCTTGCTGGCGCACGCTGGCGATCCGGCTGCGGGCAATCGAACGGACGTTCGCGGTGCGCGCATACAGGGTCGGGCCGGCGTCGAACAGATCAATGTAGCTGTTGGTTTCGAAGCCCTCACGTTCGAGGATGTCGAAGGCTTCCTGGCCGTCGGGGTGAATCCGGCCGATGCATTCCTGTGCGGCCGGGGGCAGCATCGGCACGTAAATCGGGTATTGCGGCATCAGTTCGGCGAGAAACGTGCGGCTTTGCAGGCCACACAGGCGCTCGGCCTCGACGTAGGGCAGGTCGAAGAAATGCTTGCCGAGTGCGTCCCAGAACGGCGAGTGACCGTTCTCGTCGCTGTAGCCGACGATTTCGGTGATCACCGCATCGGCGAAACGTTGCTCGTGGGCGGCGATGAACAGCAGCCGCGCCCGCGACAGCAATTCGGAAAAGGCGCTGCGCACCAGCGCGTTATCGATGTGAAAGCCGCGCAGCAGCGTGTGGTCGTTGAGGTCGTGACACAGCGACAGCGCCGGCACCCCGTGCTCGATGTTCAATTCTCGCGAGGCGCTGGTGAAGTGCCGATTGCGCAGGCTGTAGAACGGCTCGTTGAAACCGGCAGTGGCGAGGATTTCCGAGCAGCCGACCAGCCGCTGACGGTCGAGGTCTTCCAGCACGAAGAAGTAGTTCTCCGGGCCTTGCGCCTGAATGTCGCTGTCGAACGAGGCGCAGGAGCCGGCGATTTTTTCGCGCAGGCGCTCGCTGTCGTCCGGCAGCGACGTGACGCCGACCAGACTGTCGCGGGCCAGTTGCTGCAATTGCGGCAGGTCGGTTGGCGCGACCGGGCGTAAGACCAGCATGGATGCACTCCTGTATCAAAGGGTTCGGTGATCCCCACCGAACCTGACTATCACTGTCGGTTGCCACGCTTTAAAGCGGCGGTCGCCTGATTTATTGTCAGACGCCGCTCTTTTTCTTGTCAGCCATTGCTCGGGTCAGGCAGCGCGGTGCTGGCGCCGAGCTTGTTCAGGAAGAACAGGTACACCAGGCCCAGGGCGATCCAGATCAGGCCGAGTTTCTGTGCATCGACGCCCATGTTGTACATGATGGCGGCGACGATGATGAAGCCGATCACCGGGCAGATCAGATGGCGTACGACCTGACCGGACTTCTGCCGACGCCAGTAGTAGTTGATCACCGTCAGGTGCAGCAGCATGAAACCGCTGAGGGCACCGAAGTTGACCAGCGAGGTCAGGGTGTCGACCGAATTGATGAACAGGTAGCAGATCACCAGCGACAGCACCGCCACCAGGTAAATGCTCAGGTACGGGGTGTTGTGTTTCGGGTGCACCTTGGCCAGCACTTTCGGCAATTTGCCGTCGCGGGCCATGCCGAACAGCAGACGCGACACGGCGGCTTGCGAGGTGATCGCCACCGCGACGCCCCAGGCCAGTGCGGTCGCGACACCGGTCAGGGTGGCCAGCCAGCTGCCGGCAGCCATTTCAGCGATTTCATAGAACGCGGTGTCGGCGGACTTGAAGCCCATGCCGGCGGCCAGATCGGTGGCGATCCAGGTCTGTACGACGAAAATCGCGCCCATCACCACCAGGGTAATCAGTGCGGCTTTGCCGACGCTTTTGCCCGGGTCGCCTTTGATCTCTTCGGCAAGGGTCGAGATCGCATCGAAGCCGAGGAATGACAGCACCGCGATCGACACGGCCTGCATCAGCAGGGCGAAGTTGAACGTTTCCGGGTGATACAGCGGCGCCAGGGTCAGTTCGCCGTTGCCGCCACCGTTGTGCAGGGCATTCCAGGCGTAGAACAGAAAAATCCCCAGCACGACAAGCTGTGCCAGCAGGAAAACGATGTTCATCCGTGCGGTGAAGGTGATGCCGCGCAGGTTGACGAAGGTTGCGCTGACCAGGAACGCCAGAATGAAACCGACCTTCGGAATGTCCGGGTACAGGTGGTTCAGAGCCATCGCCGCGTAGACGTACAGCAGCGGCGGAATCAGCAGGTAGTCGAGCAGCATCAGCCAGCCGGCGATGAAACCAACGTGCTGATTGAGGCCGCGTTGCGCGTAGGAATACACGGAACCTGCGATCGGAAACGCCCGTGCCATGCTGCCGTAGCTCAGCGCGGTGAACAGCATCGCGACCATGCCGATGATGTAGGCCAGTGGCACCATCCCGGGCGCCTCGGCATTGACGTAGCCATACACGCCGAAGGGGGCGATGGGGATCATGAAGATCATCCCGTACACCACCAGGTCGGTCAGTGTCAGGCTACGTTTCAACTCCTGTTTGTAGCCGAATTCTTCTATTTCCATGAAGCGCAACTCCTTGTCAGCCTATCCAGCGTTATTAGTTGTTATGTCGATCCGTCGTTTATCGCGTCAGCAGTCTCTACAGCATTCGTTACAACAGCGGCGCCAGGCGCTCGGCCCACAGTGATACGGCTTCGGGGCTGCGCAACAGGTCGTTGCGCACTTCGATCAGCACCGACTCCAGCCCTCGGGCATCGCCGTGCACCGGCACGGTCATGTCGCCCAGCGGATCAATCCGGTACGGCTGGTTGCCCGCGATCTTCAGCGGGTACTGGTCGAGGCCGTCGATCACCCGTTGCGCATAGGCGCTGGCCTGGCCGAACAGCACACCGACTTCCAGCGGGCGCGGCTGGCCGTAATACACCGGGGTAAAACTGTGAATCCCTACCACCCGCACCGCTTGACCCTGCGCCACGCGCTCGTCGATCAGGGTCTGCAGCCGGGCGTGAAACGGTTTGAACAGGTTCTGGCGCCGGTATTCGCGTGTGGCTTCATCCAGATCGCGGTTGCCGGGCACCTGATAAATCTCGCTCTGCGCCGGGATGCTGTCCGGGGCATGCCGGGGCCGATTGAGGTCGATCAGCAGCCGTGAATAATTGGCGCTCAACAACGTCGCCCCGAGTGTTTCCGAGAGCTTTTCAGCCAGTTGCAGTGCGCCGATGTCCCAGGCGATGTGCTCGCGCGCGGCTGCATCGTCCAGGCCCAGATTGTTCAGGGCGTCGGGGATGTAGCGGCTGGCGTGCTCACACACCAGGATCAACGGATGCGATGAATCTTCACGGCTCAGGTTGTAGACCGGGCGGGTGTACAACCCCAGCTCGGCGGATTCAGTACAGGCGTGCATAGTGCTCACACAGGTCAGCGGGCGAGAGCTGTTCCGTCAGCGCCAGTTCCTCGGTTTTAAGGGCGTGGTAAGTGTCGAGCAACGGCTTGGGCAGCCATTGGTTGAAGGCTGCACTGTCACGCAGGCAATCCAGCGCCTGGGCCAGCGAGGCGGGCAGGGCTACGATGCCCCGGGCCTTGCGTTGCTCGTCGTTGAGTGAATCGGGAATTTCATCGGTGATCGCGTTCAGCGCCAGACGCTGTTCGATGCCCAGCCGTCCGGCAATCAGTAGCGCGGCCATCGCCAGATGCGGCGAGGCGGTGGCGTCCATGGCGCGGAATTCCAGGTTGTACTGCGCCGCCACGGATTTGCCGCCCAGGCTCACGGTCGGGCAGATGCGCAACGCCGCTTCGCGGTTCTGCTGCCCCAGACACGCGTAGGACGCGCTCCAGTGATGGGGCTGCAAACGCTCGTACGACACCGGCGTCGGCGCGGTGAAGGCACACAGCGCCGGCAGGTAATGCAGGATCCCGGCGGCCCAATGCTGGCCGAGGGTCGACAGACCGTTGCTGGTGCCGGCGTCGTAAAGCATCGGCAGACCTTGCAGATCGAGCAGGCTGACGTGCAGGTGCACGCCGTTGCACACCGCGTCGGCCTTGGTTTTCGGCGCGAAGCTGACGTCGACGCCCATTTGCCGGGCGATTTCGCGGGAGATCTCGCGCACGTTCACCGCGCGATCCGCCGCCGCTACACCAAGGGTCGGGCGGCAGGTGATTTCGTATTGATGCTTGCCGTATTCGGGCAGGAACATTTCCGGCTCGACGCCGCCGGCGCGCAGGGCGCTGAGCAGCCAGCCGCCGAATTCGGCGCCCTGACGCTGGGCTTCAAGGGTGAACGCCAGATGCTCGGCAAAACCGGCATGCAGGTTGAATTCGTGTTCGAACGCCGCGTTGACCTGCAAGCCGAGGTCGTCGCGATAGCGTTCGATTTCATCGCGCAACAAGGTGCGCGGGCAGGCGCTCCACGGGCGGCCGTCGGTCTCGCGGATGTCGCCGTGGATGAAGTCCAGCGCCGGTGCAGCGGCGTCCGGGCCGTTGCCTACGGTGACGCGGCTGGCAAGATCAGGGATCAGCCGCAAGTCGCCATAAGCCCCCCACGGGTTGGTCGAGGCGATGATGTCTTGCGGGGTCAACGCGCTGTTGGCCGGCACCCAGCCGCAACCGGCGGCTTGATAGTGCTCCAGCTCGTCGGTCGGAAACGAACGGCCACGGGTGATGCCGATGAGGTCGGTGGTGACGATGGTGGTCATCGGCAACGGCGTCAGGCGCTCGCTCATGGGCGCATCTCCTGCAACCGGCCGAGCACGGTTTGCGTGTCGGTGATCCAGCAGTAACCCTTGATCGCATTCAGGCAGGCGTCATGCCGCGCCGGGGTGTAGGTGGCGCAGGCGTCTTCGACCAGCGTCACCAGATAGCCGCGGTCGGCGGCGTCGCGCACGGCCATGTCGACGCACTGGTCGGTGACGATGCCGGCGATGATCAGATGGCGGGTTTCGAGGTTGCGCAGCACGTAATCGATGTTGGTCGAGTTGAACACCCCGGACGAGGTTTTCGGCAACACGATCTCGTTTTCCACCGGGGTCAGGTCGTCGATGATGCGCGCCTGTTCACTGCCCTTGGGCAGGTGCATGTCCGACAGCTTGTGGTCCAGTGAGCGATCGCGACCGTCGGCGGTCAGGCTTTCGATAAGGGTGTGCAGCACGTTCTGCCGCACCTGGCGAAAGGCGCTGAGCAATCGGCGCTGGTTGGGCACCACCTGCATGTGGGTGCGGGTCAGGAAATACTCGGCGTCCGGCCCGTTCAGGTGCGGGTCGTACTGCGGTTCGAGCCAGGCTCGCTGCATGTCCACCAGCAACAACGCGGTGTGATCGGTGACAAACGGCAAGTCCCGCGGCGAGCGGTGGGGAAGGCTGAACATCCTTATTTATCCTCCAGCAGGTGGGTGTTGAACTCGTTGCGCATGGCGTCGATGCCTTCCAGGCGATCGGCCAGATCGGGGCTGCGCAGGGTCAGGCAGGCAATCAGCGCCTCGACCTGGGCCAGTGCCGGCACCATGGTGTCGAACGGCGAGGCCGATTCCACCGGGGCGCTGATGATCAGGTCAGCGAGTTCTCGCAGCGGCGAGGCATAGATGTCGGTGAACAACACCACCCGGGCGTTGCGGCTTTTTGCGGCACTGGCCACGCGCAGGGCCTGGGTCTGGTAGCGGCGATAGTCGAACAGCAGCACAACGTCCTGGCGTTGCAGGTCGAACAAGCGATCGGGCAGTTGCGCGTTGTCTTCCAGGGCAAAGCAGCCGGGGCGCAGCAGGCGCAAGTGATTGAGCAGGTAATGGGCCATCAGGCTGCTGAAACGCCCGCCGAAGCAGTAGATCTGGTGCCGTGTATCAAGCAGCCAGTCCAGCAGAATGCGCACGTCTTCAGGCTGGGTCAGAACCTGGGTTTCCACCAGCAGGCGCTGGCTGTCGGCCAGATAATGGCCCCAGGCATCGTCCTTGTTCAGGTGCGAACGCGGTTGCAACAGGGTGCTTGGCGAACGCAGGCGGTGGTCCATGTCGCTGAGCAGGGCGTCCTGAAATTCGGCATAACCGCCGAATCCGAGCTTCTTCACCAGCCGCACGATGGTCGGATCGCTGACGCCGGCGTGTTCGGCCAGACGCGCCATCGGACCCAGGCCGTTGCGTGGATACTGGTCGAGCAGGGCGCGAATCACTTTGCGCTCCGACGGCGTCAGTTCCAGGTCGGGATCGGTGATCAAGTCTCTTAGAGGGGGCATCCGGGCTCCTGCTGGATGAAGGGGTGTTGAATTCGTTTCATAATCCGTTAAAACAGTATTTATGTAACTCAGGTTACATGTCTAGTGAATTTTTAGCGCTCGCGATTCAGCGTTTAAATAACGTGAGAGCCCTGTGAAACAAGGGCTACACCGATGTCGCCGGACCTTGTAGTCCATTGCCCATTGGTGTGTGAGACATTGCCGTTTTTTCCCATTCAGCAGGTCGGACTTAAAGCTTGCGAGATCCCCTGAGACGCCCGGTTTGCGGCACAATTGCCGCAAGACCGGCGGTTTGCCGCCGATTCAACTGATGTTCATCGAGTGCAATCCTGTGCAGTCCACCCGTTTGACTTTGATTTGCCACGCTCGAACCGTCGCACAGAAATTGGCGTGTTTTCCTACGAACGAGCCTGTTGAAAAACAGCCATTGGCGCTCGATGTGGTGGCGAAACAGTTGGGTAGCGCCACTCGCTTGTTGTGCGGGCCGGAATTGCGTACGCGCCAGACCGCCGAGTGGTTTGGGGCGGTGCCGCAAGTGGACGAAGCGCTGCGCGATTGCGATTGGGGGCGCTGGCACGGGCGAGCGATCAAGGATCTGCAACTGAGCGAGGCCGAGGCGTTGCAGGCGTGGATCAACGATCCGCAGGCGGCCCCCCATGGTGGCGAATCGGTGAGGCAATTGGGCGAGCGGGTCGCCGCGTGGCTGCACACTCTGCAAACCACGCCGGGGCACATCGTAGCGATCACCCATCCGTTCGTGATGCGTGCTGCCGTGATGCAGGTGGTGCAGGGCGCCGCATTTAACGCGATGGATGTTGAACCGCTGTCAGTGGTCGAGTTGCGGTTCAACGGGATCTGGCGGCTACGCTTGCCGGGTATCGATCTTGCGGGAGCACAGTGATGAAACGATTGCTGGTCATCGGCATCGGCGCCGGAAATCCCGACTACATCACGATGCAGGCGGTGAAGGCGCTCAACCGGGTGGACGTGTTCTTTCTGATGGACAAAGGCCGGAGCAAGGACAAACTGCTCGACCTGCGTCGGGACATCTGTGAACGCTACATCACCAATCCTGCTTATCGATTTGTCGAAGCCCACAGCCCGGAGCGCGAGCGCGGCGACGTGGACTACACCCGCGCGGTCGAAGATCTGAACCGCGCGAGGCAGGAAACCTTCGTACGCCTGATCGATGAGCAACTGTCTGACGGCCAGTGCGGCGGTTTCCTCGTGTGGGGCGACCCGGCGCTGTACGACAGCACCATCCGTATCCTGCAGGCGATTCTGGCGTCAGGCCGCTGTGCCTTCGAATACGAAGTGATCCCCGGCATCACCAGCGTTCAGGCCCTGGCTGCGCAACACAAAGTGCCGTTGAACACCATCGGCCAGCCGATTGAAATCACCACCGGCCGGCGCCTGGCGGCAGGGCAGGTGAGTGACACCGACAGCCTGGTGGTGATGCTCGACGCCGAAGATGCCTACCGTCGTGTGGCGGATGAGGAGACCGAGATTTACTGGGGCGCCTACCTGGGCTCGCCGGATGAAATCCTGATCCACGGCAAGCTCAAGGATGTGGCGGAGCAGATCGAGCGCACGCGCAAGGCGGCGCGGGCCGAGCATGGGTGGATCATGGATACCTATTTGTTGCGCAAGCCGTAGGTTTTTTGTGGCTGGACTGGCCTCTTCGCGAGCAAGCTCGCTCCCACAGAGGGACGCATTTCAAATGTGTGCGAGCCTGCTCGCGAAGGGGTCATCACAGCCACCTCAGGAAATCGCTTTGACCCCACGCCCAAACCGCTCCCGATACACCGACGGCGGCACCCCGACCACACTGCGAAACGCCACGCGAAAGCTTTCCACCGAACGGTAACCACAGCGCTGGGCGATCTGCTCGGTGTTGTGTGCGGTGCTTTCCAGCAGTTCCCGCGCCCGGGCCAAGCGTTCGTGTTGCAGCCAGGCCTTGGGCGATTGCCCGCTGGCCTCGGTGAAACGCCGCAGAAAGGTGCGCTCGCTCATCGCCGCTTCGCTGGCCAGATCACGCACTTCCAGCGGTTGGTGCAGGCGTTCGCGAGCCCACTGCATCACCCGCGACAGGTCATTGCGCGGTGTCGGGCTGACCGGCGTGGGGATGAACTGCGCCTGGCCGCCGGTGCGTTGCGGCGACATCACCAGTCGCCGCGCCACCGAATTGGCGACCTGGGTGCCGAAGTCCCGGGCCACCAGATGCAGGCAGGCATCGATCCCGGCGGCGCTGCCCGCCGAGGTGATCAATTGGCCGGCGTCGACGTACAGCACGTCCGGATCGACCGCAATCGCCGGAAAGCGTCGCGCCAGTTCATCGCTGTAGCGCCAGTGCGTGGTCGCACCGTGGCCATCGAGCAAGCCGCTGGCGGCCAGCACGAACACCCCGGAGCAGATCGATAACAGCCGCGCACCCTGGACGTGGGCCTGGCGCAGAGCCTCAAGCAATGCCGGTGGCACCGGAGCCTCGCGGTCACGCCAACCGGGAATGATGATGGTGCGCGCCTGCGCCAGCAGCTCCAGGCCTCCGTCGGCCAGGACGTGAATGCCGCCCATGGCGCGCATCGGCCCTGAGTCCACGGCGACGATGCGGTGCTGGTACCACGGGAACTCGAACTCCGGCCGGGCGAGGCCGAAGATCTCCACGGCAATCCCGAACTCGAAGGTACAGAGGCCGTCGTAGGCCAGAATCGCGACCAATCCAGGTGAGTCAGGCATTTGGCGGAAAATTCCCGGTGAGTGTCTTGCGCGCCACTGTAGCGTCAAGTGCCGGGCCGATAAAGTCTGTTCACACCCCAACCGATACAGGAGCTACACAGCATGACCAGCCTGGTTCGCGAAATGCCTGCTGCACCGTCGGCGATTGCCCTGATGCACTTCAGCAACCGTCTGACGTTTGAAACCGATTGTTCCGATGTGTACAGCAGCCAGGAGGCCGGTGAAGTCGATTTTGTGCTGGTCGATGTGCGCAGTCCGCTGGCGTTCGAACGTGGTCATGTGCCGGGCGCCATCAACATCCCGACCCGCTTGCTGACCGCCGAAGGCCTGGCGGATTACTCGAAGAGCACGCTGTTCGTGGTCTATTGCGCCGGCCCGCACTGCAACGGCGCCAACAAGGCAGCGGTGAAACTGGCGGCGTTGGGTTACCCGGTCAAAGAGATGATCGGCGGCGTGACCGGATGGCTGGATGAGGGCTTTACCCTGAGCGTCGTACAACCCGCCAAAACCCCCATCGCCTGCGAATGCTGAAAATGCTTTTGTAGGAGCTGCCGAACGCGGCCCGAGCCTACGGCAGCTCCTACACGGTAATTTTTGTTGTTTTCAAAGATTTGTCCTACAGCCTTTGCACCATGTCGGCGCACCATTGATCCCGGTCAACGAGTGCGCCGATGATATGTAAGTATTTGTCGCATAAACACAATTTGCCCTGTGCGCGCCGCCATAGACTGCCGTCCACTTCGGTTTTTGCCGTTAAATGGCCATGACCGAATGCCAATCGAAAGCTGCCAATAAAAGCCTCCGCACACAGGAGTAATAAATGAAGAAGCTAGTGATGTTCGGTGCCCTGGCACTGTCGATGTTGTCCCTGACCGCTGTGGCTGCAGACGCCAAGCCGATCCGCCTCGGGATCGAAGCCGCTTCCCCGCCGTTCTCGATGAAAACCGCTGACGGCAAACTCACCGGGTTCGACGTCGACATTGGCGATGCCCTGTGCAAGCAGATGGACGTCAAATGCGTGTGGGTCGAGCAGGAGTTCGATGGCCTGATCCCGGCACTCAAAGTGAAGAAGATCGACGCGATCCTGTCCTCGATGACCATCACCGACGACCGCAAGAAGAACGTCGATTTCACCATCAAGTACTACCACACCCCGGCGCGCTTCGTGATGAAGGAAGGCTCCGGTGTCAAAGACCCGCTGACCGAGCTCAAGGGCAAGAAAGTCGGCGTGCTGCGTGCCAGTACCCACGACCGCTACGCCACCGACATGGCCAAGGATGCCGGGTTTGAAGTGGTGCGTTACGGCTCGCAACAGGAAGCCAACCTCGACATGAAGTCCGGCCGTCTTGACGCGATTCTGGCCGACTCGGTCAACCTGAGCGACGGCTTCCTGAAAACCGACGCCGGCAAAGGCTTCGAATTCGTCGGCCCGACCTACGAAGACGCCAAGTACTTCGGCGGTGGTGCCGGTATTGCGGTACGCAAAGGTGATACCGAGCTGGCCGAGAAATTCAACAAGGCCATCACCGAAATCCGCGCCAATGGCGAATACAAAAAAGTCCAGGACAAGTACTTCGACTTTGACGTGTACGGCCATTAATACGCCGTAGGAAAAAAGTGGCCCCGTGCAGACGGTGGCCACTTTTTTTGTGCTCTGATTCATAGGAGAACCCTGTAGGAGTGAGCCTGCTCGCGATAGCGGTTTAACATTCAGCCACTTTAGTGCCTGACAAACCGCTATCGCGAGCAGGCTCACTCCTACAGGGGATCTGCGTGATCCAGCCATTCAGGAGTTTTCTCATGCAACGCATCGACCATGTTCTGCCCTGGAGCCATCTGGGTAGCGAGCGTTCCCTCAGCGTATTTCGTTACGGCGCGGGCAGCCGCAAGGTGTATATCCAGGCCAGCCTGCACGCCGACGAGCTGCCGGGCATGCGCACCGCGTGGGAACTGAAACAGCGCCTCAACGAGCTTGAACAGCAGGGCCGTCTGCAAGGCGTGATCGAGTTGGTGCCGGTGGCCAACCCGATCGGCCTCGATCAGCACCTGCAAGGCAGCCACATGGGCCGCTTCGAACTGGGCAGCGGCAAGAATTTCAACCGCGCGTTTGTCGAACTCAGCGCACCGGTGGCGGCGCGGATCGGCGAGCGGCTGGGCAGCGATGTCGAGGCCAACATTGCGCTGATCCGCCAGACCATGGGCCAGGTGCTCGATGAGCTGCCAGCCCCGGCCTCGCAACTCGAAGCGCTGCACCGCTTGTTGCTGCGCCACGCCTGCGATGCCGACATCACCCTCGATCTGCATTGTGATTTCGATGCGGCGATCCATCTCTACGCGCTGCCGCAACACTGGCCGCGCTGGCAATCCTTGGCGGCGCGACTGAAGGCCGGCGTGGCGCTGTTGTGCGAAGACTCTGGCGGCAGTTCGTTCGACGAATCGTGCTCGGCACCGTGGTTGCGTCTGGCGCGAACGTTCCCGAACGCGGCGATTCCCCCGGCCAACCTCGCCACCACTCTGGAACTGGGCAGCATGGGCGATACCCGGGTCGATCAGGCCCAGGCCAATTGCGAAGCGATTCTCGGGTTTCTCGCCGAGCAGGGCTTCATCAGCGGCGAATGGCCGGCGGCGCCGCAGGAATGCTGTGAAGGCATGCCGTTCGAAGGCACCGAATACCTGTTCGCACCGCACCATGGTGTGATCAGTTTCCTGCGCAATGCCGGGGAGTGGGTTGAGCAGGGCGATGCGCTGTTCGAGGTGGTGGATCCGCTGAATGACCGCCTCACCACGGTCCGCGCCGGTACCAGTGGGGTATTGTTTGCGATCGATCGCGGACGTTACACCCAGCCGGGAATCTGGCAGGCCAAGGTGGCGGGGCGCGAGCCGATTCGGGTGGGCAAGCTGATCAACGACTGAGGGATCTTCTTTGGATTTTCCGGCCTCATTGCGAGCAGGCTCACTCCTACATCTGGAATGCGTACCCCTGTAGGAGTGAGCCTGCTCGCGATAGCGCTCTCGCCAACCCCACTATCTTCAGGCAAGTGTTAGGCTCCCCCCGAACCCGACACCCTGTGAAGGAAGGCTTTATGTTGAAGGCGTTTGCCCTGTTAACCCTCCTGGCGTCCAGCGCCGTCCACGCGCAAACCACGCTGCAAAGCGACTTGCCATTGAAGTACATCGAACAGGTTCACCCGGACGCGGACGCCCGGCCGCTGGTGATTTTCCTGCACGGTTACGGCAGTAACGAAGCCGATCTGATCGGCATGAAGTTCCAGCTCCCGGCGCAGTACAACTACCTGTCGGTGCAGGCACCGCTGGCGTTGGGCGAAGGGCGTTTCCAGTGGTTTCGCAAGAAAGGCGAAGGCGCCTACAACGGGGAGACCGATGATCTGAAGGCCAGTGGTCAGAAGTTGCGGGCGTTTGTCGCGCAGGCAGCGAAGAAATATCACACCAGCCCGGACAAGGTGTACCTGATCGGCTTCAGCCAGGGCGCGATGATGACGTACGAGCTGGGCTTGCGTCCGCCCGTGGCGGTCGGCGGCATCGCGGCGTTGAGCGGACGGCTGTTGCCGGTATTGAAAGCCGAGCTCAAGGCCGAGCAGCAACCGTTGCCGCTGAAGATCTTCATCGGCCACGGCACCGCCGATGATCGGGTGCCGTACCACGACGGCACCGAGGCCAATGCGCTGCTGCAAAAACTCGCCTACACCCCCGAGTTTCACGCCTATCCCGGCGTTGGTCACAGCATCAGCGCCGCCGAACTGCGGGACTTGAACGCCTGGCTGCAGCAGCTCAATCCGTGACGATCATTTGTCCTTGAGGATGGTTTTCACCAGCGCCTCGTGACCGCTCTTGTCGCTGGCCCGGGAAATCACCTGGACCAGCGCCATGCGCTTGCCGGACGCTGCGAGCAGGGTGGTGTTGAGCGTCTGACCACCGCCCTGGGTGGCGGTGCTGTCGACCTGACGCACACCGAGGCCGCTGCTTTTCTGGGTCAGGCTTTTTTCGCTGAGCTTGTTGAAGTCCGGCAGGGCCTTGCGCTGGTCATCGATGAAACTCGCCAGACTGCCGTCGAGAAACTCATTGTCGTTGTCCTTGACGGTGGTGCCGCCGGCGATCTGGTTTTCCGCGGCGATGACCACGGTCTTGGTGGCCTGATTGGTGTACATCGTGCCCTTGGCACCGGTCGGGCCGGCGGGCAACGGGTCGGCGGTGAAGCCTTTGGGCAGGACGAAGGTGAACTTGCCGTCGAGCATCGACACGCTGTTGGTCGAGGCTTTTTCCTTGGCCTTGGCCGCCTGGGCATTGATGGCGCCGAAGCCGGCGACCGCCGCCAGCAACAGGACGACGGCTTTCTTGCTGAGCAATGACATGTGAATCTCCGAGGGATGGTCGCGCCAGGGCGGCGATGATCCCACGGAGCGTGCATGGCATTCCAGCGCGGTTTGTCAGGCGCTCGCGTCAGCCTTGGGGTGGCGGGCCTTTGCCGGCGCCGGGCGGGCCAGCAGTTTGCGGGTGACTCCGAGCATGGCCAGCGACACCGCCACACCGGCGATGAATCCGCTGAGGCCGAGGCTTGGCAGGGTCAGCGCCGACACCAGGCAAAACGCCGAAAACGAGTACATCCCGGTGGCCGTCGCCCGCAGCAATGCTGCGGTAAACGCCGGGCCGCGTGTCTGCTGGGAGAACACCGCCATGACGCTGCCGAGCACCGGGAACACCGCGAGCAGACCGCTCCAGCGTTCGCCCACGGTACTGGCGAGCATCGTCACCAGCAGCGTCAGCGCTGCCCCGGCAATCATCCGCCAGAGCAGTTTGTCCGACTTCGGGGCCGGGCCATTCAGCACCGGTTGCACCTGGGGGAACAGGTACGGCGCCGCCAGCAGGGCCGTGGCTGCCGCCGCGACCGAGAACGGCAGCGACAGCGGAATCAGCGACAGCACCAGCGCCAGCACCGCCCACACCGCCAGGGAAATCGTCAGCGTCCACGGCCAGTTTGCCCGCTGCGCGACCTGCGCATAGGTGGCGCAGAACGCGATCATGGCGAACATCGCCGACAGCGCCGCGACCGCCGATTGCGCGGCAAACGGCGCCCCCTGTTCGATGGCGAGGAAAAACAATATCGGCCCGACCACCACCGGCAACCCCGACAACCACCCGGCCACGCTCGGCCCCCAGCGCTTGCCGGCGAGGGAAATCAGCAGCAGAAAACCGGGGATCAGCAGCAGTTTGAGCATCAGCACGCGGGTGGCTCCGTCGGGTGAGAGAGGGCCACGTTAGCATTGCCGCTGGTCGATTGCTGCATTGTTCGGCATGAATTGTATACAACGTGCTGGCGCTGATCGCCGACTATGCTCTGAGTATCAGGGTTTACCGGAGTCGATGCCGCGATGAGCAAACCATCGAAGGTGGTGCGTGGGTGTTGTGGCATCGGCTTGTGGGCGCTGTTACTGACGCCGACCTGGGCCAATTGGCAGGACGCCGTGCCCGGCGCGCAGGTCATCGGTACCGGCGATTTCAGTGTGTTCGGTTTCGACGTGTACAACGCGCGGTTGTGGAGCGCGGCACGCCCGTTGTCGACCGAACAGCCCTTTGCCCTGGAGTTGATCTATCGGCGCAAGATTTCCCGTGATGATCTGGTGCAGGCCAGCGTCGACGAAATCAAACGCCTGGCCGGCACCGGCGTCAGCCCGGCGCAACTGGCTGCGTGGCAAGTGCAGATGCAGCAGTCGTTCGTTGATGTGCAGGCTGGTACGCGAATCACTGGCGTGTACTTGCCGGGGCAGGGCGCACGGTTTTTTGTCGGTCAGCAGTTGCAGCATGAAATCGATGATCCGCAGTTTGCCCGGGCGTTTTTTGATATCTGGCTGGATCCGCGCACGCGCAGTCCCGAGTTGCGTCAGCAATTACTGGGTATGAGCCATTAAAGTCAAAAGATCGCAGCCTGCAGCTCCTACATTGGGATGTGTCCTCTGTAGGAGCTGCCGCAGGCGGCGATCTGTTGATCTTCAAGGCTGGCGCTGAAACGTCTAAGCTGCGCCTTTCGAACCTGTTTCTGGATGTGTGCGTGAAATTCAGCTTACCCAAAATCGCCACCGCGCCGTTTTGTCCGCCGGAAGTGGCCGGCAGTGTCGCGGTTGACCCGAACGCCTCGTTCTTCAAACGCGCACTGCGCTTCGCCGGTCCCGGGTTACTGGTGTCGATCGGCTACATGGACCCGGGCAACTGGGCGACCGCCATCGAGGCCGGTTCGCGCTTTGGGTACAGCCTGCTGTTTGTGGTGCTGCTGGCGAGTCTGGCGGGGATGGTCGTGCAGTGCCTGTGTTCGCGCCTGGGCATTGCCACCGGCCGCGATCTGGCGCAACTGTCCCGCGAGCGCTACAGCACCCCGACCGCGCGCCTGCAATGGGTGCTGGCGGAAATTTCGATCATCGCCACCGATCTGGCAGAAGTGCTCGGCTGTGCCTTGGCCTTTCACTTGTTGCTCGGTTGTTCGCTGACCTTCGGCATCGCCCTGACCGCCTTCGACACACTGCTGGTGCTGGCCCTGCAGAACCGTGGTTTTCGTCGCCTGGAAGCGATCATGCTGGTGCTGGTGGCGACCATTGGCGTGTGTTTCTTCGTCGAACTGGTGCTGATCAAACCCTACTGGCCGGAGGTGTTCGCCGGCTTCAAACCATCGCTCTCGGCAATCAGTGACGCGGCACCGTTGTACTTGGCGATCGGCATCCTCGGCGCGACGGTGATGCCGCATAACCTCTACCTGCACACCTCGATCGTGCAGACGCGGATGATCGGCAAGGACCTGGCGAGCAAGCAGGACGCGGTGAACCTGGCGCGCATCGACACCATCGGTTCGCTGGCCCTGGCGCTGCTGGTCAACGCGGCGATCCTGATTCTGGCAGCGGCTGCCTTTCACCAGTCCGGGCATACCGACGTGGTCGATATTCAGGACGCCTATCACCTGCTCGATCCGCTGGTGGGCGGTGCGCTGGCGAGTGTGCTGTTCGGCGTGGCCCTGCTGGCGTCGGGGCAGAGCTCGACGTTCACCGGGACCATCGCCGGACAGGTGATCATGGAAGGCTATCTGAACCTGCGGATTCCTTGCTGGCAGCGGCGTTTGATCACCCGCGGGCTGGCGCTGATCCCGGCGTTTATCGGCGTGTGGCTGATGGGCGACAACGCGGTGGGCAAGCTGCTGGTGTTGAGTCAGGTGGTGTTGAGCCTGCAACTGCCGTTTGCGCTGTACCCGCTGATTCGCATGACCAGCGACAAGCAACTGATGGGGCCGTTTGTGAACCGGCTGCCGACCCGGGTGCTGGCGTGGGGCTTGTTTGCGGTGATCAGTGGGGCGAATGCGTGGCTGATTCTGCAAATGGCGGTGTGACTGAGGGTTTTGTGGCGTCTGAATTGGCCCCATCGCGAGCAGGCTCGCTCCTACATTTGGAACGCGTTTCCCTGTAGGAGTGAGCCTGCTCGCGATAGGGCCAGCCGATTCAAAGAAGATTTTGAATGGACAAAAAAAGACCCGGTGCAACGCAAGTCGCACCGGGTTTTTGTTGCCAGCGAGCAGTGGATGTCGTGGATCCGCCACCCGCCGTTGAACTCGTTGTTTAAGTGCGTTCCAGCGCCAGCGCCACGCCCTGACCACCGCCAATGCACAAGGTCGCCAGACCTTTTTTCGCATCACGCTTGATCATCTCGTGCAGCAGGGTCACCAGCACGCGGCAGCCCGACGCACCGATCGGGTGACCGAGGGCGATGGCGCCGCCGTTGACGTTGACCTTGTCCAGATCCCATTGCAGATCCTTGGCCACCGCCAGCGATTGTGCGGCGAAGGCTTCGTTGGCTTCGATCAGGTCCAGTTGGCCGATGTTCCAGCCCGCCTTGTCCAGGCAGCGGCGGGTAGCGGAAACCGGGCCGATGCCCATGATCGCCGGATCAACGCCCGCATTGGCATACGCGGCTATTTTCGCCAGCACTGGTAGGCCCAATGCTTTGGCTTTTTCTGCGCTCATCAGGATCACCGCAGCGGCGCCATCGTTCAGCGACGAGGCGTTGCCGGCGGTGACGCTGCCATCCTTTTTGAACGCCGGGCGCAGTTTTGCCAGGGATTCGGCGGTGGTGTCGCCACGCGGTTGTTCATCGACCTTGAACGCCACCGGATCGCCTTTGCGCTGTGGAATCAGGATCGGGGTGATCTCATCAACGAAGCGACCCGCCTCAATCGCGGCGGCCGCTTTCTGCTGCGAGGCCGCGGCGAAGGCGTCCTGCTGCTCGCGGCTGATGTCGTACTTGTCGACCAGATTTTCTGCGGTGATGCCCATGTGGTAATCGTTGAACGCATCCCACAGGCCATCGCTGATCATGGTGTCGACCATTTGCGCATGGCCCATGCGCAGACCGGTGCGCGCACCCGGCATGACGTAGTTGGACAGGCTCATGTTTTCCTGACCGCCGGCGATGATCACGTCAGCGTCGCCGCAACGGATCGCTTGCGCGCCCAGATGCAGGGCTTTGAGGCCCGAGCCGCAGACCTTGTTCAGGGTCATGGCCGGAACGGCGTGGGGTAGCCCGGCCTTGATGGCGGCCTGACGCGCCGGGTTCTGGCCGGCGCCGGCGGTCAGCACCTGGCCCATGATCACTTCATCGACCTGCGCACCGTCCAGGCCGGTCTGTTCGAGCAACTGGCGGATCACCGCCGCGCCCAGATCAACCGCGGACACGCTGGCCAGGGAACCCTGGAAACTGCCGATCGCGGTGCGCGTGGCGGCAACAATTACGACGTCTTGCATTTTCGAATTCCTCACTGGGCAGTGAACTGCATTTCCGGTACGTGATCCGGGACGATCAGTTTACCAGCGGTTTTGGCGACGATTTCCTCGACGCTGACGCCAGGTGCGCGTTCCTTGAGGACAAAAGCGCCATTTTCGATTTCCAGGTAGGCGAGGTCAGTCAGCACCCGCTTGATGCACCCGGCGCCAGTCAGCGGCAGGCTGCACTTGGACAGCAGCTTGGACTCACCGTCCTTGGATGCGTGGGTCATGATCACGATGATGTTGTCGGCACCGGCCACCAGGTCCATGGCGCCGCCCATGCCCTTGACCAGCTTGCCGGGAATCATCCACGAGGCGATGTTGCCTTCGACGTCGACTTCGAACGCGCCCAGCACGGTCAGGTCGACATGACCGCCACGGATCATCGCGAAGGATTCGGCGGAGTTGAAGATCGACGCACCGATGCGTGCGGTCACGGTTTGTTTGCCGGCGTTGATCATGTCGGCATCAATGGTTTCTTCAGTCGGAAACGGACCCATGCCGAGCAGGCCGTTTTCCGATTGCAGCATGACTTCCATGCCTTCGGGAATGTAGTTGGCGACCAGGGTCGGAATGCCGATACCGAGGTTCACGTAAAAGCCGTCCTGCATTTCGCGGGCGACGCGCTGAGCCATTTGTTCGCGGGAAAGTGCCATGTTGTTGTTCTCCGTCTGGGCTTGAGTTATTTGCGGATGGTGCGCTGTTCGATGCGTTTTTCGAACGTGCCGCAAATGACCCGGTCGACGTAGATGCCGGGGGTATGGATCTGCGACGGATCCAGCTCGCCGGGTTCGACGATTTCTTCGACTTCGACCACGGTGATCTTGCCGGCGGTGGCGGCCAGCGGGTTGAAGTTCTGCGCGGTGTGACGGTAGATGACGTTGCCGAAATGGTCGGCTTTCCAGCCTTTGACGATGGCGAAGTCACCGGTGATGGACTCTTCCATCAGGTACTTGCGCCCTTTGAACTCACGCACTTCCTTGCCTTCGGCGACCGGGGTGCCGACCCCGGTGGCGGTGAAGAACGCCGGGATGCCGGCGCCGCCTGCGCGCATTTTCTCGGCGAGGGTGCCTTGCGGGGTCAGGATGACTTCGATGTCGCCCTTGAGCAGTTGCTCTTCGAACAGTTTGTTTTCGCCAACGTAGGAGGCGATGACTTTGCTGATCTGGCGGTCGGTCAGCAGCACGCCGAGACCGAAACCGTCGACGCCACAGTTGTTGGAGACCACGGTGAGGTTGCGGGTGCCTTTGCGCTTGATCTCGGCGATCAGATTTTCCGGGATGCCGCACAGGCCGAAGCCGCCGGCGATCACGGTCATGCCGTCCTCAAGACCCGCCAAGGCTTCCTCGTAGGAACTCACGCGCTTGTCGAAACCTGCCATATGCACCTCTTTTATTGTTTGTCGGGCGGCTGGCTAGCCGAATGACTGGAGTGTCTCGCTGGAGGATATATTTGTTAAGTTGATTTTTAAGGTTGATTGATAGATAAAACTCAACAATAGACTCCATTACCGGTAGGAGCTGCCGCAGGCTGCGATCTTTTGCTCTTGTCTTTTAAAGTCAAAAGATCGCAGCCTGCGGCAGCTCCTACAAGGATCAAGGCGTATTCAGTATGACCATCAAACAGATCCGCGCCTTTCTCGCCGTGGCCCAGAGCCTGAGCTTCGCCGTGGCTTGCGAGCGTCTGCACCTGTCGCAATCGGCGCTGAGCCTGACCATCAAGGCGCTGGAAGAGGGCCTGGGCGGGCGGCTGTTCAGTCGCAACACGCGCAACGTGGCGCTGACCGCCGAGGGTGAGTCACTGCTGCCGTTGGCCCGGCGCCTGATCGCCGACTGGGACAACGCCGAAGACGAAATGCGCCAGCGCTTCAGCCTGCAACGCGGGCGGGTGACGCTGGCGGCGATGCCGTCGTTTGCCGGCAATCTGCTGCCGCCGATCCTCAAGACCTTCCGTGCGCGCTATCCGAACGTCAACGTCACGGTCAACGACGTGATCAACGAACAAGTGCTGGAAATGGTCCGCGACCGGCAGGTGGAACTGGGCGTGGCGTTCGAGCCGATGCAGAGCACCTCGCTGACGTTCACGCCGCTGTACATGGACCGTTTTGTCGCCGTGGTGCCGCAGGATTCGGCGCTGGCCGGGCGCAACGAAATCGACTGGCAGACCTTGCTGCAGGAACCGTTCATCACCCTGCAACGGCCGTCGACGGTGCGGGTGATGCTCGAAGAACACCTGCAGGCCCGGGGCATGAAGCTGCCGGTGGAATTCGAAAGCCATCAACTGGCAACGGTCGGGCGTATGGTCGCCAGCGGGCTGGGGGTCAGTGCGGTGCCGGCGTTGTGCGCCGAGCAGATGCTGGAGCTGGGCGCCTGTTGCCTGACCTTGAATGACTCGGTGGAGCGGGCGATTGGCGTGCTGACCGACCCGGGTAATGACCTGTCGGCGGCGGCGCAGGCACTGTTCGACATCCTCAAAGCCGAACACTGAACTGCGATCCCATCCCTGTAGGAGCTGCCGCAGGCTGCGATCTTTTGATCTTGCTTCTAAACACAACGTCAAAAGATCGTCCGAACGCGGCCCGAGCCTGCGGCAGCGCCTACAGGGGAGTGCGGATTCAGGTGGTCAGGTGTTGCGCCAGCAACGGCAGCAGCTGTTCGCACGACGCTTCGATCTTCAAATCCAGCAACTCATCCGCCCGGGTCTTGCCCAGATTGATCGCCATCAACGGCTTGCCCCGATCGGCGATCACCCGGCACAGGCGAAATGCCGAATACGCCATCAGCGACGAGCCCACCACCAGCAAGCCCTTGGCATCTTCCGCTGCGGCCATGGCCCGGGCCGCCGTCGGCTGCGCCACGTTCTCGCCGAAGAACACCACGTCCGGTTTCATCCGCTCGCCTGCGCAATAGGGGCATTGCGGTGTCTGAAAACGTGCTTCGAACGCCGGGTCGAGCAGGGTATCGCCGTCCGGCGCCTGCACCGCGTCGACCCCGGCCAGATACGGATTCTGCTCAACCATTCGCTGCTGAATATCATCGCGCGCGCTGCGCTGGCCGCAATCCAGGCACAACACCCGGTGCAGGCTGCCGTGCAGTTCGATCACGTCATGACTGCCGGCCTGATCGTGCAGGGTGTCGACGTTCTGGGTGATCAATGCGTCGATTTGCCCTTGGCGCTGCAACTCGGCCAGCGCCGAATGTGCTGCATTCGGCTGCGCCTGACGCACCCGCGGCCAGCCGAGCATGGCCCGCGCCCAGTAGCGACGGCGGGATTCGGGGGCGGCGAGAAATTCCTGGTACATCATCGGCTGCCGGCCCCGGCGCACACCTTCGCTGTCGCGGTAATCCGGGATGCCCGACGGCGTGCTGATGCCGGCGCCGGTCAGCACCACAAAGCCACCATCGGCCATGGCCTGGTGCAGGATGTCGAGGTGTTCGCGGATCGGGCTGTCGAGCATGGTCAGCACTCCGGGGCAATTGGGGTGCCAAGCAGATTAGCACCTACCTCTGTGGCGAGGGGGCTTGCCCCCGTCGGGGTGCGGAGCAGCCCTCAAAAAGCGGGCCTGTTGCGCAGTCCAACGGGGGCAAGCCCCCTCGCCACGGGTTTCAGTCCCGGTATCTATTTGCGCGCCTCCAGAATCAGATTGAACGGTGTCTGCGTCGCCCGGCGAAAATGCTTGAACCCGGCCTCGGCAAACACTTTGCGCAAGCGCATTTCACCGGCCTGTGCACCGAGGCCGAGACCGACTTCCTGTGACAGCGAGTTCGGCGTGCAAATAAAGGTCGACGCCGCATAAAACAGCCGACCGACCGGGTTGATGTTGTCGTCCAGCGTATCGTTGGCGAACGGTTCGACCAGCAGCACCGTGCCGTCGTCCTTCAGCGATTCGTAAGCGTGCCGGGCCGCACCGACCGGGTCGCCCATGTCGTGCAGGCAGTCGAAATAGCAGATCAGGTCATAGTCGCCGCCGGGATAGCTTTTGGCGGTGTTCTGGAAGAATTTCGCCCGGCTGCTGACACCCCCTTCTTCAGCGCGCTGGGTGGCGACGGTGATCGACGGCGCGTGGTAATCGAAGCCGACGAAGCGCGAGTTGGGAAACGCCTGGGCCATGATCACCGTCGAGGCGCCGTGGCCGCAGCCGATGTCGGCGACCTTGGCGCCGTCTTCGAGTTTCGCCACCACGCCGTCCAGCGCCGGCAGCCATTCAGCGATCAAGTGACCTTTGTAGCCGGGGCGGAAGAAGCGTTCGGTGCCGCTGAACATGCACGGGTGGTGGTCACCCCAGGGCAGGGCGCCGTTGCCGCGCATCGCCTTGACCAGTTTGTCCTTGTCGTGGAAAAACGATGCCACCACGCCGAGCCCGCCGGCGACGTACACCGGTGAGTCTTCGACGGCCAGTGCCAGCGCCTGTTCTTCCGGCAGGCGAAACTGGCCATCGTGATGTTCCATGTAGCCGGACGCGGCATGGGCGCTGAGCCACTCACGGACGAGTCGGGGGTTGCAGGTGGTTTTTTCGGCGAGGGCTTGCGGGGTGATCGGCTGACTGTCGGCCATTGCCCGGTACAGCCCGAGTTCTTCGCCAACGATGACGTTCGCCAGCATCGCGGCGCCGCCCATGTCGTTGACCAGTTTGCCCATGAATGCGTTGAGTCGGGCCTCGTCCATCACATGTGCTCCTGAAACAGGATCACAGTCCGGCGGCGTTGAAGGTCGAGGCATACGCCACCGGGCGGTGGTCGTGGAAACGGGCAGGGCGACGGATGCGTCCTGCAGCCCCCTCGACTGGGTCATCAGTCAGTCTAGCCGGGCTGGGGCAACCTGCAGACTTTGTGAACCCTGCGAATCCCCTTGTAGGCGTGAGCCTGCAGGGATTTGTATGGGTCAGGCATGCAGTGGCAATTTCAGTTCTGCACACAGCCCACCGCCCTCGCGGTTGCTCAGGGTCAGCGACCCGCCAAGGGCCATGGCCAGTTGCTGGGCGATCGCCAGGCCCAGGCCGGTGCCGCCGGTGCTGCGGTTGCGAGAGTTTTCCACGCGGTAGAACGGCTGCATGACCTGTTGCAACTCGGCTTCGGCGATGCCCGGCCCGCGATCCATGACCTTGATCGACAGACCGTCGCTTGTGTCGACCTGCAACTGCGCCGCCCCGGCGAATTTCAGCGCGTTATCGGTCAGGTTCACCAGCACCCGGCGCAGGGCCTGGGGCCGGGTCTCGATCACCGCCGCGCTCTTGCCCTGAAGCTGCACGTCCTGGCCCATGTCCTGATAGTCGAACACCAGGCTGTCGAGGAACGAGTCGAGGTCGGTGCGCCGGCTTTCTTCGGTCGAACCGTGGATGCTGCGGGCGTACGCCACGCCTTCGCGCACCAGATGCTCCATCTCGCCGAGGTCGTTCCACAGTTTGTCTTTCTCCACCGAGTCGTCCATGAATTCTGCGCGCAGCTTCATGCGGGTGATCGGGGTTTGCAGGTCGTGGGAGATCGCCGCCAGCAGTTGCATGCGCTCTTTCAGATACGCGGCGATGCGCGCCTGCATCGCGTTGAAGGCCCGTGCGGCGTAGGCCACTTCCGTAGGGCCACGCTCGTCGAGCATGACCGGGTGAGCGTTGGGATCGAGGGTTTCCACGGCGTTGGCGAGGCGGGCGAGGGGGCGGATGGCGATGCGCACTGCCAGCCAGGTGCAGGCGATCAGCAGCGCCAATTGCCCGAGCAAGACCCCCGGCAGCCACGGCGACAGCGGCGGCATGGCCGGACGCACATCGATGGTCACCGGGCTGCCGTCGCTCAGGCGCACATGGGCCTGAAAGTGTTTTTGCTCCCCGGCAAACCGAGTGAAAGTCAGTGGGTGGGCGCCGCCGATTGCGGCGCTGATCGAAGTCGCGGCCACCGGCACTTCGTCGGCGTCGAGCGGGGCACCGGGATCGCCGTCGCTCAACAGATAGTCGTAGTGGGTGCGGGCCAGTTGCTTGAGCCAGGCGGGGCGTTCCTGCGCGGGCAAGCGGTCGAGGATCGCGATCGAAGTCGAGACGTCGCTTCGCATATTGCCGAGCATGGTGCTTCTGGCACTCTGGAAGCGCTCGTAATACTGCGCGCCGAACGACAGTGCCTGGGCGAGCATCAGCCCGACCAGAAAGATCAGCGACAACCGCGACGCCAGGGTGCGCGGCCACTGCAACTTGAGGCTCATGCCGAGGCCCCGAGGATCTCCACCGGCAGCGAGAACACGTAGCCCTCGCTGCGCACGGTCTTGATGCAGGCCGGTTCGCGCGCATCGTCGAGCAGACGCTGGCGCAGGCGGCTGACCAGCAGATCAATGGAACGGTCGAACAGATCAGCCTCGCGACCTTGAGTCAGGTTGAGCAATTGATCGCGGCTGAGC
Organism: Pseudomonas sp. MG-9; assembly: GCF_018729515.1. NCBI lineage: Bacteria > Pseudomonadati > Pseudomonadota > Gammaproteobacteria > Pseudomonadales > Pseudomonadaceae > Pseudomonas > Pseudomonas sp. MG-9. The sequence continues at coordinate 118,528 of NZ_JAHHZH010000011.1, forward strand.
ACTCGTTGCGGATGATCGAGGAACACCCGCAGCAAGCGGTATTCGGCACCGCTCAGCGCCACCAGCGTACCGTCCTGGTCCAGTAGATGGCGGGCCGAGGTGTCCAGTCGCCAACGGCCGAAGGCGAGCAGGCGACCGCTTTCGGTGACCACCAGATTCGGCGGCAGCATCCGCGTGCGACGCAGCACGGCGTTGATCCGCGCCAGCAATTCGCGGGCGGCGAACGGCTTGGTCAGGTAATCGTCGGCGCCCATTTCCAGACCGATGATACGGTCGGTTTCATCGTTGCGCGCCGTGAGCATCAGCACCGGCGTGGCCTTGTGTTTGCCCACGCGCAGTTCGCGGCACAGCTGCAGGCCATCGTCGCCGGGCATCATGATGTCGAGCACGATCAGGTCGACGGTGTTGGCTTCGAGGAAGCTGCGCATCTGCCGGCCATCGGCGACCACCGTGGTGCGCAGGCCGTTCTTCTTCAGGTAATTGCCGACCAGTTCGCGGATCTCGCGGTCGTCGTCGACGATGAGAATGTGATCGACATGTTCCATCGGTGCAGAACCTCTATCAAAGGGCAATGCCGTGCAGTCTATCGATGCTGGGCCGGTTCGCCTGCCCGGGTTTGTATTGCAGTGTATCTGGCGCAACGCGGGATACACACAAACGCAAAAACGCGATTTCTGCAGGGTTTTGTATCGCTGTGTATCTCCGGGCAGCGGGGATACACAGCGAGTTATAGCGGGTGTTTTCTGACACAGACGCGATACCTCACGCGCCTCAAATAGGCTCCATCGAGGCCCACACAGCTTGCCTCGGCTCAACCCACACCAGCCTTGAGGAAACCGCCATGACCCACAAAACCGTTGTCGCCGCCTGCCTGTTCGCTGCTCTGAACATCTGCACCCTGTCGGCTCGCGCCGAAGCCGACGTCAGCCCGCACACCTACACCTACGGCACACACCTGGACGTGCAGAAAGTGCTGTCGATGACTCAGGACACCTCGGTGAACTGCGGCATTGTCGACGCGCGCATGACCTACCTCGATTCGGCCGGCAAAACCCAGGTGCTGGATTACCGCAAATTCGCCGACGGCTGCAACAACGAAAACTGAGTGCTCACCGGCATCCGCGGTCGCTGGCCGTTCGCATCAATGGCTCACAGCTCGCGCACCATGAGCCATTGCTCGTTGTCCCAGGCGTGAAAGCGCTCCAGCACTGTCCAGCCACGTTTGGCGTAGTAGTTCTGTTTGTTTTGCGTGTGCAGGTAGAACCGCGCGCAGCCACGCTGTTTCGCCGCCTGGCTGATGCCTTCGATCAAGCGTTCCGCCAAGCCCTGGCCCCGAGCCTGCGGGCTGACAAATACGCATGCCAGCCACGGGCCGAGATCCGGGCGCAGGTCCAGATCCGCCCGGGCCAGCGCCGCACCGCCGAGCAGTCGGTCGCCATCCAGCGCAATCAGGCACGGCCAGTCGCCGTTGCTCTGGCCGGCAGCGAACTCGCGTTGCCATTCGGCCAAGGGTTGCCGGGCGTATTCGTAGGCGAATTGCCGGTGGATCCACTCGGCGTAAGTGTCGCTGTGTTGCAGGTGATCGACGAGCCATTCAAGGCGCAGGGACATGACGGGAATCCATTCTCGGAACACGGGAAGGCATAAGAGCCGATTGCCCCCGCCTGTGGCAATCCCGACAGTGTTTCGAGGGCTTTACAAAACCCCGCCATTCATCGGCCCGGCCCTTGTTTTACTGGCTCTTCGGACGATTGGCAGGGACGCCGACGACCCTCGGCGCGATAGTGAGTGAGTGGGTCAGTTCTGCAACCTGCTGTGGAGCACGATTGATGAGTACACCCATTGATCTGGCGGGCCTGAAAGAACGCCAGAAAGTCGCCTGGGCCAGCGGCGATTACGCGCTGATCGGTACCACCTTGCAGATCGTCGGCGAGAACCTTGCCGAGGCCTGCGACCTGCGCTGCGATGAACAGGTGCTGGATGTCGCGGCCGGCAATGGCAATGCCACTTTGGCGGCGGCGCGACGTGGTTGTCAGGTGACTTCCACCGACTACGTGGCGGCGCTGCTGGAACGTGGCCAGGACCGGGCGCGGGCCGAGCATCTGGACGTGATCTTTCAAGTCGCTGATGCCGAAGCGTTGCCGTTCGCCGATGAGAGTTACGACGCGGTGCTCTCGACGTTCGGCGTGATGTTTGCCCCGGATCAGGCCACAGCCGCTGCGGAACTGGCGCGGGTCTGTCGGCGGGGCGGGCGGATCGGCCTGGCGAACTGGACGCCGGAAGGGTTCGTCGGCCAGATGTTCAAGGTGCTGGGTCGCCACGTACCGCCGCCCGCCGTGGCGCAACCGCCGTCGAACTGGGGCACCGAAGCGTGGTTGCACAGCCACTTCGGCGAACGTGAATTCCTGCTGCAGGTGACGCGCCGCACGTTCAACTTCCGCTATCGCTCGGCGGCGCATTTCATCGACATTTTCCGCCACTGGTACGGGCCGGTGCACAAGGCATTCGCGGCGCTGCCGCCGGAAAGCGGGCAGGCGCTGGAGAGTGATCTGGCGGATCTGCTGAACCGGTCGAACCGGGCGGGGGAGGGATCGCTGGTGGTACCGAGCGAGTATCTGGAGGTGGTCATCACCAAGCGCTGAACGTCCGGAAAGATGCAAAACCGTTGTGGGAGCCTGCTCGCGAAGGCGGTGTGTCAGTGGAAAAATATCCGACTGACGCACCGCGATCGCGAGCAGGCTCGCTCTTTCAGAAAACGTTTCAGTCGTTGATTTCGGACACTACGCCTCGACCGACTGTTCGGCTGTCTTCACGGATATCGAAATGCTGACCTGGCTCCATTGCGATTGATTTGGACAGTTCAACTTTGAGTTCCACGGTGTCCCCCGGCATTACCGTTTCAACGCCACTTGGCAATTCGATCGCTCCGGTCACGTCAGACTTATGGAAGTAGAACTGGGGTCGGAACTCCCTGGAAAACGCGGTATGACGTCCGCCTTCTTCCTTCGACAATACATAGATACTGGCGGTAAATTTTTTGTGAGGTTTGATTGATCCTGGTTTGGCCACAACCTGGCCAAGTTCAATGTCTTGAGGCTGGAGCCCGGCCAGCAACAGGCCGATATTTTCCCCTGCGTGGCCCTCATCCGGCATTTTGTTGGACGTTGCGACGCCAGTGCAGGTGGTTTTTCTTGTGTCACGTCTACCGACTAATTCCACTTCGTCGCCAACCTTGATAACACCTCGCTCAATGCGCCCCGTTACCACAGTACCGCGACCTTTGAGCGTGAAAACTTCCTGCACAGGCATCAGAAAAGCCCCAGCTTCAGCCGGGGGAGTAGGACGGGGGTCATCGAAAACATCTACCGGGCCGCTCATGGCAATGACGCCCCCGAATGTGACGCCTCCGTATGATCCGGATAGTCCAAATGCTCGAAGTCGAGACCTTTTTGTCCGAGGGTACCGACGTAGATGATGGGTTTGTCAGTGTTGGCGACCATGATGATGAGCTCCCGTGAGTAGCGGCGAATCGTGTTTTCGATTTCACGGTAGCGAGTTCAGAGTAAAGGCGGCAACTGTCAAAGCTGACAGTTGACGGGCATTCAAAGATTCACTAAGAGAGCTGCTGAACACCAAGAAATCGGCTGTTTTAATAGCCTTGAACGCTAAAAAGAGAGTGTTAGTAGTGAATAGATCTAGAGGCAGGAGATTGTGGTCACCCAGCGTTGATTCAGCATCATGAAGATCCCCTCTAGACCTTCGCTTGCTCGCGAAGGCCTAGAGGGAGATGGTGTTTGGCGGGGCTGGCAGCTATTTCAAGTGCGGCCGATCAAACCACTCCAGCGCCGTGCGCCAGATGCAGATTCCCAGAAAGTACGCCGACATCAGCAGCCACAAAGCCATCACCAGCGGATTGAGCGCTGGGTGGTTGAGCACCAGCGACAGGCTGCACAGCAGCCAGATCGCCGTCACCGCGATGTTGATCGGCATGAACCGGCGCACGCGGAACGGGTGGAGGAATTTCATCCGGGTGACGGTCAGCAGGGCCAGGCCGATCACCGTCAAAAAGGTGATCCACGGCCCCGGGCCGATGATGTACAGGCACAGGGCAACCACGTTCCACGCGGCCGGGAAGCCGACGAAATAGTTGTCCTTGCTCTTCATGTTGACGTTGCAGAAGCAGAACAGCGACGACACCAGAATCAGCGACACGGTCAGCAGCAGGGTGTAGTCGGGCAGGGGAATGTAGCGGTAGATGAACAGTGCCGGGATGAACACGTAGGTGAGGTAGTCGATTACCAGATCGAGGATCGAACCGTCGAAACTCGGCAACACCGATTGCACATTGACCTTGCGTGCCAGCGCGCCGTCGAGACCATCGACGATCAACGCCACGCCCAGCCACATCAGGCAATGGGTCGGCTGGTTTTCCAGCAGCGCGAGGGTTGCCAGAAAGGCAGTGACCACGCCGGTCGCGGTAAAACCATGGGCGCCCCATGCTTTGAGCCTGGCGATGTGTACGGTCGATATCACAGGGGCGTTCTCCAGAAAAATGAAGCAAGCCGGGTATCACCCTTGGGCACAGGGCGCCGGCAAACCGGGTCGGGGTTGCAGCTATCGACCGGTTCGGCCGGGATAAGGTTCACCACCTTTGAATCTTAGCTGGCCGCACAAAAAATACCTCGGCGAAATCCGCCGGTGGCGCCAGGCGTCAGCTAAATGGTGTTGGCGCGATGGCTGCGGCAGTCTATCGTTGCCTGACGCAATTAATGCCAATGCCTGAGGACGACATCATGAACACCAGCGATTTGCTCGAACAACTGCTGCGGGGCCAGGCCTCGGCAGGACAACAAAGTGGTGCCTCGGCCGGTGGTGGTCTGGATGGGTTGGGCGGCTTGCTCGGCGGCCTGTTGGGCGGCGGTGCGAGCGCTGGCGGCAGTGGGGCGCAGTCCGGTGGGCTGGGTGGTCTGGGCGGCTTGCTCGGTGGCCTGCTCGGCGGTGGCAGCGGCGGTGGTTTGGGCGGCGCGCTCGGCGGAGCACTGGGCGGCGGCGGTACGCAAAGCCGCTCCGGCGGCACCAATTATGCGGCGCTGGCCTCGCTGGGGATGATGGCGTTCCAGGCGTATCAGGCCTGGCAACGCAGTCAGGCCTCGGCCGCACCACAACAGATCCCGCAAACGGCGAATCTGCTGGCCGGGCCCGAGGTCGAGGAACACAGTCACGCGGTGCTGCGGGCGCTGATCGCGGCAGCCAAGGCTGACGGTGAGATCGATGAACGTGAACAACAGATGATCAACGGTGAAATCAGCAAGCACACCGACGATCCGCAATTGCAGCAGTGGTTTGAAAGCGAAGTCGCCAAACCGCTGGATGCGAACGAAGTCGCGCAGGCGGCCAACGGCGATCCGGCCATGGCCGCTGAGATGTATCTGGTCAGTGTGATCCTGGTGGACGACCAGCAGGATGCCGAGCGCAACTACCTGGATGAACTGGCAGCGGCGCTGCAGATCGATCCGCAATTGCAGGTGCATCTGGAACAACAGGCCAAGGGTACGGCTTAAGGCAAAGTCAAAAGATTGTCCGCACGCGGCCCGAACCTTCGGCAGCTCCTACAGAGGATTGGCGGTGTACTCCAGATACCTGTAGGAGCTGCCGAAGGCTGCGATCTTTTGATCTTCAGAGCCAGATTGCGTCCCACAACGGATAATCACCCAAGCGCTGCACCAGTCCGGCTCGCAATGGGTTCATGACGATATAACGGGCTGCCGCTTTAAGATCTTCATCGCGACGCAAGGCCCGGTCGTAATAGCCGCGTTGCCATAGACCTCCCTGGCTGCCAGACATCAGGTTTACCGACCGACAACTGCGCGACTTGACGCGGCACATCAACTGCGCCAAGGAACCTTGTTGCAACTCAACCAGCCAGTGCAGGTGGTCCGGCATGACCACCCAAGCCAAAGATTCAATCAATCCTGCCTCATCGGCCGCGCGCATCTGTTCAACCAATAATCGTCCCGTTCTCCAGTCGGAAAAAACCGGTCGACGCGCCTCAACCACCGCCGTCAGCAAATAGACACGCCCAACCTCCGAATATCGCCCCTTGCGCAAACCACATGCTCTTGCAGCTTCAGGCATTCCATTGCCCTCCGTGACCATCGTCTTGGAACACTAGCGTTTCCGAGGCCAATCGCGAATCCAGCTCATTACACGATGTAAATGTAGGAGCTGCCGAAGGTTCGGGCCGCGTGCGGACGATCTTTTGATCTTCAAAAATCAAAAGATCGCAGCCTTCGGCAGCTCCTACAGTGATCGAGTGATCGAGTGATCGAGTGATCAAGTGATCAAGTGATCAAGTGATCAAGTGATCGAGTGATCAAGTGATCGAGGGTTGATCGGGCCGTCCGTCAGGGCGATTTTCATGTCGATTGAATTTTTCTCCGTAGCGGTTGCTCTGCTGCTGTAGAGGCGTGAAGCAACGCCCTGACAGGCCAACCGACCGAGAACATTGACATGACTGCCCTGACTTCCCTGCAAGCGCCGAGCGCGCAGCAACAGCCGATCATTGCCGACGGTGATCTGCGGCGCATTTATGAGGCACTGCTGCTTGAGGATTCGCCTGAAACCCTGGCGCAGGATTTTCTCGATGAACAATTGCTGCGTGCCGCGCAGTTACCCGAAGCGCTGCCGCAGGATCCGTCTGCCTGGCAGGCCTGGGTCGCTCAACGCTGCACCGAGGTTGCCCGGCAATATGCCGAGTACCTGCAACAGCGCCAGGCCGGCGGGCCGCGCCAGTTCTTCAGCAACAAGGCTCACGCGCTGTACTTTCTGCAAGCCGTGGCGCCGACCAAACTGGTCGATGGCGCGTGGCTGTACGGATTGTTGCCGCAATGGCGCGACCCGCGTTTTGACGGCTTGCTGTGCACCTATCTGGAAGAACTCGGCGACGGCAATCCTGCGCAAAACCATGTGGTGATCTACCGCAAACTGCTCGCCGAACATGGCTTGCAGGACGCCAGCGCCATCACGGATGAGCGCTACCTGCAAGGCGCGCTGCAACTGGCACTCGGTGCCTGTGGCGAGAACGTTCTGCCGGAGGTCATCGGCTACAACCTGGGCTATGAACAACTGCCGCTGCACTTGCTGATCAGTGCCTATGAACTCAGCGAGTTGGGCATCGATCCGTACTACTTCACGCTGCACGTGACCATCGATAACGCCAGCACCGGCCATGCGCAAAAAGCCGTGCAGTCAGTGCTCGACCTGCTGCCACTGGAAGCCGATCGCGGCGAATTCCTGCGCCGGGTGTCGCTGGGTTATCGACTCAACGATCTGGGGCAGGGCAGCCGCGCGATCATCGAGAGCTTTGACCTGGAACACGAAGTGCTGGCGATGCTCGAACGCAAGCGTCCGTTCGGCCAGCACATGCATTCGGACTACTGCCGCTTCGAAGGCAAAACCGTCAATCAGTGGCTGGCCACGCCCGAGCAACTGCCCGGATTTTTGCAGGCGATGCAGGACAAAGGCTGGATCAAACGCAACCAAGACCCACAGGCCAGTCGCTTCTGGCAGTTGATCGACGGTGACGGTGCGGCAATGTTCGGCGTGTTCAGCCCGTATGAAAAACAGCTGCTGCACGACTGGATTGCCGGTGACTGGACGCCATCCGACCCACGCAAGGCGCCACGACGCAGCCGTCAGGTCGCGACTCCCGACGCCGCCGTGCCCGCACACGATCCCGATGTGCAACGCCTGACCGCCGCCCTGCAAGGCCAGGACGGTCACGGGCAAATGGCAACGCTGATCCCGTGGCTGGCGCCAACCCGTCACGCCCACCCGGCGGGGCTGTTGGCGACGCGCCGTTTCATCGAACTCAAATCCAGTCTGCGCTAAGGAAATCCCCATGAATCAGGAAGAACAACTGTCCGCCAACGACCTCACGCTGCTGCAACTCGGCCGACGCTTGCAGGCCGACGGCTACCGTTTCATCACGCCGACGCCCTTGACCCATCAACGCGTCAACCAGCGAGATGAGGGGCAGGCCGCCGAGACCCTGCGCGACGTCTTCGGCTGGTCGCGTCCGTTCGAGCCGGGGTTGTTGTCTGCTGACGAACAGCGGCAATTGCAGGAGGCGCAAGTGATCGATGTCTACGACGGCCGCTTGAAAAGCCGGGTGCGCTGGTCGAGTCTGGATGACTTGCTCTTCGTCCACTCGGGGTTTCCCACCGACGCCGCCGACTCGGTGTTTTTCGGCCCGGACACCTACCGTTTCGCACAGCTGATTCACGCGCACCTGCAACAGAACTTCGCGCCGATTCAGCGCGCCGTGGACATCGGCTGCGGTGCCGGCGTCGGTGCGATCCTGATTGCCCGCGCGCGACGTGAAGCCGAAGTGCTGGCGGTGGACATCAATCCCGCCGCGCTGCGCCTGACCGCAATCAACGCGGCATTGGCCGAGGTTGCCAATGTCGAGTTGCAGGCCAGCGATGTGCTGCAGGGCATTGACGGCAGCTTCGACCTGATTGTCGCCAACCCGCCGTACATGGCCGACCCGGCCGGACGTGCCTACCGGCATGGCGGTGGCTCACTCGGTGCCGGGTTGTCGCTGCGCATCGTCGAGCAGGCCCTCAATCGACTGGCGCCCGGTGGTTCGTTGCTGCTGTACACCGGCGTGGCGATGGTCGACGGTCGCGACCCGTTTTTCGACACCGTGGTGCCACGGCTGGACTCGACGCGATTCGGCTGGACCTATCGTGAACTGGACCCCGACGTGTTCGGTGAAGAGTTGTTGAACCCCGGTTACCAGCGTGTGGACCGGATCGCCGTGGTCGCGCTGACCGTGACCCGCATGGGCTGAAACAAGGCAGGTGCGCCATGAACCGGAACCTCGACGACTACAACCGCATGCGCGATTTCTCGGCGACCTCAGAGCCCGCCGCCGTCAAGCGCCGTGCCCGCAGCAAGGCCACCGAGCATGCGCTGCAGTTCTGCATCCAGAAGCACGACGCGTCGCATCTGCATTACGACTTTCGCCTGGAACTCGATGGCGCACTCAAGAGCTGGGCAGTGCCCAAGGGGCCGTCGCTCGACCCCAAGGTCAAGCGCCTGGCCGTGCATGTCGAAGACCATCCGCTGGATTACGCCACGTTCGAGGGCAGCATTCCCGAAGGGCATTACGGCGCCGGCGATGTGATCGTCTGGGATCGTGGCGTGTGGATCCCGCTGGAAGACCCGGCCAAGGCCTACGCCAAGGGCAAACTCAAGTTCGAGCTGCAGGGCGAGAAGCTGTCCGGCCTCTGGAACCTGGTGCGCACGCACATGCCGGGCAAGAAGGAAAACTGGTTCCTGATCAAGCATCAGGACAGCGCCGCCCGCCCGCAAGACGACTACGATGTGCTCAGCGCGGAGCCGAACAGCGTGCTCAGCGAGCGAACCCTGATCAGCAAACCGAGGCTCGCCGCCGAGCAAGCCAAACCCGTGAAAAAGGCCCCGGCCAAACCGCGCAAAGCCGCGTCCGGGACGCTCACCGGTGCGCGCAAGGCCAAGCTCCCGGCGCAACTCAAACCGGAGCTGGCGACCCTGGTCGACAGCGCACCCGAAGGGCAGTGGAGTTACGAGATCAAGTTCGACGGCTACCGGATCATGGCGCGCATCGATCACGGCGAGGTGCAACTGTTTACCCGCAACGGTCACGACTGGACGCACAAACTGCCGCAACAGGCGCAAGCACTGGCCACGTTGGGGCTGGAATCGGCTTGGCTGGACGGTGAAATGGTGGTGGCCAACGAGCAAGGCGTGCCGGATTTTCAGGCGCTGCAAAACGCCTTCGAAGCCGGGCGCAGCGGCAACATCGTCTATTACCTGTTCGACTTGCCGTACCTCAACGGCGTGGACCTGCGTGAGGTGCCGGTCGAGGAGCGCCGCGCGGCACTGTCCACGGTGCTCGGTGGGCATGAGCAGCCCTTGCTGCGCTTCTCCGAAGCCTTTGACGAAGCCCCGGACGCGCTGCTCAACAGCGCCTGCCAGATGCAGATGGAAGGGCTGATCGGCAAACGCCTTGGCTCACCCTACGTGTCGCGGCGCAGCAGCGACTGGATCAAGCTCAAGTGCAAGCATCGGCAGGAATTCGTGATTGTCGGCTACACCGATCCGCAAGGCGCGCGCAGTGCCTTCGGTGCCTTGCTGTTGGGCCTGCATGATCGTGACAACGGCGAGCTGCGCTACGCCGGCAAGGTCGGCACCGGGTTCAACGAAGCGACGCTGAAAAGCATCCTCGCCCAACTCAAGCCGTTGCAGGTGAAGAAGGCCACGGTGGTCAATCCGCCAAGTGGCTTCGACGCCAAAGGCGTGCACTGGCTCAAGCCGAGCCTGTTGGCAGAAGTGGCGTTCGCCGAAATGACCAAGGACGGCTCGGTGCGTCACGCCGTGTTCCATGGTTTGCGCAATGACAAACCGGCCAGGGCCATTACCGAGGAGCGAGCGAAAACCGTGAAGACGTCAGCCAAAGCCAGCCCATCGAAAAAGGCACCTTCAGCAAAAAAAACCACCCCTTCGAAGACCAGCGAACCGGCACCGTCGCAGCTTGGCCTCGCCAGCGGCAAGGTGCGCATCACCCACCCCGATCGGGTGATCGATGCAGTCAGTGGCACCACCAAGATGCAACTGGCCGAGTATTACGCCAGTGTTGCCGAATGGATTCTGCCGCAACTCAAGGATCGCCCGGTGGCGCTGGTGCGGGCGCCGGACGGTATTGCCGGCGAACTGTTCTTCCAGAAAAACGCCGAGCGCCTGGCGATTCCCGGCATCACCACGCTGGACAAAGACGTCATCGGCCAACCGGTGATGCTGATCAACAACGCCGAAGCGCTGATTGGTGCGGTGCAGATGAGCACGGTCGAGTTGCACACCTGGAACGCCACCACGGTCGATCTGGACAAGCCTGATCGATTCGTCCTCGATCTCGACCCGGACCCCGCGCTGCCGTGGAAAAGCATGGTCGAAGCCACCGCGTTGACCCTGACCGTGCTCGATGAACTGGGACTCAAGGCGTTCCTCAAGACCAGCGGCGGCAAGGGTATTCACCTGGTGGTGCCGTTGACCCGCAAACATGGCTGGGACGAGGTCAAGGATTTCAGCCACGCGATCGTCAGCCATATGGCGAACCTCTTGCCGGAGCGGTTTTCAGCGGTGTCCGGGCCGAAAAACCGTGTCGGGCGGATCTTCATCGATTACCTGCGCAACGGTCTGGGTGCCACCACCATTTGTGCCTACGCGGCGCGCACCCGTGAAGGGTTGCCGGTGTCGGTGCCGCTGTTTCGTGACGAGGTGGCGGAGATCAAGGGCGGCAATCAGTGGAACATCAGCAATGCCCATGAGCGTCTGAACGAGGTCGGCGATGAGCCGTGGGCCGAGATGAAGAAAACCCGCCAGAGCATCACGGCCGAGATGCGCAAGCGGGTTGGCATGAAAAAGTGATCAGGTGTCGCGCAGCAAGTCGTGGGCGTTGAGCAGTTCGAAGGCGATTTCGGGGTGGTTGTTCAGGCCCCGACGAATCGCTGCGGGGATCGACTTGCGCGTCTTGCGACACATCCCCGGCAGCTCCGCGATCTGAATGTCGATGCCAAGCATGGTGCGCACTTCATGAAATCCCGGGGCGACTTCCACACGTACGCCTAACTGCTCGTACATACGGTTCTGCAGGTGCCGCAGGTCGGCGAGGTCCTGTAGTTGTTCCAGGCGCGCGAGGAGGATTTTTTCCTGCTCGCGCGTGAGACGAAGGATGCGTAGATCCGTGCCGGGCGTCTCCAGCAACGATTCGCGCCCGCAATCGCAGGCGCCGGGCGGGCAGGGTGAGCGCAAAGGCGCAAGGGGCGCAAGAGTCGTCATGGCCTCCATCATAGAGGCCGTCGGACCGTTTTGCCTATGCGCCTTCAGCTGCCGTCCATCGGCCGCCGCATCCGTGACAGCTACTGATTCAGGCCTTCGTAATGCACCAGAATCGCGTTGGCGAGGTCCTCATCGCTGGCGTTCAGACCAGGGTTGTCGTGGCGCACCTGTTGCAGTACCGACTCAAGATAAACGCCACGGATGGCCCCGCCGCTGGCGACAAATGCGGACAAGTCGTCGCGTGCCGGGATCACCATTTTGTGATCCTTGAAGGTCGAGTACAGCGAGGCGGACACACCCGCCGAAGTGGCGACGTCTCCGGCATCGACACGAGCCAGAGCCGAGCCGACAGGGAGGCACAGCAGGAGAGAAGAAATGAGCACTAACTTGCGCATGACGGTGTTCCTCCACAAGCGCGAAGCAAAAAGGAAGGACTACATAATCTCAGAGGGGCGCCGCTTGCCGGAGTTCCATTCGAGCGCAAGGATACTTGCTGAAACGCTCTGGGGCGGCGCATTTGCCCAAATAGGCTTAACTGAAACCCTGACAGGCGCATTCCAGCGAGCCTCAGGAGGAACCCACGGTGTCGATCAAATTGCGTTTGCTGTTGCTGATTGCAACCAGCCTGCTGACGGCGCTGATCGTGAGTCTGGTCAGCTATGTGGGGAATACGCGGATGTCCGGCGCGGTGAACGACAACGCGGTGAGCATGACCGCGCTGCGCAATCATATGGAAGCCGACATGATGCACGATGCGCTGCGTGCCGATGTGTACTCGGCGATGCTGGCGGGCCTGGGCAAAAGCACCGGCACGGCGTCCGAGGTGCGGGAGTCGATCAACGAGCACGCGACGCACTTTCGCGAAGTGCTGGATGAAAACCTCAAACTGCCGGTCAACCCGACGCTCAAGGCTGCGCTGGAACAGATCAAGCCCAGCCTGGACACCTACATCGAGGCGGCCGAGCGCATTGTCGGCCTGGCACTGGACAACCCGGACAGTGCCCAGCGGGAACTGGGTACGTTCAACGCGGCGTTCAGTCACCTCGAAGAGCAGATGGCCGCGCTCAGCGAACTGATCGAAAGCAATACCCGCGACACCAGTCAGGCCACCGAAAGCGCCATCCGCAGTGCCAACATCGCCCTCGGTGCGGTGTTGCTCGCCAGCCTGTTGCTGTTATTGGCGCAAGGGCGCTGGGTGACCCGCAGCATCATGGGGCCGCTGAAGTCCGCCAACCACATCGCCCAAAGCATCGCCCACGGCAACCTCAGCGAGCCGATCAGCGAACCGACCGGCAAGGACGAAGCCAGCACATTGATTCGCAGCCTGGCGACCATGCAGCGCGATCTGCGCAACATGATCGACGCGGTGCGACGCAACGCCCATGGCGTCAGCGGCATGAGCGAGCAACTGAGCCAGGGCTGCCATCAGGTGGCCGACAGCAGTCAGCAGCAAAGCGCCGCCGCCGGCACCATGGCTGCTGCCGCCAGCCAGATGACTGCCAGCATCGAGGAAATCACCCGCCACGCCGAACGTGCGCTGGGCATGGCCAATCAGGCTGAGTCGCTGGCCAAGAGCGGCGGGCAGGTGATCCATCAGGTGGTCAGCGACATGGACGACATCGCCCGCTCGGCGCAGCAGTCGGCGCAGGTGATCCGTACGCTGGATCAGGAATCCGAAGGCATCTTCAACATCATTCAAGTGATCAAGAGCATTGCCGACCAGACCAACCTGCTGGCGCTCAACGCGGCCATCGAAGCAGCGCGAGCCGGCGAGCAGGGCCGGGGCTTTGCGGTGGTCGCCGACGAAGTGCGCAGTCTGGCCGCACGCACCAGTGCCTCAACCCAGGAAATCGCCGCCATGGTCGCGCGCATCCAGCACAGCACCCGCGAGGCGGTCAGCAGCATGGAGGCCGGCGTGGCTCAGGTCGACAAGGGCATGGCGGTCACGGCCGAAGTCGAACGGGCGATCCGCGAGATCCTCGACGCCACCCTCAGCACCACACAACTGGTCAACGACATCACCCGCACCATCGGCGAGCAGAGCCAGGCCAGCAACGAAATCGCCCATCAGGTGGAAATGATCGCCGGCATGTCCGAGGGCAACAGCAAGGTGATCGGGCAGACGGCCAATACCACGGATGAATTGTCGAGTCTGGCGGGGGCGTTGGCGCTGTCGGTGGATCGGTTTCGGTTGTGAGGCGAATGTGGATGTTTGCTCACGACGAACTGAGCATATCGATCACTGATCCGCCTTTCGCCGGACCTTTATCGCGGCCTCAATCTTCAGCCTGAAATTGTATTTCGAGAAAAGATTCTTCGCGTTGAATTCTGGTTTAACGAAGGGGGATTTTTTGTTGCAGACGTACGCTATTTTGGGATGGTAGCTAGCCAAGAATTGTTCGCCGTGTGCTGCAATCAAAAATTTAATAGTCGACTCTAATTGCTTTATTCCTTGGCTTTGCCAGCCACTTCCAGCTCGATCCTTGAGCTCCACCAAGTACAAGGCGTCTTCGGTATTCAGCATGCAGTCACAGCGCTCCCGACCTTTTTCCTCTCCGTCTTTGATCACGCATTTGTCAATCGCGGTAAATACAACCGATCTTTGGAGGGGATTTACTACGGACGCTACCCATGTTGCCCGGTTTCCGGCGTCAACATAGGCTACGGGAAACTCTTGATCGTCACGTATTCCAAATTCGGCATCAGTAAACGGGCCTGTCTGGCAGCGAGTATCAAGAAAATTCACCCTTTCAGCTCCTCCTCAATATCGAGGAGTGCGTCAAATAGATCATTGCCTTCTTGCAAGGATCTGTTCAGAAAGTTGTCATCGGAAGGGATGCCATCAACTATCGGCAGCGTCTTGATTGATCCGTTTTTTTCATCTGCTTGGTAAATTGCCAACTCGTTGATGTCCACCAAAGCATGTAAAGGGATAACCGTGGCAAGTTTAGGGAGGAGGTCCTTATCGCGTTTTTTCTTGTGAATGCTGTCCTGCAGATGTTTGCCTTGTACGGCAATCGTCAAGTAATTAACCACATAGGGGCTATGGGTTGTCATCACCAGACGATTGTTCTCTCCCTGATTATTGAACTGCAGGAGACTCTGCAAAACGCTCCATTGCGACTGCGGATAAAGATTTTGTTCCGGCTCTTCCACTATATTGATAAACGCTGACTTGTTGAATCTGGACGAGAGAGCGGAGAGAGCGATACGCCGCTGTTCCTCCGTCAGAGAATCGATAGAAAATATTTGTACGACCTCCTTTCTGAAGCGATCCAGTTCTTCGGCGCTCATGTTCTCCTGTCGCTCTTCACTGTGTACTTGAACAGCATTGGCCAGGTAATGGCTTACTAAATGCAATGGCACAGCAGATTGAAATCCACTGGAGGCGTCGGCCAATCTGAGCTTGTAATCGGAGTCACGAATATTGAGGAGGTCGTTCAGTTTGTCGTATTCGAGTTCTGCCTGGTTGATAGGCAATAACAGAGTGCCCTTCATATTGGCTTTGGCTGCATCGAACTCAGTCAGAAATTCCTTAAGCGAGTCAGAGGATAATTTCAGCTCGCGAGGGTGTCTGACGTACGAGATGAAGTTGCGCTCAGCAGGCACATACATAATCTGAGGCAGATGGTAATTTCCGCCCTTCGAAGCAGTGATATGTAGTTGGCCCCGCAGGTAGCGAATGGAAAAGGCCTCACCTTCGTATTCGATCTCTGAGGAGTCAGAGATGTAGTGTTCTAGCCTGTGATAAGTCAAAAAGGGTTTGATGAATTTATTCTTTCGTTCAAACCATTTTTGTTCGTAATCCCCGCGCACCAAAGCCTTTTCTATCCACGAAAAGGTTGAGTACAGCTTGGCCAGCGTGCTTTTCCCGGAGCCCTGATTGCCCACGAATACGGTCACGCGTTTGAACTCTATCCAACCGTCATTCTCAACTCCATCGCGGATAGGGCCAAAATGCTTGACGCGTAGTCGGGTCATTGAACACTCCATGAGAAATAGCTTGGCAGGTACAGCTGTGCAGCATATCAGGGCGTTAAGCAAACGGGAGGGGCAAATGCGTGAAGCTTGCCGGCGGAACGTGCTTTTCTCCTAAGAATAAAAGCTCCGCCAATTCAAATCGGCGGAGTGCTACACATCAGTCAGAATTTGTACGCCTGTCTCCCGACCAGCAACCACGTTCCTTGCTGCTTCTGCCAGATCTGGAAATTCTCGATCTCCGTCGGTACCACCTCTGTGCCTTTCAGTGCCTGCGCCGAAAAATGATGACGCACCAGTGCGGTGTCACCAGAAAGGGTGATGGTCTGGTTCTGCATTTCAAGTGTCTTGAATGCACTTTTGCCTGTTTCGATGTCGGCGATGAACGCTTTTTTGTCCTGGATCTTGCCGTTGGAGTGGCCGTAGGTCAGGTTGTCGGCTGTCAGGGCGTTCAACTCGGGGATGTTTTTGTGCAGCATCGCCTGGGTCAGATGATCGACCGCTTGGGCGACATCTTTTTCTGCCGGGGCAGGGGCAGCCATGGTGTAACCGCAGAAGGTGCAGAGAAATCCGATCAGAAGTCGGGTCCTGGTCATGGGGCTGTTTCCTTGTAGTTATGGGGTTGATGACTGATCACCTGACTGCTCATCATCAGTCATCGTACAACGTAGCAGGTTTTGGATTGTTCAGGCAGCCGTTCCAGGCTTTCCGTCACAAGGGCGCTAAACTGGAAGGGTTAAAAGGCTTCAATCAGAGTCTCACCGGATCATGTTCGGCCTTTGGCAGCCGATAAGACCCAGAGCAGAAAAAGACTCTCAAGTCGGGAACAGACGCGCGGGTTTGCCCTGACGTGATATTCTTCGCGCCAACTTGGTTTGACCTTATTCGGTTTGCCTGCCTTTTGGGCGGGCTGACGGAATCCCTGTCGCTCAAGTAGCTGAAGCCAATAATGATAAGAAGTCAGTTCAGAAGGGACATTAACTGAGGTCGATGCGGTACATCGGCCTTGTGTGCCCACCCGTCAAAATTGCAGTGTGAAGGTGCCCGCGACCCTGGCCTGAGTGTCGCGACAAAAGGCTCTCATACCCACAACAGCGGCGGGCGGAAGGCGTTTTATCATAGGTGCAACGGATGTTTAAGAAAGTGAACACAGCCTTGCTGGGGCTGGCTTTGGCGATGGGGATGTCGTCTGCCAATGCTGCAGAAGCAAAGAAAGTCGACGTTCTGCTGATCGGCGGCGGCATCATGAGCACCACCCTGGGTGTGTGGATCAATGAGCTGGAACCGAGCTGGTCGATGCAAATGGTCGAGCGCCTCGATGGCGTCGCCCTGGAAAGCTCCAACGGCTGGAACAACGCCGGTACCGGTCACTCGGCTCTGGCCGAGCTGAACTACACCCCGGAAGACGACAAAGGCAACGTGACGATCCCGAAAGCTGTCGAGATCAACGAAGCGTTCCAGGTGTCCCGTCAGTTCTGGGCCTGGCAGGTTCAGCAAGGCGTTCTGAAGAACCCTCGCTCGTTCATCAACACCACGCCGCACATGAGTTTCGTGTGGGGTGATGACAACATCAAGTTCCTGAAAAAGCGCTACGAAGCCCTGCAGGCGAGCCCGCTGTTCGCCGGCATGCAGTACTCCGAAGACCCGGCTGTGATCAAGAAGTGGGTCCCGCTGATGATGGAAGGGCGTGACCCGAACCAGAAAATCGCGGCCACCTGGAGCCCGCTGGGTACCGACATGAACTTCGGTGAAATCACCCGCCAGTTCGCCGGTTACCTGCAGACCAAGCCTAACTTCGACCTGAAGCTGTCGAGTGAAGTCGAAGACATCACCAAGAACGCCGACGGCACCTGGCGTGTCAGCTACAAAAACCTGAAAGACGGCACCAAGACCGAAACCGACGCCAAGTTCGTGTTCATCGGCGCCGGTGGCGGCGCTCTGCACCTGCTGCAGAAGTCCGGCATTCCTGAAGCCAAGGAATACGCTGGCTTCCCGGTCGGCGGCTCGTTCCTGGTGACCGATAACCCGGCCATCGCCGAGCAGCACCTGGCCAAGGCCTACGGTAAAGCTTCGGTGGGCGCACCGCCGATGTCGGTTCCGCACCTGGACACCCGTGTCCTGGACGGCAAGCGCGTCATCCTGTTTGGCCCATTCGCGACCTTCAGCACCAAGTTCCTGAAAGAAGGCTCGTACCTGGACCTGCTGACCAGCACCACCACCCACAACATCTGGCCGATGACCAAGGTCGGCATCAAGGAATACCCGCTGGTCGAGTACCTGGCCGGTCAACTGATGCTGTCGGATGAAGACCGTCTGAACGCGCTGAAGGAATACTTCCCGAACGCCAAAGCCGAAGACTGGCGCCTGTGGCAAGCCGGCCAACGCGTGCAGATCATCAAGCGTGATGAAGCCGCTGGCGGCGTGCTGAAACTGGGCACCGAAATCGTTGCCGCACAAGACGGCTCCATCGCCGGTCTGCTGGGCGCATCGCCAGGCGCATCGACCGCTGCACCGATCATGCTGAGCGTGCTGCAGAAAGTCTTCAAAGACAAAGTCGCGACCCCTGAGTGGCAAGCCAAGCTGCACCAGATCGTTCCAAGCTACGGCACCCAGCTGAACAACGATCCGGCCAAAGTGGCACAAGAGTGGGCGTACACCGCCAAGATCCTCGAACTGCCAACCCCTCCGGTGATTGGTCAGGCTGTTGCTCCGGCAGCACCTGCAGCTGAAAAAGCTGAAGCGCCGAAGGAAAACGCTGCACGTGACATGGCCCTGTAACTAGACGCCAGACACACAAAAGCCCACTGAATCGGTAACGGTCAGTGGGCTTTTTTTTGAGCAGTACAAATCGGAGTCGACCTGCCAATTCACCCGTTCGAGGGTGTCTCCTATCGGTTTTTTGTCTCACGAGGCATTGATCGTACGCGCGATAAGTATCTGATGGTCTTTATGGATAGATAGGATCGTGCATATGCCACTGTGAATATATTGCGTCTCTGCCAGTGCTATTGCCCCTGTCTTTTTTACAAGCTTCGCAAATACAGGTGCATCTGTGCAACTGAGGTGATGGGCTGCGATTGAATTCATTTGGGGCACCCGGGCTGAGGGTAGGTTTTGGTACGCCTGACTCATGTCTGTTGCCAACTTGGTCTTTGAATTCCATTTTCATCTCTCCTTGCTTATAGGAATTTAGCATCTCCCGGGAACCCGCATACCAGCGAATTTCCCAATGATTGAACCTCAGGTTAATTATTTTTTCTCTTTCGTTCACCTGTAAAATCTGACAGGTTTTTATAATTTTTCTTCATTTCCTAATTACAAATGAAGGATATCGAATATAAGATTTTTCATTAAAAAACCCACTGAGCCTGGAACGGTCAGTGGGCTTTTTTGTGTCGCCATTTTGATTGGAACTGCCAGCGATCTGTTTTTGAAGATCAAAGTCAAAAGATCGCAGCCTGCGGCAGCTCCTACAAAGGTTTCGCTTTCGCTAGATAGGCGGCGAGACGCCGCCCCATTTCTTCCCCCAGCGCTTGTAAGCCGCTCAGCGGGCGCACCATCACTTCAAACTCGACAATCTTCCCGCGCTCATCAAAGCGAATCATGTCGACGCCCTTGAGTTCTTTCGAGCCGACTTTCGCGCTGAATTCCAGAATCACGTTCAAGCCATCGGCAGTCGCCAGTTTGCGGTGGTATTTGAAGTCTTCGAACACGTTGAACACGGTGTTGAGGATCATTGTCACCACCTGCGCGCCGGGGTAGGGCGTGTGGGCCATGGGCGAGCGGAACAGCGCGTTCGGGTCGAGCAGCTCGGGCAGGGCCTTGAGGTTGCCGGTGCGGATCATTTCGTGCCAGCGCTGCAGAGATTCGGCGGCGTTGGGGTGCAGGTTCAGTTTGGACATGGGCCACTCCTGGGATTGTTGTTCTTCACGCGACGGCAATGACTCTAGATCAAAGCGGCCGAGGGCGAACCTTTGTGGGGCGATCTGAATACCGGGTCATGGCCGGAGCAGATCAGATTGGCATCTGATCCGTATTTTTCTGTTGAATCTGCCTCTGTTACCGGTTCAGTCAGGCGCTCAAAATACCCCTGCAGTTCGGTTACCCGCGGCAGCCCTTCATCCCGAAGCGCCCGGTGCACCGCAAGCTCAGCATTGAGGAGAGCAGCATGAACAAGATGGCGATTTTCCTGGGTGGGTTTCTGACATTGACCATTCTGATCGGAATGCTCGCGACGATTTCTCCGGTCTGACCCCCGGCCGTTCCAACAGCGACCTCCGGCGCCCTTTTTTTGTGGAAGGGCGCGTCTGTTTCTGCTGCTTTGTCATTTCTCGCATCACACTGCACTGGTGCCCACCTGCGAACTGAACTAAACCGGGATATCCAATCCCGGGAATGTTCACTGTGCCTGATCTGTCATGGACTCGTTGATCAACGCCGCCGGCCGTGCGCTTGCGGCGGGTGATCCGCTGGCCGCACTTAAGCTTGTCGCCCTGCGCGAAGACCCGCCTGCGCTGGCCCTGCGTGGTATTGCCATGGCTCAGCTTGGGGATTTGTCCCGGGCGAGAGCGTTGCTGCAGCGGGCGGTCAAGGCGTTCGGCGCCAATGAGCCGTTGTCGCGGGCGCGCTGTGTGGTGGCCGAGGCTGAAGTGGCGCTGGCGACGCGGGATCTGGGCTGGCCGGTGAAAGCGCTGGAGGCCGCGCGGCGAGTCTTGCTTGATCACGCCGATCACCTGAATGCGGCGCACGCCCGGTATTTGCAGATCCGTCGTTTGCTGCTGATCGGTCAGCTCGATGCGGCGCAGGCGCTGCTCGCGGAGCTGGATCCCGCGCCGTGGCCTCCGTCGTTGCGCGCCGTCCACGAGTTGCTGACAGCAGGGATCGCGCTGCGTCAGGTGCAGGCGCACACGGCGCGGGCGGCGCTGGAACGTGCGCAACGGGCGGCGCAGCAGGCCGCTATCCCGGCGCTGACGGCAGAAATCGAACATGCCCTGCAAATGCTCGATGCTCCAGCGGCGCGATTAATCATTTCTGGCCAGTCTCAAACAGTGACGCTTGCGCAGGTTGAAGCGCTGCTCGCCTCGTCGACGCTGGTGGTCGACGCCTGTCGCTACAGCGTGCGCGGCGCCGGGATGACAGTGGCGTTGGCGACCCGGCCGGTGCTGTTCAGTCTGCTGCGGATGCTGGCTCAGGCGTGGCCGGCGGATGTGCCGAGAGACGCGCTGATCGCCCAGGCGTTTCGCTTGAAACTGAGTGACGATTCCCATCGTGCACGCCTGCGGGTGGAGATCGGCCGGTTGCGTTCGGCGTTGCAGCCGCTGGCGCGGATCGTCGCGACCGCGCGCGGTTTTGCCCTGGCGGCCGATGACGTGGCGTTGCTCACTTTGCCGGTCGAGGACAAACACGCCGCGCTGCTGGCCTTGCTCGCCGATGGCGAAGCCTGGTCAAGTTCGGCGCTGGCCCTGGCGTTGGGCAGCAGCCAGCGGCAAGTGCAGCGCTCACTGGAAGCGCTGGCGCTGGCGGAAAAGGTGCAGTGGTTTGGCGTCGGCCGTGCGCGGCGCTGGACCACGCCGCCGGTGCCGGGTTTCGCGACGATCTTGTTACTCCCGGTGGCGTTGGGCAATGGTTAGGCTGGACTCACTCAGACTCACCCACCAGCGAGGAAGGCATCATGAAACAGGCAAAGGCAGAAATCCTTCGTGAGTACGGCCCGTTCGAAGGCGTCGAACGTGTCCACGGCGTGACCTTCGATGGCCAGCAAGTGTGGTTCGCCAGCGACGGCCAGCTCAATGCGCTGGACCCGGCCAGCGGTGAAACCGTGCGCACGCTCAAGGTCGGCGCCGACGCCGGCACCGCGTTCGACGGCCAGCATCTGTTCCAGATCGCGGACAGCCGCATCCAGAAAATCGACCCGGCCACCGGTCGTGTGCTCAGTACCCTCCCGGCGCCGGGCGGCGGTAACGATTCGGGGATGGCCTGGGCCGAAGGCTCGCTGTGGATCGGCCAGTATCGCGAGCGCAAGATCTATCAGGTCGATCCGGAGACCGGCGAGGTTTTGCGCACGCTGACGTCAGACCGTTTTGTCACCGGGGTGACCTGGGTTGACGGTGCGTTGTGGCATGGCACCTGGGAGGGTGATGAAATTGAATTGCGTCGGGTCGATCCGCAAGATGGCGAGGTGCTGGAAAGCCTGATGATGCCCGCAGGGATCGGCGTTTCCGGGTTGGAAGCGGATGGCGGTGAGCGGTTTTATTGCGGCGGCGGGGGGAGTGGGCGATTGCGGGCGGTGCGTCGGCCCAAGTGATTGATGGTGTTTGTGCTGGCCCTTTCGCGAGCAGGCTCGCACATTTTCACCGGTTAACGCTGAACCAATGTGTGCGAGCCTGCTCGCGAAAGGGCCAGTAGCTCCAGTGAAAATCTCCCAGGCGAATCAAGGCGCGCCAAACACCATCGTCCAGTAAACCCCCTCATCACTGCGCGCCTCACTGGCAAACCCGGCGCCGACCTGGGTGAACATCGGGTTCATCAGGTTGGCGCAATGCCCGGGGCTGGCCAGCCACCCGGCCATCGCCTTGCCCGGTGAACTCTGGCCGGCGGCGATGTTTTCGCCGATCTGCCGACCCCGATAACCCGCCGCCCGGGCGCGATCCGCCGGCATGTCGCCGTCCGGGTCACGGTGGGCGAAATAGTTGCCGTAGGCCATGGCCTTGCTGTGCCCCTGTGCGGCGGCGCCCAGTGCCGGGTTCCAGCTCAAGGGGCGGGCGGCGGCGAAACGCTGGCGTCCGCACATCCGTGGGCGTGCCCGGGCGGCGTTGACCTCGGCGAGCAGGGCTTTACCGACGCTGCGGTTGTCGCCGACACGACTGTCGAGCACCGGTTGCGCCAGCACCACTTGCCATTCACCCCGGGAACGGCTGATGCCGATGTCGGCGTATTGGGCGTCAAGCAGTGCGCCACAATAACGGTCTTGCAGCCTGTCGAATGCCTCATCGGCGTCTTCGGCGCCGACAATACGGATGCTGCGCACGGCCACGGCCGAATACCCGGACGATTTGAGCGTCTCGCGCAATCCGCCGCCGTAGCCATAGCCGATCGGCAGTGCCAGATTCGATTTCAACGCCAGGGGCGCCAGACGTTGTGCCGGACGCCGGTCGCAACGTTGCGGGTGGGCGCGGTAGTCGTTGATGGCAGCCACCAGTTGCCGCTCTTCACTGGCGTGGGCGGTCTCGGTGAACAGCGGGGTAAGGATCAGCAGGCACAGCGATACGAAGCGTGTTGAGCGAACGGCATGGCGCATGGGACGGCAGGCTCTGGGAAAAGGACAGTGCTGAAGTGGGCGGCCGCAGTATGTGGCGCCACTAGGACTGGGCTTTTTGCACTTGGTTCATGATGGCCATAAGGCTTTTTTGCTGGGTTGATGAAGGGCAGGGCATGCCTGGATTTTGTGTTGCCCGCACTGGTCTCTTCGCGAGCAGGCTCGCTCCCACAGGGGGCATGCATTGCCAAGGTGCGAGCGAGCTTGCTCGCGAAGAGGCCAGTCCATACGAATGCCTATCAACGATTGAGCACATCCCCCATCCACTGCAGATACTGCACCCGCTCGGAAATCGAGTTGTGCCCCGCGTCCGGCACCACCCGCAGCGTCGCCACACCGTTGGGGAAATGCTCCAGCAGCCGTTGGGTGCTGGCACGGGGAATCACCTCGTCATCGCTGGCCGCCAGCAGCAAGGTCGGCACTTGTATGTGCGCGGCATAGCGGCCCGACTCGAAACGATCCTTGAGCAACCATTTCACCGGAAACCACGGGTATTGGCGGACGGCGATTTCTGCGAGGCTGTTGTACGGCGTCACCAGAATCAGTTGGGTCGCCGGGCGCTGACTCGCCAGCCGCACCGCCACCCCGGACCCCAGGCTGCGCCCGATCACGGCAATCTGTGGATGGCTGGCGTACACCTGATCGAACAATGCCAACGCATCTTCGGCAATCGCTTCCTCCGAGGGCGCGCCGCCGCTGCCGCCAAAACCCCGGTAGTTCAGCAGATACACCGCGTACTCGGGAAAGGCGTCGCTGAACGCCGGCAGGTTGCGCGACACGTCCTCGGCATTGCCGCCAAAGTAGATCAGCGCCTTGGGCCCCGCGTGCTCGCGAACGGTCACCCAGACATCGGCATCCGGCATCGCCAGTTTCAGCCGCGAATCCGCCGTGGCGACGGCGCTGTCAGGCTGGGGGAAATAGATCAGCGAACGCTGAAACACGAACAGCGCAACGCACAGCAACACGTACAGGGTGATGATCAAGGCGACGAGTGACATCAGGATTCTGGACATTCGGCTAACTTTAACGGGGCGCGGGTGTTCGCCGTCGCAGTGTAGTCCAGCGGACCGGGCAGGCCGCCGTCGCACACAACGTGCAACAGATTCACGCAGCAGGGGAACCAGCATGCGCCACACTGAGGGTTGCTCCCGTCGCCGATTGCTCACGCTGGCTGCCGGGGTTTCGGCGGTCCTGACCTTTGACCGGGCGTTGGCCACTGCCACGACGCCGACTGCCACTTCGCCGAGCCAGGCAGGAGACCAGACCATGCAGACCCGCGCCATCCCTTCCAGCTCCGAGCCGCTGCCCATGGTGGGCCTGGGCACGTATCGCGGCTTCGACGTTGCGCCCGGTGAAACCGCTTATAGACAACTGCCCGCGGTGCTCGACGAGCTGTTCAGAAAGGGTGGCACGCTGATCGACAGCTCACCGATGTATGGCCGCGCCGAGCAAACCACCGGCGAACTGCTGTCGATCCACGAACCGCGCTCGCCGGCATTTCTCGCCACCAAGGTATGGACCCGCGGGCGCAAGGAAGGCATCGCGCAGATGGAACAATCCTTCAGTCTGCTGCGCACCGAACGCATCGACCTGATGCAGATCCACAACCTGCTGGACTGGCAAACCCATCTGCCGACCCTGCGCGAATGGAAAGAACAGGGGCGCATCCGCTACATCGGCATCACCCATTACACGCCCTCGGCCTACGACGAAGTCGAGTCGGTGCTCAAGGCCGAACAGCTCGACTTCCTGCAAATCAACTACGCCCTCGATGACCGTGGCGTGGAAAAACGCATCTTGCCGCTGTGCCGCGAGCGCGGGGTCGCGGTGATCTGCAATCGGCCGTTCGGCGGTGGCGGGTTGCTCGCGCGGCTCAAGGGCAAACCGTTGCCGGCCTGGGTCTCGGACGTGCAGGTCAACAGTTGGCCGCAACTGGCGCTGAAGTTTCTGCTGTCGCACCCGGCGGTGACTTGCGTGATTCCCGGCACCGGCAATCCGCGCTACATGGCCGATAATGCCGGCGCAGGGTTCGGGCTGATGCTGACGGATGCGCAGCGTCATCAATTGATCGCGCTGCTGGAATAGGCGCTTACCCGCGATAACGCAACGCCTCCAGCAATAGCGCAAACGCCGGCGCTGCCTGACGTCGGCTCGGGTAATACAGGTGATAACCGGCAAACGTCGGACACCAGTCTGCCAGCACTTGCAACAGACGCCCGTCGGCCAGATACGGCGCGACAATATTTTCCGGGATGTAGCTGAGGCCGAAACCATCCAGTGCGGCGTCGAGCAGCGGATAAACACCATTCAGCGTGACTTGTCCGGACACCCGCACCTTGAGGCTTTCGCCGTTCTTCTCGAACTCCCAGGTGTACAGCCCGCCATTGGTGGGCAGGCGCAGGTTGTTGCAGGCATGTTGGGTCAGATCCCTCGGCGTCTGCGGCCGCGTGCGGTTGGCGAAGTAGGCGGGAGAACCGACCACCGCCATGCGCATGTCCGGGCCGATGCGGGTGGCGATCATGCCCTGTGCCACGTCTTCACCGAGGCGAATGCCGGCGTCGAAGCCTTGCCCGGCGATGTCGACGAAACCGTAGTCGCAGATCACCTCCACGGCGATGTCGGGATACTGCGGCAGGAAGCCCTTGAGCACCGGGCGCAACAGCCAGTTCAGCGAATGGTCGGTGGCGCTGATGCGGATGCGCCCAGCCGGGGTTTCGCGCAGGTTGCTCAGGGCCGCCAGTTCCAGTTCGATCTCTTCGAAACGCGGGCCGATGGTCTGCAGCAAATGGTCGCCGGCCTCGGTGGGCGAGACGCTGCGGGTGGTACGGGTGAGCAAGCGCAGGCCAAGGCGCGCTTCGAGGGCGCGGATGGTATGGCTGAGCGCCGATTGCGAGACGCCGAGTCTGGCCGCCGCTTTGGTGAAGCTGCGCTCGCGGGCCACGGCGAGGAAGGCGAGCAGGTCACTGGCGTTTTCTCGAAGCATTGATGAGTGTCCTGCATAAGTTCTTTCGAATTCTAGTTGATTATCTGAACAGTCCGGCTCGCTAAAGTGACGCAAGTTCCCTGTAGGAGCTGCCGCAGGTTCGGGCCGCGATCGGACGATCTTTTGCTCTTGCTTGAGAAGTTAAAGTCAAAAGATCGCAGCCTGCGGCAGCTCCTACAGGGGAGGGGTGCGGGGGATCAGATCATCGGCGGTAACGACGAGAGAATCTTGTCCAGGGTGATCGGATACTCGCGCACCCGCGCCCCGGTGGCGTTGTAGATCGCATTTGCCACCGCCGCACTCACACCGCAAATCCCCAGTTCCCCCACACCTTTGGCTTTCATCGGTGACGAAACCGGATCAGTCTCGTCAAGGAATATCACCTCCTGATGCGGGATGTCGGCGTGCACCGGCACCTCATATCCGGCCAGGTCATGGTTGACGAAAAAGCCCAGCCGCTTGTCCACCGCCAGCTCTTCCATCAACGCCGCGCCGACGCCCATGGTCATCGCCCCGATCACCTGGCTGCGCGCCGCTTTCGGGTTGAGAATCCGCCCCGCCGCGCACACCGCGAGCATGCGCCGCACGCGGACTTCGCCGGTCGCCGCGTCCACCGCGACTTCGACGAAATGCGCACCGAAGGTCGACTGCTGATACTGCTTGGCGAGGTCGGCGAATTCGATACTGTCCTCGGCCTCGACCACACCATTTTTGGCAGCATCACGCAACGGCAGGGTCTTGCCGCCGGCGCGGACCTGACCGTCGGCAAACTCGATGTCGCTGCCGCTCATGCCCAGTTTGCTGACCACCGTTTCGCGCAGCTTCATGCACGCGGCATAGACCCCCGCGGTCGAGCAGTTGGCGCCGAACTGGCCGCCGGAGCCGGACGATACCGGGAAGGTCGAGTCGCCCAGATGCACGCTGACATCCGCAAGACCGACGCCCATCATCTCGGCCGCCGTCTGGGCGATGATCGTGTAGCTGCCGGTGCCGATATCGGTCATGTCGGTCTCCACCGTGACCTTGCCGTCGCGCTCCAGCCGCACCCGGGCGCCGGATTTGAGCAGCAGGTTGTTGCGGATCGCTGCGGCGACACCCATGCCGATCAGCCAGCGACCTTCGCGACGGCTGCCGGGTGTGGCGTTGCGCTGGTTCCAGCCGAACTTCTCGGCGCCGGTCTGCAGGCATTCGATCAGGCGCCGCTGGGAGAATGGACGTTCGGTTTTCACCGGATCGACCTGGGTGTCGTTGAGGATGCGGAACTGGATCGGGTCGAGCTTGAGCTGCTCGGCCATCTCGTCCATGGCGATTTCCAGTGCCATCAGCCCCGGCGCTTCACCGGGCGCGCGCATGGAGTTGCCTTCAGGCAGATCCAGCGGCGCCAGGCGCATGGTCACCCGACGGTTTTGCGCGGCGTAGAGCAACTGACTTGGTTGCGCGGCGACTTCGACCTTGCCGTCCTTGAGGTTGCCCGACCAGCCTTCGTGGGCGATGGCGCTGAGCTTGCCGTCCGCGGTGGCGCCCAGACGAATGCGCTGGATGGTGGCGGGGCGGTGGGTGGTGTTGTTGGCCATTTGCGGGCGGGCGAGGGCGACTTTCACCGGGCGATTGGCCAGGCGCGCACCGAGGGCGGCGAGGATCGCGTCGGCGCGGATGAACAGTTTGCCGCCGAAGCCGCCACCAATGTACGGCGAGATCAGGCGCACGTTTTCCTTGGGCAAACCGAGGGTGGTGGCGATGTCGCCGACGCTCCAGGCGATCATCTGGTTGGAGGTCCACAGGGTCAGATGATCACCTTTCCAAGCGGCCAGTGTCGCGTGCGGCTCCATCATCGCGTGGGACTGATCGGGGGTGGTGTAGGTCTGGTCGAACTGCACCGGCGCGGCGGCGAAGGCCGAGTCGAAATCGCCGTGGGTGACGTCGGGCAACTCGTCGTCTTCGACACCCTGGTCGCGCACGTTGGCCAGTTCGAATTGGCCTTTGGCCGCGACGTAATCGACCTTGACCATTTGCGCGGCGGCGCGGGCCTGTTCGAAGGTCTCGGCGACCACCAGCGCAACGGCCTGGTGATAGTGCTGCACCTCGGGCCCGGCCAGCAGCGGTGCCGAGTTGTATTGGCCCTTGCCGAGCTTGCCGGCATTGGCGGCGGTGACGATGGCCAGCACGCCGGGCGCGGCTTCGGCCGCATTGAGATCGATGTGGCTGATGCGGCCCTTGGCGATGGCCGAACCGACCATGAAGCCGTAGGCCTGATTCGCCACGGCGTCATGCTGCTCGTAAGCGTACGGAGCCTGGCCGCTGGTTTTCAGCGGGCCTTCGACGCGGTCGGTGGGTTTGCCGATGACCTTCAACTGGTCGATCGGGTTGGTGGTGGCGGGCGTGTCGAATTTCATGCTTCATCCCTCGCTTGCGCCAACACCGAGCCGAGCGTGCGCTCGACCAGGGTCAGTTTGAATTGGTTGTCGTGAGTCGGCGTGGCGCCGTCGAGCAGGCGTTCGCTCACGGCTTTCGCGCCGTTGGGCAGCAACGCGTCGGCGGCTTCGACCCGCCATGGTTTCGGCGCAATACCACCGACCGCCACGCGACCGCTGCCGTCCTTTTGCAGGATCAAACCGACCGACACCAGGGCAAAGGCGTATGACGAACGATCACGCACCTTGTGATAAAGGTGCGTGCCGCCGACCGGGGCAGGCAGGGTCACTGAGGTAATGAACTCGCCGGGCGTGAGGCTGGTTTCGATGTTCGGCGTGTTGCCCGGGAGCTGATGGAAATCGGCGATGGCGATGCTGCGGGTGCTGCCGTCCGGCTTGACCGTTTCAATCTGTGCATCGAGGGCGCGCATGGCAATCGCCATGTCGCTGGGGTGGGTGGCGATGCAGGCGTCGCTGACGCCGATCAGCCCCAGTTGCCGGCTGACCCCGCCAATCGCCGCGCAACCACTGCCGGGCTGGCGTTTGTTGCAGGCCTGATTGACGTCATAGAAATACGGGCAACGGGTGCGTTGCAGCAGGTTGCCGGCGGTGCTTGCCATGTTGCGCAATTGGCCCGAGGCCCCGGCGAGCAGGGCGCGGGAGAGCAGCGCGTAGTCCTTGCGCACGCGGCTGTCGGCGGCCAGATCGGTGTTGCGCACCAGTGCGCCGATGCGCAATCCGCCGTCGGGCGTGGCTTCGATTTGGTCAAGACCAAGATGGTTGATGTCGATCAGGTGCAGCGGGGTTTCGATGTCGAGTTTCATCAGGTCCAGCAGGTTGGTGCCGCCAGCGATGAACTTCGCGCCTTCGACCTGCGCCGCCAGCGCTGCGGCTGCGGCGGGGGAGTCGGCGCGGCTGTAATTGAACGGTCTCATGCCGGCACCTCCGCGACTTCAGTGATGGCTTCGATGATGTTGGAATAGGCGCCGCAGCGGCAGATATTGCCGCTCATGCGCTCCTGGAATTCGCTGGCGATCAGTTGCGGCGCGTCGGTCAGGCTGGGGCTGACGTGGCTGGGAATACCCTCGCGGATTTCCTTGAGCACCGCCACCGCCGAGCAGATCTGCCCCGGCGTGCAATAGCCGCACTGGTAGCCGTCGTGCTTGATGAACGCAGCCTGCATCGGGTGCAGGTTGTCGGGCATGCCGAGGCCTTCGATGGTGGTGATCTCGCTGCCGTCGTGCATCACCGCCAGGGTCAGGCAGGCATTGATCCGCCGCCCATCGGCGATCACCGTGCAGGCGCCGCACTGACCGTGGTCGCAGCCTTTTTTGCTGCCGGTCAGGTGCAGGTGCTCGCGCAAGGCATCGAGCAGGGTGGTGCGGTTGTCGACTTCAAGGGTTTGGGGTTTACCGTTGACGTTGATCGTCACTTTGGCCATGGCCGGTTGCTCCAGACTGGCCGCGTAGGCCTTGAGGCTAATGAAAGGCGGCATCGCGAATGCCGTGGCGGTCACGGCACCGAGGATCAGGAATCTACGTCGGGAAATCGTCATGCTTCGATTCCTCTCTGGCTTAATCAGGACGGCAGGGATTGAAAGGCCCAGTCGGGCGCGCCGGCATGCTTGCCGGTCTCGTTCTTGGAATGACCTGCGCGGAGGGGAAAAGGTTTTTGCGGATTTGCGCTATAGAGTTATGCGCATGGCTCATGAGTCTGCTGAGCGACATGTAGCCAAATGTGGGAGGGGCGGTGCGACGATTCGACTTGCTCCCACAATTGAAATGCATTTCAACTGTGGGAGCCTGCTCGCGAAGAGGGCGTCATGACCGACCTCAATGCCCGCCAACCACCATCGAGGTAAACGGCGCCACATACGCCTGCAACGTCACCAGCCCACCCACCAGGATCGCCAGCACAATCGAGTGGAAGAACACGTAGCGCAGAATCTCGCCTTCATGCCCATACCAACGGGTCGCGGTGGAGGCGACCACGATCGATTGCGCGTCGACCATTTTGCCCATCACCCCGCCGGAACTGTTCGCTGCCGCCATCAGGATCGGGCTGATGCCGAGCTGTTCCGAGGTCACCCGCTGCAAACCGCCAAACAACACGTTTGATGCCGTATCCGAACCCGTCAACGCGACACCCAGCCAGCCGAGCAACGTGCCGAACATCGGATAGAAAATGCCCGTCGCCGCAAACGCCAGGCCCATGGTCGCGTCGAGTCCCGAGTAACGTGTGAGGAAGCCCAGCGCCAGCATCGCGGCAATGGTGATCAGCGAAAACCGCACCACCCATAACGTGCGCAGGTACTGCTTGATCAATTGCGGGATCGAATAGCCCATCAGCAGCCCGCCGACAATCGCCGCCAGCAGAATGCCGCTGCCGGTGGCGGTGAACCAGGTGAATTTGTAGATCGCTTCTTCGGCTTTCGGCGCCGGCACCACCGGCGGGACTTTCTGCACTTGCAGGTGCAGGGTGGTGAAGGTCAGCGCCGGCGAAAAAATCGGGTTGGCCTCGTTCAGTGGTTTGCCTTGGGGATCGAGTTTGACGGAATGGGTCACCGGGTCCAGCGCCGGGCGCACGTCAAAGATGTTCTTGAAGCCCTGAGTGCCCCAGGCAAACACGAACACGGTGAGGATGATCCACGGCATCCACGCACGCATCACCGCCGGGCGCGCCTGATCGCTGAACGTGGCGCTGGCGGTGACTTTTTCTTCCTCGACCCGGGAGTTGTCGACGCGACCTGCCAGGGCGGCCGAGGTGTACACCGTCGCCGGTTTCCAGACCCGCAGAAACAGGGTCAGGCAGGCCATGGAAATCAGCGCGGCAATCACGTCCACCAGCATTGGGCCGTGGTAGTTCGACACGAGGAACTGCGGCACCGCGAAGCTGACCCCGGCTACCAGAATCGCCGGCCAGATTTCGAGCATCTTGCGCCACCCGGCAAATGCCCAGATCAGCCAGAACGGCACCAGCACCGAGAAAAATGGCAACTGCCGACCGACCATCATCGACAGCTCCATCTCATCCAGCCCGGTGACCTTGGCCAGGGTGATGATCGGTGTGCCGAGCGCGCCGAATGCCACCGGGGCGGTGTTGGCAATCAACGCCAGACCGGACGCGGCCAACGGCGAAAAACCGAGGCCGATCAGAATCGCCCCGGTCACCGCCACCGGTGTGCCGAACCCGGCCGCGCCTTCAAAAAACGCACCGAAGCAGAAGGCGATCAGCAGCAACTGCAAACGGCGGTCGTCGGTGATCCGCGCCAGTGAATCCTGCAGCACTTTGAACGAGCCGTTCTCGGTGGTCAGGCGATGCAGAAAGATGATGTTGAGCACGATCCAGCCGATCGGCAGCAAGCCATTGGCCGCACCAAACAACGCCGCCGAACCGGCCATGCTTGCCGGCATGCCGAAGGCGAAGATCGAGATCAGTAACGCCGAAGCGAGGGCGAGCAGGGCGGCCAGATGCGCCTTGACGTGAAAGAACGCCAGCGCCGCGAGCATCACCACCACCGGTACGGCGGCCATGAGCGTGGAGATCACCGGGTTGCCGAACGGGTCGTAGATTTGCTGCCAGACCATGGTCCACCTCTGCTTGTTGTTATTGAGGGCGCAGATCCATTGCATGGGGCTTGGTTGCAAGGAGTATAGGTGGCATTTCGCCGCCGCTCGGGCAGTGCGGACAGGGCGACAAACGGTCGATAGTGGCCACTGAATCAACGGCGTTTTGCCCGGTCGTATCTGCGGCTGTCCGTAAAGCGTCATGAAGGCGCGGGCAGCGTGGCCGATTCCGTCGTCAAAACCTTGGTTTTAGGGAAGTGTTGAATGAAGCGCGCAACAACGATGCTGCTGACCGTGACCGCCGCCGTATTGCTCGGCGGCTGTGTGGCGGACTTTGATGATGACCACCACTATGGCCGGCATTACGACCTCGATCACCGCCGCTATTACGATCATGACCGGCGCTGGGATGACCGCGATGACCGCCGCGACGGGCGTCGCTACTACCGTGATCGGGATGATGACTGATTGAACGCCAAGAGGGCGTCCCGCCACGGGACGCCCTCTTGGTTTAGCCTTCGAATTAAAAGTGAGCGCTCGCCCGGACGCTGGATCGCGCAGGCACGGCGGCCTCGATGTCCAGCAAATGGGTGGCGAGAATGTCGCTCAGAAAACGGAACTGATCGTTGATGCCGACCACTTCATTGCTGAAATGATGGGTCGCGGCGGGCATCAGCAGATTTTCGAAATTTTCGTTGAACACCAGTGCCTCAGCTTTGTGCGACACGGCGTGTTGGTCGTAGTAGTTACTGCCGAACACCGGGAAACGCACATTCAGGGCGACGTAGTGACTCATGGCATTTTCTCCATTCGAGAATTGTCTTCGAGATGGGACCATCGTGCCTGACGGTGGGGGGCTGCGGAAGGCAATCCTCGCAATGGTCAATATCGATACCATTGATGATCGCCTGTTTCATTCGGTTCACAAGCCGCTGACGCTGGCACAAGCGTTTGCCGCTCTGCCAGCGCTGCGTTTATTGGCTCAGGGGGTACCGTTTCTGCCATACAAACGGAAGCCGGGACGCGAGTTCAAGCGATCGTAGTATGCACTGACTGCCGGCAAGTCTGGGTGCGCCAGGGGGGTCTCGAACCAACGGTTCACCGACAGCCCTATCGGTATGTCCGCCAGAGAAAATTCGTCGCCGCTGACGTAGGCACCGGTCTTCTGGAGTTGTTGCTCCAGGATTGTCATGTGCGCTACCCATTGATGAAAACCTTGCTGTAAAGCATCGGCGTCTTGGTGAGCCGCACTTTTGCGCACCAGTGACATGAATACATAACCCCAGGACTTGTTGAGGTCGGTAGCCTGCCAGTCTATCCATTGGTCGATCCGCGCCCGATGCCGGGGGGCCGAGGGGTAAAGGTGCAAAGCGTTGTCGCGATTTGCCAGGTAGCGAATGATCGTATTCGACTCCCACAGCACGAAACCCTGATCGTTAATCACCGGCACCATTGCATTGGGGTTCAACGCGATGAATTCGGGGGTGCGCGTATCCCTGAAGCCTGATCCCCAGTCTTCTCGTTCAATGGCAATCTGCAGCTCTGCGCAGGTCCAGAGTACCTTGCGGACATTGATCGATGACGCTTTGCCAAATACCTGTAGCATTTTATCTCCCTATCGTATGCCACCTGGCTGAGGCCCTATGATGCCACCGGCCATTAGGTTAAACGAGCATGACGGTTGAATTTTCACGTTGTTTAAATACATCGGTTGCCTAGACTGTACGGTGTGCTTATAACGTTAATAAAAGTCTGCTGTGATAGCGGTTTTTTTTATACAGTGCATGTTTAAGCGTGTCTTGATGGCTATGTTTCAACCTTTTTTTAATGGTCGTTTCCCTGCCCGAATGGGCGGGTGTCATCATTGAGGTAAACGGTTTAAATTTTAGTTTCGTGTATTCGTTAAAGTTGTAAGTGGGGCGGTACTAACGGGTGCCGTCATCGGTATTTATTGCAGGAGTCGTATTGGTGCAGATCGCTATTTTTCAAGTGGATGCGTTTGCTTCTCGACCTTTTGATGGAAACCCCGCAGCGGTTTGCCCATTGAGCGAATGGTTGCCGGACGAAAAGTTATATGCGATCGCTGCTGAAAATAACCTCTCGGAAACGGCATTCTTCGTTAAACAGGGTGATCTCTATGAGTTGAGATGGTTCACGCCTCAGGTCGAAGTTGACTTGTGCGGCCATGCGACATTGGCTGCGGCGTGGGTCATCTTTAACAAGGTTGGAGACGATGCCCAGGTGCTGCGGTTTTCGACGCGAAGCGGCGAGCTTCGAGTGCGACGTTCAGGCACCGGATTGACGATGGATTTTCCGGCGAAAGTGCCAGTGCGTTGCGAGCCTCCGCCCGAGTTGTTGCCAGCGCTTGGCTTGACCACGGCGGACGTTCTGGCCACTGACGACTTTATTGTCGTGGTTGCAGATGAGGCGATTGTCGAGGGACTGTCCCCTGACTTCGCCAAGCTCAAGGGGCTGCCCAAGCGGGGCGTCGTGGTGACTGCCGCCAGTCGCTCGTTTGATTTTGTTTCGCGCTGGTTCGGTCCGAATGTAGGGGTAAACGAAGACCCTGTCACCGGTTCAGCTCATACATCACTCGCACCTTACTGGGCACAGACTCTGGATAAACAGACGCTGAGCGCGCAACAAGGAGGTACCCGCAAGGGCCAGTTACGCTGCGAGATCGCTGGCGATCGGGTGTTGATCAGCGGTGAGTCAGTGCTCTATATGGTCGGGGAAATCACGGTCTAGCGCTGATGCGCGGTACGCCGCCGGAAACTGCCTTGGAGGCAAGTTCCGGTGGCAGACGATTTCTCTGTGCTGTATTCATATCGAGTGGTCAAACTCAATGAAGCATTCCCAATGCATAAGCTTTCATGGCGGCCTCCACTTTATTGCTGGAATGAAGCTTGCGCATGGCGTTGACCAGATGAAATTTCACGGTCCGTTCGTCTATGGACAATATCAGTCCGGTCTCGCAGTAGGTTTTGCCCGTCGCCGACCATTTCAATGTTTCCACCTCCCTGGCTGTCAATGACGCACCTACTTCCGGAATGTATTCATTCGCGATGAAGTTGAGCATGGTGGAATGTGCCAGATGCGTAATCCACGTGAGCTTGGCTTCTTTTTCGTTCAGCTCCAGCAGCGATACAGGCATAGTGGATCTGACCAGCGAGAGCATGCCGATGGTGTCATGTTTGGCGCGCGAAGGCGTACACCAGCCATGGGAAAGTTGATAGTGCCTGGCGTCTTCCCAGAAATGTGGGTTGTCATCAAAAGTCTCAGCCGACCAGCACAAGGGTTGATTCTGGGTCAGGCCATGCTTGACGGTGGGGTCTACACTGAAATAGTTTTTGCTCTTGTAGGTGTCTTCCCACTGGGGAGAATAGTTCGAGGATAAGTGAAATTTCGGGCTGGAAATGGGTAGGGGGAAACGTATGCCAAGGGAATATTGATCAAACTCGAAAGAGCGAACAACGGAATCAAGCAGCGTGAGCAATCCTTCCTTGGATGTAACGTTCATGAACAGAGATAAATAGTGCTCGCGCCAATCAGTCATCTTACTTACCAGCGTAGTAAAGTGTGATGGGAGGTGTCCAGGCTTTGGGTTGTTGATGCCGTTATGGCAATAAATTCATCAAGGCAATAATGAAAATTTATAACTAATCAGGGTGATTGAAATGCTGTCGTTAGCGCCCGATCAATTGATACGTCTGTCCTATGCCGAATTGAGTAGTGTGGTTTTTCAGCCCTCGCTTGCCTGGGTCGACACCTGTTTGACCGCCGAGCTAAAAGAGATCGGACTGCAAGTGGCATGTGCCGGTTACAGTGAATGGGAGTCTCACGGTTTTGCACCAAAACTGAGCATTGGTTGGGCTTGGTTTAAAGCCAGTTTTTCCGGGAAAGTTCTTATAGCACCGGGCGGGATTAGCTGCAACATTATGTTACGTTCATCGCGGGGTTACGATCTCGGTGCGAACACCACCCAAGAGTTGATTCTTCTGTGGTTATCTGGTCAACCTCTGGAGCGAACTTTGCCCGAGAGTTTGACGCGTGAATACAATGGTTAACGGTAAAGGGTGCAACCGCGAATGTATTGGTGCAACCCACCGTGTCAAGTTGATACAGGCCTTTTGATCAATGAGGAAATGGGTCTGTTCCTTGCTCGAATGAAAAGGTGCAACCCGCAGACTCGCCGTTCTCATTGACTCCCCAATGCGAGTGCGTCTGGCGCGCTGGTCGTAGCTGGAGCGTCCTGCACGTAAGGTCGGCCTTCATGACCCGCATCAATATTCTTTTGTGAATCCCGTCTAAACTGGCGACTGTCATACCCGGCCCGGCTGATCGCGAACGCAGCGGTGGGGTTGACTGGCGGATCGTCTACCTCGCCGCAGCAGTCTTGCACCGTTTGCATCGGTTATTGTCAGGTCGCATCCGGCCCTGGCTGAAGCCGTACGCCAGGAAGCTGCCCTTTTGGGCAGCTATTTTGTTCTGCACCCATGACTTCTAATTCAAGGAACTGGATTGGAAGCTGGTGCGGAATGTTAAATATAATAAATGGCAAAACTCAGCAACTTACTCCTGAGCTTATCTCTGGGCTCGGTCTCTTCCGCTATAAAATATTTGTCGAAAAAATGGCCTGGCCTCTGCAATGCGAACCAGGCCTTGAATATGACGAATTTGATCGCGATGACACTCACTATGTAATTGCGCAGGACGGCAACGGGCATGTCTGTGGTTGCGCAAGACTGTTGTCGACCATGAACGATTATTTGCTTGAGCAGATTTTTCCAGAGTTGATGGGCGATATCCCACTCCCCAAATCACCCGATATCTGGGAACTTTCTCGCTTTGCCTTTGAGTCCGAAAACTCAAGTTCGGGTCATTGGCTGGATACATGCCGGCTGATGAAGCAGATTGTCGCGCTCGCCAATAGAAATAACGTTAAACGTCTGATCGCCTTTTCCGCGCTGGGTAACGAACGCTTACTCCGGCGGATGGGGGTGGATGTTCATCGCGTATCTTCTGCGCAACTGATCGACGGCAAACCAGTGCTGGCCTTCTGGGTCGAAATTAACGACAAAACGATCAATGCCTTGTCAGTTTATTAAAGCGTGAGCCGAGCGATCGTCATACAAATAATGAGGGGTTAGCCATGATTGTTTATCTGATAGGTGTTGCGTTGGCGGTGCTTGTGCTAGAGCAAATTATTCCAGGGTGGAAGTTGCCGAAAGTCAGTACCTGGTTCTTTCGATCCATGACGCTCAACATTGTGCAGATCGCCGTTGCGTTACTTGCGGGTGTGTCGTGGAACAAATGGATGCAGGGCCATAGCCTGTTTCATCTGTCTGAAAGCTACAGTCCGTTGCTGGCAGGTTTCATTGCCTACGTCATCAATACATTCGTGACGTATTGGTGGCACCGCTGGCGTCATGCGAACAATTTCCTCTGGCGCCTGTTCCACCAAATGCATCACGCCCCGCAACGCATTGAAGTGTTTACCTCGTTTTATAAACATCCCACCGAAATGGTATTCAACTCGATGCTGGGCAGCGCTGTGGCCTACGTGTTACTGGGTATCAGCGTGGAAGCCGGTGCGTTCTATGTGATGTTTGCTGCGTTGGGTGAAATGTTCTATCACTCCAACCTTCGGACACCGCATTGGCTGGGGTACTTTTTCCAAAGACCGGAGATGCATCACGTTCATCACCAGCGTGATCGCCATGAGTGCAACTACAGTGACTTTCCAATCTGGGACATGATGTTCGGGACTTTTGAAAATCCCAAGGAAAATCTCCATCCTCAAGGATTTTCCGATAACAAGGAAAACCGGTTTATCGATATTTTGCTGTTCAAGGACGTCCACGAAGCACCTGCGAGTATGAGTGAGTCTGTTCCTCAATTGACCGAGTCCGTTGTAAAGCGTGGGTGAAGGATATGTTTCTTGATATTGATTCGAGATTAAGTCGCGACCTGCTCAAGTGCATCAATTCGGGCATCCCGCATGATGCGTTGAATGTGCCAAAAGATCCGGAGTCGCTGATCGAGAGGATTGAGGATTTACGCAATCGGTATGTTGCATTGCGCAGGTCATTTGGCAACAAAACGCTCCCGGTCAGTAATTATCTGTTTTATATGATGCTCAAGGATAAATATTCCGAGTTTGATTTCGAGTTGCGTAATAGCAGGGCGCGGGTCGTGACCAATATTCATGTGTTCAAATCCAAAGGGCGCATTCCTTCTATCGCCTCTTTGCTGTTATCGGATAATCACGTGGCGAAATCTGCGCTTGAACTCAAATATGCGACGGTGGAGCACATGGCTTTATATGGGGCTGCGCTGTCCCGGTTGGTGTCCGACGGTGGGTTAATCACGCCGACACGGCCAGCGGTTGAAGGGGCGGTTGCGCAGATCCATCGCTGTAAAGCGACCAGCCAGCCGTTGACTGTTGTCAGTGCGGTATGCCCGGATTATTCGTACGACCTGACGGCTGAAGGCAAACCCCGATACACGTTTACGCAGGTGGGTGATCAGCCAGGCTTGGCGGGCACCAAACTGATCAATGCCGATGAGGCCTTGACTGCCTTTTCGGCAGCGGTAGGCGTGACGGTGGAGCACCGGTTATTCGGTGGTGAATTCGAATATATATCGTTCAACAAGAATGCTGGCTCATCCAGTGCGCGTGAGGCGTTTCTCGATAAGGTCAATCGGCAGTTGCGGACTATTGGCGATCAGTTGACGGCGCCCGCAGCCGTCGGTTCTTTCTTCGAACTGTGCGGCAATGAACAGGGCTGGCACGACCAGCATGCAGACATCCTGGAGCGGCTACGCGCAGGCGATTATGGTCAGACCGGTCTGAACCTTGAGCAAATGAATGAAATATTCGAAGCCAGACGTCCGCTGTATTCCAAATGGTTTACGGGGCAAAGCGACGAATTGATCTGGAATAACTTCCTGTCACAAGCCGCCGAATACGCGCTGATGGGAAGGATATTTCTCGACGTTTACAAAGACTTTGTGGTCCTGGCCGTTGACCATTACAAGATGGAGCCGTTCTATTCCTTCTTTGGGCCGGTCGCTGTTTTGTATGTGAAAACGGATTATCTATAGGCGATAGGAAGCTGCCAATATGAAACAGGAACTTTTCAAGACACGCTATACGAAATACGGTCACGGCTTTGATGTCAGGGCCACTTATGAGCAACTGCCACTGCAAGGCTTCTGGACATGGGTGACTGGGAAATCGGGTAATAAAAATGCTCCGAAAGCGGCCAAGGAAACATTACTGAAACCGTGGCAGTTGTTTCTTCAGATCAGCTGGGGTTATGCGGTTTTCTTTGCGGCAGTGCTATTGGGCAATGAGATCCTGCAGTCGGAACTTCACTGGGTCGCCAAGGTTATATTGTCGATTCCTCTCATGTGCATGGTTGTCAACCGCCAGCGGGGGCTATTGCATACGTTCCACTATACGATTCACGGTGCGGGCATTGCTAACAAGAAGTTGGCAAAGTTTGTGTGCAAGTGGGTGCTGTCGATGCCTATTCTGCACACCCCGTGGAACAACTACATGAAACTTCATGTAGGCGAGCACCACAGCGTCAATACGTTTTGCACCGACAAGGATGTTGATCTGCAGTTCATGACCAGCCATGGCTTTTACAAAGGCATGAGCGAAACCGAGTACTGGACAAAGTTGGTGGTCGCGCCGTTTCATCCGATGCGCATCTATGAGCACATCAAATTTCGGCTCGAAGTTTGTTTTGTCAATACTGACAGACACGAGAAAGTCAGTCGTGCGATCTACTGGGTGCTATTGCTGACGGCTGTTTATCTGTCCGGATATTTCACTCCATTCGCTCTGTATTACCTGCTGCCGATTTTGTTGATCACGCAGTTTTCTTCGTGGATTCAACACGTCACTGAACACCTGTGGTTTGCCGAGAATTCAGAAGGGTTACCAAAGTACATTTTTTACGGGTCGCTCAGTTGGGGGCGTTTCTTTGGTCGCCCGTATCCGATTGGCCATACCGGTTGGTCCTTTGCCTGGCGTGTTGTGAAGTGGGGGCTGGGCACGCTGTTCATCGATATTCCGCTGCGGGTCTTTTCCTTCATGCAGGACTTGCCCAGTCATGATTTTCATCACCGCAGTCCGGGGGTGAACTTCTGGAGTATCGCGCCCGAGCGAGCGGCTAATGAGGGCCTGGTCTCCCGTTTCGGCCCGATGACTGAAACCTGGAGCATGACCGAGAGCTTCCTGATCCTGCGCGATCACTTGTGCCGCAATGAAAGTGATCCGTTCGGCATTGTCACGTGGTACCAGAGCAATAAACAGCAACTTGAAACCAAACCGGCACGTGAAGCCGCCGCCGTCGAAGCCGCTGCTTGATAGTCGATTGATAACGAAGGAACGTGAAATGAATATTGTTGAAGTTGCAAAGCGGGAATTGGCGCAGAAAGGTTCGTTTTATTCGCCTGTCAGTGAGTTTGTTTACAGTCAGCACGACTGGGATGACATCAATGAAATTCTCGCCAGCAAGGCACTGCCGTGGGAGCAGGTGTTCATCGGTGATGCCGACGAACTCAACGACCTGACGGTCGCTCGATTCATGACGGACATTGAGCGACCAAAACGTGTCAACCAGCCGCTCGCCGATCAAATGATCTCGGTGGTGTGCAACCAGAAGCTGATGCAGTTTGTTTCGGGCCTGCTCGACGGTGAAGAGTTTTATATCCGGCGGATGCAAGTCAATAAAATGAAAGATGGTTCTTTCATTGGCAAACATCTCGATGTCGACAGTAATCCCGATTATTTGTACTCGATCGTTTTGCAACTCGGTAAGGGGTTTTCCGGTGGTGAGTTCCTGATCTTTAACGAGCAGGGTGAGCAGGTCAATACGATTCACCCCGCGCTGCAATCCATCGTCATCACTGACTGCACATTCCCGCATCAGGTGGAATCGGTGACTGAAGGCGAGCGCATATCGCTGGTATTTTTTGTCAGCAAGTACGCAGAAAAGAATCGCCGGGTTGCGTGAGTCTTCAGGGTCGGAATTTTGTCATGAAAACGATGAGTAAAACGTTACTGTTCGGTACGCTGGGTGTATTCGGTATCGGGCTGGTCGGGGTGATGTATGTGTTGCATAACATCACCCTGTCCAATGTGTTTGCGACGGGCATCCTTAAAGTCAGCCAGGGACTGTCTGAAAAAGGCACCATTGCCTGGGATGCCAACGCCGTTCCGCACATCAAGGCGGCAAATGACCGGGATGCGTATTTTTTGCTGGGCTATAGCCACGCCAGGGATCGGTTGTGGCAGATGCAATTCAGTAAAAACTACGCCAATGGCACACTATCGGAAACCTTCGGTTCGAAGACCCTGGAGATGGATAAGTTCTCCAGAACCCTGGGCTTCAGAAAGACTGCGGATTCGATCTATCAACAGTTGAATCCGGATACACGGGATGTGCTGCAGAGCTACAGCGACGGGGTGAATTACTTCATCGATAAATTCTCTGACCGGCTCCCGGTGGAGTTCGCCCTGACCCGTTCTGCGCCGCCGAATCACTGGCAACCTTCTGACTCGGTTGCGCTGCACTTATTGTTTTCATGGACGTTGAGTTCAAACTTGGGCATGCAGTTGCAGCGCCTGTCATTGTCGAAAGATCTGACGGTCGCGCAAATCAATGAAGTGTTCGCTCCTTATCCGGGAAGCGCCGCGGTGAAAACCCGGGATTATGCGGCGCTTTACAGAACGCTTGATGTCACCGATACCGGGATGGCGCTGCTGGACAAGTTACCGCCTTCGAATGTCGAGGGCGTGGGTTCCAACAACTGGGTCATCAGCGGTGAGCATACGGCGTCAGGCAAACCGATACTGGCGAACGACCCGCACCTGCGCTTGACCAATCCTGCGTTGTTTTACCTGGCATCCATCGAAACGGCCAAGTCTTCGTTGGTGGGGGCCACGTATGCCGGGGCGCCGCTGTTTGTGATCGGGCACAACAAGAAAATCGCTTGGGGCTATACCAACACAGGTTCGTCTGTTCAGGACGCCTACCTGGAGAAGGTAAACCCTGGCGATGCCAGTCTGTATCTCGGCTCTGACTCGACCTGGCAGCCATTTCAAATCGCGGAGGAGACGATCAATGTCAAAGGCGAGGATCCGGTCAGGCTTGCTGTTCGCGCCACCCGACACGGTCCGGTCATCAGTGACATCTACCCGGCCGCACAACAGGCACTCAACGGTAAGAAATCAGTGGTCATTGCGCTGGCCTGGACAGGGCTGGACACCCGCGACAAAACTTTCGACAGCATTCTGGGGATCAACCGTGCCGAAAACTGGCAGCAGTTTTTAAGCGCTTCTGCCGATTTTGGCTTGCCTCCGCAGAACATGGTCTACGGCGATACCGCCGGCAACATTGGTTATGTTTCGGCCGGTCGGGTGCCCGTGAAGGCACAGGACAATGACCTTTTGGGGCAAGGCCCCGCGCCAGGCTGGGAGGGCAAGTACGACTGGACAGGCTATGTTCCAGAATCGGCAAAGCCAAAGCAGTTCAATCCGCCGATCGGCTACATTGCAACGGCCAATAACCGTATTGTCCCGGATAATTACGCATTCAATTTCGGTCACGATTGGGTGCTGCCTTATCGCTATGATCGAATCATGCAATTGTTGAAGGCGCACGCGCCGCACACGTTGCAAACGTCTGCCGATATTCAGCTGGATCGTTACTCGACTTCAATGTCCGATCTCCTGCCGAAAATGATGGCGCCGCTCGAAAACCATCCGGCGGTCAGCAATGAACTGAGTATTCTCAAGGCGTGGCGGTTTGATTCCGATCCCGACTCAGCAGCGCCATTGATTGCAGCGTATTGGGTGAAGAACCTCACGCAGGCGTTGCTGGAGCCGAAAATTGGCAAGGAACTGTTGGCCGCTGGCTGGAACCAGCGTAACTATGATGCGTTTCTCAATTTGCTGTTGAGCAAACAAGCGGATCAGGCTTTCTGGTGTGGCGCCGCGGATTGCCAGCGCCTGCTGGAGGAGTCCCTGGTCGCCTCGTTGCGTCAGATCAAGGAAAAATATGGCGACCAAGTCAGCGGCTGGCATTGGGGGCAAGCGCATCAGGCGGTATCCGAGCACGTCCCTCTGCACAAGAGCCCCGCAGCATGGTTTTTCGATAATCATAATGCCGTGGGCGGTGACAATTTCACGGTCAATGTCGGTCGCTACAACTACAGCGACCCGGTGAATCCGTTCAATACAAACATTGCCGCGACATTCAGGATGGTCGCCGATCTTTCTGATCTTGATAACTCAAGTTACATCCTCTCGTCCTCTAATACCGGTATCAAGTTCAACGGTTATGTCGATATGAACAGGCTCTGGGCGCGGGGTGACTATGTGAAGATTCCGGTCGCCCGGCAGATGTCTGAAAGTCATGCGCTCAGGTTTTATCCAGATAACAAATTCTAAGAAGGGTGATATATGTCCGATGTGAAAGGTGGTACGGATTGGGATCTGGATTATTCGGCTATTGGCCGTAACTTTCCTGAAAGTTTCAAAACCAAGATTGTCGTCGATCTGCAGCAGGGTATGCCTGATTATGATGTGAATCAGTACTTCGGCAACCAGCCCGGGATTTTCGATATTTATGAGCATCTGGCGCTGGCGATTGACTCGACGACGGAGAAGGTGGTGGGGATCATTGGGGCGAAGAGTATTCCCTTTGGCTCTTCATCGTTTCTGTATCTGTGGACGGCGATGATTGCCGATGAGTGCCGCGGTTCTTCGCTGTTCAAGAAGCTCAATCAGTTTTTTCTGAAGAACGTGATACAGCAGATCGGCCTGCCTAAACTGATAGTGGCCAAGACCTATAATCCGGTGGTTTACAACATGTTCCGGGTCATGTCTTCAAGGGTGCCAGCGGCGCGGTTTTATCCGGACTTGCGACAGGATCCTCAGCCAGCAGATATGTCGGCGCTGGCGGTTGAAATTGTTCAAGCCCTGTCCAAGGACCTGGTGCTGGACATCAATACGGGGGTGATCCCAGGTGGGCAGAGTTCAGTCGCACCAAACTTCTTTCCGAAA
Organism: Pseudomonas sp. MG-9; assembly: GCF_018729515.1. Classification (NCBI taxonomy): domain Bacteria; kingdom Pseudomonadati; phylum Pseudomonadota; class Gammaproteobacteria; order Pseudomonadales; family Pseudomonadaceae; genus Pseudomonas; species Pseudomonas sp. MG-9. The sequence goes on from NZ_JAHHZH010000011.1 coordinate 162,749, forward strand.
ATGGACATGTCCAGTGATGACGTAACAAATGCCCACTTCATCAAGCATGTCGGGTATTCGGACCAAGTGTTGTGCCTGGTTCTGTTACAGCCGGACTCGGAAGGATTCATCCAAGATAAAATCATTCGCTGACATGCGTGTCTCTCACGTTTCACTTTTGCTTTCAGCACTGCCAGCCGCCATTTTCTATGGCGCGCTGGCGGCAGCTGCCAATAGCGGGCACGGTGTTTCGGTCGCCGTGCAGGCTGCGGTTGTTCAAGCGCTGATCAGTTACACCTCGACGCTCGTTGCCCTGTCGCTGATGTTCAGACTGGCGAATCTGCTGAGCGGTTACAGTGCTGTCATTCGCCGCAGTATCGTTCCGTTAACGATCATCAGTGTGTTCAGTTCGGTCTCGATCATCATCCATTTGACGGTAGACACGCCCAATGTGTTGTTGACGGTTGCCCCTTCATTCTTCATCGGTTGGGTGTATTTTACGGTCGTCTATTGGCTCAAGGACTCCAGCCAGGCAGTGCCCGACACGGCTGATCCGCTGTAGGCACCTATACTCCTACTGCATATCGGAGAACACCCGGCACAGTGTTCGGCAGTGTTATGGGACATCGTTATCTTGAGTCCGCACTCGTTGATTGTCGTCGCGATTCTGGCTTTGGCGGGGTGCGCCAGCCCGGTTCATGCCCCGCAGACACCGATCGCCGTCCCCGTTTCCGCCGCGACCTGGCACCAAGTGGACAGGGAACTGGTCAGCGCGTCGCAGCAAGCTACCGAACAGGTCAAGCTGTTCGCCCGTGGCTCGATGGAACATTGGCGCACTCGCGTCTACCAGCAAACTGAAGAAAATTTCATCCCGTGGTTCAGCAGCTACTGGACCCAGGAATGGCTGTCGATGAAGGTCAGTTGGTACACCATCAATGCCGGTGGCGAACAGGACGCCTCGGCCAAGCGCCTGGCGGCATATCTGCTTGAGCAATATCAGGAAAGGGTGCTGGCACCGGTCGCGGTGGAGATTGACCCGGACGCGATCCTCGGCCAGGCCACGGCGTTCTACGCGCAGCTGATGGCGCAGCAGATGCCGCTCATCGCCCAGCGCTATGGCGTGCCGGTGGCGCAGCTCAACGGGCGTCTGCAGAAGGTTCCGGCCATTGCCCTCGGGCCTCCGCCGGCGCGGGATGCGTCGCTGTATCAGATCATCAGTACCGAGCCGCTGAACACCCTGCCGGCGTACGCCGCGCTGATCGACAAGATTCACACCGAGGGTGGCAGCAAGGGCATCGCCTCGACCGACGCCGGCATGGCCCCGGTGGCCAAACGCGCCAGTCAGCGGATGGAAGCGGAAATGGCCCCGCGCGGTGCGGCCAGTGCGGTGGCGGCTGCGGCGGGCAAGTTGGTCGGCGGGGTGATCTCGATCGGCGTGGCGGGCATCCGCGCGATCATTCAGGCCAACGACCGGCCTGACAGCGAAGCGCTGATTCGCAGCAGCCTGGGCAGCACCTTCGACAAGGCCTGGTCGAAACTGCTGCAGAACCCGACCACCGGGGTCATGGCCGGTACGCTGCATATCGCCGGGCAGGTCGAAGGTAGCTTGGGCGGGGCTGAACAACCGTCGGTCGGGCTGGGGGTGAATCGTGTCGAATGGCAGCCGCCGCAATCGACTACCCAGCAGATCCAACCCAACGTGCAAGGAGAGTGATCATGGCTTACATCGATATTTTTGTAGCACCTGTGCCCAATGCCAATCGCGAACAGTACAAAAAACACTGTGAAATCGCCGCCAGGCTGTTCAAGGAATACGGCGCAAAGGAGGTGGTTCAGTGCTGGGGCGATGACGTGCCGGAGGGCAAAGTCACGTCATTCCCGATGGCGGTAAAACTCAAGGACGGCGAGACGGTTTCGTCCGGCTGGCTGATCTGGCCAGACAAAGCCACCCGCGATGCCGGCATGGCAAAAATGATGGAAGACCCGCGCATGCAACCGGACGTCAACCCGATGGGGTTTGATGGTCAGCGCATGATCTTTGGTGGCTTCAAAAACATTCTTGAGTCCTGAAACTCCCACATATCCCCGTAGGAGCTGCCGAAGGCTGCGATCTTTTGATGTTGATTGTAAAAAACAAGGTCAAAAGATCGCAGCCTTCGGCAGCTCCTACAGGGGGGCGTCACTCGGCTGAGGGGGTGATACGGCAACTTTTGCGGTGGCGGATCTGCTCGTCCGTCGGCCGTTCGCGGACGAATTCGAAACGCGGTTCACCTTCGCTGTAATGCACCAGCCAGCCCCATTCCAGCTCGGTTTCATCCTGCCCGGGGTTCGGTGGTCGGGCCCACCACGGTTCTTTGCTGAGGATCTCGCGCATGGCGGCCTCCGGTTCGATGGCAATCCTTGAACTATAGACGGGTGTCGCGAGTCGTCAGAGAAGGCTGTGTAGAATCGGCCGATCGACCAGCGAAGGAGCAGGGCCATGACCGATGACGCGCGCAGGGATGAACCGTTCAAGCGACTGTTTTTCGCCCTCGACTGCCCGCCACCACAGCGCAAGGCCATTGCTCAGTGGCGCGGCGACCTGGGGTTGCGCACCGGCAAACCGGTGCCGGCGGATAACTTTCACCTGACGCTGCTGTTCCTCGGTGCCGTGCCGCTGGCGCAGATCAATGAAGTCTGTGAGGCCGCCGGCAAAGTGCGCACGCCGGGTGAAACGCTGAGGATTGCGCTGGATCGCCTGCAGGTCTGGCATCGCGCCGGGATCCTGTCTTTGGCGCCCGAGCAGGCTCCGCCGGCCTTGTTGCACCTGGTGTATGCGCTGGAGCAGGCGATGCTGCCGTTTGGTTTTGAAGAGTCGCCGCGCGAGTTTCGCCCGCACCTGACCCTGGCCCGGGACTACCGTGCCGCGGAGCCGGAATCCGCCACGCCGCCGGAGTTTTTCCTGCGGGCCGAGCGCTTCGCCTTGTTCGAATCGCACAAGGGCCGCTATCGAGTCCTGCAGGATTGGCCACTGAGTTGAGCGCACAAAAAAAGGCGCCCGAGGGCGCCTGAAATTCACCTGAACCGAGGAAGCCAGGTGAGGCCGTTCATTGCAGGGTGCAGCGGTGGTAAGGCGCTGCGTGAACGGGAAATCATTAGTTCTTTGTGTCACAACACCGACCCACTGTAGGAGTGAGCCTGCTCGCGATGACGTCGGCACATTCAGCATCATTGCTGCCTGACATACCGCCATCGCGAGCAGGCTCACTCCTACAGGGGTATTCGGTTATTTACCGAGCTTCACCCGTGTCCAGCCCCGGGTCATGATCCGCTGCGTGGCAATCGGCTGATCCGGCACCGCGTACAACGTCGCCATCACCGCTTGCGACGGGTACGACCCCGGGTCGTTGCGGATCGCTTCGTCCACCAGCGGCGTCGCGGCCGAGTTGGCGTTGCTGTAGCCGTTGCTGTTGGTGATCTCGGCAATGATGTCCGGACGCATCAGGAAGTTCATGAACAGGTAGGCGTTGTCGACGTTGGCGGCATCGCGCGGGATGGCGACCATGTCGTAGAAACTGCCGGCGCCTTCCTTCGGAATGCTGTAGTCGATCTGCACCTGGTTGCCGGCTTCCACGGCGCGGGCCTTGGCCTGCAGCACGTCGCCGGAGTAACCGACTGCCACGCAGATGTTGCCGTTGGCCAGGTCCGAGATGTACTTCGAGGAATGGAAGTACGCCACGTACGGACGGATCTTCATGAACAGTGCTTCAGCTTCGAGGATGTGCGCCTTGTCCTTGTCGTTCACCGGATAGCCCAGGTAGTGCAGGGCGGCCGGGATCATTTCGGTCGGCGAGTCGAGGAAGCTGATGCCGCAGGCTTTCAGTTTTTCTGCGTTTTCCGGCTTGAACAGCAGGTCCCAGGAATTGGTCGGGGCATTGGCGCCGAGCACTTCCTTGACCTTGGCCGGGTTATAGCCGATGCCGATCGAGCCCCACATGTACGGGAACGCGTGAGCGTTGTCCGGGTCACTGGCGGAGGCGTTTTTCAACAGCACCGGGTTGAGATTTTTCCAGTTCGACAGCTTCGATTTGTCCAGCGGCTGATAGACCCCGGCCTTGATCTGTTTGGCCAGGAAGCTGTTGGACGGCACGACAATGTCATACCCGGATTTGCCCGCCAGCAAACGCGCCTCAAGGGTTTCGTTGCTGTCGAAGACGTCGTAGGTCACCTGGATGCCGGTCTCGTCTTCGAACTTCTTGACGGTGTCCGGCGCGATGTAATCGGACCAGTTGTAAACACGCAGCACCTTGTCGTTGGCCTGGACGCCCGTGGCGATTGCGCCCATTAAGGACAGTGTCAGCAGAGTCCTGCCAAACATTTTCATCGGTGAAACTCCATTTTTTTATTCAAAAACACAACACAAAACCTGATCGACTGGCACAACTCATGTAGGAGCTGTCGAGTGAAACGAGGCTGCGATCTTTTGATCTTGCTTCTAAAGATCAAAATCAAAAGATCGCAGCGTGCCGCAGCTCCTACAGGTGGACATAGCCCCCTTGCCACAGATTTTGTATGTCTACATTCAGGCCGTGGCGGCGCGTTGCGGCTGCTGCCACGATTCATTCGCCGTCTGATCCATTGCTTCCTGAATCGCACGCTTGCGGTTGGCTTCTGCCTTGCGGCCGAAGTACCAGACCAGGAAGGTCACCAGCGACACCGCCAGCAGAATCAGGCTCGCCACGGCGTTGATCTCAGGCTTCACGCCCAGACGTACCGCCGAGAACACTTCCATCGGCAGCGTCGTCGAACCCGGGCCGGAAACGAAACTCGCCAGCACCAGATCGTCCAGCGACAGGGCGAACGACATCATGCCGCCCGCTGCCAGCGACGGCGCGATCATTGGAATGGTGATCAGGAAAAACACCTTGAACGGCTTGGCCCCCAGATCCATCGCGGCTTCTTCGATCGACAGGTCCAGTTCACGCAGGCGGGCGGAGACTACCACCGCCACATAAGCGGCACAAAACGTGGTGTGGGCGATCCAGATGGTGACGATGCCACGTTCCTGCGGCCAGCCGATCAGCTGCGCCATTGCCACGAACAACAGCAACAGCGACAGACCGGTGATCACTTCCGGCATCACCAGCGGCGCGGTGACCAGACCACCGAACAGCGTACGACCCTTGAAGCGTGTGACGCGGGTCAGCACGAAGGCGGCGAGGGTGCCCAGCGCAACGGCGGCAATCGCGGTGTAGCAGGCGATTTCCAGCGAGCGCACCACCGAGCCCATCAGTTGCGTGTTGTCGAGCAGGCCGACGTACCACTTCACCGACCAGCCGCCCCACACCGTCACCAGTTTCGAGGCGTTGAACGAGTAGATCACCAGAATCAGCATCGGCAGATAAATGAACATCAGGCCGAAGATCAACATGAACTTGGAAAAACCGAAGCGTTTCATCCCCGTGCCTCCATCTCTTTGGCCTGGCTGCGGTTGAACAGCAGAATCGGCACAATCAGGATCAACAGCATCACCACCGCCAGCGCAGACGCCACCGGCCAGTCGCGGTTATTGAAGAACTCTTGCCACAGCACGCGACCGATCATCAGCGTCTCCGGGCCACCCAGCAGTTCCGGAATCACGAACTCACCGACCACCGGAATGAACACCAGCATGCAGCCTGCGATGATGCCGTTCTTGGCCAGCGGCACGGTGATTTTCCAGAAGTTGTTGAAGTTGCTCGAGCCCAGGTCCGACGCGGCTTCCAGCAGGCTGCCATCGTGTTTGACAAGGTTGGCGTACAGCGGCAACACCATGAACGGCAGATAGGCATACACGACACCTATATAGACCGCGGTGTTGGTGTTGAGGATCTCGATCGGGTGATCGGTCAGCCCCGTCCACATCAGAAACGCATTGAGCAGACCGTTGTTGCTGAGGATGCCCATCCACGCGTAAACGCGGATCAGGATCGCGGTCCAGGTCGGCATCATGATCAACAGCAGCAGGACGTTTTGCGCTTCCTTGCTCGCTTTGGTAATCGCATACGCCATCGGGAAACCGATCACCAGGCACATCATCGTGCTCAGCGCCGCGACCTTCAGCGAACCGAGGTAGGCCGACAGGTACAACTCGTCTTCGCCGAGCATGGTGTAGTTGCCGATGTTCAGCATCAGCTGGAATTTCTGTTCGGCGTAGGTGTAGATCTCCGAGTACGGCGGGATCGACAGCGCGGCTTCCGAGAAGCTGATCTTCATCACCAGAAAGAACGGCAGCATGAAGAACAGGAACAGCCAGATGAAGGGGATGCCGATGACGAATTTTCGCCCGCTGGGCACCAGGCGCAGGAATTGCTGATTGAGGGTTCTCATGAGCGCAGTACCACGCCGCTGTCGTCTTCCCACCACACGTAGACCTTGTCGTCCCAGGTCGGACGCGCGCCACGGCGTTCGGCGTTGGCCATGAACGACTGGACGATCTTGCCGCCGGGCAATTCGACGTAGAACACCGAGTGGCCGCCGAGGTAGGCGATGTCATGCACCTTGCCTTCGGACCAGTTGTAGCGGGTCTCTGGCTTGATCGTGCTGACGAGCATTTTTTCCGGGCGGATCGCGTAGGTGATCGACTTGTCCTGCACCGAGGTGCTGACGCCGTGGCCGACGTAGATCTTCTGCTGCAAGTCCGGGCTGTGGATGATCGCGTGACCTTCAAGGTCTTCCACCACGGTGCCGTCGAAGGCGTTCACGTTGCCGATGAATTCGCAGACCATGCGGCTGACCGGCGCTTCATAGATGTCGACCGGGCTGCCGATCTGGGCGATCCAGCCCAGGTGCATGATCGCGATGCGCTCGGCCATGGTCATGGCCTCTTCCTGGTCGTGGGTCACCATCACGCAGGTCACACCGACGCGCTCGATGATTTGCACCAGCTCGAGCTGCATTTGCGAACGCAGCTTTTTATCCAGCGCACCCATCGGCTCGTCGAGCAGCAACAGTTTCGGACGTTTCGCCAGGGAGCGGGCGAGGGCCACGCGCTGACGCTGGCCGCCGGACAACTGATGGGGTTTGCGTCTGGCGTATTGGGTCATGTGCACCAGGCGCAGCATCTCTTCGACGCGGGCGTCGATTTCGCTGGTCGGCAAACGATCCTGCTTCAAGCCGAAGGCAATGTTCTGCGCCACCGTCATGTGCGGGAACAGCGCGTAGGACTGGAACATCATGTTGATCGGCCGCTCGTAAGGCGGCATGTCGGTGATGTCCACACCGTCGAGCAGAATCCGCCCTTCAGTCGGGCGCTCGAAACCGGCGAGCATGCGCAGCAGGGTCGATTTGCCCGAGCCGGAGCCGCCCAGCAGCGCGAAGATTTCGCCCTGATGGATCTCCAGGGACACATCGTCCACAGCGGTGGTTTCGTCGAACTTCTTGGTGACACGGTCGACTTTCACCAGAACCTTTTTCGGTTGCTGGTGGCCTTCTAGTGCCTTCCTGTAAGTGCTGGAGGCGTTTGCCATGTGAAACTCCCAACAGGTTTCGTTCGCCTGGCCAATGTGGCCGGGCTTAAGTGGATTGCAAGCCAGGGAAACTGTCCTCGCCACACATGGCCCCTGTAGGCGCTGCCGAAGGCTGCGATCTTTTGATCTTGATCCTGAAAATCAAAAGATCGCAGCCTTCGGCAGCTCCTACTGGGGATCGCATTTGCAGCGGGTTGCCCTGACCTGGTCGGCGCCGCCGTCCTGGCTGCCTGGGTCGTACTTGTTGTTATTACGGTTTGTTGTTTTCACGGATGACGGATGCGCACACGCGCAACCGCCGACCCCGTGGGGGCAGTAAACAGTGATGAAATCCTGGGGTGTGTCAGCGCTTGTTGCGTCGCGCCGCCCGTTGCCGGCAAGCCTCACCGAACCCCTGGAAAATCCTCAGGTAGTTCGGGTTGTCCAGCACTTGCCATTCCGGGTGCCATTGCACGCCGAGGGCAAAGGTCGGGCTGTGCTCGACCGAGATCGCCTCGATCAGGCCATCCGGCGCCACGGCTTCGGCGCGCAGGCCGGGGGCGAGGCGGTCGATGCCCTGACTGTGGATCGAGTTGACCTGGAACTCACCCGGCAACCCCAGCGTTTCGAACACACCGCCACCGAGCACAGTGACCGCATGGGCCGGTGCGTACTGCACGGCCACGTCCGGGCTGTCGGCTTCTCGGTGATCGAGCATGCCCGGCAACTCGTGCACTTTCTGGTGCAGGCTGCCGCCGAAGGCCACGTTCATTTCCTGGAAGCCACGGCAGATGCCGAGTACCGGAACGCCCGCCGCAATGGCTGCACGCAATAGAGGAAGGGTGGTGGCGTCCCGCGCCGGATCGTGATCCGTGCCGGGGGCGCTGGCCGGGCCTTGATAGTGGAAGGGTTCCACGTTCGAGGGCGAACCGGTCAGCAGCAGACCGTCGAGTTGACCGAGCAGGTCTTCGATTTCAGTCAGGTTGCCAAGGGAAGGAATGACCACCGGCAACCCCAGCGCCGCAACGCTGACAGCGCGAACGTACTTGTCGCCGCTGATGTGGTAGGGGTGCAGGCCAATCTGTTTGACGCACGCAGTAACGCCGATCAATGGCTTGAATGCCATTTTTATTCACCTCGAAGTTTGACACTTGAACGAGCTTTTCCGGAGCTTAGCCTCGTTGATTTTAATTAACAACTGCCATGTAAAAAATTCTAAACGCCGTTCATCATATCTTCATGATTCCAGGCCTTGTGGCGCCTGCGTTGGCACGTAAGTGTTAAAAAAAGCCCGAAAAATAAACGCTGAACGGCCAGGTGTTCGCTATTGACTTCACTTTGCCTTTCGGATTGACTGGCTCGGCGAAACAGCGGTGAACATAATAATTAACAGCTAAATAGGTGCATCATGTCGGTCCCTCTGCGTGCCGTTCAACTCAACGAAGCAAACGCATTCCTTAAGAAACATCCTGAGGTTTTGTACGTCGACCTTCTGATTGCGGATATGAACGGTGTGGTGCGCGGCAAGCGCATCGAACGCACCAGTCTTCATAAGGTTTACGAGAAAGGCATCAACCTGCCGGCCTCGCTTTTCGCCCTCGACATCAATGGCTCTACGGTGGAAAGCACCGGCCTGGGTCTGGACATCGGCGACGCCGACCGCATCTGCTACCCGATCCCGGGCACCCTGAGCATCGAGCCGTGGCAGAAGCGCCCAACCGCACAGTTGCTGATGACCATGCACGAGATCGAGGGCGAGCCGTTCTTCGCCGACCCGCGTGAAGTGCTGGCCAACGTGGTGCGCAAGTTCGACGAACTGGGCCTGACCATCTGCGCCGCGTTCGAGCTGGAGTTCTACCTGATCGATCAGGACAACGTGAACGGCCGTCCGCAGTCGCCGCGTTCGCCGGTGTCCGGCAAGCGTCCGGTGTCGACTCAGGTGTACCTGATCGACGACCTCGACGAATACGTCGACTGCCTGCAAGACATCCTCGAAGGCGCGAAAGAGCAGGGCATCCCGGCTGACGCCATCGTCAAGGAAAGCGCCCCGGCGCAGTTCGAAGTCAACCTGCATCACGTCTCCGACCCGATCAAGGCGTGCGACTACGCAGTGCTGCTCAAGCGTCTGGTGAAGAACATCGCCTACGACCATGAGATGGATACCACCTTCATGGCCAAGCCGTACCCGGGCCAGGCGGGCAACGGTCTGCACGTGCACATTTCGATCCTGGACAAAGAAGGCAACAACATCTTCGCCAGCGAGGATCCCGAGCAGAACGCCGCGCTGCGACACGCGATCGGCGGTGTGCTGGAGACCCTGCCTGCGCAAATGGCCTTCCTCTGCCCGAACGTCAACTCGTACCGCCGTTTCGGCGCGCAGTTCTACGTACCGAACTCGCCGAGCTGGGGCATCGATAACCGCACCGTTGCGGTACGTGTGCCGACTGGTTCTGCCGACGCCGTGCGCATCGAGCACCGTGTCGCCGGTGCCGACGCCAACCCGTACCTGCTGATGGCTTCGGTGCTGGCCGGTATTCACCACGGCCTGACCAACCAGATCGAGCCGGGCGCGCCCGTTGAAGGCAACAGCTACGAGCAAAACGAGCAGAGCCTGCCGAACAACCTGCGCGACGCATTGCGCGAGCTCGACGACAGCGAAGTCATGGCCCGCTACATCGACCCGCTGTACATCGACGTGTTCGTCGCGTGCAAGGAAAGCGAGCTGGCCGAGTTCGAAAACTCGATCTCCGACCTTGAGTACAACTGGTATCTGCATACGGTCTAAAAGGCCACCGCACACCCTGTAGGAACTGCCGAAGGCTGCGATCTTTTGACTTTGTTTTTTTGCAAATCAAGGTCAAAAGATCGCAGCCTGCGGCAGCTCCTACAGGGGATCGGGTTACCAGATTTTGATTGACGGGTATTCGCTCGTCACCCAATTCCCCCTTGTCGAGCCCCAACCATGACCATCACCCGCAACGACTGGGAACAACGCTTCCAGTCCCTGAGCATCGAATCCCGCGCCTTTATCAACGGTGAATACCGCCCGGCGATCAGCGGCGCCACCTTTGAATGCCTGAGCCCCGTCGACGGCCGTTTCCTCGCCTCCGTGGCCAGCACCGATGAAGCCGACGCCAACCTCGCCGTCGAAGTCGCACGTGCAACCTTCAACTCCGGCGTGTGGGCCAACAAGGCCCCGGCCGAGCGCAAGCGCATCCTGATTCGCTTCGCCGATCTGATCCTGCAGCACCAGGAAGAACTGGCGCTGCTGGAAACCCTCGACATGGGCAAACCGATCAGCGACTCGATGAGCATCGACATCCCGGCGACCGCCAACGCGATCCGCTGGAGCGCCGAAGCCATCGACAAGATCTACGACGAAGTCGCCGCCACCCCGCACGACCAACTCGGCCTGGTAACCCGCGAGCCGTCCGGTGTGGTCGCGGCGATCGTGCCGTGGAACTTCCCGTTGATCATGGCCAGCTGGAAATTCGCCCCAGCGCTGGCGGCGGGTAACTCGTTCATCCTCAAGCCTTCGGAAAAGTCGCCGCTGACCGCGATCCGCATCGCGCAGCTGGCGCTGGACGCGGGCATTCCAAAAGGCGTGTTCAACGTTCTGCCGGGCTTCGGTCACACCGTCGGCAAGGCGTTGGCGCTGCACATGGACGTCGACGTGCTGGCCTTCACCGGCTCCACGGCGATTGCCAAGCAACTGATGATTTATGCCGGCCAGAGCAACATGAAACGCGTCTGGCTCGAAGCCGGTGGCAAGAGCCCGAACGTGGTGTTTGCCGACGCCCCGGACTTGCGCGCGGCAGCCCAGGCAGCAGCCGGCGCCATTGCCTTCAACCAGGGCGAAGTGTGCACCGCCGGTTCGCGTCTGCTGGTGGAGCGTTCGATCCGCGAGCAATTCATTCCGCTGCTGGTGGAAGCGCTGCAAGCGTGGAAACCGGGGCATGCCCTCGACCCGGCGACCACCGTCGGCGCCGTGGTCGATCAGCGTCAACTGGACAACGTGCTGCGTTACATCAGCATCGGCCGCGAGCAGGGCGCCGAGCTGATTGCCGGCGGCCAGCGCACCCTTGAAGAAACCGGTGGCCTCTATGTGCAACCGGCGATCTTCGACGGCGTGACCAATGCGATGACCATCGCCCGCGAAGAAATCTTCGGCCCGGTGCTGTCGCTGATCACCTTCGACACCGTTGAGGAAGCGCTGCAGATCGCCAACGACAGCATCTTCGGCCTCGCTGCCGGTGTCTGGACCAGCAACCTGAGCAAGGCGCACACCTTCGCCCGTGGCCTGCGGGCCGGCAGCGTGTGGGTCAACCAGTACGACGGCGGCGACATGACCGCCCCGTTCGGTGGCTTCAAGCAGTCGGGTAACGGTCGCGACAAATCGCTGCATGCGTTCGACAAGTACACCGAGCTGAAAGCGACCTGGATCAAGCTCTAACTCTTATACAACGGTGGTCGCCCTGAATCGGCGACCCTCGGAGAACAATAAAATGAAACAGCAACACGTCAACAGCTACTACGCCGCCACCCGCAACGAAGTCATCGACTTCCCGGTGCTTGAAGAATCGGTCGAATGCGATGTCTGCATCATCGGCGCCGGCTACACCGGTCTGTCCTCGGCGCTTTTCCTGAGCGAAGCCGGCTACAAAGTGACGGTGCTCGAAGCGGCGAAAGTCGGCTACGGCGCCAGCGGCCGCAATGGCGGGCAATTGGTCAACTCCTACAGCCGCGACGTCGATGTGATCGAGGAGCGCTATGGCGACAAGACCGCAGAAATCCTCGGCAGCATGATCTTCGAAGGCGCCGACATCATTCGTTCGCGCATCAAGGAATACGACATCAAATGCGACTACCGCCCGGGCGGCATCTTCGCAGCGATGAACAAGAAACAACTCAATGGCCTGGCCGAGCAGAAGCGCAGTTGGGAACGTTACGGCAACAAAAATCTGAAGATGCTCGATGCTGCTGACATCCGTCGTGAAGTCGGCTCCGACGCCTACGTTGGCGGCATGCTGGACATGCAGGGCGGTCACGTTCACCCGCTGAACCTGGCGCTCGGTGAGGCCGCGGCCATCGTGAGCCTGGGCGGCAAGATCTACGAGCAATCGGCGGCCGTGGAAATCAAATACGGCGAGCCCAACGTCGTGCGGACCGCCAAAGGCCAGGTGCGCGCCAAGTACCTGCTGATCGCCGGCAACGCCTACCTGCCGCAAGGTCTGGACAACCGCGTGACCGCGAAAAGCATGCCGTGCGGCTCACAGATCTGCGTCACCGAACCGCTGACCGAGAAGCAGGCGCGCAGCCTGATCACCAACAACTACTGCGTCGAAGACTGCAACTACCTGCTCGACTACTACCGCCTGACGGCCGACAACCGTTTGCTGTACGGCGGCGGCGTGGTCTACGGTGCGCGGGAGCCGGACGACATCGAGCAACTGATCCGCCCGAAGATCCTCAAGACCTTCCCGCAGCTCAAGGACGTGAAAATCGACTACCGCTGGACCGGCAACTTCCTGCTGACCATGTCGCGCATGCCGCAATTTGGCCGCATCGAGAAAAACGCCTACTACATGCAGGGCTACAGCGGCCACGGCGTCACCTGCTCGCACCTGGCCGGCAAACTGATCTCGGAAATGATCCGCGGCGACGCCGAACGCTTCGATGCCTTCGCCTCGCTACCGCACATGCCCATGATCGGCGGCCGCACCTTCTCCGCCCCATTGACCGCCCTCGGCGCCGTCTACTACTCACTGCGCGACCGTTTCGGCATCTAGTTACCTCCCCGGCGGCGGCTCCCAGGACCCCGCCGGTTTTTTACCTGCCTGAAACACCACAGATCAAATTGTAGGAGTGAGCCTGCTCGCGAAGGCGGTCTTTCAGTCAAAAAACATGTTGAATGTGCCACCGAATCGCGAGCAGGCTCACTCCTACAGGTCCGTATTATCAAGGCTAGAAGGACTTTTATCCCACCGCCCATCGAACCTGCTGAGCAACACCACCAAACGTGATTTAATAGCCGCCTTTCACGGTTCCGGGACACGGGAGCAACGTGATCCGCGCCCTCGGCGCGTCACCCGCCACCCACCCCCATCGCCCTTAAGTCGTTCTCACATAAGGCAGTCATGGATACGGGTTCTCGACTCAAACTAGTACGCGAAAGCTACAAACTCTCCCAGCGCGAGCTGGCCCGGCGTAGCGGCGTGACCAATGCCACCATCTCCCTGATCGAACAGAATCGTGTCAGCCCCTCCGTCAGCTCCCTGAAAAAGTTGCTTGAAGGCATCCCGATGTCCCTGGCCGACTTCTTCACCTTCGACCAGCCCCCGCGTGAACACCAATACGTGTTCCGCGCCAACGAACAACCCGACCTCGGCCGCCACGGCCTGCGCCTGCTGCTGATCGGCGCCTCCGTCCCAAGCCGCCAGATGCGCCTGCTGCGCGAGCAATACGCGCCAGGCGCGAGCTCCGGGGAAGAGCCGATTGTTCACTCGGAAGGTGAAGAGTGTGGGTTGGTGACGCGCGGCACCGTGGAGTTGACGGTGGATGGGTCGGTGAGTGTGTTGAATGCGGGGGATGGGTATTACTTTCCTACGACGTTGCCGCATAAGTTCCGGAACATTGGGGCGGATGAGGCTGAGATTATTAGTGCGAATACGCCGGCGAATTTTTGACAAGTTGCTGGCTTGGCCTGTAAATGATCGAGTGGCACTAATAAAAAGAACCGTGTGAGTCCGGTTCTTTTAACTAGTGGTTAAGGTTATATCTTGAATTTGATGCTGTCTGTATTTTAGACAGTCTCTGAAGTTGCTTCGTATTTTTCTCGATTTTTTTCGAGCTCCTCAGGTGATATGAATGTTCCAGTTGATGGTTGATAATGCCATCCGACCTTGACGTCATCAGAGCACTGTACAGACTTCTCATTGTTTGTTTGACTTACCATGGCATCTGCTCCACGTTTAACGCCCACAAAAACAATCTGGTGGAAGTCCTTTTCTGAAAAGTAGCGTGGAAAACGGTAGTATGCGTATTGAGTGGTCATGTCGAATTTTCCTATATTCAAGAAGGTTTTTGGTTTCTTGATTGTGTGGATTTGAGTATGGATTTACACCTGTCAGAGTTGACAGTTTGTTAGGCTGAAAAGCGCTAACATATATCGCAAAATGCTCAGCGGCTTGCCTTTGAGGAGACAGGGTGACGTTTTTCTAACGCCCATCCTCCTCCTGCACCCTTGACGATAAATAAGCCGATAGCCTTGAAGGCATCCCGATGTCCCTGGCCGACTTCTTCACCTTCGACCAGCCCCCGCGCGAACACCAATACGTGTTCCGCGCCAACGAACAGCCCGACCTCGGCCGCCACGGCCTGCGCCTGCTGCTGATCGGCGCCTCTGTCCCAAGCCGCCAGATGCGCTTGCTGCGCGAGCAATACGCGCCAGGCGCGAGCTCCGGTGAAGAGCCGATTGTGCATGCGGAAGGCGAGGAGTGCGGGCTTGTTACGCGGGGGGCTGTTGAGTTGACCGTGGATGGGTCGGTGAGTGTTTTGAATGCCGGGGATGGGTATTAATTTCCTACGACGTTGCCGCATAAGTTTAGGGATATTGGGGCAGATGAGGCTGAGATTGTTAGTGCGATACGCCTGCTAACTTCTGATTGATGCTTTAGGTAAAAAACATACGCTGTAAGTAAATCCGACGCCTTGTTGAAGGTCGTCGTATTTTTTTTGAGTCGAGGAAAGGTTTGTAGGTTTGATGGTTTTCATTTGTAGGAGAACTCTGAATTAATGCGTGATGATGCAAGGTTTATGGCATTATGAATTTTCGGGCATGTTTACATTGGTTTTGATGTTCGTGCGCTTCTTTCTTGGTTGATCAAGACTTTGCTTTTTCGAACTCAATTAATTGGTTTTTAATGGTTTAATACGGGTGGTGTCGTGAAGTTGAGCATTCGATTTCTGTGTCAGGTTGTCCTTCTGTTCTTTTTAACTATCGCATTTAGTTTTATTTTTACGTTGGTTCTAATTAATTTTTTGAGTCAGATTTTACCGCTGGAAGGACTGGTCAGGAAATTTACTGAGGGCTTCATGCTTCTGGTTTATCTGTATGTAAATTTCTTCTACTGCTTTCCCGATCAGGTATCTGAGTTGCGAGGTCGGTATGCCGGGTCTAGACGCTATCCTGCCTGGGTAAGGCATTTCATCGCTGGCAGTTGCGCACTTATATTTGAAGAGGTCGCTTATTACTTTATTAGCGATACTTGGAGCTTGTCAGAAGTACTGTATAGGTTGCTGAGTTTTTCGGTGTTCTTCGCTTTTTACGGATATTTTATGTCCGGGAAAGAATTTAAAGGTGGGCGGTGATTTTTGTTGTTGGTTTGTTGGGTGACTTCGTTGTCGATGTTTCTAATAGTGATGCCGTCAATCAAGGCCTCAAATGCGAGCGATATTTTTCCCATTCTCTTACAGGCCCGCTCATAATTCATAGGGTCTCGAATGAATAGCTCCACTGAGTCGGGTTTTCGAACTGGTTGAAGTATGCTGAATATAGAGAGTCCTATGTCAACACCATAATAGGTAATATTTCCACGGGAAGAGTCACCCGCTAAGAATTGATAGAGTTTGCGGGTTGGACCAACTACTGCTGGGTTTTCAGGGCCGTAGTAAATGTTTGCTAGTCCTTCATAGATATTGTTAGCTCCATGTAATGAATAGGCGGTGCCGGCCACTGCGTTTTTTGGTGTTCTGGAAGCGAAATGTACTGAGGCGATTTGGATTTGCATCATCCCCGCGGCAACACCTACACCGTTTTGAGCATAGAACGATACTTTGTTCAATAAGTCAGAGTGTTCCTCCCTGAGCTCCTGCAGCCCTTGTTTGGCACTCATAAAACCTTCATCCACCGCCCGAATAACCTCATTCGCATAAGACGAAACGATCCCGCTAAATCGAAGTTGGCTGAAGCTGTCATACAACTGAGTCGCGCCGATCTGGCACCCGAATGCGACCAGATCGGAAGCAGCCCGGGTGACGTCGTTGATGTCACACGAATCCTCATTCATCGTTATTTCCCCAACTGCTGAAGCCGCTTGTGCCCGCCTGAATATGGGTCCAACTGATTTCGCGGTAAGTGAATGACACCAGTTCCTGTGGTTGAGCGTCGTTCAAATGGATGGCGTGAGGAACCTGGAGGTTGATGTGGGCGATTTTTGCGCCGCTTATGTGGATTTTGAAGTATTTGTCTTGCGTGCCAGCGGGGGAGGTTCGGTAGAAAAAGATGGTGCAGTCCAGCACTTCGCGTTCGTGAAGTGCGGCGGAGAGGAGGGGGGAGGATTTGTCGATGTTCTTGGTGATCATGATCGGCAAGTGCTTGCCACGGTCGGCCGTAACGCCGCCGTCATTACCGGTAGTCATATTGTGCGAATAGGAAAGGACCATGATTTCATCGAGATGGCCCAACTGGCATTTGTTGCCGATTGAATTGATATCGGAGCAGCCGGCCGAGATAAGCCCTTGACGATTTCCGGTAATGCTCATGTAGCTGTGGTTGGCCATGGAAGCTCTGCTTTATTGACTGGAAAACTCTTGTTTGAAGAGTAACCGTCAACTAAAGCCAGAACGGTGGCGCGCTGGTTCGCTGTTGGTGATGTTCGGACGCGTCTTACAAGGGGCGCGGAAGTCAGGAGGTGATTATTCCCAAGTGCCAACGACGTTATCGCTGGTTGGATGACCGGGCGTTTATGAAGTTGGCACTTTGGCAATGTGTTGGTTATCAGGCTGGTGCGTCGAAACCCCGCTGTTCAATCACCCGAAACACATCACTCACGTCCTGCACCATGATCCTGGCGATGTTGGTCACGGTATTGATGTCATGTTCAGCGTAGTCGGGGAGGCGGGTGCAGGCGATGAGGTCGAGGTATTTGAGGACGGCGTTGAGGCGTTCGGCGAGGCAGGCGTGGAGTTCGCGCAATGGGGCATCGGCGTCGATCAGGAGGACAGGGTGGTCGGTGGCGGGGTGGGACATGTGGGCGTAGTGGTGGAGCGTATTCTTTTCGGTCATTTCGATGTTCCTTTCGTTGGAAAGAATGACCACCGTTTTGCTGCGAAACAAATGGGTGGCGGCTGTGAGCGGGTTCGCAGACCGGAGAAAAGAACCAAAAGTCCGGCAGACCCGAAGATCTCCCGCACACAGTCGCCATAAAACTTAATGCCGGCGGATTCTGCCAGAATTGTCGTTTGACGGTGTTGGTTCGTTCTCTTCAGGGCTGCGAAACCCATCGCTGACTGCGGTCAGCGACAGCCCCACTCTAGTCAGCCATTTCAGCCACCACAACCGACCTGTAGGACGCAAAACCAACCCTGTGGCGAGGGAGCTTGCTCCCGCGCGGCGACGCAGTCGGCGTAATCCGGCGCATGCGCGGAACCTGAAGAAAAGGACTGGCCGGTTTTGGGTCTGCTTCGCAGCCCAGCGGGAGCAAGCTCCCTCGCCACAGGTGGTGTTTTCCTACGAGTTTTTCAGACTCAAAAATCTGCGCGGATCTCATTTGCCTGTTTGAACTTTCCTAAAAAGCGATGTCAATTTGATGGCGTGTCGCGACGCTCATTGAGAACGGATCAAGCAGTGCCAGGCTGTTTCCTGGCAACCCAGGGAAGTGTGAGATGAAACTGATTCTTGCGATGTTGTTGATGTTCAGCGGTTACACGTTTGCCAGTTGTTCCAGCATCAGTGACAGCGATCAACGCAACTATTGCCAGGCCACGCAGGAAGGCAGTACCTGCTCCTCGATCCGGGATAGTGATTTGCGTGCGTCCTGTGAAGCCGAGAAGGGCAGTACCTGTTCGAGCATTCACGACAGCGACCAGCGCGCTTACTGCGAGGCTAAAAAGGGCAGCACTTGTTCCAGCATTCATGATTCGGATTTGCGCGCAATGTGTGAGGCTGAGAAAGGCAGTACCTGCTCCAGCATCCATGACAGCGATCAGCGTGCATTTTGTGAGGCGAAGAAGGGCAGCACGTGTTCGAGCATCCATGATTCGGACCTGCGCAATCAGTGTGAAGCGATGAAGCGCTGATTGATCCGCGTACCTCCATACGTAAAAAGGGACACCCAACGGTGTCCCTTTTTTGTGGGCGAC
This sequence comes from Pseudomonas sp. MG-9, assembly GCF_018729515.1. Taxonomy (NCBI): domain Bacteria; kingdom Pseudomonadati; phylum Pseudomonadota; class Gammaproteobacteria; order Pseudomonadales; family Pseudomonadaceae; genus Pseudomonas; species Pseudomonas sp. MG-9. Next base: position 181,336 of record NZ_JAHHZH010000011.1, read on the forward strand.
AGAAACGTGATTCCCGGACTGCCCAGTCAAACGTTTCACTTGTCACAACCCGGTTCATCGTCAAAGGTTCCCCCCACTGGCACCAAGTCGTAGACTGCGAAACAAGTTGTAACGCCTCACTCACGGACGGAACCGCGCATGATCGAAATCGGCAGCCGCAACAACGCCCCCACGCCGCAGCATCCCACTCAAGACATCTATATCTTCAGCATCGACCAGGCCCGACCGGCGACGCCGTTCTGCTTCGAGCAATCGATTGGCGGCGGGCATGCCAATCAGGGCGGGGCACGGTGGTTGGCGCTGGATGAGCTGGATGCCTGGCCTGGCGAGTGGCGTGAACATCTGAAGAAAGCCGATTGTGCGTGGGTCGCGCAAGTGATCGATACGCATCCGGGGACGGATCAGGCGACATTGGTGTCCATGATTCTTGAGCAACATTCCCAGCCAGTGGGGCGCTTTAAAACAATCGGCAACTGGCTTAAGCGCAACATCCACGTCGGCGGCCGTTACGGCTTCTAACCCGAGGAATCCCCATGACCCAGACACTCGAACGCGCCATCGCCCTCGCTGCCACGGCCCATGCCGGGCAGGTGGACAAGGGCGGCGCGCCGTACATTCTGCATCCGCTGAAAGTCATGCTGCGCATGAGCACGCTGCAGGAACGCATCGTCGCCGTGCTGCACGATGTGGTCGAGGATTGCGGCATCAGCCTCGATGATTTGCGCAAGGAAGGCTTCAGCGAGGAGGTGCTGACGGCGCTTGAATCGGTGACCAAAGTGCCGGGCGAGTCCTACGAGGATTTCGTCGAGCGCGCGGCGCAGAACCCGATTGGCCGGGTGGTGAAACTGGCGGATCTGGAAGAGAACAGTGACCTGTCGCGGATTGCCTCGCCGAGTTGGGAGGATCTGGAACGGGTCGAGAAGTATCGGCGGGCAATCGGGCGTTTGCGCGCGTAAGAACGAATACACCCCTGTAGGAGCTGCCGAAGGCTGCGATCTTTTGATCTTGATCTGCAAAAAATCAAAAGATCGCAGCCTGCGGCAGCTCCTACAGGGATTGAGGGTGGGTCAGTTGAATAGCCAGGAAGGCGAAATATGAAATCGATTCTGTGTTTGTTGATCGCTGCCGCCGTTGGTGCTGCGTTGCAGGTCAGCGGTGTTCCTCACGGCTTGTTGCTGGGGGCGATTCTCGTCACCGCGCTGGTCACCACGCGCACCGGTTTCGCCCCCGCAACCCCTTATGGCTTGGGCTACATTCAGGTGACGCTGGGCATCGCCACCGGGCTGATGTTCGAAGCGTGGGACAGTGCGACGGCCTCGGCCATGCTGCCAAGCCTCGGCGTCCTGCTGATATGCCTGACCGTACAGATCGCACTCGCCGGATGGTGGCTGACACGCGGCGCCGGCTGGAACCGCACCGATGCGCTGTTGGCGGTGTACCCCGGTGCATTGGCGGCGGTGTTCGATTTGCTGGAATCGCATCAGGCTTCAAGCAAGGTGATCATCGTGCATTTGATGCGGCTGCTGTTGATCACGGTGCTGGTGAGTTTGCTGATTCCTGGAACGGCACCGGTTGCCGTGGCCGAGGCCGATCCGTTGTCCACGGGCATGGCGCTGACCGTGCTGTCGGTGATCGGTTTGAGCGTGTTGGTCGGGCGTTTATTGCTCGCCGTTGGCGTGCCGGCACCGTTCATGCTGACGGCAATCATCATCACTGCCGTGTTCGTGAAATCAGGATGGCTGCACGGCTTTCACATGCCGAACTGGAGTTTGAGCCTGGCGGCGCTGATTCTGGGTGTGCGGATTGGCTCCCGTTTTCAAGGGCTCGGCCTCGCGGAACTGGGACGTCATGGCCGCACGGCATTGGTGTCGGTGGGTTTGATGATTCTGGTCGCGGCGGTTTTCGCGTTGGCGGCGGGACGGTTGCTGGGCAGCGATGCGCTGTCGTTGTGGCTCGCGTACATGCCAGGAGCAATCGAAACCATCGCTATTGTGGCGTTCGCCGGCGGGCTGAACGTGGTGTTTATCCTGACTCACCATCTGGCACGAATGGTGGTGCTGCATTTTGCGCCGGCGTTGTTGGTGCAGGTGCGGCGTATTAGAGAGGAAGTCTGAAAAGCTTTTTGGCGTTTAGCAAAATGCCCATTTTTAAAATGGGCATTGGCTAAATATGCATTGATGGTTACTTCAACCACTTGTACAAACGATAGCCACCATAGCCCGCCACTGCGATTGCAGCCGCTGGCCAAGCTGCTGCGGTGGCGACTGCCACCACTCCTGCAGCCATTCCACCTCCACCTGCAGCAACTGCGCCACCTCCGAGAGTGGCTAAGGCAGAAGTCGTTGCAGCGGCGCCGCTTAAGCCAGCCGCGTTAGCGACCGCGACCGCTCCGCCATAAACCATCGAAGCGTTGGCTATACCTGCTGCTGCACCAGTTGCAATGGCGGAGCCTGCTACTGTTTTGTCACCAATTTCCATTTGATTACCCCTACTGGATATGTGCCATGGCAACTATAAGCCATCACTTTGGCATCATTCCAGATCTTTTTAAGGTTGGATCCAAGGCGAAAAAGTTATTGCGCCAGATTGGATGACAACTCGAAGCCCGGTTATCAGGTCACACCCTGACGGTGTTCCCGGTGCGCGACGAGCAAGTGCATCATCACCCCGCTATAAAGCGTCACCAGAATGAACAACCCCATGCGCACCGCAAATGCGCTGTAGACATCCTTGCCCGCCGCGCTGTCTTCCACCGATTGGCCGAGCAGGATGATCATGGTGATCAGGGTGTTGAGCCAGAACCCCGGCGTGAGTTGCGTCGGGTGCATCCGATAGAGTTTGCGCGCCACCAACAGCCCGAACAGCAGCATCCACAGAAAGAACATCCACAGGTGTACGAACAGGCTCAACGCACACCAGAACAGCACCGCCAGCAGTCCGCCGAGCAAGGTCGAGCCGAGCAGTTCGCGCCCGGCATGGTGGGTGCGGGTGGTGGTGCTTTGCTGGCCGAGGCTGACGGCTTTGAGGATGATCGGCAGGTAGCTGGCGGGGTCTATCAGCACCAGCAGGAAGGTCGGCAGCACGATCAATGTTGCGCGCAACGCTACGCGGGGCACGTCTTCGGCGGGCAGGGCGGGGGCGGGTGGTGGCGCGGGACTGTTGGCCGGTTCCGGGAACAGGATGTGGCTCAGGCCGACGATGACGACGGCCAGTAACAGGCCTTTGACCAGTGCGCCGATCACCGCCATCGCCAGCTCGAATGAGGCGAAGCCGGCGGCAGAGATCATGGTCATGCCGATCACCAGGAACGTCATGATCAGCACGTTGCCGCCGCGCAAACCGTAGGTGAACACCAGAAACAGCCCAACACCGATCAGCAGCACGCCGCACACCGGGTAATACCGCAGCAACGGCACCAGCAACAGTCCGAGACTGGTGGTAAACGCGGCGACCAAAGTCAGTACCAGCGCCATTTTGACTGGCAACGGCCGGGGCATGCTGGCGAGCAGCAACACCGCGAGCACCGGCGACAGAAACGATAGTGGCAAGGCGAAACCGTAACTGGCAGCGGTGCACAGCGCCGTGCCGAACGCCAGGCGCAAGGCTCGTTGCGCCGGCACGCTGCGCTCAGTAGGCATACGACAGCCAGCTCATTAACCAGACAAACACCCGCCCGAGTGGGTTGAGCAGATTGCCCTCGGTGGGGAAGGCCATGACTTCCGCCTGCCCACCGGCGCGGATCGCGCGACTGTCGATCAGACGCTTTTTCGCCTCGTCGCTGAACTCGATGATCACCGGAAAACGTTGCGCCGGGCGCAGCCAGTCGCGGCTGTTCTGAATGCTTGGCAAGGTGCCGGGCGCAGGCGTCTGGCCGACGCTCACGCCATAGCCGACGCTGCGCACGCGACCGTCGAGGACTTCGCCGGGCAGCGCGTCGAGGACGATCGCCACCGGGGTGCCGGGTTGCACGCGGCCGAGGTTGTTCTCGGTGAGGTCGGCGCTGACCCACACGTCCTGGATCGTGATCAGTGTCATCACCGGACTGCCGGCAGCCGCGAACTGGCCGACGTCGGTGCGCAGGTCGGTGATCAGTCCCGCCGAGCGCGCGCCGATGCGGGTGTTGGCCAGATCGAGTTCAGCCTTGGCCAGCGTGGCGGCGGCGCTGAGCAGTTTGGCGTTGGTGTCGGTGTTGCCGCCTTCCTGTTCCTGGGCACGCAGCACTTCGGCCCGGGCGGCGGCGACCTTGCTGACCGCCGCTGTATGGTTGGCCCGGGACACTTCAAGAAGTCGTACGGACACCGTGCCCGGATCTTCTTTGTACAAGCCTTCAAGCCGGCGATTGTCCTGGCGCGCCTTGAGTTCATCGGCTTGGGCTGCACGCAGCGACGCCTGGGCCGAAGCGATGCCTGCGGTGCTGGCGCCAACAGTGCGACGGGTGTTTTCCAGATCGGCCCGGGCGCGGTCGACGGCAATCTGCAGCGGCTGCGGATCGAGTTCAAACAGGATGTCGCCAGCCTTCACGTCCTGGTTGTTACGCACGTTGACCTTGATCACCCGGCCCGCGACTTCCGCCGCCACCGGAATCACGAATGCGCCGACCCGCGCCTGCTGGGTGTAGGGCGTGTAGCGGTCGGCCAGCAGGTACCAGGCCAGGCTCAGCACGAGCAACAGCAGCACCCAACGGATGCCTTTTTTCGCCGGGTCGGGTTGAGCCGGTACGGGGGCGGGCGCTGGAGGCGCGGCGTCAGTCATGGGTGCTTACCTGCGGTGGAAGGGGATACGCCGCTTGGGCGGGCGGTGCGTTCAACAAATCGCCCCAGTCGGTGCGCTGCTGCATCTGTTGTCGGGTGGGGGCGTCGATCAGCGGCGCGCTGTTTTGCCAGCCGCCACCGAGGGCTTTGTACAGGGCGATCAGGTTGCTCACCGCGTCGCTGCGGCTGACCAGATAATTGTCTTGCAGCTCCAGCAGCGCACGCTGGGCGTCGAGCACCCGCTGAAAGTCCGAATAACCTTCACGGTATTGCGTGTTGGCCAGCACCAGCGAGCGCCGCGCCGCCCCTTCGGCCTCGCGCAAAATACGCTCGCGCTGCAGCGCTTTGCTCAGGCCGCTGGCGGCATCGTCGGCTTCGCGGGCGGCCTGACGCACCTTGTCGCGATAGGCTTCGATCAGTTGCTGCAGGCGCGCGTCCTGCACTCGGATGTTGTTGCGGATACGCCCGTAATCGAAGAGGTTCCAGCGCAGGCTCGGGCCGCCGATCAGGTCGAGGCTGCGCGGGGTGGCGCTGAGGGTGTCGGTGGACCAGACGATGCTGCCGAGCAAGGTCAGCGACGGGTACAGATCGGTTTCGGCAACCCCGACCAACGCCGATTGCGCAGCGACGTTCAGTTCTGCCGCCCGCACATCGGGGCGGCGCAGCAGCAGGTTGGCCGGGACGTCTTGCAACACCGCGCGATCGACCAGCGGAATCAACCCCGCTCGCTCAGCCAGCAGCGCCGCGCCCCCGGGCGGCTGACCGACCTGTACTGCCAGCGCGTTACGGGTGCGCAGCAACTGATCTTCGAACGCCGGAATGCTGCTCAGCGTGCCCAGGTATTGGGTTTTGGCCTGTTGCAGATCGAGTTCGGCGGTCTGGCCGCTGTTGAACAGTTTTTCGGTGATCTCGAAATTGCGTTTCTGCTGGGCGGCGTTTTCCCGGGCGACTCGCAGCCGTGCTTCGGTGGTGCGCAGCAGAAAATAGGTGTCGGCGACTTGCGCGCGCAGCAACACCAGTGCGTCTTCATAGTTGGCCTGAGCGGCGAAGTAACTGGCATCGGACGATTCGATGGCACGGCTGAAACGGCCCCAGAAATCCAGCTCCCAGCCGACATCGAACGCCGCGCTGTGTTGCCAGAATTGACGGTTCTGCGGGTTGTTGCCACCGGACTGATGACGGTCGATGTAGAGGCTGTCGACGCCCGCCTGCTGCACTTGCGGATAGCGGCCGCTTTCAGCGATACCCAGTTGCGCGCGGGCTTCGAGCACCCGCAGCCCGGTGATTTTCAGGCTGCTGTTGTGCGCATCGGCTTCGGCGATCAGGCGGTCGAGCACCGGGTCGGCGAACACCTGCCACCACTGGCGCAGATCGGGCTGGCTGGCGCGCTCGCTGGCCTGCTCCAGCGCGGTGCTGTTCCATTGCTTGCTCCAGGCTTCGCCCGGCGGCTGGAAATCCGGCCCCAGGCGTACGCAACCGCTCAAACTCAAGGCGCCCAGCAACAACCAGTGGCCGGGCCGCGTCAGCAGGGCGGTGGTTGCAGGCATTGCGCGTGTCCCGGGTCGCAAATATCACTGGAGCATAGACGGCAGTTCACAGGTTGATCGGGCGAATCTGCTGCTACGCTTTTCAAGCGCTCCTCAACCGACCCGCGCCCTCGATCAAAAGGTACGAAACCATGGACACCTCACAGGATTCGGTTGTACCGACTCCCCCTGCCACCTGGCGCTTCAAGGCCGGTGTGGTGATCATCTGCCTGATGCTCGGCTCGTGGCTGATGGTGCCAATCGCCGCCAGCCTCGATGTACCCGGCTCGAAAGTCGCGGCGCTGACCGGGGTGCTGTTTATCAGCAACAAGGTGCTATTGCTGCTGGTGATCGCGGTGATGGGCAAGGCCGGCTTTGCCGAACTCAAGCGCAAGATCGGCAGCTATGTGTCGGGAATCATTCCGACGCCGGTTGATCAGGTCGGGCCGATGCGACACCGGATCGGTGTGGTGATGTTCTGGCTGCCGCTGCTGACGGCGTTCCTGGAACCGTATTTCGATAACTTCTGGCCGGGAGTGCGCCCCAATCTGTGGCAGATGCAACTGCTCGGTGACCTGATGTTCATCGGCAGTTTCTTCGTGCTCGGCGGCAACTTCTGGGACAAGGCGCATGCGTTGTTTGTGCGCACGGCGAAGGTGATTTCCGAGTAAGCGCATACGATGCCATATGATCCCTCAGAGGTTTGGAGCGGGATGAGAAATATCGGCGGGCGATTGGGTGCTTGCGTGAAACAAAGCCCCAGTCGCTGTGGCGAGGGCAGTCAAACTCCCGGAAGCGCGTTGAGCGGTGGGGTGATTTGCACCTGTCCGGTGGCGATGTCGACGGCGATCTGAAAAGCGCCCCCAGCATCGGGCTTGATAGCCTTTCCTGAGCGCGCTTCGGTGTTGAACATGATGATTTTGTAGCGTTCATCAACTGCCTTGGCACGCAGTTTTCTTAGAGCGGCATTCTTCTTCCCAGTGAAATACGAAGGGGCCACATTGAAAGCTTCTCCTGCGAGGTTAGCATTCGCGGAGAACGCCTGAATGTCAAAGCCGTTCCGGTCTTCGTTTCCGAACTCGACTATGTATTCATTGAAAGGGAAATGCTCGCCCTTGAGTAGCGCTGCGATGCCATGAAGAATCACCAGATCAGACATGATTCGGTTGGCCGCCTCGAACAACGATACTTCGGGGTAGGGGCCGTGGCCCAGTCGATCGCGCTTCAATGCAAGCATGAGAGGGATTCCGTTTTTGCCTACGATCGACTGGCCGATACTCACCAGTTCTTGATTGAACCACTGCGTAATCGAATCAATATTTTCTAAGTTCAAGTTTCTAACGGGCTGTTGCATGACGGCCTCTATGGTTATGAAATGTTCAGGCGTTGCAGTCAGTCCCAGTCAACTTTCACTCCGTCAATCTCGCGAAAGCTGTCCAAAACATTGATGAACGCAGCCCTGGCAAACGTGACTGACGGGATGCTGTGAAACCAGTCAACTTCGGGGTTTTCACTGGTAATGCGGTCTTTTAGCAAGCCAAAACGCTGCCAATGAATGACGGTTTCATCCGAGAACTGTTCGGTTACGATCACACTGCAGCTCAGGTCCAGATCGTCGGAGCACACCAGCAATGGCAGCAACGTTGTCCAGCCGGGGGCAGTTGAGTAGGCACGGTCCCAAATCAACTCGTTTTCCTGATCGGAATAAAGTCCTGAGTGCGCTGCTACCAGATGCAATTCGGCCTGCGGGTTGTGGTGTGGCAACCAGACTTCAAGCGGCAGCTCATCAATGGCAAAAGTCGGGTAATGCCCCGCGCTGTACTTCGATTTGTGTTGGGTGATGGTCAGACGATTCATGACACTTGAACCATTTTTACGTAGATTCGCTAGCGTTATACGGAAAGTGCCATGTTTTGGCCATTATGCGCGCGAGGCGCCTTTTTTGTCCGTGGCAGGAAGCGTTCCTGCCACTGAGATCATCCGGCAAAGAGCTGGCGCTTTTCTGGGGCGAACTCTCGTATCGCGACCTGGTGCGGTTGCGTCAGCAACTGGCGGCTTCAGTTCTGGCCGATCAAGCATGGCCCAGGGCAATCGCAAAAGACACGACGATCATGCACGCAAACGCAAAATTGAGATTCATCAGCTGTTCATCCTGAGCCTTTTTAAAGTGAGGCCATTCTGAACACGCGCAATGCAAAGAAAAAATTCGGCTTGTTGATTCCAATGATCGAAACAATTGATACCCGCCGGTTTGTGTTTGCGTGTGGCTTTCGCTAGTCTCGGCAAAACCTGCAACTACAAGCACAAACAGGCAAAACCATGCACGATCATTCGGTCACCGAGCTGCCGTCCCTGCGCCGGCAGAAAATCCTCCTGATCCTCGAACGCGACGGCAAAGTCATGGCGTCGGAGTTGAGCCAGCACTTCGCCGTGTCCGAAGACACCATCCGCCGCGACCTCGCTGAACTGGACCATGCGGGTCTGGTGCAGCGCGTGCACGGCGGGGCGTTGCCGCGTCCCAAGGACACCGGCAAGGATTACTTCACCCGCCTGGAGGAGACCGATGAGGTGAAGGTGCGCCTGGCGCAACGGGCGGCGCAAGAGGTCGAGGATGGGCAGATTGTGCTGTTCGATTCCGGCTCGACCACGTTGCAGGTGGCGCGCTCGTTGCGCGCGGATATCCAGATTACGGCGGTGACCGCCGCGCCGATGACGGCCATTGCCTTGTCCGAGTACAAGGGCGTGAAGGTGATTTTGGCCGGTGGGCAACTGAACCCTCGCACGATGTCGGCCGGCGGGCATGAAGCGGTGCGCATGCTGGCCGGGATCAAGGCGGATCTGGCGTTTACCGGCGTCTGCGCGATTCACCCGGAGGTGGGTATCACCTCGCTGCATTTCGATGAAGTGCCAGTCAAGCAGGCCCTGCTCGACAGTGCGGCGCGGGTGATTGCGGTGACCACGGCGGACAAGCTGGGGGCGGTGGAGCCGTTTGTGGTGGCTGCGTGTACGCGCCTGCATACGCTGATAACCGAACGGCATGTGGCGTCGGGCAGTGTCGAGGATTATCGGCGGTTGGGGATTGTGGTGCAGCAGTTGCCTGACTGATTGTTGTATTGCGGCTGAGGGCCTCATCGCGAGCAGGCTCACTCCTACAATGGATCTTCAGTGAACCGATGACCCGGTAGGAGCTGCCGAAGGCTGCGATCTTTTGATTTTTAGAAACAAGATCAAAAGATCGCAGCCTTCGGCAGCTCCTACAGGGAGGCGGGTGTGTTAGCGCAAGCGCTCAAGCATCTGGTAATACCACATCCCCGCCGCCAGCAACGGATTGCCCAGCAAATCCCCCATCGGCACGCGAATGTGTTGGCACCCGGCAAAGGTGTCGAACTGTTCCAGCTGCCCGGTGATCGCCCGGCTCATGATTTCGCCCATGATGTGCGTCGTCGCGATGCCGTGGCCCGAATAGCCCTGGCAATACCAGACGTTGTCCGAGAGCTTGCCCAGTTGCGGGATGCGGTTGATCACGATGCCCATCGCGCAGCTCCACTGGTAATCGATCTGCACCCCTTTGAGCGCCGGGAACGTCTGCTCGATGCACGGGCGCAGCTCGGCGGCGATGTCTCGCGAGTCCTTGCCGCTGTAGTTGGCACCGCCGCCGAACAGCAGACGACCGTCGGCCGTGAGGCGGTAGTAATCGAGGACGAAACGGCAGTCGTACACCGCCAGGTCTTCGGGGTTGATCTGCCGCGCCAGATCACCCAGCGGCGCGGTGGTGACGATGCCGCCCATGGCCGGGAAAATCTTGCCCTTGAGCTGGCCCGGTTCGAGCTTGTGATAGACGTCGCCAGCGAGCATCACTTGATTGGCATCGATCTGGCCATGGGCGGTTCTGACGCCCGGGGTCTGGCCGTGAATGATCTCCAGCACTTCGCTGTTCTCGAAGATCAGCGCGCCAAGGCTTTGCGCCGCCCGCGCTTCGCCGATGCACAGGTTGAGCGGGTGCAGGTGCATGTTGCGGGTGTTCTTGATTGCGCCGTGGTAGAGGTCGCTTTGCAGCAGGTCGCGCACCTGGCTGCGGTCGAGCAGACTGACCTCATCGGCCATCCCACGGCGCACGGCTTCCTGGTAATCCTGGCGTAGACCTTCCATGTGGCCCGGCTTGTAGGCGGCGTGCAGATGGCCGTGCTTGAGGTCGCACTGGATGCCATATTTCTCGACCCGCTGCTGAATGATTTCATGCCCGCGCCAGCGCAGGTGCCAGATGAAATCGTCGACGTCATCGCCCAGTTTCGGGCGCATCTGTTTGCGCATCGCGCCGTCGCCGGAGAGGCTGCCGGTGACTTGGCCGCCATTGCGTCCGGTGGCGCCCCAGCCGATCTTGTGGCTCTCGACGATGGCGACTTTCAGGCCTTTTTCGGCCAGTTCCACAGCGGTGGCGACGCCAGTGAAACCGCCGCCTATGATCACCACATCAACCTGGTGCCGGCCTTGCAGGGGCGGGTAGTCGGTGTCCTGATTGAGGGTGGCGGTGTAGTAGGAATTGCAGCGTTGGGTCATGTCAGTGTCCACACAAAATTCGAATTCGGTACGCGATCCCCTGTAGGAGTGAGCCTGCTCGCGATAGCGGTGTGTCAGTCAAATCAGTGTTAACTGACAGATCGTTATCGCGAGCAGGCTCACTCCTACAGGGGGATCAGTGGTGAGTCTTCAGGCTTCGGTCAAATACCAGCGCCAATCCTGCTCACCCACCTCGGCCATGAACTGCCGATATTCGGCGCGCTTCACCGCCAGATACACCCCGAGAAATTCCTGCCCCAAGGCATCCCATGCCCACGCAGAATTCTCCAGCGCCTGCAACGACGTCAGCCAATCGGTCGGCAGCAATTGCTTGGCTTGCGCATAGCCGTTGCCCTCGACCGGTGCGCCCGGATCGAGGTTTTCGCGAATGCCACGATGGATCCCGGCGAGGATCGCTGCCGCCGCCAGATACGGGTTGGCGTCGGCGCCGCAGATGCGGTGTTCGATGTGCCGGGTGTTGGCCGGGCCGCCGGGCACGCGCAGGCTGACGGTGCGGTTGTCGATACCCCAGGTCGGCGCCAATGGCGCGTAGCTGTTGGCCTGGAACCGGCGGTAGGAGTTGGCGTTGGGGCAGAACAGCAGCAGCGAATCGAGCAGGGAGGCGAGCATGCCGCCAATTGCGGTGCGCAGCAGCGGGGTGCCGGCCGGGTCCTCGGAGGCGAACAGGTTGCGCCCCTCTCCGTCGGCAAGGCTGACGTGCATGTGCATGCCGGTGCCGGCCAGATCATCGAACGGCTTGGCCATGAACGTCGCCTGCATGCCGTGCTTGTGCGCCACGGCTTTGACCAGGCGTTTGTAGCGCACCGCCTGATCCATCGCCTGCAGCGCGTCGCCGTGTTCGAGGGTGATTTCCACCTGGCCCGGGGCGTATTCCGAGATCGCCGTGCGCGCCGGAATGCCGTGCAGCTTGCAGGCGCTGTAGAGGTCGGCGAGGAACGGTTCGATCTGCTCCAGTTCACGCAAACCGTAGACCTGGGTGTGTCGCGGTCGACCACCGTCGGCGTCCAGCGCCGGTTGCGGACGGCCGTTGTGATCGCGTTTGGCGTCGAGCAGATAGAACTCCAGCTCGCAGGCCATGACCGGGTGATAACCCTCGGCTTTGAGGCTGTCGATCACCTTGATCAGCAGGTGACGCGGGTCGGCGATGCTCGCCGGCAGGCCCTCGGTCGGGTGCATGCTGACCTGCACCGCGGCGGTCGGAATCTGCCGCCATGGCAGGCGCACCAGACTGCCTTCGAGCGGGTATGCGCGGCAGTCGATGTCACCGACGTCCCAGACCAGACCGGAGTTCTCCACGTCCTCACCCTGTACGGTCAGGCCGAGGATGGTGCTGGGCAACGGCCGACCGCTTTCATATACAGCGAGCAGTTCTTCGCGGTGCAACAGCTTGCCGCGCGGCACGCCGTTGGCGTCGAGGATGAACAGCTCGATCATGTCGATATCGGGGTTCTGTTCAAGGAACTGACGTGCGTCTTCGATGGCTGCGAATTTCATAATCAATCACTCACGATGGCGCCGCACAGGCGCGCAGACTCGGGCCGGACGCATGGAGGGCGTCCCGGCAGGGATATCAAAAAAAGAAAAAATATTCCGCTAATGCCCGGCAGCCGGAAGTGACACTGAACCTGTGGTGAGGGGATAAATCCCCTCGCCACAGGTCATGTGTCAGCAATGAAACTGGTGGGCATCAGGAATTAAAGGGAGATATCCGGCGGGCGTGCGGAGTGACGCAGCTTGGAACGGCGCAGGGCCATGGGGAGATTGACGATGCGATTCATGCGCAGCCCCTGTGACAGAGGGCGCACACAGCGGAGACGTTCAACATTTTTGCTTGTTGTGGTGACGTACTCATAACGCGTGTTTCCGTTGGCGGAAAACGTCGGTGGTGGGGCAGGCCCGCCGACCGGTGTGCCCGGATAGTAAGGGGCAATCCTTTGGTGTGTAAACCGATGATTGCGCCCCTGTACCATTGATCGACGCTCAGCGCAGCAGGTGAAAGCCCAGCCCGGCAAGCGCGCAAACGATCAACACTTCAATCACCCCGCGTTTGAAAATGAACAGCGCGAGCGCGGCCAGCAGCGCCAGCCCGATCGAAAACAGATCCGGGTGCCCGGCAAAACCGCTCGGCCAGAACACGTGATAAGCGAAGAAACACGCCAGGTTGAGAATCACCCCGACCACTGCAGCGGTGATGGCAGTCAGCGGTGCGGTGAACTTCAGTTCGTTGTGGGTCGACTCCACCAGCGGCCCGCCGGCGAGGATGAACAGAAACGAGGGCAGGAAGGTGAACCAGGTCACCAGCGTCGCCGCCAGTGCGCCGGCGGCGAACGCATATTCCGCACCGAACGCCGGTTGCACGTAACCGCCGATGAAACCGACAAACGCCACCACCATGATCAGCGGCCCGGGTGTGGTTTCGCCCAGCGCGAGGCCGTCGATCATCTGCGTCGGCGTCAGCCAGGCGTAATGCCCGACGGCGCCCTGATAGACATACGGCAACACCGCGTAAGCGCCGCCAAAGGTCAGCAGCGCGGCCTTGGTGAAGAACCAGCCCATTTGCGTGAACGTGCCGTCCCAGCCGAACAGCGTGGTCAGCAGCGCCATCGGCAAACACCACAGCGCTGCACCGACCAACAGCAAGCGCCACAGCTTCGGCAGGCTGAAACGCGCATGTTCGGGTGTCGGCGTGTCGTCATCGATCAACGCTGGACCGAAGGATTTGGCGCTGCTGCGCTGGCCGCCATTGTCGAAGCGTTGCGGCGCCAGTCGCCCGCCGACATAACCGAGCAACGCCGCACCGAGCACGATCAGCGGGAACGGCAGGTTGAAGGCAAAAATCGCCACGAATGACGCCCCGGCGATGGCCCACAGCCAACTGTTTTTCAACGCCCGCGAGCCGATGCGATGGGCTGCGTGCAACACAATCGCGGTCACCGCCGGTTTGATCCCGTAGAAGACGCCGGCCACCACCGGCACATCGCCGAACGCGATGTACACCCACGACAGGGCAATCAGGATGAACAGCGACGGCAGCACGAACAGCGCCCCGGCAATCACCCCGCCCCAGGTGCGATGCAACAACCAGCCAATGTAGGTCGCCAGTTGCTGGGCCTCGGGGCCGGGCAGCAACATGCAGTAGTTGAGCGCATGCAGGAACCGCCGCTCGGAGATCCAGCGCCGACGTTCGACCAGTTCCTGATGCATGATCGCGATCTGCCCGGCCGGGCCGCCGAAACCGATGCAGCCGAGCTTGAGCCAGAAGCGCCAGGCCTGGCGCAGCGTGACGGGATCGGGGCGGGGCAGGTTGTTGGGCGCTGTGCTCAAACGAGACTCCGGAATTTAATCCTGGCGGAGTTGCTATCTAATCAGAATTTCAACCCTCACCCCAGCCCTCTCCCAGAGGGAGAGGGGGCCGACCGAGGTGTCTGGCGTTATCCATCGACCTGAAGATTGAGTCGATTATGGATTCAGAGCCAATCTTTCGATTCGGTGAATTTCTTCAATATCCCCCAATCAGTCCCCTCTCCCTCCGGGAGAGGGTTAGGGTGAGGGGCTCTTGATCTTCAGGCATGCGCCAGGCTCCAGCGCAGCGCCGCATCCTGATCACTCTTGCGCGCCTCGACCCAGTGTGCGCCTTGCGGCGTGCTCTCACGCTTCCAGAACGGCGCACGGGTCTTGAGCACATCCATGATGAAGGCGCAGGCTTCGAACGCCATGTGTCGGTGCTTGCTGCTGACGCCGACGAACACGATCGGCTCGCTGACAGACAGTGCACCGACCCGATGCACAATCTCCACCCCCAGCAGCGGCCAACGCTCGCGGGCCTCTCGGGCGATCTGTTCGAGAGCCTTTTCGGTCATGCCCGGATAGTGTTCGAGGAACAGCTCATTCACGCTTTGGCGGATGTTCAGATCGCGCACGTAGCCGATGAAATTCACCACTGCGCCGACCCGTGGATTACGCGCATGCAAGTCGGCGGTCAACTGGCCGACATCGAAACTTTTATGCTGGACTCGTACCGTCATGCTCAGCCCCCGGTGACCGGTGGAAAAAACGCGATCTCGTCGAAGTCTTCGATGGCTGCGCTCGGTTGGCACAGCTCCTGATTCAACGCACACATCAGGTTGCCGGCGCCGAGCACTTCGCGCCATTCCTCACCACGGGCCATGAGCATCAGCCGCACGTCCTCGATGCTGGTCAGGTCGTTGCTCAGGGGGATTTTTTCGCCGCCCAGATTGAGGCGATCACGGTAGCTGGCGAAGTAGTTGATCAGGATCATTGCGCGTCCTCCCATTGAAAGTGTCCGGAGCGTCCGCCCTGTTTACTGAGCAGGCGGATGTCGCCGATGACCATCGCCCGGTCCACCGCTTTGCACATGTCGTAAATGGTCAGCGCCGCGACGCTGGCGGCGGTCAGCGCTTCGAGTTCGACCCCGGTCTGGCCGGTGAGGCGGCAGGTGCTGGTGATCTGCACGCGGTCCGGTTCGCAGGCCTTGAGTTCGACGTGAATCGAGCTGAGCAGCAGCGCGTGGCACAGCGGGATCAGCTCGTGGGTGCGCTTGGCCGCTTGAATCCCGGCGATCCGCGCCACGGCGAAGACATCGCCCTTGGGGTGGCCGTTGGCCTGGATCATCTGCAGCGTTTCCGGGCGCATCTGCACCCAGGCTTGCGCGCTGGCTTCGCGGCGGGTCGGCGCCTTGTCGCTGACGTCGACCATGTTGGCGCGGCCCTGATCGTCGAGGTGGGTGAGGGTGTTGCTCATGGCGAAAGCTCCTGGATCGGGCTGTAGATTCGGGGGGCGTTGCGGTGCGGGACGTGGATCAGATTGAGCCTGTGCTTGAGCGCCCAGCGCACGGTCAACGCCGTCGGGGCGGACAGGCTGACGAGGGTGCCGAGGCGGGCGCGCACCGCTTTGTGGATCAGTTCCAGGCTGCAACGGCTGGTGACCACCACGAAGCCCTGGCGCGCATCGACTTCGGCGAGGTGCAGCGCGCCGATCAGCTTGTCGAGGGCGTTGTGGCGGCCGATGTCTTCACGGCACAGCAGCGCTTTACCGTTGGCATCGAAGTACAGCGCAGCGTGCAGGGCGCCGCTGCTGCGGGCCAGTTGCTGGGCCTGTTCGATGCGTTGGCGGATACCGTCGAAATGCGCAGCCGGCGGCAGTGCGCAGGGTTGCAGGATGTCCAGTTGCGGCAACGCCTGCTCCAGCGCTTCGACACCACAGATGCCGCAGCCGCTGGTGCCGGCCATCTGCCGACGATGATCCTTCAGCGCCCAGAAGGCGCGACTGGAAATCTGCACGTCAGCCTGGCAGGCCTGATCGAAATGGCTCAGGCGGATGTCGTAGATCTCGTCGACACTGTCGATGATCGCGTTGCTCAGGCTGAAGCCCCGGATGAAGTCTTCGAGGTTGCCGGGCGAGACCATCATCACTGCCTGGCTCAGGCCATTGAAGGTGATCGCCAGGGCGATTTCCGCGGCCAGGGCGGCGTGCGAGAGCGGGGCGTGCGGCAGGTATTCGCGAAACGCCACTTGTGACGGTTGCGGCGCGGGGGCGTTGGCATCGCCCGGTTCGGCAGTTGGATCAACTTGGCACAGCATCTTGAAAGTCCCGAAGCGCTGAAGTGAGTTCAGGCTACGGGGGAGTTAAAAGTGCGTCCAATCGCTTGTTCTGATCTGGTGATTGGGTTGGTCGATCACCGATTTCAAAGGTCCGCGATTGCATGTTCTGGCCTCATCGCGAGCAGGCTCACTCCTACAGGAGAACGCATTCCAAATGTAGGAGTGAGCCTGCTCGCGATGGCGTCCTTACAGCCAACATCACCTATTCGGCAGGAGCCTCAACCCCGAACAACTTGCGCGCCTCGGCAAAACACTTCTCGGCAATCGCCGAACGCGGCTCGGTCTTGCGCATCACCAGCCCCAGCGGCGCGAGCACGCTGGCATCCGGCAACTGCATGAACGACAAATGTTCGATCGGCTGTTCCAGCCCGCTGTCCAGCGGCATGATCGAGCAGCAGAAACCCTGGTGAATCGCCTGCAACAGCTGATAGGTCGAATCGCTCTCCAGAATCGGCTGCGGATTGAGCCCGCGACTGCGGAAACTCAAGTCGATGGATTTGCGGTAATGCATGCCAGTGGTGATCATCCCCAGCGGCAGTTCGGCGGCGTCTTCCCAGCTCATTTCCGAGCCTTCGAAATGGAAGTGACGGTTGTCGTAAAGCAGCCCGACGCGGGTTTCGCCGATCTCGAAAAACTCGAAGTAGTTCGGGTTGACGTGGTCCAGATAGCACACGCCCAGATCGAGCTGGTTGTTGCCCAACCCCTCGATGATCTCGTTGGAACTGAGCGACGACAGACTGAATTTCAGCTCGGGGTAAGTCGCGGACAAACCCTGAATGTAATTGACCGGGTTGAAGCTGCTCAACGGCACCAACCCCAGGCGCAGGCTACCCACCAGTTGCCCGCGGCACGCCGCCGCTTCGGCGAACAAGCCGTCATGGGCAGCCAACAGTGTGCGGGCCCAGGCCAGCACCCGTTCGCCGGCCTGAGTGAAACCTTCAAAGCGCTGGCCGCGATTGACCAGCACCAGGTCCAGCTCATCTTCCAGGTTGCGCAGACGCATCGACAGGGTTGGCTGGGTGATATGGCAGCGTGCGGCGGCTTGGCCGAAGTGTCGGGTTTCATCCAGTGCGATCAGGAACTTGAGTTGTTTGATGTCCACTATGGCACCTGCTCGTTGAGAAATTGGAATGAGTATTGACGCAGATGCGCGCAGCGCACGAAAAACGCGAGGCGCGACAATCTCATTTGACTGTCCATTCGTCCAATCGGAAGTATTGAAAAGCCTATCGATCAGCTCTATCGCCCATGATTTCAAAGGCTTTGGTCGAGGTCAACGGCACCGATAGAGCCGGTCGATAATGTGGTTGGTTAGAGTGATTAGACAGTATTCATAAGTGGCACTTAGGCTGCTGGGCAATGTGATTAACTACTGCCGGAGAGTCCCATGAGCGCGAAAGCGGATGCCCTGTTTGTCCCCCTGAACATTGCTGTGCTGACGGTCAGCGATACCCGCGATTACGCCAGCGATACCTCGGGCCAGTTGCTGGTCAGTCGTCTGCTGGAGGCCGGTCATACCCTGAGTGAGCGCAATCTGCTCAAGGATGATCTGTACAAGATTCGCGCCCAGGTTGCGCACTGGATTGCCGACGACAATATTCAGGTGGTACTGATCACCGGCGGCACCGGGTTCACCGGCCGCGACAGCACACCGGAAGCAGTGGCTTGCCTGCTCGACAAGCAGATCGATGGTTTCGGTGAGTTGTTCCGCGCCATTTCGATTCTCGACATCGGCACGTCCACCGTGCAAAGCCGAGCGCTGGCCGGGTTGTCCAACGGCACGCTGGTGTGCTGCCTGCCGGGTTCGACCGGTGCTTGCCGCACCGCGTGGGAAGGCATTCTCGCCGAGCAACTGGATAACCGTCATCGCCCGTGCAACTTCGTGCCACACCTCAAGGCAGTGCAAGCCTGTGGGCCACGCGGATGAGCAAGGCACCGTTGATGCCGGTCGAGGATGCCCTCGACCAATTGCTGGGCATGGCCAATGAGCAACGTCTGGCTGACAGCGAACTGTTACCGCTCGACGATGCGCGCGGACGGGTGTTGGCCAGCGATCTGGTGGCGACGCTCGACCTGCCGCCATGGCCGAACAGTGCCATGGACGGTTACGCGCTCAATCTCGCTGACTTGCATCGCCAGCCGCTGAAGGTATCGCAAAAGGTCTACGCCGGGCTGGCGCCGGACGCATTGCTGCCTGGCACCTGCGCGCGGATTTTTACGGGCGCACCGCTGCCGCCCGGCGCCACCAGTGTTGAGATGCAGGAAAACGTCGAAGTGCTGGAGGACGGCCGCGTGGGCTTTTTGCAGCCGCTGAAGGCAGGGCAGAACATTCGCGCACAAGGCCAGGAAAATCGCGTTGGCGATATCCTGCTGCGCGCCGGCAAACGCCTTGGGCCATTCGAACTGGCAGTCGCTGCCGGGCAAGGGCTGGCGCAGTTGCACGTGGTGCGTCGCCCACGCGTGGCGCTGTTGTCGACTGGTGATGAACTGGTCGAACCGGGCCAGCCGCTGCGCCCCGGCAGCATCTACAACAGCAACCGTGTGTTGCTCGGTCACTGGTTGCGTGAGCTGGGCTGCGAGGTGATCGACGCCGGGATTCTCCCGGATCGCCCGGCGCAGACGCGGCTCAAGCTTGAACAACTGCAAGTGGCGGCCGACTTGATCCTGACCACCGGCGGCGTGTCTGCCGGCGATGCCGATTGCCTCGGGCAGGTGCTGCGCGAGGACGGCAAACCGCTGCTGTGGAAGCTCGCGATCAAGCCTGGCAAACCGTTGACCGTGGGCCATTTCGGCACGGTGCCGGTGATCGGCCTGCCGGGCAATCCGACCTCGGCACTGGTGACCTTCGGCCTGCTGGCGCGGCCATATCTGCTGCGCATCCAGGGCGTGGAAGACGTCATGCCGCTGAGCTTCGCGGTGAGCGCCGGGTTCGACTGGAGCAAGGCTGGCAGCCGCCGCGAATACCTGCGGGTGCGGCTGGAGGCGGGGAGTGCGGTGCTGTACCCGAATCAAAGCTCCGGCGTCCTGCTCGGTGCAACCTGGGCCGATGGCCTGGTGGAAGTACCGGAAAACAGCACCCACCGCATCGGCGACGCACTGCGCTTCATTCCCTTCAGCGAACTTTTCTGACCCCAACACCAATCAAACCTGTGGGAGCGAGCCTGCTCGCGAAGGCGGTGACGCAGTCAATATATGCGTTGGCTGGTTAACCGCTATCGCGAGCAGGCTCACTCCTACAGGGGGATCGGAGTCAGCTCAGCACATAGTCCATCGGCAGCAGCATCGGCGTCAGGTCTCCCACAGTTGGATTTGTGGTGCTCAACCATTTTGTGGATGTACTTCAGACCTGTAGGAGTGAACCTGCTCGCGATAGCGGTCGATCAGTCAACGCAGAGGCTGACTGTGCCACCGTCATCGCGAGCAGGCTCACTCCTACAGGGGATCGGGGTCAGCTCAGCACATAGTCCACCGGCAGCAGCATCGGCGGCAGGTCGGTCACGCCCAGTTCGCTGAGGATGTCGCGCTCGATGGTGCGCACCAGCGAGTCGGTCGCCAGGTCGTTTTCGTCGCGGCCGAATGGGTCTTCCAGTTCATCGGCAATCGCATCCAGACCAAAGAACGTGTAGCTGACAATCGCCGTGAACAACGGCGTCAGCCAGCCCAGCGGCTCGGCCATGGCGAAGGGCAGCAGGATGCAGAACAGGTAGATCGTGCGGTGCAGCAGCAAGGTGTAGGGGAAGGGCAGCGGGGTGTTCTTGATCCGTTCGCACACCGCTTGCGCCTGAGTCAGGCTGGTCAGGTGATTGGCCAGGAGCATGTAGCGCCACTCGGTCAGTTCGCCGCTCTGGTGCAGGTCGGAACACTGCTGACCGACCTGCTGCAAAATCCGCCCGCTGTAGTCCGGGGTCTGCTCGTCCGGTTTCGGCGTGATCCACGCGCTGCTGGCCGCCGCTTCGCTTTCCCGGCGCAACCGCGCATTCAGCGCATGGGCAAACCCGCAGAGATTGAGCAGCAACGGCTGGCGCTGCACCGATTCGCGGATGACATGGGTTTCGCGGATCACCGAACGAATGTGTACGAGCACATCCCCCCAGGCTTTGCGCGCTTCGTACCAGCGGTCGTAGCAGGCGTTGTTGCGAAAATTCATGAAGATCGACAGCGACAGCCCGAGCAGGGTGAACGGCGTGGCGTTGACCTTGGTGAAGTTGCTCGGATGGAGCATTTCAATCAGGACGATGGCCGAGGCCAGCAGGGTGACCATCAGGGTGCGCAGGGCGATGCGTTTGGCAATCGAACCCTTGAGGGTGAAGAGGATGGCGAATTGGTTGACCTTGGGTCTGATGATCATGCTGGGCGATCCCGGTTACGCAGGGTGAGGGCGGCTCAGCCGCCGGTCATGTTCATGAAGCGCACGACCTGGACGTCGTCGTTCACTTCGAAATTGTGCCGATACGGCTTGAGTTTCATCGCCTCGATAATGGCTTTCTCCAGCCGCTGCGGTTGCCCCGGATGAGCGCGCAGCACGGCTTTGAGATCCACCGAATGCTCGTTACCCAGACACAGTAGCAGGCGACCTTCGACGGTCAGCCGCACGCGGTTGCAGGTGCCGCAGAAATTGTGGCTGTGCGGCGAGATAAAGCCCAGGCGAATGTCCGGCGCCTCGGCCACGCGCCAGTAGCGCGACGGGCCTTGGGTCGACTCGGCGGAGTCGATCAGGGTGTAGCGCTCGGCGATTTTCTCGCGTACCTGGGCACTGGAGAAAAACGACTCCGCCCGGCTGTGTTCGCTGATGATCCCCAACGGCATTTCCTCGATGAAGGAGATGTCGAGCTGGCGGTCGATGGCGAAGCTCACCAGATCGTTGATCTCCTGATCGTTGCGCCCCTGCATCACCACGACGTTGAGTTTAGTTCGGGTGAAACCGGCCTTGCGCGCGGCATCGATGCCGCTGATCACCTGCGCCAGATCACCGGTGCGGGTCATTTGCCTGAAGCGCTCGGGGTCGAGGCTGTCGAGGCTGATATTCAGGCGTTTGACCCCGGCGTCGAACAGCGGCGCCGCGAGTTTGCCCAATTGCGAGCCATTGGTGGTCATGCACAGTTCGCGCAGGCCGGGCAGGGCGGCGATCTGCTCGCACAGCTTGACCACGCCCGGGCGAATCAACGGCTCGCCGCCAGTCAGGCGAATTTTGCGGGTGCCCAGTGCCACGAAGCTCTGCGCCAGTTGATAGATCTCTTCCAGCGTCAGTACCTGTTGGCGCGGCAGAAACTGCATGTCTTCAGCCATGCAATAGACGCAGCGGAAGTCGCAGCGGTCGGTGACCGACATGCGCAGATAGTCGACGCGGCGGTTGTAACCATCGATCAAGACACGCTCTGACATGACAGCCTCGCAGGAGTGAGAAATCCGCATTAACGGAACAAGTTGGCGCAGGTTATGGGCAACTTCAGAGGGCGTCCAATCACTGTTAATGAACGGCTGATTGATGGCGTCGATGATGAATTGTTTTTCATTGAAAGTTTCCGCTTTAGTTTCGCAAGGCCCCGTAAATAAAGGGTTTTTAGCCGTGATAGACGCTTTCGATAGTGTGGTCATAAATAGCGATTAGACAATATTTTGTATCGGTTCATATCCTTGCTCCGGCAACTGAAACGACCGCTTTATTGCTGTGCAAAATCGGCCGTCGCTGTTTAACCAAGATCAGGTTCACGCCTGTGTGCATCGTCATGGAGATGTCCCATGTCACAAGTCGACCGTTACAAACCTTACAAGGGTGCCGCTGCAGGTTGGGGGGCTGTCATCAGCCTGACCAAAAGCTGGCTGGGCAGTGAAAACGCCCTGAAAAACATCCGCGCCATGCTCAAGACCAACCAGAACGGCGGTTTTGACTGCCCGGGCTGTGCGTGGGGTGAAGCCCCCGGCGCGAGCATGCTCAAGTTCTGCGAGAACGGCGCCAAAGCGGTGAACTGGGAGGCCACCGGGCGCCTGGTCGATCCGGCGTTCTTTAACAAGTACACGGTGTCGAGCCTGGCTGAACAGAGCGATTACTGGCTGGAATATCAGGGCCGCCTGACTCATCCGATGCGTTACGACGCGCGGATCGACCGCTATGTGGAAACCACCTGGGAAGAGGCGTTCGCGCTGATTGCCGAACACCTCAAGGGCCTGAAATCGCCGCACGAGGCCGAGTTCTACACCTCGGGCCGGGCCAGCAACGAAGCGGCGTTTCTCTACCAGTTGTTCGTCCGCGCCTTTGGCACCAACAATTTCCCCGACTGCTCGAACATGTGCCACGAAGCCAGTGCGGTGAGCATGGGCGAGACCCTCGGCGTTGGTAAAGGCACCGTGGTCTACGAGGACCTGCACCACGCCGACGCGATTTTCGTCATCGGCCAGAACCCCGGCACCAACCACCCGCGCATGCTCGAACCGCTGCGTGAAGCGGTGAAACGCGGCGCGCAAGTGGTGTGCATCAACCCGTTGAAGGAGCGTGGCCTGGAACGTTTCCAGAACCCGCAGAACCCGATCGAGATGCTCAGCAACGGCTGGGAAGCGACCAACACCGCGTACTTCCGTCCGGCGCTGGGTGGCGACATGGCGATGATTCGCGGCATGGCCAAGTTCCTCTTGCAGTGGGAGCGTGAAGCCCAGGCCAGCGGCGGCGAACCGGTGTTTGACCACGCATTCATTGCCGAGCACACCTCGGGTCTGGACAGCTATCTGGCGGAAGTCGATGCGACTTCGTGGGAGCACATCCTCGAACAGTCCGGCGTGCCGCTGCACGACATCGAACTGGCGGCGCGCATGTATGGCCGCGCCAAGAGCGTGATCATGTGCTGGGCCATGGGCCTGACCCAACACGTGCACTCGGTGCCGACCCTGCAGGAAGTCATCAACCTGCAACTGTTGCGCGGCAACGTTGGTCGTCCGGGTGCCGGTCTGTCGCCGGTGCGCGGTCACAGCAACGTGCAGGGCGACCGCACCATGGGCATCAACGAACTGGCGCCCAAGGAGCTGATGGACGCACTGGAAAACCGCTTCAACTTCAAAGTGCCGCGCATGCACGGCCACAACACCGTCATGGCGATCGGTGCCATGGAGCGTGGCGAGGCCAAGGTGTTCATCGGTCTGGGCGGCAACTTTGCCCAAGCCACACCGGACACCCCGCGCACCCACGAAGCGATGCGCAAACTCGACCTGACCGTGCACATCTCGACCAAGCTCAACCGCAGCCATCTGGTGACCGGGCGTGACGCGTTGATCCTGCCGTGCCTCGGTCGCACCGACATCGACATCCAGGCCGAAGGCCCGCAAGGCGTGACGGTGGAAGACACCTTCAGCATGGTGCACTTGTCGTTCGGTCAACTGAAACCGAAGTCGGCGCACTTGAAGTCCGAGCCGGCGATCATTGCCGGGATTGCCGCCGCCACGTTGGGCAAACATCCAATCGACTGGGAGTGGGTCGTGGGCGACTACGGGCGCATCCGCAACCTGATCGGCGACGTGATTCCGGGTTTCGAGAACTTCAACGAGAAGCTGTTGACCCCGGGTGGCTTCCACCTTGGCAACGACGCCTCGGACCGGGTCTGGAACACCGAATCCGGCAAAGCCCAGTTCACCCCGTGCGTGCTGCCGGAACACCTGATCAGCGAAGGCGTGCGCAACCTGCCGGTCAAGCCGCATCTGATCCTGCAGACCATGCGTTCGCACGATCAGTACAACACCACGCTGTACGGCCTCGACGACCGTTATCGCGGGGTCTACGGCATGCGCGACGTGATCTTCGCCAACGAACAGGACATCCAGCGGCTCGGTTTCGAACCGGGGCAGAAGGTCGATCTGGTGGCGCTGTGGAATGACGACCGTGAGCGTCGGGTCAGCGGTTTCACCCTGATCGCCTACGACATTCCGCCCGGTCAGGCGGCTGCTTACTACCCGGAAACCAATCCGCTGGTGCCGCTGGAAAGCTACGGCGACCGGACCTACACGCCGACCTCGAAATTCGTCGCGATTCGCCTCGAAGCGGCCAAGGTCAGCAACCTGATCCCGTCGTCGGTGGCCTGACCCGCTACTCATAAAAAACCATAGCAATTTGACTGGCTGCAGGCGTTCACGCCTGGCGGTGGCCCGGCGACGTGCTGCCGCTTTTCAGCCTGGATGAGGACATCATCATGCTCAACATGGAGGCACTGGACCTGGCGCGAATTCAATTCGCGTTCACGGTTTCGTTCCACATTATCTTCCCGGCGATCACCATCGGTCTGGCGAGTTTCCTTGCGGTACTCGAAGGCTTGTGGCTGAAAACCCATGACGACACTTACCGTGATCTTTACCACTTCTGGTCGAAGATCTTTGCCGTCAACTTCGGCATGGGCGTGGTCTCGGGGCTGGTCATGGCGTACCAGTTCGGTACCAACTGGAGTGGGTTTTCCGACTTCGCCGGGAGCATCACCGGGCCGTTGCTGACCTATGAGGTGCTGACTGCATTCTTCCTTGAGGCCGGTTTCCTCGGGGTCATGCTGTTCGGCTGGAACCGCGTCGGTCGTGGTTTGCACTTCTTCGCCACGGTGATGGTCGCCATCGGCACGTTGATTTCGACCTTCTGGATTCTCGCTTCCAACAGTTGGATGCAGACCCCGCAGGGCTTCGAAATCGTCGACGGTCGGGTGATGCCGCTGGACTGGCTGGCAATCGTGTTCAACCCTTCGTTCCCGTTCCGGCTGGCGCACATGGCGATTGCCGCGTTCGTTGCGACGTCGTTCTTCGTCGGTGCGTCGGCGGCCTGGCACTTGCTGCGCGGCAACAACACGGCGCCGGTGCGCAAGATGTTTTCCATGGCGTTGTGGATGGCGCTGATCGTTGCGCCGATTCAGGCAGTGGTCGGTGACGCCCACGGCTTGAACACCCTGGAGCATCAACCGGCAAAAATCGCCGCCATCGAAGGTCACTGGGAAAACGCCGACAACGGCCCGACGCCGCTGGTGCTGTTCGGCATCCCCGACATGCAGGCGGAGAAGACCAGGTACGCGCTGGAAATCCCGTACCTGGGCAGCCTGATCCTGACCCACAGCCTCGACAAACAGATCCCGGCGCTCAAGAGCTTCCCGAAAGAGGATCGGCCGAATTCGACCATCATCTTCTGGAGCTTCCGCGTGATGGCCGGGCTGGGCATGTTGATGATCCTCGTCGGTCTGCTGGGCCTCGCCCTGCGTCGTGGTGGCAAGCTCTATCAGCATCGTGGCTTCCAGCGTCTGGTATTGCTGATGGGGCCGAGTGGGTTGATCGCGCTGCTGGCCGGATGGATCACTACCGAAGTCGGGCGTCAGCCGTGGGTGGTGTACGGCCTGATGCGTACCCATGACGCGGCGTCCCACCACTCGGTGGCGCAGATGAGCACCTCGTTGCTGCTGTTCGTGGTGATCTACTGCTCGGTGTTCACCGTGGGCATCGGCTACATGATGAAACTGGTACGCAAAGGTCCGCAGCCGCATCACGAACATCCGCCTGCGGATGAACATTTGCAGACACCGCGCCGGCCTCTTTCGGCAGCGACCGATCACCTTGAATCCGCGACCCGGATCCACTGATAAAGGAGCATTGAATCATGGGTATTCAAGGTATCGATCTTTCGTTGATCTGGGGTGTGATCATTGCCTTCGGGGTGATGATGTACGTGATCATGGACGGTTTCGATCTGGGGCTGGGGATCCTGTTTCCGCTGATCCCCGATGAGCAGGAGCGCGACGTGATGATGAACACCGTCGCCCCGGTCTGGGACGGCAACGAAACCTGGCTGGTGCTCGGTGGCGCGGCGTTGTATGGCGCTTTTCCGCTGGCGTATGGAGTGATTCTGGAGGCGTTGTACCTGCCGCTGATCCTGATGCTCTGCGGGCTGATTTTCCGTGGCGTGGCGTTCGAGTTTCGCTTCAAGTCGTCGCCGCAGAAACGCCATTGGTGGGACAAGGCGTTCATCGGCGGCTCGCTGCTGGCGACGTTCTCCCAAGGCGTGGTGATCGGCGCGTACGTGTCGGGCATTCCCGTGGTGGATCGGCAGTTTGCCGGTGGCGGCCTGGACTGGCTGGCGCCGTTCCCGCTGGTGTGCGGCGTCGGTCTGGTGGTGGCGTATGCGCTGCTGGGCAGTACCTGGTTGCTGGTCAAGACCGAAGGCATGCTCGAATCGCGGATGCGCCTGTTCACCCGACCATTGGCCTGGTTGCTGCTGGCGATGGTGGTGGTGATTGGCGTGTGGACCTTGCAACTGCACCCGGAACTGGCCACGCGCTGGTCGAGCCATGGGCACTTGCTGGTGTTTGGCGGGTTGGTGGTGCTGGCGCTGCTGGCGTTGTTCGGATTGCTGCGCACCTTGCGTCAGCGCCACACCCACTGGCCGTTCGTGTTCACGTTGGTGTTGATGCTGCTGGGTTACATCGGCCTGGCGCTGAGCATCTGGCCGAACATCATCCCGCCGTCGGTGAGCCTGTGGGCGGCGGCGTCACCGCCATCGAGCCAGTTGTTCGCCCTGATCGGCGCACTGTTCATCCTGCCGGTGATCCTGATGTACACCTTCTGGAGCTACTACGTATTCCGCGGCAAAGTGAGGATTGGCGATGGCTACCATTGATTCGCGCGAGGCCAGATCCAGCCGCTGGTACAAGCGCCTGGGCTGGTTGTTGCTGATCTGGCTGGGCAGTGTGGTGTCACTCGCGGTGGTGGCGAGCCTGCTGAAACTGGCGATGTATGCAGCGGGAATGAGAACCCACTGACAATGAAAAAACCGGAGCCATGGCTCCGGTTTTTTTGTGGCGGTCGGAATTCTGGATGTACCACCAGACATTGTAGGAGTGAGCCTGCTCGCGATGGCGGTGGGTCAGTCGATGGCCATGTTGACTGGGCTGGCCTTATCGCGAGCAGGCTCACGCCTACAGGGGGTAGCGGTGCATGGGATAGGGGTTATTGCGCACCAAACATCGCGGTCCAGTAGATCCCGGCGCTGCTCTTTGGATCGGTCGCGTAGGCGGCGCCGAGTTCCTTGTATTGCGGGTTCATCAGGTTGGCGCAGTGGCCGGGGCTGGCGAGCCAGCCGTCGACGACTTTGCGTACGGTGTCTTGCCCGGCGGCGATGTTTTCGCCGACCTGTTGGCCGCTGTAGCCGGCCAGTTCGGCGCGGTCACCCGGGGTGCGGCCGTCGCGGTCCTTGTGGTCGAAGTAGTTGTTGTTGGCCATGTCCCGGCTGTGATCCTGGGAGATAGTGCCCAGGCTCGCATTCCAGGCCAACGGTGCGGCGGCGGCGAAGGCCTGGCCACCGCATTGGCGCGGCTGGGCGCGGGCGGCGTTGAGCTGCTCGAGCAACTTCTGGCCTTCGCTCTGCGCATCGCCCAGTTTCGCCGACAGCAACGGTCGCGCCAGCACAATGCGCCAGTCGCGATCGGTACGGCTGACGCCGACATCGACGAACTGTGGATCCAGCACCACCTGACAGAAACTCTCCTGTATCGCCTTCATCGCCGACGCCGCATCACGCGGGCCGTTGAGGGTGATCGCCTGCACGTTGACCATCGGGTAACTGGCGCTGGCCATGGCCTGTTGCAGATCGACTGCACCGGTGGCCGGCAGCCGCAGTCGTGGATCGGCCGACAGCGGTGGCAATTCGTTGGACGCCTGGCTGCCGCAGCGCTGTGGTTGGCTACGGTAGGCGTTGATCGACTCGATCAGTTGCGACTCGTCGGCAGCCATGGCCGAGGCAGTCACGGCCAGGCCCACGGACAGCGCGGCAAAACGCAAAACGGATGGCATGAAGCGCATGGAAATCTCCCTTGAGCGGAATGCGCCCATGATGCGCGAAATGGCCCGGGGGAATGCAATGTCTTTTTCTTCATCGAGCGGGTTTTTCTGCGGAACGATGCGCCGGTATTTGCCGTCTACACTCTCCAAAGGCCCCGGAAACCGGGCGTCTCCCCCACGAAACACCTTGCCCGGACCGGGCGCTGCCGGAAGAACTGACATGGGATTGAAATGGTTGGCTGGCTGTTTCGCAGTGACCCTGATGGCCGGTGGGGTGATGGCTACCGAACAGGCACCGATCAAGGCCAAGGCCGAAGAAAAGGCTCAGGTGCTGGAAGAAAAAGCCGCCGACAAAGTCAGCGCCGCGCCGGCGCCCAAATCCGAAGCGATCACCCCCACCGAAGTACAAGCGGTAGACCCGGCAGGCTCCGCGCCGCTGGATGATCCGATCACCTGCCTGGCGCGCAGTATCTACTGGGAAGCCAAGGGCCGTGATACGCCGGAAATGCAAGCGGTGGCCAATGTGGTGATGAACCGCCTGGGCCACGACGGCTTCCCCGGTACGGTGTGCGAAGTGGTCAAGCAGGGTTCGGAAACCAAAAGCTGCCAGTTTTCCTGGTGGTGCGATGGCAAGGCGGATCAGGTCAAGGAAGACGCCGAATACACCCTGGCTAAGGCGATTGCAGGCAAGGCGCTGAACCGCCAGCTGCCGGATCGTACCCATGGCGCGCTGTACTTCCATGATCGCAACGTGCATCCGAGTTGGGCCAGGGAATACAGAAAGACCGCCGAGGTCGGCAAATTCCTGTTCTACAAACCGGTCGGCGGTGATGCGCGTTAGACGCAGACTTCCCTGACACAGTTGCGCAACCAGCGATGCGCCGGGTCGGCGTCCATGCGCGGGTGCCAGAGCATCGACACGCTGATCGGCGGCATCCTGAAGGGCAGAGAGAAACTGTGCAGGCCCGTGCGCAGTTTGCTGGTGTGACGCTCCGGAACGGTGGCGATCAGGTCCGATTCGCGGACCAGCGTCAGGGCGGCAGAGAAGCCGCCGAACGAGGTGACGATATCCCGCGTCAGCCCCAACGCGAGCAACGCTTCGTCCACCGGACCGCTGCTGCGCCCACGACGTGAGATGAGAATGTGCTGGCCGCCGGCAAAGCGTTTGCTGCTGATCTTGCCCGCACTCAACGCATGCCCCTCACGGACCACGCCGATCCAGTGATCCTGAAACAGGATACGGCTGTGCAGCGCCGGGTCGGTGCTGTCGTCGACCACACCGGTCTCCAGATCCACCCGGCCTTCACGCAGCAGCGTGCTGTCCTTGTCGGCTTTCTGCACAAACCGCAGGCGCACGCCGGGCGCCTCTTCAGCGATGCGCGCGAGCAGTGCGGCGGCGAAGGTTTCAACGAAACCGTCGGTGTTGCGCAAGGTGAAGGTGCGCTGCAACTGGCCGGGGTCGAGTATTTCGGCGGGGCGCAACGCCGCCTCGGCTTCCTGCACCAGGCCACTGACCCGCTCGCGCAATTCCAGCGCCCGTGGTGTCGGTACCAGACCACGGCCCGCCCTTACCAGCAATGGATCGCCAGTGGTTTCGCGCAGCCGGGCCAGGGCGCGGCTCATGGCCGACGGGCTCAACCGCAGGCATTGCGCGGCGCGCGCGACGCTGCCTTCGCGCAACAACACGTCGAGGGTGATCAACAGGTTCAGATCCGGTGTGCTCATGACATGGCGTTCCATGCAGGTATCAAGTGCAAAGCATGCGTCTTGCGCCTTGCCTTGTCGAGACTCAGGCTATGCCGTCTGACCTTTGCACCAGGAGCGCCCGATGCCCGGATCCCCGTTGACCCCCCAAGCCCGCTGGGCGCTGACCAGTCTGGCGCTGTCGATGTTGATGCCGTCGCTGGACACCAGCATCGCCAACGCCGGGCTGCCGACACTGGCCACGGCATTCGGGGCGACGTTTCAACAGGTGCAGTGGATTGTGCTGGCGTACCTGCTGGCGGTCACCACGTTGATCGTCAGTGTCGGGCGTCTGGGCGACGGGATCGGTCGGCGGCGACTGTTACTGATCGGGATCGGCATTTTTACCAGCGCGTCTTTGTGCTGCGCGCTGGCCCCGGGATTGGGCTGGTTGATCGGCGCCCGGGCGGTGCAAGGCCTTGGTGCGGCGATCATGTTTGCGTTGACCGTGGCGCTGGTGGCAGATGCGGTGCCCAAGGCGCGAGCGGGCAGTGCGATGGGCTTGCTGGCGACGATGTCGGCCACCGGCACCAGCCTCGGGCCGTCGCTGGGTGGCCTGCTGATCGCGCAGGTCGGCTGGCCATCGATCTTTGTCCTCAACGTGCCGTTGGGTCTGCTCAATGCGTGGCTGGTTTATCGCTATCTGCCAGCCGATCGGCCGGCGAGGTCGGGCGTTGCGTTTGATTACCCCGGCACCGTGGTGCTGGTGTTGGCACTGGCAGCCTACGCGCTGGCGATGACACTCGACGGTTATACGTTGATGTTGTTGCTGGTCAGCCTGTGCGGAGCCGGGGTGTTTGTCGGGGTCGAGATGAAAGCCAGGGCGCCGCTGATTCGTTTGTCATTGTTCGCCGATGCGCGACTGAGCAGTAGCCTGGCGCTGACGTTCCTGGTGACGACGGTGATGATGACCACGCTGGTGGTCGGGCCGTTTTACCTGAGCCGGGGTTTGGGACTGGGCAGCACCGTGGTCGGCCTGGCGTTGTCGGTCGGGCCGCTGCTGGCGGCGTGCGGCGGTGTGCCGGCGGGGCGTCTGGTGGATCGCTTTGGCGCGCGGCGGGTGGTGCCCGGTGCGTTGCTCGGGTTGGCTGGCGGCTGCAGTTTGTTGGCGCTGTTGCCGACCCGTTTCGGGCTGCCGGCGTATCTGCTGCCGATGGCGGTGATCGCCAGCAGTTACGCGTTGTTCCAGGCGGCGAACAATACCGGGTTGATGAGTACGGTCAGTCAGGCTCAGCGCGGCGTGGTCTCGGCCCTGCTGGGGCTGGCGCGCAATCTGGGTTTGATCACTGGCGCGGCGGTGATGGGGGCGGTGTTTGCGTTCGCTACGGGGGACCCGACACAAGCCCCGGCCGAGGTTATCGGCAGCGGCTTGCACAGCACGTTCGGCGTTGCGGCGGCGCTGATGGTCATGGCCCTGTTCGTCAGCCGAACGCGGATCACCTGTGAGAGCGAGCCTGCTCGCGATGCCACAAACCCCGCGGACTGACACACCTCCGTGTAGGCGCTGCGGCACGCTGCGATCTTTTGATCTTGCTCTTAAAAGATCGTAGCGTGCCGCAGCGCCTACAAGGGATTGTGGTGTTCGTCAGCTGGCGTGGGTACTCAAGATGCTTGCCACCTGCTGTGGCTGGCAGTTGAGGTACGGCGAGGATTTCAGCCAGCGCTGGTCGGGGTACCAGGAGAACATGAACTGGCCGTCCTTGAGTTTATCGATCACCTGCCTGGCCACTTGCGGACGCACCGCCGGGCAACCCTGACTGCGCCCGATGCGGCCCTGACGCTTGCTCCACAACGGATTCACGTAATCGGCGGCGTGGATCACGATGGCGCGGTCGCGGGCCATGTCATTGAAGCCCGGCTCCAGACCGTCCATGCGCAGCGAATAACCGTGGGTGCCCTTGTAGCTTTCCTGGGTGCGGAACAGGCCGAGGCTGGACTGGTAACTGCCTTCGCGGTTGGAGAACTGGGTGGCGAAGTTTTCCCCGGAATTGGAGCCGTGGGCGACCAGGTCGCGCAGTACCAGTTTCTGTCTGCTCAGATCGAAGATCCACAGCCGGCGGGCGGTGGAGGGCTGCGAATAATCGATGATCGCCAGGTGCCGGGACGGTTTCGCGCCACTGTTGACCGCGCATTGCATGGCGTTCAAGGCACCTTTCAGCGCTTGGGGATTGAGTTCCGGCGCGGCCTGGGCGAGGCTGGTGAAGAGAACCGGCGATGGTTTGCCGGCGGCGAAAGCGGGGCTGCTCACGACGACGAGGGTCGCGGTAGACAGCAGAAGTCGGCGCAAAAACGTCAACATTTATAAAGTGTCCTCACTTGCTACTTATTTGGCACTTTGGCTCCTGACTCCCAGTCATACCCGACAGACCCCTGATTCGGGCCTGACTGTTCAGCGCACCTGATGTAAGGTTGACCATCATTGAGACGGCCACGGATTGGAGTAAAGCAGTTGTTCAAAAAGTACGCATCCTACTTGAGCATTTGTTTGCTCGCTGCGCCGTTTGTCGCTTGTGCCAATGAGCCGTTGCCGCCGTTGCAGACTCTGCCGACGCCGCCGGCGGAAATGCCGGTCGAACCGCAAAGTCCGCTGCAGGCGGTGCTGATCGGTTTGCCCCAGGCCTGCCCGGCGATTGCCGCGCACCTGAGCGGCCCGGCGCTGGCGCAACTGCAAGCGTTCTACCAGCAGCAGGACTGGCTGCCGGTGTGGGCCAGCGAGTCAGGGCGTTTGCCGGCCTTGCAGGGGCAATTGCAGCTGTTGGCCGATGATGGACTCAATCCCAAGCGCTACCCGGTGGCGGTCAATCCGCCGCAGGACGGCGAACTGTGCGCCGATATCGACATCACTCGCAATTACCTGCAAGCCCTGCAGGATCTGCATTACGGGCGCCTGTTGCAGTCGCATTTCGAGCCGCTGTGGCATGCCGACGACACCCCGCGTGACCGCCAGGCCGAATTGCTCGCCATCGCCGTGCCCGGTCTGCACGACATCAAGGCCGCGTTCGATCTGGCGCGTCCGCGTCTGGCGCAATACCAGAGCCTGCGTCATCTCTACGCAAGCCTACGGCAGCAAGCGTTGCCGCGCTGGCAGTCGGTCGGCAACGGCCCGTTGCTGCGCCCGGCCATGGAAGACAAACGCGTGCCGGAACTGGCGCAGCGCTTGTTCAACGAAGGCTACCTGACTCACGCCATCGGCACTCCTGGCAATGCCTATGAAGGCGTGCTGGTGGAGGCGGTAAAAAGCTTCCAGGTCAACCATTCGTTGCAGGCCGACGGGGTGGTCGGGCCGGGGACGATTGCCGAACTCAACATCAGTCCGCTGACGCGCCGCGAACAATTGCGCGTCAACCTCGAACGCTTCCGCTGGCTGGCGCAGGACATGGAGCCCGATGGCTTGCTGGTCAACGTTGCTGCCGCCGAGCTGACCCTGTATCAGGGCGGCAAGCCAGTCTGGCAGACCCGCACCCAGGTCGGCCGCGCCGAACGGCAGACTCCGCTGCTCAAATCCCGGGTCACGCGCCTGACCCTGAACCCGACCTGGACCGTGCCGCCGACCATCTGGAAGGAAGACAAACTACCGGCGATCCGCAAGGACCAGACCTTCCTCAGCCGCCAGAATCTGCAAGTGCTCGACGCCCATGGCCAGCCGTTGGCCGCGGCGGACATCGACTGGGACAACCCCGGCAACATCATGCTGCGCCAGGACGCCGGGCCGCGTAACCCGCTGGGGCAGATGGTCATTCGCTTCCCCAACCCGTTCGCGGTGTACCTGCATGACACGCCGAGCAAAGCCCTGTTCGACAAAGGCCCCCGCGCGTTCAGCTCCGGGTGTGTGCGGGTCGAGCATCCGATGCAACTGCGTGACCTGTTGCTGACCCCGGCGGAACGCGCGCGCACCGAAACCTTGCTCGCCACCGGCAGCACCCACGAATTCCGTCTGTCGGCGCCGGTGCCGATCCTGATGACCTACTGGACAGCGCAAGTCGGCAGTGACGGGCAGGTGCGTTATGCGCCGGACATCTACAGTCGCGACAGCGCGCTGCTGGCCGGGCTGGACGGGGCAAACTGATCGACCCCTGTAGGAGTTTTGTGTGATTCCGCAAGCGTGTGCAGCGTCTAGCCCAAGTGTCCCCGCAATCCCATGGGGCGAGACTTCGGAACCCGGCATGCAAGCGCTGTTGAACGAGATTCTTGACGCTGTCCGGCCCTTGATCGGGCAGGGCAAAGTGGCTGACTACATTCCCGCCCTCGGCACCGTGCCGGCCAATCAGCTGGGCATTGCGGTGTATGGCAATGACGGCGAAATGTATTGCGCCGGCGACGCCGAGACGCCGTTCTCGGTGCAGAGTATTTCCAAGGTGTTCAGCCTGGTGCAGGCCATCGAGCATTCCGGCGAGGCGATCTGGGAGCGTCTGGGTCACGAACCGTCCGGCCAGCCGTTCAACTCGCTGGTGCAGCTGGAGTTCGAACGCGGGCGCCCGCGCAACCCGTTCATCAACGCCGGGGCGCTGGTGATCTGCGACATCAACCAATCGCGTTTTGCCGCGCCGGCCTTGTCGATGCGTGACTTTGTGCGGCGCTTGTCGGGCAATCCGCAAGTGATCGTCGACGGCAAGGTCGCCGAGTCCGAATACCAGCATCGTGCCCGCAACGCGGCCATGGCGTACCTGATGCAATCGTTCGGCAACTTCCACAACGATGTCGAAGCGGTGCTGCGCAGTTACTTCAGCCACTGCGCGTTGCGCATGAACTGCATCGACCTGGCGCGAGCGTTCTGCTTCCTCGCCAACGACGGTTTCTGCAAACACAGCGGCGAACAGATCCTCACCCGACGCCAGACCCAACAGGTCAACTCGATCATGGCCACCAGCGGTCTGTACGACGAGGCCGGCAACTTTGCCTATCGTGTCGGTCTGCCGGGCAAGAGTGGAGTCGGTGGCGGTATCGTCGCGGTGGTGCCGGGGCAGTTCAGCGTGTGCGTGTGGTCGCCGGAACTCAACGCCGCCGGCAACTCGCTGGCGGGGATGGCGGCGCTGGAGATGTTGAGCTCGCGGATTGGCTGGTCGGTGTTCTAAAAAACACCGCGGTAACGGTAGGAGTGAGCCTGCTCGCGATAGCGGTGTGTCATTCAATATGGCTGCGCCTGACACACCTATCGCGAGCAGGCTCACTCCTACAAGGGGTTTGTGTTGCTTGGGGGAGGGCTATTCCTATACATTTTCCGGCCGCCCCTCCTATGGTGAATCCGCTTCATGTCTCTTGCGCTCGAACGTCTAGTCGCTGGCACGCCGATCCCTTTCGCCGGTAACCGCGTAACCGTGGTCAGCCCCGAACTGGCCGCGCGTTTTCAGCCCGGTGACCACCTGCTGGTCGAGCAGGTGAGCGGCGAGCTGTTGCTGATTCCGGTCGTCGATCAACAGGCCGCTGCGGTGGCGATCGAACGTGCAGCGGCGGCCTTCACCGCTCTGTCGTCGGTGTCCGACGAGGCCATCAGCCGCTTCTTCGATCTGTTCGCGCAACGCCTGGAAACCCCGGATTGCTGGGCCTTGATCGAAGCGGCGAACCTGGCCGACATCGAGCGCGCCAAGGCCCGTGGCCGCTCCACCACCCGATTGCTCGCCGATGAACGCATGCGCCGCGACATGATCGCCGGCCTGCGCGCCTGGCGAGATGCGCCGGCCACGCGCGGCAAGGTCATCAGCAGCGTCGAACACGACGGCTGGAAGGTCGAACAAGTGGTGTCGCCGTTGGGCATCGTGGCCTTCGTGTTTGAAGGGCGACCGAACGTCTTTGCCGACGCCGCCGGGGTATTGCGCACCGGCAACACTGCAGTGTTGCGCATCGGCAGTGACGCGTTAGGCACGGCGCAAGCGATCGTCTCTCACGCCTTGAACCCGGCGCTGGCCGATGCCGGTCTGCCGGCGGGTGCAGTGTCGCTGGTGGAAAGCGTCAATCACGCCGCCGGTTGGGCGATGTTCGCCGACCGGCGTTTGTCGCTGGCGGTGGCCCGGGGTTCGGGCCGTGCGGTCAGCCAGTTGGGCAGCATCGCTCAACAGGCTGGCACGGCGGTCAGCCTGCACGGCACCGGTGGTGCGTGGCTGATTGCTGATCGTGACGCCGACGCCACGCGCTTCGCCGCCGTGGTGCGCAACTCGCTGGATCGCAAAGTCTGCAACACACTGAATGTCTGCCTGATTCAACGCGATCGCGCCGCCGAACTAGTGCCGCTGTTCCTCGATGCCCTGCAACAGGCCGGCGCCGCACGCGGGCAGGGCTGCAAATTGCACATCGTCGAAGGCAGTGAAAGTTATCTGCCGGCTGAGTGGCAGCACGCGACGGTCGAGGTCTATCGCGCCGAGGGGTATCAGACCGAAGCCCTGGCCGAAGCGCTGGCGCAATCCCAGCTGGGTCGCGAGTGGGAATGGGAAGAAACCCCGGAAGTCAGCCTGATGATCGTCGACGATCTGGCTCAGGCGATTGCCCTGTTCAACCGCTACAGCCCGCAGTTCACGGTGTCGCTGATCAGCGAGGATGCTGCTGCGCAAGAGCGTTTTTACAACGCGGTGAACGCGCCGTTTGTGGGTAACGGGATTACCCGTTGGGTGGACGGTCAGTACGCGCTGAACAAGCCGGAGCTGGGGCTTTCGAACTGGGAGAGTGGGCGCCTGTTTGCGCGCAGTGCGATTCTGTCGGGGGATGGGGTGTTCACCGTTCGTAGCCGCATGACTCAGATCGACCTCACCGTAAAACGCTGATGTCTGAAACCATTAACCAGGACATCTGATGTGTGGCGAGAGGGCTTGCCCCCGTTGGGTCACGAAGCTGCCCCGGCTTTTTGGGGGCTGCTCGCAGCCCAACGGGGGCAAGCCCCCTCGCCACAGAGTTTGATAGTGTCTATTCAGGCAGCGTTGGCAGGTTTGGCAGTAATGGCGCAAGTCGCCGGCTGCTCGGCCAGCGGCACAAACGTGCGGCGATCCGCCGACAGCGCATCGATCGAGCCCGTCTCGATGTCATACACCCAGCCGTGCAGGTTCAACAGGCCTTTCTCCTGCGCCAGGCGCACGCTCGGGTGGGTCTGAATGTTCGCCAGTTGCGCGATCACATTCTCCCGTACCATTGAACTCAACCTGGCCGCGTCATTGGCATGCGGGCGCGCTTCGTTCACCACTTTCGCCGACTCGGCATGTTGCAGCCAGCCGCTGACGGCGGGCAGGTGATCCATGCATTTGCACTGGGCAATCGCGGTCATTGCACCGCAGTCGGAGTGGCCGCAGATCACGATGTCGGTCACCCCCAGCACTGCCACTGCGTATTCCACCGTCGCCGACACCCCGCCCGGGTGCGGGCTGTAGGACGGCACGATATTGCCCGCGTTGCGGATCACGAACAGCTCGCCGGGCTCTTGCTGGGTCAGCAATTCCGGCACCACGCGGCTGTCGGAACAGGTGATGAACAGGGTTCCGGGCTGCTGCGTAGTCGCCAGGTGTTTGAACAGTTCAGTGCGTTGCGGGAACGCTTCGTTCTGGAACTTCAGGAAACCGTCGATCAGGGCTTTCATGGGCATGTCCTCATTGAACAAGAGAGCGGTCGGCCCGCACGCGGAGCGCGGGCCGGGATGGATCAGAACGGACGCAGCGGCAGGAACTTGCCGTCGAGGGTGACCACGGCGCGGGAGCCGCCTTCCGGGTCTTCGACTTTCTTGATGTCGAGTTTGAAGTTGATGGCGCTGATGATGCCGTCACCGAACTGCTCATGTACCAAGGCTTTGAGGGTGGTGCCGTAGATCTGGATCATCTCGTGGAAGCGGTAGATGGTCGGGTCGGTCGGCACGCCGCTGAGGCTGCCGCGCAGCGGGATGATCTGCAGGGCGGCAATGGCGTCGGCGTCCAGTTCAAGTTTGTCGCCGACCACTTGCGCGGCGTCTTGCGGCAGCGGGTGCTGGCCGAGCAGGGCAGCAGTGACGTAGGCCAGGCTCAGGCCGGTGTCGTCGGCCAGATCCTGCCACGACAGGCCTTTGCGTGCCTTGATGTCGAGAATACGGGTGGTCAGGGCCAGGCTGGCATCGTTGTAGGCGTGGGACTGTTGCATGGTTGTCACTCCTTTCAAGGTGGGCTTGCTGTGTGGAAGCAATCTTCTGCCGATTGATCCATAGCGTCCAAGACCGATATACAATGCTTCGCATAAGCCCTGCCTATAGATGGTGAGTCCATGCTGTTGCGACATTTGCGTTATCTGCTGGCCGTGGCCGATCACGGCGGTTTCACCCGAGCGGCTGAGGCCTTGCACGTGTCGCAGCCGACCCTGTCGCAACAGATTCGCCAACTGGAGGAAACCCTGGGGGTGATCCTGTTCGACCGAACTTCGCGCACGGTCAAACCCACCGATGCCGGCGAGGCTTACATCGAATGCGCGCGGCGGGTACTGGTGGAGCTGGAGGCGGGCAAACGTGCGTTGCACGACGTGAAGGACCTGTCGCGCGGCACCTTGCGCCTGGCCATGACCCCGACGTTCATGGCCTATCTGGTCGGGCCATTGGTGCGTGATTACGCGGCGCGGTTTCCCGGGATTCACCTGCAGATTTTCGAGCTGTCGATGGACGACATCGAAGCGGGGCTGGCGGACGACTCGCTGGACATCGCCATCGCTTTTACCCCGGTACGCAACCCGGACATCGAGTGCATCCCGGCGTTTACCGAAACTCTGGGCATCATGGTCGGGCGTGAGCATCCGCTGTACGAAAGCACCGCGGTGCTGACCTCGGGAGACCTTGCGCAACTGGATTTCGCCTTGCTCGCGCCGGACTTCATCACGCGGCTATCGATCGATGAGTATTTCCGTCAGCAGGGGATTACCCCACAGGTGCGGATCGAGGTGAACTCGGTGAGTACATTGCTCGAAGTGGTGCGGCATTCGCCAATGGCGACGATGTTGCCTGAGGCGATTGCGACCGAGGATCGGGCGTTGCACAGGCTACGGGTCGAGAACGAAGCGCCGCAGCGTGGGGCGGCGTTGTTGCGACGCAAGAATAATTATCACAGTGCGGCGGCGCTGGCGTTTATGAATCTCGTCCTACAACGCCAATGATATCTCCCTGTAGGAGCTGCCGAAGGCTGCGATCTTTTGATCTTGTTTTTAAGATCAAGATCAAAAGATCGCAGCCTTCGGCAGCTCCTACGGTGAGTTTTAAGGGTGTCTAGTCCTGAAATAGGTTTACACCTGTTTCACCCTAACGCCCGATGCACCGCATCGGGCGTTTTGTATTTTAAAGAGAGGTGCGGCCGCTCCTGGTTGTAGATCGTGACGGCCTCTCGCACCAT
>NZ_JAHHZH010000012.1:0-204752 GCF_018729515.1 Pseudomonas sp. MG-9
ATGGTGCGAGAGGCCGTCACGATCTACAACCAGGAGCGGCCGCACCTCTCTTTAAAATACAAAACGCCCGATGCGGTGCATCGGGCGTTAGGGTGAAACAGGTGTAAACCTATTTCAGGACTAGACAAGCGAATCACTCAGACCTGTGGATCGCCAACGTGCAGGATTTTCATGCCGTTGGTGCCACCGGTGGTGTGGTAGCTGTCGCCCTTGGTCAGGATGACCCAGTCGCCTTTTTCCACGACGCCGCGCTTGACCAGCTCGTCGATCGCTTTCTGGCTGACTTCGTTCGGTGCCAGCGACGCCGGGTCGAACGGAACGGTGTACACGCCACGGAACATCGCCGCGCGGGCCTGGGCTTCGCGGTGCGGGGTGAAGGCATAGATCGGCACCGAAGAACGGATACGCGACATGATCAGCGGGGTGTAGCCGCTTTCAGTCAGCGCGATGATCGCTTTCACGCCTGGGAAGTGGTTGGCGGTGTACATGGTCGCCAGGGCGATGCTTTCGTCGCAGCGCTCGAACTCCTTGCCGATACGGTGGCTGGAGGTCTTGCTGGTCGGGTGTTTTTCAGCGCCGACGCAGATGCGCGCCATCGCCTGAACGGCTTCCAGCGGGTACAGACCGGCAGCGGATTCGGCCGAGAGCATCACGGCGTCGGTGTAGTCGAGCACGGCGTTGGCCACGTCGGACACTTCGGCGCGGGTCGGCATCGGGTTCTGGATCATCGACTCCATCATCTGGGTCGCCACGATCACAGCCTTGTTGTGGCGGCGTGCGTGCAGAATGATTTTCTTCTGAATGCCCACCAGCTCGGCGTCGCCGATTTCCACACCGAGGTCACCACGGGCAACCATCACCGCGTCGGACGCCTTGATCAGGCCGTCGAGGGTTTCGTCATCGGCCACGGCTTCGGCGCGTTCGATCTTCGCCACCAGCCAGGCTGTGCCGCCGGCTTCGTCACGCAGTTGACGGGCGTAGTTCATGTCGGCAGCGTCACGCGGGAAGGACACGGCGAGGTAGTCGACTTCCATTTCCGCAGCGAGCTTGATGTCGGCCTTGTCTTTTTCAGTCAGGGCCGGAGCGGTCAGGCCGCCACCGCGACGGTTGATGCCTTTGTGGTCGGACAGCGGGCCGCCGATGGTCACCACGCAGTGCAGTTCGGTAGCGGTGGCGGTTTCGACGCGCATCACCACGCGACCGTCGTCGAGCAGCAGCTCGTCGCCCACGCCGCAGTCCTTGACCAGATCCGGGTAGTCGATGCCGACCACTTGCTGGTTGCCTTCGGTCAGCGGATGGCTGGTGGAGAAGGTGAACTTGTCACCGATCTTCAGCTCAATGCGCTTGTTGGCGAATTTGGCGATACGGATTTTCGGGCCTTGCAGGTCACCCAGCAGGGCGACGAAGCGACCGTGCTTGGCCGCCAGGTCACGCACCAGCTTCGCGCGAGCCTTGTGCTCGTCGGGGGTGCCGTGGGAGAAGTTCAGACGGGCGACGTCCAGACCAGCCAGAATCAGCTGTTCGAGAACTTCCGGCGAGTTACTGGCCGGGCCAAGGGTAGCGACGATTTTGGTACGACGGACGGACATGCAAAGACTCCTGAGTTCAAGCGCTAGCAGAGGCTACTATGCTCTTGGGGTGTAGTCATTGTTCGTTTGCACTACTTATTCTTTTCTTTATTGAAAGCGGCAACTTTGGGACAAACGCGCCTGAAGATTTCCGACGATGGGTCGATACACTGCTCAAGACAGGAGAACCCCCATGCGATTGTTGCCCATTGCCGCCCTTGCCCTCAGCGTCCTTGCCGTCACGGGCTGCACCCGTTGGTCGATGAACCATCATTTGAACAATGCCTACAGCGCCTATGATCGCGGCAATTGCGAGCAGGTGATGCTTGAACTGTCCAAGGTCGAACGCGCCAGCCGGGCCCGGCCGTATGTGTGGCCGGAAGTGTCGATGATGCGCGGCCAGTGCCTGGAACGGCAAAAGATGTACATCGACGCGGCGCAGACCTATCAGTTCATCATCGCCTCGTACCCCAATAGCGAATACGCCTTCCGCGCCCGTGCGCGCCTGGAAACCCTGCAGAGCCTGGGCCATTACCCGACGCGCAGTGCGGCAGCGGTGCCAGGCCCGCAACGCCTCTGATGCCGGGTGTCATACAAACGCTGGCTGACTGTACAAGGTGAGCTATAGTCCAGTGATCCGGTTTGGAGCCTGACTTCAGACCGGGGCAACACCTGCGACTGGTCGTTGTTGAGGTGATGGCGGATTGGCGACCATCCCACCGGAAGCGGGGAGAGCGCGTCTGCGACACAGGCGTGTTCCGAAGCAAAGGTGCGGCTCTGTGATGGAGCCTTGCATGGCGTACTGCGCATGTTTACCGACCGACGAATCGAACGGCACCAGTTGCCGTACTTCCTCAGGGTGTTCAACAGCGTCACCGACAAACCCATCGGTTTTCTGGGCAATGTGTCCGAAGA
Organism: Pseudomonas sp. MG-9; assembly: GCF_018729515.1. Classification (NCBI taxonomy): domain Bacteria; kingdom Pseudomonadati; phylum Pseudomonadota; class Gammaproteobacteria; order Pseudomonadales; family Pseudomonadaceae; genus Pseudomonas; species Pseudomonas sp. MG-9. Next base: position 2,484 of record NZ_JAHHZH010000012.1, read on the forward strand.
CGGGCTGATGCTGATCAGCCAGTTGCCGATGATGACCGGTGTGGATTTCAGTCTGCGTCTCAAACTCCCCTTTGGCGACGGCTGCCAGCAGGTCATCGACCTGACCGCGTCCTGCCTGTGGTGCCATGAAGACGCAACCCCGCTGCATTACGACGCCGGTTTCAGCCTGCAACGCCCACCCCCGGAATACGGGCAACTGGTCGAGGCGTTGCGTCAGTACTTCAGTTTTCAGCCCCTGCCAGCCTCGGCCTGACCTCTGCGGCGCACTCGCTATTGCTTTCGCGAGCAGTACAGTAAACCCATCACTAATGCCTAGGCAGCAGCAATCGCCCGTTCACTGCTCAGCCTCTTCTCCGCCAGCAACAAGGCTATCTCCCTCATCCGAATTACCGGCGCGCCCGAGGGCGCCCTGCGCACAGCCACCGTCGAGTGCGGGGATAGGGACTACCCGCCCGGACGACTAAACCCGATCGCTGATTGGCAGCGACGCGGATCAGGTTATGGGGCTTTTGCAAAGTGCAAAAGCCGGCGGACTCTGAGGGATCTGTAGGCAAAGGAGCGAGGAGGTGTAACCGCTGACTGAGGTATTCAAAGCATGGGGAAGCGATGAGGGAGGAACGCCGTTCGTCGGGACTGTCAGATTTTACAGGTAGGCAGTGGTTTTGATTAGAGTTTGAATCGTTTTCGTCAACCCATCACAGAGAGCGACCGATCATGGACGAAGACACGTATTCAATCTCGCTGACTGAGTCTTCGGATGCTTCAGATCAACTTGAAGAGGGAGGGGAGTTAAATTTAACAAAAGTGCCCTTCCTTGTTCCCGGTGAAGGATATGTTGTTGGTTATGGTACTCGGTACCTGTCCAAAACATTCGGGGGCGGGCCGAGCGCAGTCGAATTGAAGTTTTACGATGCGAACAATCATTTGTATGAGCACGCGACTTTTTTTGGAAATATCAATCAAATTAATATCCCGCCTCCGAGTACAACGCCCAGGGGCAGAAGTGCTATCCACTATCGTTTTTTGAGCAGTAATGGGTGGAGTGGGTGGATGGATACTGGCTGGTTTCATGTGGCCAATCCACCGACTTTGACGTCCCCATCCGCTCATGACACCGTTTATACAACCGGTAATCCTGTATTTTCGGGGACTGGGGATTCGGCATATTCCGCTCGGGTACAGCTTCGACGAGCCTCTGATGGAGTTGCATTAAGTGGCTGGGTAACTGTTCCAAGCAATGATCGGTGGAATATGACATTGAACTCGCTTGCTACCGGTCGTTACGAAGCTTACTTGGCGGGAACTGGGGATTACTGGCAAGTTGAATATCATGGATCAACGTTTAGGTTTATTGTGTTGCGTGAGCCGCAGATAACGGCTCCGACGCAAAATGCTGTCGTGGTTGAACAAAAAATTACTATAAGCGGAAGTGGGTTTCCAGGTGCACGTGTTCATCTTCACCATCCGGGGGGCGAGGAGTTCAAAATTAATATTCCAGTAAACGACTTCGGCAATTGGACGACCACTGTCGAGAATGTGCAGCAGGACAGGGAACTCTGCTTTGTTTCTCAGCAGGTGTACGGTGGAGCAACGACGTTGCATTCGTCTCCGCCCCATAAACTCCGCCTCCTCGGCCCACCGCCCCTCACCTCCCATTCTGCCGACCAATTGGTGGCGCAGCGGATCACCGTTGGCGGGGTGGTGACCGGCCCATTCAAGAGCGGGACGATCAATGTCTACCGGGACGGCACAACCACGCTGTTGGGGAGCGGGATTGTTCTTGCTACGGGGAAATGGGAGGCTTCTATTACGTTGACTCCGGGGCCCTATACGGTGACGGCCAGTCATGTCTATCAGTCGGTGACGTCATCACGCCGCGCCCCCCTTCGATTGCTGGTGCGGCCACCCAAACCCACGATTACCTCCGCACTTAATGGGGAAACTGTCACCCTGTCGGGTACTGGGTATGACGGTGCCCGAATGGACATCCATTTCGGCGGTGTCAGTTCACCTTATCTTGACGCGGCAGTTTCTTCGGGGCGCTGGAGCAAGGTTCTTCCGCCAGATTTGTTACCGGGCGGGCGGCGATTCGGCGGTCGACAAAGTGTTTCCGACGGCGGTAACGGGCGTATTTATAACGATGGCTGGGCTGTTGAAGTGTCGGTCAACGTCCCGACACCTGTCCCGACCGGGGTCGGCGTTACGGTCAATGGACAACGCGCAACCTTCAAAGGTCGGGGACGTCAGTGGGGCACGAGCACGGTCAGAATCACCATTTACAACAACGGTGTTGCGTTGGTAGGGGTACCACAGGCGAATGTGCAGTCAAATCTCAACTGGGAGACCACGGCAAATGCCAACCTTGCGCCGGGTAACTACACGGCGCTGACGGCTCGGCAATGGGTGAACGATCAGTGGTCCGGCGACAGTGCCGTAATGTCAATGAGCGTCGGTTCGCCTGCTCCGGTTTTCACCGAACCTCCATCGGATACTCCCACTGGACAACGTCCGCAGATTTCCGGCACCGCGTGGCCCGGTTCCGCAATCCTCTTGCAGATCCCGGGCAAACCCGACGTGCCGTTGACGGCAACAAACGGTTCGTTTGTCCTCAACGCCAGCGAAGACTGGGCGCCGGCCACGTACACCCTGAGGGCTACGGCGGCGTTCGGGGGGCAGACCTCTACGGCCGCGAGCCGGACGTTCGTGGTCAAGGCACCGAAGCCTGTGATCACCACCGCGGCCAATGCCGAAGTAGATCTTTCTCCGGTCATCAGAGGCACAGGCTTCAAGAACTGCTGGGTGGTCATTTATTCAAACGTTACTAACCAGCCAATAGGGGCCGGACCGGTAGGGCAGGACAATCAATGGGCGGTGACACTGGTTGAACAGATACCGGGCAATTTGACTCTCTACGCCATCCAGCAGGAATCTCAAACCAGTAGCAATGTATCCGACCGAACCATTGAGCGGACGGTGAAGGTACGTGTCCCCAAACCTGTAATCACGGTGCCTGCACAAAACGGCAAGCCGGCGCGTGAGTCGATGTTCTCCGGCTCGGCGAAGTATCCCGGTACTGTCGAGTTGTCGATCAAGGGGCAAAGCCAGCCCATTCTAAAAGACATTGAAGTGAAACAGGATGGCACCTGGGCGGTGAAGGTGACATTGGCGGTGGGCGGCTTCACCCTGGAGGCGAGGTCGCGGCAAATGACCTACCTCAGTGATCCTGTCGAACGAGTCATCACCGTGGTGCCGGCTATACCCGTGCTCGATACACCGCGAAACGGAGACGCGTTGGGCACCTTGTTGAGCATTTCCGGATTCGGGTATCCGGGGGACACTATCCGTATCTTTAGACGTAATCGTTATCTGCATTTGGGTAACACCACTGTATCGGCCGAAGGTACATGGTCGAAGAGAGTTACTCACGCCATGATGGCCGGTGACGGAATCAGTGTGCATGCTTCAGCCGGTGTAGGCCTGGATTCGAGCCATTCGCCCACCATCAGTTTCCTGTTGCTCAAACTCGCCCCGAAAATCACCGAACCCCAGGCGGGCGATTGGGTCGGGATCCGGCCGCTGTTCAGTGGCCTGGCCACGCCCGGGGCGAGCATCACCGTTGCCTCAGGGGTCAACGCCGACGACGTGCTGGCCCCTGCGACAATAGTCGATGACTATGGTCGTTGGACGGTGACGGGCAACAAGGATTTGCCGGAAGGCGCCATGCGGGTGATGGCGCGTCAAACGGTGGACGGTACGCCTTCGGAGTGGTTTGAGAGCGGGCGCTTCATGGTGGAACGCAAGACCGCCGGATTTGATGCGCCCGTTGTACATTTCCCGCATGTGGGCCAGGAGGTCGGGCGGTGGCCGATGTTTTCCGGTACGGGGGAACCGGGCGCCGAGGTGCTCATAGTCAAAGAAAATTCGATGTCTACCGAGTTGGGCAGGACGCGGGTGGATCGTGATGGACGATGGGCGTTGCGTTCGCAGATCGAGTTACCGGTGGCGAACACTACCTACCGCTATTCGGTACGGCAGTCGCGTGATGGCGCTATCTCGGCGTGGTTGTTGCCCCACCCCGGTTTTATCGTGAAACAGGTGGCTGAGGCATTTGAAAGTCCGACCATCCTCAAGCCCGTGAACGATGCCTCGCAGTCACTCGAACGGTTGCCTTTGTTCGCCGGTCAGGGTGTGCCCGGGGCAGAACTCAAAGTGTACCGACATGGCAGCTCACAGGTTCTGGCCTCGACGAGAGTGGATGCGCAAGGCAATTGGTCGGTGCGCTGTGAGGTTGAACTTTCGGTGCAAACGGCCGCCCATCAGGTCTCGGCCCGGCAGTTCATGGACGGTCGAGAATCGGTCCTGTCGTCTGTCGTCAGTTTCAACGTAGAAGAGAAACTGGACAAACCCGTGTTCACCTACCCGCCGCAGAATTCGGATGTTTCGCCTCATGCGGTGATTCGCGGTACGGCATTGCCGGGAGGTGAAGTCCGGCTGTACAAATCGGGTAATTCCAGCCGAGTGTGGGGCCGCGGCGTTGTTGATGGACAAGGGCACTGGGTGGTTGTGACCGATGCCATGCCGCTGGGAAGTTTTCCAATGGTCGCAAGGGTGTACGTGGGTGCAGCTTACTCACCATGGACGACGGCGTTATCTCTGAAAGTCAGCAGTATCGGCTGACATACAGAGTTGTGTACTGGCATGGCCCTCTTTGTGAGGGCCTTTTTTTTCTGCGTTGAAGGGCAACAGATTCCGACCAACGGTCATTCAACCTGTCAGATATGACAGTAGCCCCATTTCTGTAACAAGCGCTAAATCGACCTGACGCCAGATACCGACCATTGACTTGATGGCCGATGGCACGATTTTTTGCTTGGGAGTGGCTACCGCAATGAATGCGTCCGACAACCGTCCGGTTCATCAATTGGTCAAGGCTGTACTCGGAGAAAGAAGCGGTGAAACTCCCTCGTCTTTCGATGAGTTCATTGCGCAGAATCCCAGCGTGTTTGAGTTGATAAAGCAGGGGCCGATCGGGTTGCAGGCAATGGGTCTTGGTCGCCAGGAGTCCCACGCGCTGATCACCCGTGGCAAAGCCCTGGCGTTGTATATCGCCAGGCAGTTTCGCGAGCAGAGCCTGCGTGCTCTGCCGGCTCCAGGCGATGATCAGGCATTGGTGCCGTTGCCCACGTACAAAGAGCAGTTCCAGCCGGACGTCGACGCTGCTGCTCCTGCGGGCAGCCCTGAACACAGTGCTTCGACCACTGCCTATATGGTGGCACTGCGCGAATGGGTAAGGGACTACATCGTGCCGCAGGGCGAACCGGGACAAACCCTCCCGTTGGATGAACGGCGCCCCGATGTGGATGCATTGCTGATCGACGAAATGGCGATCAACCGCGTGCAGTCACGACTGGAAGTCGTCAACTCGGTACTCGAAGCGCAGATCCGGAGCACGCCCGGTTTCGAGTTGCCGAGCATCAAGGCGTATCTGCGCACGATCCGTTTTCATAATTCCCTGCCCTATGACCACGACTGGGAAAGTATTTCCCATGTCGTCGGTGCAGCCCTCAAAGATGGGGTATTGGGGGATATTATTCGCCGGGTCGACCTGAGCTATCCGTATTTCAAGAACCCCGGCGCTCGTGGAGCAAGCGCCGATGTGGCCATGCAACTGAGTGGCGGTATCGGGCCGCTGAAGTTGTCGTTGTTGCTGGAAGACCCTTACTTTCCCTTGAATGCGACGATGGCCGGGGCGCCGCTGCGCAGGGTCGATCCTCTGACCCGGCGGGTCGATCCGGATCCGCAAGCGTCTGCGGGGGACTTCTACCTCGAGAACTTTGGCGACCTGGCAAGATTCCTCCCCAGTTTGCGCAGGCTCTGGATTTTCAGGGATGCGACGCGTCTTGATCAACGTCAGGTCGATTGCTTGCTCGGGCGGGTGGCCTTTACACCCAAGCTCTCGGCCAATGCACCTGTGTTGGGTGACCCGGATATACCCCTGACGGGGGAAACCGCCGGCGCCTGGTTTATCAATGACGGTGCAGAACCTGCGATCGATCTGGTCCCAGCCCGCATCGGTGGCCTGTTTGAAATGATCCATGTAGGAGAGGGGGACACGGCGCTGGAACACCGCATGGACCGTATCAACCGCAAGTGCCGCCTGGATCGCATGCTGCAACTGCCCGGTCATCAGGTTGATCAACTGCTGAAGGCTGCGATGCATGCCGAGCGTCGCGGCACCGGTGAGGCGTTAATCTGGATCCGCCCCAATACCCTGCGTTGTCTGGGCCTGTTCAAGGAACTCAATAGGATCCATGACTGCAAGGCTGAAGAGTTCGCAGCGCTCATCGACGTTCTGTCGGTGTACGGCCAGGATGGGCAGCTGTCGCACTTTGACCGTGTCTATAACCGGGATGAAGTGTATGAGGTCCCGTTGTTTGTCGATGACGTCGAGTTTGCGATCATGCCGCGCACGCAACTCGAACAGCAGACGGTGCATCAGATTTGCAGCGCGCTGGAAATCAATTTCGAAACCTACCGCTACCTGGCGATGGTGATTGCCGAGGCTTATGGCCTCAAGACCCACTTGAGGCGCAGCCTGAAGATTCTGTCCAGTTTCTGGCGCCTGGTATTTCTGGGCCGGTTGTTTGGAATCACTCCGATTGAATCGACAGCCCTGCTGCAAACTCTGAGCGAAGGGGAGGGCTTGGCGGCACAACTGGCAGGCGAGCCGGCGGTGTCCAGTTATGGTTCTGCGGACGGTGCGGATGCTCTGAGTGCCATACGCGGGTTGATGACCTGTGCCAATTGGTGCCGGGAATACGATTTGTCCCCCCTGTGGCTGGTGCAAAACATCAATCCGGTTTATGTGCCGACGGTCTGGACCGAATCCCAGGAGCAGTTGCTGCGGCAATTGCGCAGCCAGGTGCAGGCGGTGCGGGTGGATGAGGCCTCGCTGCTGGAGGCAGGCGCGCCGCTACGTGATAGTAACCAGCAGCTCATCCAGTGGCTGAGAGTGCTGGAACCACTGGTGGACGCCGATGGGTTGGTGATCGGCAGTGCCGAGGAAGCAGAGGATCAGTATCTGGAGCGCGCCACTGCCGAGATCAAGGACATTGTGAGCACGATCTATCCGGGGCAAGAGGATGCGGACCGGCGCGAAGCGCTGGAAACCCTTGTCCGCACGATTGTGTTGCGTTGCCGGGACGAGCAGCGGGTGGTGGTGGAAGAGGGCATCTCGGTTTATCTGAAGCTGGATTCATTGCTGGCGACGCAGGTGTTGTCCTGGGCCCAGGGCCACCCTTATGACTTTTTGAAAGAGGCCATGTCGCTGCAACCCGCTGCAAGGCCACGGGAGCAGCGGGTGCCGGAGCAACCGGATTCGTTCCTGCAAATGCTGACAGAGCTGGAGCGGCGCGGCCGGATTGCCGACAAACTGGCGTTGAGCCCACAGATGCTCGCCACACTCCTGACGGGCGAGCAGTATCAATGGTTCAGTCTCGAAAGCCCCTACGAGATCTCGATTCGCTCGGTGTACTACCTGGCGCTCTACCGTCGCGTTATTTCCCGGGCCCGGCAGCCTGAGGAAAAGATCCTCGACTACCTGAGTCAGGTCAACCAGTTGCCCGACGACATGAGTGAGGATGGCCTGCGTCTGGTTCGCGATGCCGCCGCCGACAAGTTGGCGACTTATTTCGGCTGTGGCATCCGGCATGTGCTGGAGTGCGCCAAACATATCACTCTCGACGTTGAAGACAGCGACAGCCCGGCCTGGCCCATTTTGCGCAGTCTGGCGCATTTCGATTTGCTGGAGCGCACGCTGGAGCTGGCCCGGCAAGGGATGGACATCACCGCAGCGTTGAGTCTGGGCGCGTTGTCCCCATTGGATTCTGAGCCGCTTTACGCGAGCGCAGCGCAAAACGCTCTGGAAAGTCTGGCCCGGTTCAACGCCACGACCACCCCACAGGATTCGGCGGAAGTCGGCCAGAGCTTCACCACCCGTTGTGTGGTGGACAACGCCACCCTGATTGCGAACCTGCCACAGGAAGTTGCGGAGTTCGAGATCACCCTCCGGGACTTTTACGGTAACCCGCTCAAACAGGTCGATATTGAAACCAGTACAGATCTGGGGGCGATGCTCACCCCTTTCATCCGTACGGATGACGAAGGACGCGCGTGGGCGCGATTGCAGGCTGGCGCAAGGAAGGGAACCGCCCATTTTCACTACTGGTTGCCGCTCCACGAGCCGATTTATGGTCCGTCGGTGCTGATCGATTGTGATGAGGCGACCCTGAAGTTCAATTCCGAGTTGAGCGGATTGCCGCCCAGAGATCCGGTGCTGGCGGGGCGTCTTCGGGAGCAGGAAATGCACGCCGTGCTGATCGACGATCACGGCAACAGGGGCGCTCACCGTCACGTGGCCTGGTCCACGACGCTGGGTGAAATTCGCCCCAGCCAGACGTTCACCGACAAGGATGGCGTAAGCCGTGTGTGGATCTCCAGCCTGAGCCCGGGGAACGCCTATATCACGGTCAGCAACGTGGAAGGCAGTCACAGTCTCACGTTCAGTCGCCCCATCGTGTTTGCCAATAAACCGCGGATTCTCGACATTCCTTCTATCACTGCGGTTGCGATGGTCGGGCATGCCCTGCAAGTGCGCTGTCAGGTCGTCGGACTGGACGATGGCCCGATAGAAGGTGAGAAGGTGGTGTGGTGGACCAGTGCAGATTCGACAGAAGTCGAGCGACTCAGCGACGCAGACGGCTTCTCTGATTTTTCCGTGGCCGATCCGCAGCAGGGCGAATTGACCGTCTTCGCGAAACTGGGCACCGACCCCAGGGTTGAAGTCATGGTGTGGGTAGCCAGTGATGCCGTCATCCAGAACTATTCGGAGGTCATTCGCTTCCCGGTGGTCGGGGCTTCCCGGCCGACATTGTTGTGGGTGGATGTGAAGGAATCGAGCGCCGCGAATGCGAAACCGGTGAGTAATTATCCTGTGATGTGGAGGGTCGATTCGAATCCTCCCGTGGAAATTACCCTGGCGACCGATGCGCAAGGGCGGTCGGTGTACCCGTTCACGTCGGCAACAGCGGGTAACTTCGTCGTGACCGCCGATTTGGCACTCCATCCAGGGCTTCAGACATTCAACCTGACAGTGCTTAAAGCCTTTGAATGGCAAGTCGAACTGATCACCATTGAGTCCGGAGTTGAGCTCCCTCCTGTACCCATCATCCCCGGTCCCCAGACGCTCACGCTGTTCAGAAACAGCCATTACCGTCTGAAAATCTCACCGATCGACGCCACGCAGCTCAAGGGTAGCCAGGGTGCGCTGGGATGGGCTGCCACTTACTCCACCCGGGAGCTGGGAATGGTGTTCACGCCACCGCTGGCCACGCGCTTTGAGTTCACCGATGCCCCCTATGAAGTGGAGATCCAGATCGCAAACATTCGCAACGGTCAGTTTCAGTTAAGTCTGTTCTGTGATCGCCTGAATGAGGCGCTGGTACTCGAAGGCACGCTGACCAAGCGTCCCGTTACTCGCCGCTCGACTCACCATACCGCGACAAGGAGATAAGCAATGGACACGCTCCAGATCAATGAGCTGATAGAGCGTTATACGGCGGCGATGGTGGAGGCCATCCTGGGACAAAATCTGTGGTCAGGTGCGGTCAGCCTGAACACCCCCGAGGACTTGAGTCAGTATCTGATGTTAGACACTCAGGACAGCGCTCAACTGCAAGCCACCTTGACTTCCTCCACGGTGCGTTGCTTGCAGCAGCATATCCAGTCGGTTTACAGCGGTATGGAGCCGGGTTACGAAAGCAGCCATTTTGACGACGAAGACTTGCAGTACTGGTACCAGTTTCTGAGTCACTACAGCACATGGTCGGCCAATGTGCTGCTCAAGGATCAGGCGGAAAACTACATTGTCCCGTCACTTCGCCTGAAAAAAACCACATTGTTCCGGGCCCTGGAAAACAGCTTGAATCAGATGCGCCTGAGTACCGATTCGGTGCAAAGGGGATTGATGGAGTACACGCAGAGCTTCCAGCGTCTCTGTGATCTCGACGTACTCAGCGGCTATATCGATGGGCAGAACGTACAGGATGCAAGTTATTACCTGATCGGACAGGAGCGGACAGCGCCGTTTGCCTATTATTTGCGCAGTGTCAAAGTCGAGTTGGATAACAACAGCAGAAAAATCAATCCGGCTGCCTGGGGGGAATGGCAGAAGATCGATATCGCCACCACTGGCACCGTGGTGGATATCCGCTGTGTGAACTGGCTGGGCCTGCCGGTCATGGTCTGGTGTGAATGGCGTGAACGCCTGATTGATAACAACGGCGTAGTGCAGACCCCCTGGTCACTGGAGATCAAAGTCGCCTTCAGCTCCCTAAACGGCCAGTGGTCGGCTCCGCTGTCCTTGCATCAGCGTGAGAGCGAGTACGACGTTTCCAATGGACGGTTGACCGTTGTGTCACTGGGCGATGGCGATCCACGAGATGACCGGTTGGCGGTCTGTTATACCAACCGTCACGGTCTGGATGGGCAGGCCTCGTTCCATGAGATAGAAATTCATGAAACCCGCGATGCGTTGTTCCGCAAGGTGCCCGATGACACCGCAACCTTGCTGGAGATGACCTTCGGGCGCTTCGCAAATGCTGCCAGTCTGCAGCAAAAGGTGGTACCTGCGGAGTATTCGACGGTCACCATCACCAGCTCCGTGGTGACGCCGGGGTCAATTAACGCGAATTTGTTTCTGGACGCCATCTACACACGCGAACGGGCACCGGATAGCAAATTCTATGAAGTGCTCAGAGTTCGAGGCCGTTGCAATGCAGTGAAAGAAGAAGGGCGGATGCTCGAGCGGTTGTCGATCAGTTGGCGCGCGGTGACCACCGATACGTCCTTTGACATCAGGATTATCGAGGCCGGCGAGCGGCAACTGCGGATCACATTGACCACCCGCCAAAAGCCGGCTCAGATCCATGCCGTGCAGTTGGCGAAAGGGGAAAGCAAGGAAACCATCCATTCTTTCGCCGTCGATGATTTCAAGGAAACATCGACCGGCGACGGTATTTGGGTGGCAGAAGCCGTGTCTTCCCTTGGCAACGATTTGTTAGTGATTCTGCTGGCAAGAACCCGGGACGAGGTTCGGGCCGGCGCCGGTTTCTCCATCACCGGCCTGAGTGATGCGGTATTGAACGAACAGAATCAGGTAGTGCCGAGGATTCTGTATGCACCTGTCGTCTTCAAGCTTGAATACGCTGCGCGGACTGTGGTTGACCCGGCGGACTGGAGCTCGACCGGCGTACTTGATGGCCAGTACGCAACCCCTTGGCTGACCTATCGCCGTCAAACCTCTTCAAATATCGAAAACTTTCCCATTGGAGATCCAATCGAATTTACTTTCGGTGAGGCGGACGAGGGTAAAAAAGGATATGGGCGCAACTCGTTCGAGGTTTTGCTGACGGAACGGCCACGGTTATACCCAACCCCGTCCATCGACAAGAGCAGCGCTGAGGGCGCGCAGTTTCTGAGCTTCAACAGTAATCAGACACTCAAGTTCTCACGGGTGAACTCCACGTTCGGCCCCGTATTGACCAGCCGCGCGGCGGTCTCGGTGGATGCGTTGCTGGCCTGGGACACCCAGCATGTCGACGAGCCACTCATGCCCGACGGACAGATCGAGGAAAACGGGCCATTCGATGGCTGCAATGGTTTGTACTTCTGGGAACTGTTCTTCCATACCCCGGATCTGGTGGGTTCACGCTTGTCGGCGGAGGGCCGTCATCACGAAGCCCAGGCCTGGTATGAGTACGTCTTCAACCCGTTGGCGCGCGAAATCCCCCCCCCCGAAAACCCGCAGTCCGATGATCCGGTGGTCATTGAGGCACCGGCATATTGGCGCTGCCGGCCGCTGCAGAACGAGACTATCGAGTGCTCCTATGAAAGCGCAGCGCCGTCGGATCCGGACGCGATTGGTTACTGCGCGCCGGTTCACTTCAAGATCGCGATTTTTTTGCGTTATGTGGAAAACCTGATCGAGTGGGGCGACGTTCTTTATCGTCATCTGGATTACGACAGCATGGTTAGCGCGGGGCTCAATTACAGCCGGGCCCTGACGCTGATCGGTGAAGAACCGGTCACTCGAACGGCCAGCACCTGGAAGCCCAGTAAGCTGAGCGACGTGTTGAGCAGGATCCGGGGGCGCGATCAGCTCAAGGCTTTTGAAGCCAGTCTTGATCTCAGCCTGGATGAAGTGCCTACCGCGATGCAGGCTACCCCGCGTTTCGATCTGTTGGGTTCCGGTGTGTTCCGGCCCGGGATCAACGAGCGCCCCAAAGCGTTGTGGACGCTGCTCAACACGCGATTGAACAACTTGCGCAACAACCGTTCGATCGATGGTCAGCCACTGTCGATTCAACTGTTCAAGCGAACGATGGATCCGCTGGCGCTGTTGCGTGCGCAAGCCAACGGCAATCTGGGTGCCGCGCGTAATCCGGGTGGTCAGGTGCAGGTGGTTCCCTACAAATGGCAGTCCGTGTACAACCTCGCGCTGCAAGGTGTGGAGTTCCTGATTCAGCAGGAGGATCAGCTACGGTCATGGCTGGAGTTGCGTGACCGGGGCGAACTGGACGAGCTGCAGCAAAGCCACATGATCGAACTGGCCGACTATGCCCGCTCGATCCACGAGATGACGATTGCCCAACTCGAGGCGACGGCGGCGTCGTTGAGACAAAGCGAAAGCATGGTCAAGGCCCGGGTGCAGCACTATGACCTATTGCTCCTGGAAGGAGTTTCAGCGGCTGAATATGGTGTGCTGGAAAAAAACCGGCAGGCCCGATATGTCTCCGCGGGCTCCGGGGCACTGCGGGCAACGGGGGCGGCGCTGGACCTGCTTCCCAATATCTACGGGGTGGCCAATGGCGGCATGCGTCTGGCGGCCATTCCTTACGCTTTTGCCGAGGTGGCTCAACTGACGGCGGAACTCATGATGCGCGAAGCCGAGGAGGCCAGCATCATTGAGCAACAACGGCGGCGCAAACAAGAGTGGGAGCTTGCCCGCGATCAATCCAATGCCGAGGTTAGGGTGTTGCGTGAGCAACTGCTGGCGCAGGAGCATGCGATCAGCGCCGCCAGGGCCAGCTTGCAACAGACCGAAATATCCAACAACCAGGCGAGGGCGGTGTACGCATTCTACAAAAATCGTACGACTGGCCGGGAGCTGAGTAACTGGGTCGTGGGCCAGGTGAAGACGCTGATCTACCAGGTCTACGACGTCGTTGCCGGACTGTGCCTGTGTGCCGAAACCTGCTGGCAGTACGAAATGGCCGACTACAAGCCGCGGTTTGTCCGACCGGATGTGTGGATGGATACCTATCACGGGTTCACAACCGGTCAATCGTTGAAACTGGATCTGTTGAGGATGGCTTCTGCCCGTATCAAGCGCGACGAGCATCGGCTGCAGCTGGTGAAAACGATATCGCTCAAGAACCTGGATGCGAACCGCTGGGAGAGCTTCAAAGAATCGGGAACGCTGCAGATCAAGCTGAGCGAAGAACTCTTCAATGAAGACTACCCGGGGCACTACTGCCGTCAGGTCAAGGGCTTGTCCCTGACGTTTCCCGGCCTGTTGGGACCGTACCAGAATATTTGCGCGACGCTGGTGCAAATCAGCAGTTCAACGCTGCTTGAACCGGATATCGAGGCTGTCAAATACCTGCACACTTCGACCGGCGTTGCGCCGCCAGGTTCGCTGGTGCAGAACCTGCGCCCTTACCAACAGATCGGTCTGTCTCTGGGGCTGGATGACAACGGCCTTGCCCAGTGGATGGATGACGGCCGTTACCTGCCTTTCGAAGGCACGGGCGCCCATGCCGAATATGTACTGACCCTTCCCAGGTCTGGCCAGCCTTCCCAGGAGCGCCTTCTGGATTCATTGACAGACGTCATTCTGACGCTGGTTTATCAAGCGCGGGATGGTGGGCAGTCCTTCGCCAGGGATGTTGAAGACTTGCTCAAATCCAATGCCGAAAACAATTCGCCCGACAAGGCACGCGTACCAGGCGTGCAAGGATGATGCGGTCATGAACGAACACGTTATTTATGCCAGCCATAACTTCATCGTCAACGGTGATTTTGCGAACCAGCTGGATGGCTGGATTATCAGTGACGAGCAAAAGGTCACCCGGCAAGAAGGGGTATGGGAGGGAAAAACGATCGGATTCATGAGCGCCGTGAATACGGGGACTGGCGAACAGACAATCGCCCTGGCACCGCTGCCGCGCCCGACTGCTGGCAGAGCAGTTTACGAGTTGAGATTTTTCTACGAGGCGGTTCAAGGTGCGGAGGGTACGCTGAAGATCAATCCGAGCCTGGGTGGGGAGGTGGAGCTCAGGCTTGTACCCTCGCGTGAGGCCGACGCCGAACAGACATTGAAGCCCGACCAGTTGCTGCTGGATCTCAATCTTGTCGAGTACCCGTACACACTTGCACTCGCTCCTGATGAAACCAGCGTCAAATTTACCATCATCAGTCCGGATAACGGTGGGCCGGGCCGGCCTGGTGCCGTGCGAGCCACTTTCGTGAGTGTGGAATTATGGCTGGAGCCTTTGCGGCTGGACAGCGTGATAATTGATGGCGAGCCACAGTCCCCCGAAGAAAAACTGCACTTATGCTTTGGCGCCAGTCATGCGCTGGCACTGCAACTGGCGAGCGACAGTCTGTGGTCTGGAACGAATGCGGGATTGCTGGTGAATGATGGCGTGGTGGATCCCGAGCGGATTCTCAGTGCCAACCCGTCTTTTGGGCAGGAACATTCCGTGGACGTTCCGTGGGAAATCTTCTGTGCCGATATTTTTGAAGACAAAGAGATTGAGCGCTCTTTGGCCATACGCAGCGAGTACACCGCCCAGACCTACCCGTTGAACGCGGTTTGCGGGCACTTCCAGCTCGACGTTATCCCGTTGCAGGAGGCCGACTGGTATCCAGTGATCGATCTGGATGAAAGTGTAGAGCTACGTGTGCGGGTGGTGTCCCATTACACCCAAACGCCTCTGGCCAACCGCGAGGTCACCTGGACGCTGAAAGGCCCGACTCCTGCGGACGATGTTGTGTTGCTCAGGCAATTCTCGGACGAGAACGGTGAGGCCGGCCTTACCTGGATACCGGATACCGCAGGCGACTGGCTAATCGATGCCTCTGTAGACAGTCACTATAAAAAGGAAGATGCCCGGTATGCGTTCGCGGTGCGTGCGTTGAAGGAGGATCCATGGTTGAGCGCAAAATTTGCCTTGGATGGCTCACCGCGTGAGTGGGCTTGGGGACACGAAACGGGATATCCCTGCCGCGGCGCGACCCATGAGGTGACGCTGGCCTTTGCGGAGGGGCACGCATTGGCCGAAACCGAACTGGCATTGCATTGGGACAGGAATGACACTCCGGGCGATCTGGGTATGACGTTCACGCCGGATCTTGACGACCTCAACCCGGTCGAAGGGCGGGGGCATAAGTGGGAGGTGGTGTGTGGCAACCAGGGAGACAGTCTTTTCGGGCTCAGTGTCAGTTGTTCGAAGCTGTTGCGGCACTCGCCTTTGCAAGAGCTGGTCCTGGCCCATAACTGGTTGGTCATCGGTGAGGTGAAGCCTCCGTCGAGGTTTCCTTCAGTGGGCGGTGCCGATCTGCGGCTGGAAGTTCAGATACTGTCACAGGTTTTCGGCATGGGGGGCGTATCAGGTATTGAGGTTCAGTGGCGTGTTGGCTCAGGCCCTGAAGAAACCTTGCTCACCGGTGATGATGGTTGGTGTGTATACCTGTTTAGTCCGAGCGAGGAGGGGAATTTTACAGTGACGGCCAGAGTGGCCAGCCCTCATGATGAGCAGTATCACGAGCATGTATTCGAGATCACTGTTTTGGCTGAGGATCCCTGGAGCAGGCTGGTCACGGTGACGCTCAATGGTCTGCGCGAAGAAAGGGTCGGACTTCTATGTTTTCGTAATACCGCGCCTGTGGATCTGCTGATCATGCCGGGTGACGATACGCTTCTGGACGAAGATATTTACCTGGCGCTGACGAATGAAGAAAACCTGGATCTGAAATTTCATATCGAGCCTTCTCCGTCGACCCCTCGGAAGTTGACCCGCAGCGGCCTGACCTGGAAGGTCAGTTCAACCTCCGCCATCAGTGCATCTTTTCAGTTGCATGTGTGCCATGACGAGTTGGCGCCCTATGAATTGCAGGGGCGACTTCTCTCGCCAACGCTTGAAGGAGAGGGTGAGCTCGAGTTTGACGAAAAGCCTATCGAAGGCATCATCACGCATCCCTGTCTGGGTGGGACGCACACGTTAAAGTTTAATCCCCGTTTCGGCAGCCTGTTGATCGGACTTGATATCGTTGCGAAATGGGTGGATGAGTCAAATCGTGATCTCAACGTGAAACTTGTGCCGGATCATGCAGTGGCTCTCCCAAGTGGTGGCCTGGAATGGATGCTCGATGCTCGCGACAGCGCTGAGGGCGGAACGTTGGCACTGGCGCTGGAGCTCTCTCAACCCGGTTACACGTTCCCTGCACTGCCTATGGTATTGGCGCACAACCGTATGGAGATCACCGATCTGCGTGGGCTCACGTTCGATCCGATTGTGGGCCAAACCTTTTTTCTGGAGGTCAAGAGTCAGTCGTACTATACCCAGCGCTCAGTACCGGGACTCGAAGTGAGCTTCGCACACGAGGGCACTTCAACACTCATTCCGACATCGGAAAATGGTTGGGCTCGCTGTGCTATTACCGCCACTCGGCCGGGTGATCAGCCAGTGCGTGCCGAGCTAACAAGCCCCTACGATGGCCCTGTTGGTCCCTCATTTACATTTGATGTCAAGGTTCTGGCCGCCGCCGAGGCGTCGGATTCGTCCACGGTGTCGCCGTCCACACCGCTCACGCACGAGGGGGGAGAGGTGTCTGATGAGCAGAAGTCGGTACTCAGTGGACTCGAGATCGAGAAGGTGCGTGAGTCCTCATGTGATCCGGTGGTGGGCGAAAGCGTCCGGCTGGGCCTCAAGGTTGTATCGTCGGGCACACGACGGGCAGCGTCCGGTGTGGAGGTGACGTTCGTTGCCGAGCAGAAAACCATCCAAGTGATGACGGATGCTCAGGGGTGGGCGTATTTCTCCTACCGTCCGGAAAACTCAGGGGAGGTTTCGGTAGTTGCTACGGTTGAGCACGTCGAAAATAGTGCCGAGGCGCCGCCGTCCCATACTTTCCGTATCAAGTCCCTGGCCGCAGATCCCTGGGCCGATGCCCTGATTCAGTTGGGCACCGATGGGGCGAATTCGGTCTGGGGGCAAGCAACGCTGTTTCCGCGGACCCCGCAGGTGCATGTCATCAGGTTATCGGTCGGCAATGCCAGCAGTCATCTGCTCAATCGCGATATAAGCCTCGGGCTGAAGGGCTACTCCTCCGCCCGGGACGTGGGATTGACCGTTGTGCCAGCGTTGGGTGTGCCTCGGCAATTGACCAGTGCCGGCCTGGAATGGCAATGCACCGGTACCATCGGCGGTGCCTATAACGTTGTACTGGAGGCTTCTCGTCTACTCAACCAATCGCCTCTCAATCTGAATTCGCTGGGGCCTGTACCGCCTGCGGGTTTGGCCGAGAGTTAGAGGGCGGCGGCTTTTTTCCAGCTCAGGTATTGCGTCACCAACCCGGCTCCCAACTCCCCGGGTCGAGCTTCCAGCACCGCAACACCATGGGCAATCAAGTGCTCATGGCGTAGCACGCTGGCATTCAGATAGTCCACCACGCTGCAATAGGCCAGCGCTTCGTCCAGTGTTTCTACCGGGCATTGGCGTATTTCATCGAGCACGGTTTCCCGAAGGCTGGCCACCAACACCCGGTGTCGAACACTCAGGCGTTTGACGGCGTTCAACAGGTTTTCATCGTCTTCGTCGCGCAGATGGGTGATCAGTATCACCAGTGCCCTGCGTTTTTGTTTCGCCAGTATCTGATTGGCCGCTGCCTGGTAGTCGGCGGTCCGTTGTGTGCTGTCGAGATCGTAAACGCTGTTGAGCAATACGTTGAGATAACCGGTGCCTTTGACCGGCGCCAGGTATCGCGGCCGATCGCTGGCGAAGGTGCTAAGGCCCACTGCGTCACCCTGGCGCAGCGCCACATGACTGAGCAGCAGGCAGGCATTGAGCGCATGGTCGAAGTGCGACAGTTCATCGTCCTGACTGCGCATGCTCCGGCCACAGTCGAGCATGAAAATAATCTGCTGATCGCGTTCGTCCTCGTACTCGCGGGCAATCGGTGTGCGCTGGCGTGCCGTGGCTTTCCAGTCGATCTGGCGCAGGCTGTCGCCTTCTCTGAATTCTCGCAATTGGTGAAACTCCAGACCCAGACCGCGTCGCTGTCGTTGACGTACCCCGAGTTGGCTGAGTCGATTATCCACCGCCAGCAACTGCCCACCGTAGAGCTTTGCAAAGTCCGGGTAGACGCGAATGTCGCCGGGTACGTCGAGCAGGCGTTTGCCTGACCACAGACCCAGCGGGCTGGGCAGGTTGACTTCGCAATGCGCGAAGGTGAAGTGACCGCGACTGAGCGGGCGCAAGCGGTAGCCGACCTCGCTGAACTGGCCGGGTTGCAACGCGACCGACAGTGGCAGGTTTTCGAAACTCAGCCCCGGTGGCACGTGATCGAACATCTCCAGCGTTAGCGGCTCGCTGAAGTCGTGACTGACCTGCAGCCGTACCTCGCTCCAACGGCCGAGTGCCAGGCTGCCGGGCATCTGCCGTTGCACCCGGGGCGAGGGCATGCGCCGCAGGCGAACGGCGTCGAGCAACGCCAGCACCAGCAGGGCCAGCAGCAACCCCCAGTTGATCGCCGACAGACTGGCGGGTGTCTGGATGTCGAGTGCCTGCACGGTGCCCAGCAGCGTGCCAACGGCCAGCAGAATGGCCAGCCAGATGAGCAGCAGGCGTGATGGTTTCATGGCGCTGCACCGGGCTGTTTACTGAAAAGATCGCAGCCTGCGGCAGCTTCTACATAGAGCGCGATCCCCTGTAGGAGCTGCCGAAGGCTGCGATCTTTTGATTTTTCCTGAATTCTCATAGGCGCGGCGCCGGCACTTGGTCGAGCAGTTGCTGCAGCACCTGATCGACCTGCAGACCTTCGATGTCCAGCTCCGGTGCCACCCGCACCCGATGACGCAACACCGAGAGCGCGCAGCCCTTGATGTCATCGGGAATCACGAACTCGCCGCCACGCAGCAACGCCCGGGCGCGGGCGCAACGCACCAGGGCGATGGAGGCACGCGGCCCGGCGCCGAGGGTCAGTCCCGGCCAGGTGCGGGTGCTGCGCGCCAGGCGCACGGCGTAATCGAGCACCTGATCGTCCAGCGGCAGGTCACTGGCGATGCGTTGCAAGGCCTGTACATCCTTGGCTTGCAGGACCGTGCGCAGCGGCTGCACATCGAGCATGTCGGCGCGGGTCGAGCGGCTGACCTGACGCACCATGTGCAGCTCCTGCTCGGCATCCGGGTAGTCCATGCGCACCTTGAGCATGAAGCGGTCGAGTTCGGCTTCCGGCAGCGGGTAAGTGCCTTCCTGTTCGATCGGGTTTTGCGTGGCGAGCACCATGAATGGCTGGGCGATGGGCAGCGCCCGGCCTTCGAGGGTGACCTGGCGTTCCTGCATCGCTTCGAGCAGCGCCGCCTGGGTCTTCGCCGGTGCGCGGTTGATCTCGTCGGCCAGCAGCAGGTTGGTGAACAGCGGCCCCTTGCGCAGCTTGAACTGCTCGGTGTGCAGGTCGTACACCGCGTGGCCGGTGACGTCGCTGGGCATCAGGTCCGGGGTGAACTGGATGCGCGCGAACTCGCCGCCGAAGCACCGCGCCAGCGCCCGCACCAGCAAGGTCTTGCCCAGTCCGGGGACGCCTTCGAGCAGCACGTGGCCGCCGGCAATCAACGCGGTCAGCACGTCGTCGATCACGCCGTTCTGGCCGATCAGGGCCTTCTGCAATTCGCCGCGCACCGCTTGCGCCAGCTGGCTGGCACGCTGGCGTTGCTGGGCGGCGTGGCTGGCGCTGCCGGGCTCGATCTGTTCACTCATAGCGTGTTCCTCAAGGTTTGCAGGTGGGCCACCTGGCGGCTGAAATCAGCGCTGCTCATGCGCTGTTTCGGCACCGGGCTCAGGGCCTGGCTGATGGCGCGGGTCGGCTGTCGGGTCAGGCGCGACAGCACCAGCCATTGCTCGGCCACGTTCAATTGGTCGAAGCCGGGATGGCGGCGTCGGGCGCGGCGCAGTACGTCCTGTTGCAGGGCTTGCAACAGTGTGTGCTGGCCGTTGTGGCGCAGGATGAAATCGGCACTGGCGCGCAGGTGTTCCTGCAACTGGCGGCGAGCCCGTGGGGCGGGCGCGAGCAGTGGCCCATGGCGCGCACCGACGTGCCACAAGCCCAGGCCGATCAGCGCCAGCAGAGCAACGATGGCTTGTGGGAAATAGCGCCAGAGCAGGGTCGGCAGGCCGTCGTGTGCCGTGTTGAAAAGCAGCGTGACGTCGGTGTCGGCGCTCAGATACCAGAGCAGCCAGGCGTTGTCGTGTTTGCTGAT
Organism: Pseudomonas sp. MG-9; assembly: GCF_018729515.1. NCBI lineage: Bacteria > Pseudomonadati > Pseudomonadota > Gammaproteobacteria > Pseudomonadales > Pseudomonadaceae > Pseudomonas > Pseudomonas sp. MG-9. The sequence continues at coordinate 23,083 of NZ_JAHHZH010000012.1, forward strand.
GGCGGGGGTCTTCCACAACTCGGCATCGGTGACCACGGTAATCGAGCCGAGGCCGTAGGCCAGTTGCATCATGTGCGTGGCCTTGGCGCTGTTGGCCCAGGCTTGCGCGAGATTCTTCGGGTCATCCAGATGAAACGCGGTGTCGAAACCGGCGTAGGCGGGAGCGTCCTCGTCCTCCAGGTACAGCTTGGTCAGGTTCGGGTACGGGTCATCGGCCAGTTCTGCCGGCGGCTCCTTGAGATTCTTGCTCAGGGACTGGTGCAGTTGCACCCGGTCCAGCAACAGGTCATCGCTCTGTCCGGCCTGTTTATCCCACAGCGCTTCGGCGACGAACACCAGGCGCCCGCCGGCGCGTGCCCAGTTCAGCACCTGATCGACCTGGCGCGGGGGCATCCGCGAGCGCTCGCTGAACAACAGCAGGGTGTGCCGACGCGGATCGATGTCGGGCAGCACCGCCAGCGTTTCGGCATGGCCGACCTTGAGACCGCGCTCGCGCAGGAACATTTCCGCCGCCAGATAGGGATTGGCCTGGGCCTGGGGCGAAGGGCCGTGATCGATCACTTCCTGATAGGGCCTGGCCTTGAGGTACAGATAGAAGCTCAACGCTGCGAGCAGGGCGACAATCAGCCCGCCGATCAGCCACACGTTGCGCCGGTTCAAACGCGCACTCCCGGGCCGAACAGGGCACGCCAGCCGTTACACAGTTCCTGTTGCAGATGCGCCGCCGGCACACGATGCCCGTAGGCCATGTTCTGCCAGTGCAGCGTCAGGGTGCGGCTGAAACTCAGCAGTTCCGGGCGCTGCAACTGCTCGACCCGCAGCAGCACCTGATGCTCGGTGTCGGCAGGTTTCAAGGTCAGCTCGAAGTCATGCAGCAGGCGGCTGAGCAAGCCGCGATAGAGCAGGCCCAGCGCGGCGCGTGGCTGGCTGTGCCAGAGTTGTTCGGCACTGGCGGCGATGTCATCGGGCAGGGTTTGCGGGTCCAGATCCAGGCCGAATGCTTGCTGCGGCGTGGGGTGCCTGACGCGGGCGGGCAGCTTCGCCCGGCGACTGACGAAGGTGCGCAGGAACTCGCGGTAGCGCCAGATCAGCCAGCCGATAGCGGCGATCAATGCCCCCCACAACAGCACTTCAATCAGGGTGCCCAGCGCATTGAAGCGTTGACTGTCGAGCCAGCCGAGCAGGGTTTTCAGCCACTGCGGCGCCTCACCGGGCCTGGCCTCGGCGGGGGGGGCCGGGTCGTCGCCAAAGCGATAACGGGTCACGCTTTCCTTGTTCTTGAACGGTGGTTGTTCCAGCAACGCCTTGATGCTGTCGTGCGCGGCCTGGCTGGTCAGCGGTTGGTGCAGCAGGCGTGGCGCCTGCGGCGCGCTGGCGGGATCGGCCGCGGCCCATACGGGTGGCACTGCTGGTAACAAAAGGCAGACGGCCAGCAGCAAACCCAAAGTGCTGCTGTTCAGACGCTGGCGCAAACGGCGAAACACCAGCTCGATGTCCCACGCTTCCAGGGTGGTGCGCCGGTTCAGATACAGGCTGAAACCGCAGGCGACATACACCGGCTCCCAGATCACCAGCACCAGCGCATAAAAGGTATTGGTCAGGTGCTCCAGCCAGCGCCAAGGGTGATCGGCGTCGAGGATCAACGATTGCCAGTCCCAGTCGGTTTCGATCGGCTGCGGCAGCAGCATGTAGAACAGTACCATCAGGCCGATCCACAGCGCGGTCTCCAGGTGCATGCCGATGATCGTCAGCCATTGTGCGGCGCCGGCATTGCGTTGCAACAACACCTGCAAACGTTGCTGGCGGGCCGCACCGTCGAGGCCTTCAAGCTGCAACACCGGCAGCAGAAAACTGCGGCTCAGGCTCAGGCGGCGCCAGGTCAGGCTGGCCAGCAGTTGCGGTTTGAGCAACCGAGGAAATTCGCGCAGAGCCTGTTTCAGGGTCGGTGTTTCGCCGAACAGGGCCTTGGACAGGATGTACAGCGGCAGGCGTTCGTAAGCCGGTTTCAGCCACCAGAAAATGAACACCGCCAGCGATGGCGAATCCCACAGCAACAACGTGAGCAAGGCGAACAGCGGCAGGGTGACGATGGCCCAACTGGTCATCAGCAGACGCCGGTGCTGCTGACTCATGAGGACGCCCAGGTCCATGGCTTCCCAGGTGCTGCGCGGGCGGATGGCTACGGTGGCGTCACTCAGGCGCATGGCGTGTCCTTCCGGCGCACAGCAAGTACGCCGCCACCGCCGCCCACAACGCCGCGCCGACCAGGTATTTGGTCAACGGGGTAACGCTGGTTTTTGATGACCAGTACGCCTCGACGAAAGCGGCGATCAACAGCAACAGCATGACCCCGCACACCAGCAGCACGCTCTTGCGCGCGGCTTCCACCAGTGCCTCGCCACGCGTCAGACGCCCCGGTGCGACCACTGCCCAGCCCAGTTTGAGGCCTGCCGCTCCAGCCAGGGCAATGGCAGTCAGTTCAAAAGCGCCGTGGCCGATCACGAACGACCAGAACGTCTGACCAAACCCGATCTCGGTCAGGTGTCCGGCCACCGCTCCGATGACCAAGCCGTTGTAGAACAGGAAAAACGCACTGCCCACCCCCAGCAGCAAGCCACTGGCGAAGGTCTGGAAAGCGATGCCGATGTTGTGCATCACGTAGTATCCGAACATCACCCAGTCTTCACTGGCGGCGCGTTCGGCCGAGCGCCCGAGGTGCCCGGCCACCGGATCGTAGAGGCTCTGCATCTCGCGCACCTGTTCGGCGGGGATCAGGTTGTAGATTAGCTCGGGATAGGCATATACCAGCAGCGCAAAACCGATCAGGCTGCCGAAAAACAGCAGGCCGGCAGCCAGCACGAACGGCCATTCGGCGCGCACCAGTCGGGGGAAGTCGGCGAGGATGAAACCCAGCAAGTTGGCGCCGAAACGACTGCGGTGCTGATACAACTGCTGATGGCCGCGCAACACCTGTTGCTGCAGCGAGTCAATCAGAAAACTGCTGTAGCCGCGCTCCTGCGCCAGCGCCAGATGCTGGCACACGCGCCGGTAAGCCTTGGGGAAACTGGCCACCTGAGAAGTGTCCTTGCCGCGTTCGAGGCGTTCGAGGGCCAGCGTGTAACGCTCCCATTCGGCCTTGTGGCGGGCTTCGAAAAGACTCTGTTTCATGTCGGACCCAACAAGCCGCGGGCGATGCCGTTGAGTTCGCTGACCGCTTTGGGCGCCGGGATGTGCAGCGGCCGGGCCAGCAGGGCCGCCAGCTCATTGACCCGCGCGGGCGACAGTTCAGCCTGGCGCTCGGCGAAGGCAAGCAGCGCGCGTTGTTCGCTGAGATTGAGCGGCACGGGCGCGCTGCGCGGCTGGGCGTCGGGTAATTGCGGGCGGAGCAGGGTGCGTTCGCTGTAGACCACCAGGGTGCCGGCGGCAATGTCGCCCAGGCGCTTGAAGGTCGGGTGTTGCAGGCAACTGATGGCGCCAAGGAAGTAGCCGAACGGCAGCAGATCGACAAAGCGCAACAGGTTGCGCAGCAGCGAGGCCGACCAGCCGATGGGTGTGCCGTTATCGTGGATCACCCGCAGGCCCATCCATTGCTTGCCCGGCGAACGGCCCTGATGCAGCACTTCGAACAGCACCATGTACCACCAGCTGACGCCAAACAGCAGCAGCGACCCCAGGCCCATGCCGAGCTTGCCGAGAAACGCCAGTGCCAGGAACAGCACGCCGAGGAGGGCGCCGCGAATGCCCAGGTCGATGCCGAAGGCCAGGGTGCGCACCATCAGACCGGCCGGGCGCAACGGCAGGTCGATGCCTTCCGGGGTTTCCACTTGATAGCGGGTATCGAGTGGCGGGTTCAGCGGTGCTTTCCGTGGCGCTGCTGTGTTCTCGAGCATGGGCTACCTGATGGGGCCGGATCGGGATGCGAAGTCTGTCCGATGCTAGCAGCCTCTTGGGGGAAAACGACATAACTATGTATTGCACATCGTGTGGCGCACGGTGGTTGAATGACAGAGCGCTGGCCGCGATGGCGGTTCAACGCCTAGACTTCGCCGATCTTCAGTTCAGGAACCGCCCGTGACTTCAATCTTTTGGTACGACTACGAAACCACCGGCATCAATCCCCGCAACGATCGTCCGCTGCAGGTGGCCGGGATTCGCACCGATCACGATCTCAATGAAATCGACGAACCGGTCAACCTCTACTGCCAGCCCAGCGAAGACATTCTGCCGCATCCCGCTGCGTGTGCAATTACCGGCATCACCCCGAGCCGTCTCGCCGAGCAGGGCCTGAGCGAAGCCGACTTCATGACCCGGGTGCACACGCAACTGGCAGCGCCCGGCACCTGCGGCGCGGGTTACAACACCCTGCGGTTCGACGACGAGATGACCCGCTACAGCCTCTACCGCAACTTCTTCGACCCGTACGCCCGCGAGTGGCAGGGCGGCAACAGTCGCTGGGATCTGATCGATGTGGTGCGCGCCGCCTATGCGTTGCGCCCCGACGGTCTGGTCTGGCCGACCGATGACGAAGGCAAGGTCACCCTCAAACTCGAACGCCTGACGGCCGCCAACAACATCGACCATGGGCATGCCCACGAAGCGCTGTCGGATGTGCGCGCAACCATCGCCCTGGCGCGGTTGATCCGCGAGAAACAGCCGAAGTTGTATGACTGGCTGTTTCAACTGCGCAGCAAGCAGAAGGTCATGGATCAGATTCGCCTGCTGCAGCCGATGGTGCATATCTCTGGACGCTTTTCGGCGGCCCGGCATTATGTCGGTGTGGTGCTGCCATTGGCCTGGCATCCGCGTAATCGCAATGCCTTGATCGTCTGTGACCTGCACCTCGACCCGCAAGGCTTGCTGGATCTGGACGCCGATACCCTGCGTCAGCGTCTTTACACCCGCCGCGACGCGTTGGCCGAGGGTGAACTGCCGGTGCCGCTCAAGCTGATTCACATCAATCGCTGCCCGGTGGTGGCGCCGTTGTCGGTATTGCGTGCCGACGATCAGCAGCGCCTTGGGTTGGACATGGCGCTCTATCAGGCGCGTGCGCTGCGGCTAAGTGACGCACAACAAGTTTGGAAAGATAAAGTTACGGCAATGTATGCCAGCGAAGACTTCACCCCGAGTGAAGACCCGGAACAGCAGTTGTACGATGGATTTATCGGTGATCGCGATCGGCGTCTATGCGAGCAAGTGAGGACGGCGGATCCGGCGCAGTTAGCGCAAGAACACTGGCCGTTCGATGATGAACGTCTGCCTGAATTGCTCTTTCGATATCGCGCACGCAACTTTCCCGAGACGTTGAATTCTGCAGAGCAAGAGCGCTGGAGAATATTCTGCCAGCAGCGTTTGTCCGAGCCGCAAATGGGCGCACCTAATACCCTGAGATCATTTGCCGAAGCCGCGCAGCAATGGGCGCTTAGTGCTACGCCGCTACAGAATCAAGTGCTCAATGAGTGGCAGAATTATGTCGAGGCATTGCGCAAACGTTTGAATCTTTGAAATCGAACATAGTGTGTCCATGAAAGGCCGCGCATAAAAAAACGCCAGCGTATGCTGGCGTTTTTCATGGGTCGCAGAAGCAATCGGCGACCGGCGTTGCGGCTTAGCCCAGCAGGGTAGCCCAGCCTTCAACCACGTCACCGCCCCACTTGGCTTTCCACTCTTTCAGAGTCTTGTGGTTGCCACCTTTGGTTTCGATGACTTCGCCGTTGTGCGGGTTTTTGTATTGTTTAACTTTGCGTGCGCGCTTGGTGCCGGTAGTTTTTACTGCGGCGCCACGGGTGCCTTTGGTTTTCGATTCTGGATCCAGCAGGGCGATGATGTCGCGCAGGGACTTGGAATATTCGCCCATCAGGGTGCGCAGTTTGCCTTCGAATTCCAGCTCGGCTTGCAATTTGTCGTCTTGCGACAGGTTCTTCAAACGGGCTTGCAGCTCTTTGATTGCTTCTTCAGTGGCACGATATTCGTTGATCAAGGACATGATAACTACCTTATGAGGTGTTGAATGGCAGGGACAGTGCCGCAATAATAGTCAGGCTGTTTCATCAAGTAAACATTTAAGCGGTTTTTTTATTTGAATTAGTTGCGTGAAATAACCGGTAAATTGAATGCGCTGTTAAATAATGTGATGCAGTCATCACGAATATTCACAATTACCCACCTGAACAATGCTGCAGGCGCGTCATTCCCTTCGTGCGCGCAGCGCCGAGAAAGCCTGAACCGCTCGTTTTCCGCGGACAGGGTCATCAATACTGCAGTTTCCGCGCGCAGTCGCTAGAATGCCCGCCTTTGCGAAGTTCTGGAGTTTCCCCCCATGCGCACCTTTCGGTTGGTGATTTCCTGCCCTGACCGCGTTGGCATCGTTGCCAAAGTCAGTAACTTTCTGGCATCCCACAACGGCTGGATCACCGAAGCGAGCCACCATTCGGACAATCAGAACGGCTGGTTCTTCATGCGTCACGAAATTCGTGCCGATTCGCTGCCGTTCGGTATTGAAGTGTTGCGCGAGAAGTTTGCGCCGATCGCCGAAGAGTTCTCGATGGACTGGCGCATCACCGACACCGAGCAGAAGAAGCGCGTAGTGCTGATGGCCAGCCGCGAATCTCACTGCCTGGCCGACTTGCTGCACCGCTGGCACAGCGATGAGCTCGATTGCGAAATCTCCTGCGTGATTTCCAACCACAATGACCTGCGCAGCATGGTCGAGTGGCACGGCATTCCTTATTACCATGTCCCGGTCAATCCGCAGGACAAGGAACCGGCATTCGCCGAAGTGTCGCGTCTGGTCAAACAGCACGATGCCGAAGTGGTGGTGCTGGCGCGCTACATGCAGATCCTGCCACCGTCGCTGTGCCGTGAGTACGCGCACAAGGTGATCAACATTCACCACAGCTTCCTGCCGTCGTTCGTCGGCGCCAAGCCGTACCATCAGGCGTCGTTGCGCGGCGTGAAACTGATCGGCGCGACCTGCCACTACGTCACCGAAGAGCTGGACGCCGGTCCGATCATCGAGCAGGACGTGGTGCGTGTCAGCCACAGCGACAGCATCGAAGACATGGTGCGTTTCGGCCGTGACGTCGAGAAGATGGTGCTGGCCCGGGGCCTGCGTTATCACCTCGAAGACCGCGTGCTGGTGCACGGTAACAAGACCGTGGTGTTCTGATCGAACCCACGCATGCTTGAATAATGAAGGGCCTGGGCGTTCAATCGTTCCAGGCCCTTTTTTCGTTTCAGCCCTTGAGGAACTGCCCGTGAGTGATCCACTGGACAAAGCCACTTCGAAAGCGCCTGCGACTCTGGGGGAGGGCTGTCTGTGCCGCTACGACCCGGATGACCTGAGCCCGGAAGACGGCACCGAGTTTCCCGGGGCGGCGGAGTTGTGGGAGCAGGTGAAGCCCGAACCGGATGAGGACAGTGAGTCGGCCTGAAAAGATCGCAGCCTGCGGCAGCGCCTACATTGAATGGCGATCCCCTGTAGGCGCTGCCGCAGGCTGCGATCTTCAGGCTTGTCGAATCTTCAGCAGTTTCTTGAGCAATGGCCGTCCCAGCATCAATAGAAACACCGGGCCGCCCACCAGCAGATAGAAGTAGAACGTCACCACCCGCCAGATCAGAATCGCCGCCGCCGCGGTGGATTTGCCGACCATCGGCGCCAGCAGCGCCGCCGAAGTCAGTTCCGCCGCGCCTGCGCCACCGGGCAACAGGCTCATTTGGCCGGCGCCCAATGACAGCATCTGCACCAGAAAACTCCAGGCCCATTGCAGGTCCGCGCCCAACCCGCGCAAGGCCAGGTACAACACGCTGTAGCGCAGCAGCCAGTGCATGCAGGTCAGGGCGAAGACTTTGACCAGGGTCTGCCACGGCAACTTGAGCGTGTCGATAAACGCGTCGAGAAAATGCAGCAGCTTGCGCGCCCAGCGCCGGCGAGTGGCGGGTTGCACGTTCAGGCGGGCGAGCAGGCGCCCGCTCAGGCGGATCAGGCGGCGGTGGTAGCGCGCCAGCAGCACGCAACTCAATAGCCCGCCGAACAGCGACACCGCACTGACCATCAGCAACCACTCCAGGCGGTCGCTGAGGTGCTGAAACAACGCGTAAATCAGAATGCCGCTCAGGGCGCAGAGAAAGAACAGCAGATCACTCAACTGATCCATGGCAAACACTGCGCTGCCCCGGGCCGGGCGCACGCCGCAGCGGGCGAGTAACGCCATGATTGTCAGCGGCCCGCCACTGCCGCCGGGGGTGGCGCAGTAGGCAAACTCTGCGGCCATGACCACGCCCAGGCTTTTCAGCGGCGTGACCCGCTCCCGCTGATCGCCCAGCAGCAGTCGCAGGCGCAGGGTATTGATGCCCCAGCAAAGCAGGATCATGCCGAACATGATCAGCAGCCATTGCAGCGGAAAGCTCTGCAGCCGCGCGCCGATTTCACCGCCGCCGAGCAGCACCGGAATCAGGACGGCGGCGAGCAGGCCGATCAACAGCACAATGCCGCGACTCATGCCGCGCGTCCCGTTCGCTCGCGTTGATGAATCAGCCAGTCGATTTTGCTCATGGGCTTGCGTCCTTCCGCCAGCAGTCGTTCAAGGGTGTGTAGCCAGTAATCACGCGCGAACGCGTGGCGCATGTCTACCGGGTGCAAGCCTAGACGAATCACCGGGGCGTCGCGCCAGTGCTGTTCGCGTTGGTCACTGACGATTTTTGACAGGCCTCGGCGCCAGGCACTGCGAGCGCTCCAGACCAGGCCCGGGGTGTCGATGGGGGTGAAATCCGGTAATTGATAAAGATGCTGCGGGTCGCTGGTGTAGCACAATGGCAGCTCGCGAAGGGCCTGGCGCGTGCCCTCGCTCATCAGCCAGGCCGGGGCGACGAAACCGTGCAACGGCCAGTCATTGCGCTGGAACAGCTCGATGCCGGCGCGCAGGCGAGCCAGGGCGGCGGCGTGGGGCAAACGATAAAACTCGCCTTCGTGGGTGTAGATCCGGCGCATGAACCAGTCCCGGGGCGTGGTTGGGGCTGGCTCGCGGTCCTCATGGTAATAGCCGTGCAAGGCTAGCTCATCGCCACGGGCAAGCCGCTCGCCGAGCATTCGGCAAAACGCCGGGTGGTTGGCAAGTGCGTCGTGCCCATGGAAGTCCGGAACCACCAGCCAGGTCATCGGGACGCCGCCGATCGCATCGACCGCTTCGACAAACGGTCGATAATCCGCCCACGTCGACGGCGCTACGTCATGCAGCACCAGCAGTACGGCGCGACAGTTCAGCCGATCAGCCATTGGCCACCCTTGGCAGCGAGTGGCCGAGGACCGCGTGATAATGACTGAGCAGACTGTCGACCACCGTGTCCCAGGCGTAATGCTGTTCGACATGTTGCCGCGCCTGGCGGCCGAGTTTCACGCAACCACGGCTGAACAGTTCGCGCACCGCATTGGCCATGGCCTGCGGGTTGTTCGGCAGACACAGCAAGCCGCAATCTTCGTTGATGATTTCCTCGAACGCCCCGGCCGCCACCGCGACGACCGGAATCCCGCAGGCCATGGCTTCAAGAATCACCAGGCCGAAGGTTTCCTGATCACCGGCATGCAGCAGGGCATCAGCGCTGGCCATCAACCGGGCCACGGTGGGCGCCGGGCAGAATGAGTCGATGACGCTGACATTGTCCGGGACCACGGCAGGCATCGACGAGCCGACCAGCAGCAGGTGATAGCGCGGGCCGAGGCGTTGCATGCACTTGAGCAGGATTGGCAGGTTCTTTTCCTTGGAGCCGCGCCCGGCAAAAATCAGCAGGCGAGTGTCCTCGGTAATTCCCAGTTCCGCGCGCAGGCCGTTATCGCGGGCGTCAGGGTGAAAGGTTTGCAGGTCCACGCCCAGTGGTTGCACGTAGACGTTGCGCACCCCCAGGCCCGTGAGTTTGTCGGCCATGACCTGGCTGGGCGCCAGCACCCGGTCGAAGTTGCCGTAGAGTTTGGTGACGTACGCCTCGATATTCGGCGTGACCCAATGGCCCATGCGATTGCCGACCAGCAGCGGCAGGTCCGAGTGGTAAAAGCCGATCACCGGCACGTCCAGTTGGCGCCGCGCATCGAGCGCCGCCCAGGCGGTGAGGTACGGATCGCCGACTTCGATCAGATCCGGCTGCAAATCCTGCAGGACATTGCGCCATGGCGCGAGGCGCAGCGGGAAGCGATAGCCTTTGCCGAAGGGCAGGGCAGGGGCGGGCACCGTGTAGACGCCGTCATGTTCGCCCAGATGCGCGCCGGGGATCAGCAGGCTGTGGCGAATTCCCGGTTTGACGCCCAAGCGGCGGTGCTTGGCGTCCAGGTACGTGCGTACGCCACCGCTGGCCGGGGCGTAAAACATGGTGATGTCGGCGATATGCACAGTAATCAACCCTCCGCTGCGTTGCACTCCCTTGGTTGACCTTTATCCAGAATAGATGTTCGGTCGGGAGTTGGCGGTGGGTCTCAAGGGCATAAAGATCGCAGCCTGCGGCAGCTCCTACACGGGATTTTTGTTCACCCTGTAGGAGCTGCCGCAGGCTGCGATCTTTTGATCTTAGATGCGGAAACTGCCTACCAGCTGCTTCAGACGTGAAGCCTGTTGCTCCAGATCCGAACAGGCGCGCAAGGTCGCTTGCAGGTTCTCGACGCCTTCCTGGTTCAGCGTGTTGATCTCGGTGATGTCGACGTTGATCGACTCGACCACTGCCGTCTGTTCCTCGGTGGCGGTCGCCACCGACTGGTTCATCCCGTCGATCTCGCCGATGCGCTGGGTCACGCTGTTCAGGCGTTCGCCGGCGAGGTTGGCGATTTCCACGCTGTCCTGGCTGTGGCGCTGGCTGTCACTCATGGTGCTTACCGATTCACGGGCGCCGACTTGCAGCTCCTCGATCATGGTCTGCACTTGCTGCGCCGATTCCTGGGTGCGGTGCGCCAGGTTGCGCACTTCATCGGCCACCACCGCGAAACCACGGCCAGCCTCACCGGCACGCGCCGCTTCAATGGCGGCGTTGAGCGCCAGCAGATTGGTTTGCTGGGAGATGCTGGTGATCACTTCCAGAATCTGCCCGATGTTCACGGTTTTGCTGTTCAGCGACTCGATGTTGCTGCTGGAAGCGCTGAGCATGCTCGACAGTTGATTCATCGCCTTGATGCTGCGATCCACCACTTGCTGGCCGTCTTCGGCGAGGCCGCGGGCATCACTGGCCTGGTTCGAGGCTTGCGCGGCGTTGCGGGCGATTTCCTGAGCGGCGGCGCCCAGTTGATTGATCGCGGCGGCGACGCTGCTGGTGCGCGAGGCTTGCTGATCGGAGTTGTACATCGACGAGTTGGACGCTGCGACCACGCGCAGGGCGACTTCGTTGACTTGCCCGGTGGCCGACGACACTTCGCGGATCGAACCGTGAATACGCTCGACGAAACGGTTGAATGCGGTACCCAGCACACCAAATTCATCGTGATTGACGATGGTCAGGCGCTTGGTCAGGTCGCCTTCGCCGTCGGCGATGTCTTCCATGGCGCGGGTCATGACGTGCAGTGGCTGGATCAGCAGGCGAATCAGCATGCCCAGCAGCGCGATGATGATCACCACCGCGATCACCGTAGCGATGACCGCCGAGGTACGGAACTGGCTGAGCATCGTGAAAGCTTTGTCCTTGTCGACCGACAGCCCGATGTACCAGTTGACCGACGGCAGGCCTTTGATCGGCGCGAAGGTGACGATGCGGGTTTTGCCATCGACGGTGATTTCACTGAAGTCGGTGCTGATGCGCGGGGTGTCCTGCGGATAGGCTTCTTTCAGCGACTTCATCACCAGCGCCTTGTCCGGGTGCACGAGGATCTTGCCGTCGGCGCTGACCAGGAACACATAACCCATGCCGTCGAAATCCCGGGCGGCGAGGGTGTCGACCAGCGATTGCAGGCTCAGGTCGCCGCCGACCACGCCCACGCTCTGACCGGCTTTTTTCGAGGCGGTGGCGATGGAAATGATCAACTGGCCGGTGGCGGCGTCGATGTACGGTTCGGTCAAGGTCGAAGTGCTGCTGCTCTCGGCGCCTTTGTACCAAGGACGAACCCGTGGATCGAAACCGTCCGGCATCTTCACGTCCGGGCGGATGGTGAAGTGACCGGTGGCATCGCCCAGGTAGGTGGCCATGAACGTCGAAGTCAGGGATTTCTGTTCCAGCAGGCTGGCGACGTTGGCAGGTTCCGGATTGATGGCGATATTCTGGGAGGCGTTCTCGATCAGTAGAATGCGCCCGTTGAGCCAGGTCTGGATGTTGTCTGAAGTCACCTCGCCCATCTCGTTGAGATAGTTGTTCAGGTCATCGCGGATCGCGTTGCGTTGCAGCCAGTCGTTGTACAGGGTGAACGAGGCGAAAGCGGCGATGACGATGAGGGCGGCGGCAAGCAAAATTTTATGACTGAAGCGCAGATTTTTGTTCATGGCTTGGGGTTCCGCTAAGGTCTTAATGTCCTGGGCGTGCTTTTATAAGGACGCGCAATATGGGCAAGGGTGAAAACCAACTGATATTTCCGTCTCTCCTTAGGGAAATGTCCGACTCGACCTTTCGGCCGGGTACTCGCCTTGTTTATCGGCCATCGCGAATTAAAGATTAACCATAGGTGACAAAATGCCTGACACATCGCAACTCGTTATTGGCGCCGATCTGGCGGGGCAATCGATTGCTCAGGCCATGCGCCTGGCGAACCGACACGGGCTGATCGCCGGTGCGACCGGGACCGGCAAGACGGTGACCTTGCAGCGCCTCGCCGAGGCTTTCAGTGACGCGGGGGTGGCGGTGTTCGCCGCCGACATCAAAGGTGACCTGTGCGGCCTCGGTGCCGCCGGCAATCCGCAGGGCAAGGTCGCCGAGCGCATCGCCGGGATGCCCTGGCTTGACTACAAACCGCAGGCTTATCCGGTAACGCTGTGGGACATTCACGGCGAATCAGGTCATCCGTTGCGCACCACCCTGAGTGAAATGGGCCCGTTGTTGATCGGCAGTCTGCTGGAACTGACCGACAGTCAGCAGTCGGCGCTGTACGCGGCTTTTAAAGTGGCGGACCGCGAAGGTCTGTTGCTGCTGGACCTGAAAGACCTCAAGGCGCTGCTCAATCACCTCAAGGACAACCCGCAATTGCTCGGCGAAGACGCCGCGCTGATGACCACCGGTTCCAGTCAGGCGTTGTTGCGCCGGCTGGCGACTCTGGAACAGCAGGGCGCTGAAGCCTTGTTCGGCGAACCGGCGCTGCAACTCGAAGACATTCTGCAACCAGCGGCTGACGGCCGTGGGCGCATTCATCTACTGGATGCCAGTCGTCTGGTTCACGAAGCACCGAAGGTCTATGCGACGTTCCTGCTGTGGCTGTTGGCCGAGCTGTTCGAGCAGTTGCCGGAGCGTGGCGATGCCGACAAACCGTTGCTGGCGCTGTTCTTCGATGAAGCCCATTTACTGTTCGGCGATACGCCCAAGGCGTTGCAGGAACGGCTGGAACAAGTGGTGCGGCTGATCCGCTCGAAAGGCGTGGGGGTGTATTTCGTCACCCAGTCGCCGGGCGACTTGCCGGACGACGTGCTGGCGCAGCTTGGCCTGCGGATCCAGCACGGCTTGCGCGCGTTTACCGCCAAGGAACAGAAATCCCTGCGGGCGGTGGCCGATGGCTTCCGGCCGAATCCGGGGTTCGACACCTTGTCGGTGCTGACGGAATTGGGCATCGGCGAGGCGTTGGTCGGTACGTTGCAGGAAAAGGGCACGCCGGAGATGGTCCAGCGCGTGCTGGTGGCGCCGCCGCAATCGCGGATCGGGCCGTTGAGCGAAACCGAGCGCACGGTGCTGATCGGTGGTTCGCCATTCAAGGGGCGGTATGACAAGCCGATCGATCGTGAGTCGGCGTATGAAATCCTGATGGGCCGCAAAGGCTTGGCACCGGAGGCTGAAGCCCCAGTGGGCAAACCAGCGCCTGAAGAGCCGAGCCTTGCCGATCGTGCCGGAGAGTTCCTGGGGACGGCGGCGGGGCAAGCGCTGAAGTCAGCCATGCGCCAGGCTGCCAATAATCTCGGCAAACAACTGGTGCGCGGCCTGATGGGCTCGTTGCTCGGTGGCAGTAAACGCCGTTAAAAGCACAGATCGCAGCCTGCGGCAGCGCCTACAGAGAATTGCAATCCAACTGTAGGAGCTGCCGCAGGCTGCGATCCTTTGATCTTGCTGTCAGGCTTTGTCTTTGGCGTGCGCCGCCAGACGCTCCAGCGCCGCGCGCAGATTCGGATCACTGATCCCGTCGGCTGTGGACTGAATGGTCGCCGCCGCATCGCTCGACAGATCCATCGTGTGCCCGACAGCCCCGTGCTGCACGATCGGTGGCCGCACGGTGAACTTGATCCGCGTCAGGTTGGCAAATTCTTCGAACAGCTGCAGTTGCCGCTGCAGGCGTTTTTGTTGGTAGCGCAGGCGCGTGGCCCAATGGCCGTCCGTGACCACCAGCGACAGTTCGCCTTCGCGCCACTTGGCCACATGGCAATGTGCGCGGGCGGCCGGTTGCAGCTGGCTTTCGAGCAGGCGTTGCAGATGCCCCAGGCGTTGGGCATGGCCGAGGATGGCTTTGAGCGGCTTGGCTTCGCGAAGCAGAACGGCGGGTGCTCTGGCCGTAAGAGGGCGAAATGCCATGATCGAACACCTGAAGTAACAGAAACGCCATGGTAGCAGAAAGCACCAGTTTCACTCGCCCATTGCTTTTGTCCCTGCTTTACCCATTAAATCAACGACTAACTTCTTTCCTGCATGGGTTGAAGTTGAGCAAAACGCCCCTATTTTAAGTGAGCCCCGTCAAAGCGCAGTGCCAGCATCGTGGAAGATCGCCACTTTCCTCACCACCGTTTCCGGGTAGAATGCTCGTTCGCATGCGGCCATGAGGGCTGCACGGGCGACTCACGGGGCCGCCCTCCATCCCTTTAGTGTGGAAGATCCTGCCGATATGTTTGCGCCTTTGTTAAAGAAACTTTTTGGAAGCAAGAACGAGCGTGAAGTCAAACGCATGCTCAAGACGGTGCAGCTCGTCAATGCCTTCGAAGAGCAAATGGTGGCCCTTTCGGACGATCAATTGCGTGCCAAGACCAACGAGTTCAAGGCCCGTATCGCCAAAGGGGAATCCCTCGACAAGCTGTTGCCTGAAGCCTTCGCGGTCGCCCGTGAAGCCGGCAAGCGTGTCATGGGCATGCGCCACTTCGACGTTCAGTTGATCGGCGGCATGACCTTGCATGAAGGCATGATTGCCGAAATGCGTACCGGTGAGGGTAAAACCCTCGTGGCAACCCTGGGCGTTTACCTCAACGCGCTGTCCGGCAAGGGCGTGCACGTTGTAACCGTGAACGACTACCTGGCCCGCCGTGACGCCAACTGGATGCGCCCGCTCTACGAATTCCTCGGCCTGACCGTCGGCGTCGTGACGCCGTTCCAGCCGCCGGAAGAGAAGCGCGCCGCCTATGCTGCCGACATCACCTACGGCACCAACAACGAATTCGGGTTTGACTACCTGCGCGACAACATGGCGTTCAGCATGGAAGAGAAATTCCAGCGCGAACTCAATTTTGCCGTGATCGACGAAGTCGACTCCATCCTCATCGACGAAGCCCGTACCCCGCTGATCATTTCCGGTCAGGCCGAGGACAGTTCCAAGCTGTACATGGAGATCAACAAACTGATCCCGCAGCTGGAACTGCACGTGGAAGAAGTCGAAGGCGAGGTCACCAAGGCCGGTCACTACACCATCGACGAGAAGACCCGTCAGGTCGAGCTCAACGAAGCCGGTCACCAGTACATCGAAGAAATGCTCACCGGCGTCGGCCTGCTGGCCGAAGGCGAGAGCCTGTACTCGGCACATAACCTGGGCCTGCTGACCCACGTCTATTCGGGGCTGCGTGCGCACAAACTGTTCCACCGCAACGTCGAATACATCGTGCAGGACGGTCAGGTCGTCCTGGTCGACGAACACACCGGCCGTACCATGCCGGGCCGCCGTCTGTCCGAAGGCCTGCACCAGGCCATCGAAGCCAAGGAAGGTCTGAACATCCAGGCCGAGAGCCAGACCCTGGCCTCGACCACGTTCCAGAACTACTTCCGTCTGTACACCAAGCTGTCCGGCATGACCGGTACCGCGGACACCGAAGCGTTCGAATTCCACCAGATCTATGGCCTGCAGGTCATGGTCATTCCGCCGAACAAGCCGTTGGCGCGTAAAGACTACAACGACCTGGTGTTCCTGACCGCCGAAGAGAAATACGCGGCGATCATCAACGACATCAAGGAAGGCATGGCCCAGGGCCGTCCGATCCTGGTGGGTACTGCGACCATCGAGACTTCCGAGCACGTTTCCAACCTGCTCAACAAGGAAGGCATCGAGCACAAGGTCCTGAACGCCAAGTTCCACGAAAAAGAAGCTGAAATCATTGCGCAGGCCGGTCGTCCGGGCGCCCTGACCATCGCCACCAACATGGCCGGTCGCGGTACCGACATCCTGCTGGGCGGCAACTGGGAAGTGGAAGTCGCGGCACTGGAAAACCCGAGCCCCGAGCAGATCGCCCAGATCAAGGCCGACTGGCAGAAGCGTCACCAGCAAGTGCTGGAGTCCGGCGGTCTGCAGGTGATCGCGTCCGAGCGTCACGAATCGCGTCGTATCGACAACCAGCTGCGTGGCCGTGCCGGCCGTCAAGGCGATGCCGGTTCCAGCCGCTTCTACCTGTCGCTGGAAGACAGCCTGATGCGCATCTTTGCCTCTGATCGGGTGAAGAACTTCATGAAAGCCCTGGGCATGCAGCCGGGCGAAGCGATCGAGCACCGCATGGTGACCAACGCGATCGAGAAGGCGCAGCGCAAGGTGGAAGGTCGCAACTTCGACATTCGCAAGCAACTGCTCGAGTTCGACGACGTCAACAACGAACAGCGTAAAGTGATCTATCACATGCGTAACACGTTGCTGGCCGCGGACAACATCGGTGAAACCATCGCCGACTTCCGTCAGGACGTGCTCAACGCCACCGTCAGCGCACACATTCCGCCGCAATCGCTGCCAGAGCAGTGGGACGTGGCCGGTCTGGAAGCTTCGCTGGCGAGCGACTTCGGGGTGAAGCTGCCGATCCAGCAATGGCTCGACGAAGACGATCACCTGTACGAAGAGACCCTGCGCGAGAAGCTGATGGTCGAGCTGATGGCGGCGTACAACGAGAAAGAAGACCAGGCCGGTGCCGAAGCACTGCGCTCCTTCGAGAAACAAATCGTTCTGCGCGTACTGGATGACCTGTGGAAAGACCACCTGTCGACCATGGATCACCTGCGTCACGGTATCCACCTGCGTGGCTACGCCCAGAAGAACCCGAAGCAGGAATACAAGCGCGAGTCGTTCACGCTGTTCTCCGAACTGCTGGATTCGATCAAGCGCGACTCGATCCGTGTGCTGTCGCACGTTCAGGTGCGCCGCGAAGATCCGGAGGCCGAAGAGCAACGCCTGCGTGAGGAAGCCGAAGCACTGGCCGCCCGCATGCAGTTCGAACACGCCGAGGCCCCAGGTCTGGAGCAGCCGGAAGCACTGGGTGAAGAGGTCGATGTAGCCCTCGCCGCCGCGCCGGTTCGCAACGAGCAGAAGCTGGGCCGCAACGAATTGTGCTACTGCGGTTCGGGCAAGAAATTCAAGCATTGCCACGGGCAGATCCAGTAAACCCCGTTTCAATCGCTGAAATACCCGCGCCGCGACCGGCTCCTGCCGTCGCGGCGTTTTGCCATTTAATCCACCGCCTTCTGGTCGTCAAAAACAGCAGCGCGGTGCTGACATCATTGAGTAAGGAGCGCATTCATGGCTGTTGGTCTTGGTCCTTTGCCAACGTTGCACCCGGTTGCCGGTTTTGAACTCGGTATCGCCTCGGCCGGCATCAAGCGCCCCGGGCGCAAGGATGTGGTAGTGATGCGCTGTGCCGAAGGTTCGACCGTGGCCGGTGTCTTCACGTTGAACGCCTTCTGTGCCGCGCCGGTGATCCTGGCGAAAAAACGCGTGCAGAACGCTGTGCGTTATCTGCTGACCAACACCGGCAACGCCAACGCCGGTACCGGTGAGCCGGGCCTGGCCGCTGCCGAGCGCACCACCGCGAAACTGGCCGAACTGACGGGCGTCGACGCCAGCCAGATCCTGCCGTACTCCACCGGCGTGATCGGTGAGCCACTGCCGGTCGAGAAGATCGAAGGCGCACTGCAAGCGGCGCTGGACGATCTGTCGGAAAACAACTGGGAAGCCGCCGCCACCGGCATCATGACCACCGACACCCTGCCCAAGGGTGCCAGCCGCCAGTTCCAGCATGACGGCGTGACCATCACCGTCACCGGCATCAGCAAAGGCGCGGGCATGATCCGTCCGAACATGGCGACCATGCTCGGTTACATCGCCACCGACGCCAAAGTCTCCCGCGACGTGCTGCATAACCTGATGCTCGACGGCGCCAACAAGTCGTTCAACCGCATCACCATCGACGGCGACACCTCGACCAACGACTGCTGCATGTTGATCGCCACCGGCAAGGCAGCCCTGCCGGAAATCACCCGCGCTGAAGGCGAGCTGTTCGCCAAACTCAAGCAAGCGGTGTTCGAAGTGTGCATGGACGTGGCCCAGGCCATCGTGCGTGACGGCGAAGGCGCGACCAAGTTCGTCACCGTTGAAGTCAACGGCGGCGGCAACCATCAGGAATGCCTGGATGTCGGCTACACCGTGGCGCACTCGCCGCTGATCAAGACGGCATTGTTCGCCTCCGACCCGAACTGGGGCCGTATCCTGGCCGCTGTCGGCCGTGCCGGCGTGCCGAACCTGGACGTGAGCAAGATCGACGTGTTCCTCGGCGACGTGTGCATCGCCAGCCGTGGCGCCCGTGCCGAGACCTACACTGAAGCACAGGGCTCGGCGGTGATGCAGCAGGAAGAAATCACCATCCGCATTGAGTTGGGTCGCGGCGATTGCAGCGAAACCATCTGGACCACCGACCTGTCGCATGAATACGTGAAGATCAACGCCGAGTACCGCACCTGATCCAAAAGGGTGAGGGTGGGCTGCCGGCCTCTTCGCGGGCGAGCCCGCTCCCACAGTGGTCGGTGTGTAATTCCAATTCTGAGTACACCTCGAAACCCTGTGGGAGCGGGCTTGCCCGCGAAGGCGCAGGTATTGACACCAAAAGTCTTGAAGCTTTCCACTGACGAAAAGGCGCCACACCATGTCCCTGCACCTGATCATCGGCGACAAACTGCTTTCCTCCTGGTCGCTGCGTGCCGCACTGGCCGTCGAGCTGACCGGCGCACCCTATACCGAAGAGCTGATCACGCTCGGCAAGCCCGACACCCGCGAGCGGCTGCTCAAGCATTCGCCGACCGCCAAGGTGCCGTTGCTGCAAACGTCCCGCGGCACCATTGCCGATTCTCTGGCGATTGCCGAATACCTCGCCGAACAGTTCCCGTCCGAACAGCTTTGGCCTAGCGATCTTTTTGCTCGCGCCCAGGCCCGTTCCGCCTGCGCGCAGATGCACAGTGGCTTTTTCGCCATGCGCAATCACATGCCGTTCAACCTGAGCCACGACGCACCGCTCAACCCGGTGCCGCCGGAGGTGAAGGTCGATATCGAGCGCATGCTCGCACTGTGGGCTGAATGCCGTACCGCTGCCACCGAGCCCGGGCCCTATCTGTTTGGCCGGGTGAGCCTGGCCGATGCGTTCTTCGCGCCGATTGCCGTGCGTCTGCGTACCTATCAGGTACCGTTGCCGGCCGTCGATCAAGCTTATGTTGAAACCATCTACCAATGGCCCGCCTTCAAGGCGTGGCAAAAGGCTGGACTGGAGGAGTTGACCCCGTGAAACGCGTACACGTCGCCGCCGCCGTCATCCGTGACGACAGTGGCAAGATCCTGATCGCCCGCCGTGCCGACACCCAGCATCAGGGTGGCCTGTGGGAGTTTCCCGGCGGCAAGGTCGAGGCTGACGAATCAGTCGAACGCGCATTGGCTCGCGAGCTGCACGAAGAGTTGGGCATCGTCGTTGGCGCTGCTCGCCCGCTGATCAAGGTGCGTCACGATTACCCGGACAAGCAGGTGTTGCTGGATGTCTGGGAAGTGTCGAGCTTCAGCGGTGAACCGCACGGCGCCGAAGGCCAGCCATTGGCCTGGGTTAGCGCGAAAGAACTGACCCGTTACGAGTTTCCGGCCGCCAACCAGCCGATCGTTGCGGCGGCGCGTTTGCCCGGCGAATACCTGATCACACCTGAAGATCTGGAAGCACCAGCCTTGCTGCGCGGCATCCAGAAGGCGATTGCCGGCGGGATCAAGTTGATCCAGCTGCGCGCGCCGAACGGCTATGACCCCAAATACCGTGATCTGGCGGTGGATGCGGCAGGTCTGTGTGCCGGCAAGGCGCAGTTGATGATCAAGGGACCGTTCGAATGGCTCGGCGATTTCCCGTCTGCCGGCTGGCACATCACCGCCGCGCAATTGCGCAAATACGCCGAAGCGGGGCGGCCATTGCCGGCGGAGCGCTGGCTGGCGGCTTCGTGCCATAACGCTGAGGAATTGGCGTTGGCGGAGCAGATGGGCGTGGATTTCGTCACGCTGTCGCCGGTGCAGCCGACGCTGACGCATCCGGACGCGCAGCCGTTGGGCTGGGAGCAGGCATCGACGTTGATCGAGGGCTTCAGCAAGCCGGTGTTCCTGCTCGGCGGGGTAGGCCCGGCGGAGCGGGACAAGGCCTGGGGCGTTGGGGCTCAGGGTGTGGCGGGGATTCGGGCGTTCTGGCCTGATTCTGTTTAACGGCTACCGGCCTCATCGCGAGCAGGCTCACTCCTGCCATTAACCGCGTTCTATCTGACGGAATGCGGTCAACTGTAGGAGTGAGCCTGCTCGCGAAGGCGTCCTGTCAGGCACTACTTATCTGAAGGTTTCGCCGCCGGCTGCCACAGAATTTCCGCAATCCCCTGCCGCCGCGCAATCAACCGCGCTGCAACAAACAGCAAATCCGACAACCGATTGATATACGCCAGGCCAACCCCGGCCAATGGCTCGATCGCGTTCAAATGCTGACAACGGCGCTCGGCACTGCGCGCCAGGCTGCGGCACACATGGGCCTGGGCAATCAGCATTGAGCCACCGGGCAGAATGAAATTCTCCAGCGGCCCCAGTTCCTCGTTCCACACGTCGATCGCCGCTTCCAAGCGTTCGATTTCTGCCGTGTTCAGCGCCTGATATTCCGGCATTGCCAGCTCACCGCCCAGATCGAACAAGCGATGCTGACAAGGGGCGAGCACTTCGATCAGTTCATTCAATCCCGGAAAAGCCTCACGCTCGGCGATCAAACCGGCCAGCAGCACACCGACCTGACTGTTCAGCGTGTCGACTTCGCCAATGGCTTCGATTCGCGGGTGGTCCTTGGGCACGCGGCGGCCATCGCCCAGGCCAGTTTCGCCTTTGTCGCCGGTGCGGGTGTAAATCTTCGACAAGCGAAAGCCCATGGGTTACCTCGGTAGTTGATTGGTTTCGGCAGCGATGGCCGCCGGTTGCGTCAGTGGCAGGCGCAGCGTGAAGCAGGTGCCTTGGCCCGGCGCGGACTGCACTTCCATCTGCCCTTTGTGGTTGTTGGTGATAATGAAGTACGACACCGACAGCCCAAGGCCCGTGCCCTGACCGATTTCCTTGGTGGTGAAGAACGGTTCGAAGGTGCGTTTGCGCACGTTCTCGCTCATGCCGATGCCGTTGTCCTCGACCTGAATCTCGGCCCATGGCGGGTTGAGCTTGGTGCGCAGAATGATCCGTCCCGGCTCGCTGTCGTCTTCGCGTTGGTGAATGGCTTGCGCGGCGTTTTTCAGCAGGTTGAGCAGCACTTGCTCCAGTTCGTTGGCGGTACCCGGCACAGGGCCGAGCGCCGGGTCGAACTGACGGATGATCGCCTGGCCCTTGAAGTCGAAACCGATCGCCAGGTCGAAGTCGTTGCCGGCAATTTCCACCGCCTGATCGATCAGCGCTGGCAGATCGCAGGGCGCCATTTGCCGGGTGCTGCGCCGGCTGAAGCTGAGCATGTGGGTGACGATTTTGGCTGCGCGGGCACCGGCCTGCTGGATGCCATCTAGCAGTTTCGGCACTTCGCGGCTTTGCAGGTAACGGTTGACCGTGTCCAGCTCGATGCCGAGCTGCTCGGCGGTTTCGAGGTTTTTCGGCAGGTCCGGCGACAGTCGCCGACGAATGTTCTGTACGTTGTGCAGGATCGCGCCCAGCGGGTTGTTGATCTCATGGGCCATGCCGGCGGCGAGGCCGCCGACCGAGAGCATTTTTTCCGATTGCACCATCATTTCCTCCAGCGACAGGCGCTGGGTGATGTCGTCTATACGGATCACCACACCGCGCCCGGCGCCGCCCATCAGCGGGTAGAAGGTCAGGGCGTAATGCTTGGGTTCGTCATCCTTGAGCCAGGTCACGCGCTCGATCTTTGCCACCGTGTGTTGTTCCACGGTCTGCTTGAGTTGCGGCAGGAACGGCTTGAGCGGTTCGAAGGCGAGGAAGATCGGCTGGTTCAGCGCTTCATCCAGGCGTGTCCCGGAGAGGGCGCTGGCCTCCTGGTTCCACTGGGTCACGTAGAGCTGTTCGTCGAGGGCGATCAGCGCCGAGGGCATGGAGTCGATGATGCTGTTGAGGTAGTTCTGGAATCCGGTGAGCTTCTTCTCGATCTTGCTGCGCACCTGGACTTCCAGCTCCAGTTTGCGGTTGGTGTGGCGGGTTTCTTCCGCCAGACCCTGAGCCTGATCGTAGGCGGCTTGCGAGTCGTCACGGGCACGCTTGAGCTGCTGTTCGCGGGCTTCGATGCGCGAGAGCATGGTGTTGAACGCTTCGGCGAGGCTGCCGATTTCGTCGTGGTTGCCCCGCGAGGCGCGCAGGGCGTAGTTCTCTTCACGCGTGACCTGACGCGAGAGTTCTTCCAGCTCATGGATCGGGCGGGTGATCAGGCGTTTGATCTGCCGGGCAATCACCAGCCACAGCAGCACACTGAAAATCAGGATGCCGAGGCTGGCGGTCAGCGTGCCGGTGTAGAACGCCATCGGCAGTTCACTGCTGGCCACCAGCAGCAGATGCCCCGGTTCGGTACCCGGGCGGGGCAGGGTGATCAGCTGATTGCTGCGAAACTCGGTGAGTTGCCAGGCTTCGACGTGTCGATAGCGTTCCGGCAGATTGAGCTTGTCGCCACGCTGCACCTGGGCGATCCGCTCCCCCTGGCCGTTATACAGCGCTGCCGCACGCAGCGGCGAATAGCTGTCGAGTTCCTTGAGCAGGCGTTCGGCGCTTTGCGGCGATTCCAGGGCTTGCGAGACCAGGCTCGGGTTGGATATCAGTCGGCCGATGGTCTGCAGGGCCTGCGGCGCCATGCTTTCCTGGGAGATGTAATAGGCGGCGCTGATAAAGGTCAGGTTGGCGACCAGCAGAACAGTGGTCAACAACACCAGCAGGGCGGCCAGCAGTTTCTGGCCGACCGGCAGGTTTTCAAGGCGCTGGCGCAATGGCATCAGGTTTATCGCAGCAGAGGAACAAGTGGGCAGCGTAGCCGCTGCTCAGTCGCTGGGCAATCCAAGGCTGCGCAGATGGCCGACCAGGCGCTGCTGCAATCGATTGAGGTGGGGAAGATTCAACTGATGGCGCGTGGCGACTTTGCAGGCGTGCCCCAACAGGTAGCTGATTTCGGTGCGGCGCTGGTTCGCCACGTCCTGATACATCGAGGAGTAATTGGCCGCCGTGGCGTGGATCACCCGTTCGACTTCCTGTTGCAGGTTGACGGCTGCTGCCGGTTGGCCGCAGCGCTCCAGCAGCTCGGCCAGCTCACTGCACAGCGTGGCGACTTCGCATTGATGCTGCTCAAGCCCGCCGTTGCGGCAATCGTGGAGCACGGTCAGCGGGTTGATCGCGCAATTGAGTGCCAGTTTGCGCCACAGCCGGGTGAGGATGTCGGTGCTCCATTCGTGGGGGATGTTCGCCGCTTGCAAATCGTCCAGCCAGATCGGCGCTACCGGGTGCCCTGCATCGCCCAGCCAGGTGAAACCGTGGCCGGCAAACACCACGCGCCAGTCGCCGTCGCGGAAGGCGCCTTCGGTGCTGGAAGCGCTGATGCAACGTGCCTGCGGTACCAAGGCTGCGACGGCGTCCTGACTGCCGAGGCCGTTCTGCAGCAGGATCAGCTCGGCATCGGCAGTCAGACGCGGGACGAGGCGGGCGACGGCGCTTTCGGCGTCATAGGCTTTGCAGGCGACCAGCAGGCGGCGGATCGGCTCCGGATCGTCCGCCGTTTGTGCGGGGACGGCGTAGGTGTTGGCTGCGCCGTGCTCGACCAGGGTCAGGCCGCCGGCCGCCTGATAGCCACGCAAGCGCTCGGCATCGCGCACGATCAGCCGCACCGGCAGACCGGCCCGGGCCAGGCGCGTGGCCCACAGGGTGCCGAGGCTGCCGGCGCCGAGAACGTGCCAAGGGGTGGACATCAGTTTTTCACTCGGTAAGGTACTGGCATGCAAGGCTCGCCGTATCGGTGGGAAAAGACCCGTTATAATGAGCCGGATTTTAACCGCAAGCCAAGCGCGCTCCATCCTGATCGAGCGCGCCTTTTTATTGGAGAGATTACATGCCGTCGTTCGACGTGGTATCCGAACTGGACAAACACGAGCTGACCAACGCGGTCGAGAACGCCGTGAAGGAACTCGATCGTCGCTATGACCTGAAAGGCAAAGGCAGCTTCGAGTTCAAGGAAAAGGACCTGACCGTCAACCTGACCGCTGAAGCCGGGTTCCAGCTGGAAGCGATGATCGAGATCCTGAAGCTGGCTCTGACCAAGCGCAAGATCGATGTGCAGTGCCTTGAAGTAAAAGACGCTTACGCCTCGGGCAAGCTGATGAAGCAGGACGCCATCCTCAAGGAAGGCATCGACAAGGAGCTGGCGAAAAAGATCGTCGCTCACATCAAGGACGCCAAGCTCAAGGTGCAGGCCGCCATCCAGGGCGAGCAGGTCCGTGTGACCGGCAAGAAGCGCGATGACCTGCAGGAAGCCATCGCGGCCCTGCGCGCCAAGGAATTCGGCATGCCACTGCAGTTCAACAACTTCCGCGACTAAGTCTGGTCGGATGACCTGTGGGAGCGAGCCTGCTCGCGAAAGCGGTGTGTCATATCTCATTGCTCAATGACACGGCGTTTTCGCGAGCAGGCTCGCTCCCACTTTTATTTGCATATAGCCCGGGTAGCCGGAAATCAGGAGATGGAATATGGATTTGAATGCTGAGGTAGACAACCTGGTCAAGGCATCCCAGGCGTGGATTCCGATGATTATGGAATACGGCAGCCGTGTGCTGCTGGCGGTGATTACGCTGGCGATCGGCTGGTGGCTGATCAACAAGGTCACGCAAAAACTCGGCGGTCTGCTGGCCCTGCGCAATGCCGACCTGGCACTGCAGGGGTTCATTAGCAGCCTGGCGAACATCATTCTCAAGGTGCTGCTGATCGTCAGCGTGGCCTCGATGATCGGTGTGGAAACCACCTCGTTCGTGGCCGCGATCGGTGCGGCCGGCCTGGCCATCGGTCTGGCGTTGCAAGGTAGCCTGGCGAACTTCGCCGGCGGCGTGCTGATTCTGCTGTTCCGTCCGTTCCGTATCGGTGACTGGATCGAAGCGCAAGGCGTGTCGGGTACTGTCGACAGCATCCAGATTTTCCACACCGTGCTGCGTACCGGTGACAACAAGACCATCATCGTGCCGAACGGTAATTTGTCGAATGGCATCATCACCAACACCAACCGTCAGCCAACCCGCAAGGTGGTGTTCGATGTGGGTGTGGATTACGAAGCGGATCTGCAGAAGGCCCGTCAGGTGCTGCTGGATCTGGCCAAGGATGAGCGCGTGTTGCAGGACCCTGCACCCCAAGCGGTGATTTCTACCCTCGGTGACAGTTCGATCACTGTTTCCCTGCGTGTCTGGGTTAAAACTGCAGACTACTGGGATGTGCTGTTCATGTTTAACGAACAG
Source organism: Pseudomonas sp. MG-9 (assembly GCF_018729515.1). Taxonomy (NCBI): domain Bacteria; kingdom Pseudomonadati; phylum Pseudomonadota; class Gammaproteobacteria; order Pseudomonadales; family Pseudomonadaceae; genus Pseudomonas; species Pseudomonas sp. MG-9. The sequence goes on from NZ_JAHHZH010000012.1 coordinate 49,129, forward strand.
TCGCGCGATCGTTTGAAGACTGCCGGTATTGATATTCCGTTTCCACAGCGCGTGATTCGTGTGGTTCAGGAATCGGTAACACAATGATAGGTTGCTAATTAAATGCCTGACTTGTTGGTCAGGCATTTATGACAAGTGACAGGCAATAAAAAAGGCCCATCCGAAGATGGGCCTTTTTTTATGCTTCCAAACTAACCACTGACAATTACAGGATGTTCAGTGGGTATTCGGTGATCAGACGGAACTCTTTAACGTCGCCTTCACCTTCGTCAGCGTTAGCAACGTGCCAGGCTTGACGGATGCGGAACGACAGATCTTTCGCTGGGCCAGACTGAACAACGTACTTGGCTTCGAAGTTGGTTTCGTGGTGTTTGCCGTCTTCACCGTAAAGACCGGTGTAAGCGCTACCCGCTGGGGTGTGGGTACCGTCGATATCCCAACCTTTAACGTAACGAACCATGAAGCTCAGACCTGGAACGCCGTACTCGGCCATTTTCAGGTCGTAACGGGCTTGCAGGGATTTCTCGCCTGGAGCGTTGAAGTCAGAGTACTGGATAGAGTTGGCGAGGAAGATCGAGTCGCCACCACGGTTGTTCTTGCCCACGCCGATGTAGTCGAACGGGGTGTCGCCGTTGACCTTCTGGAAGCCCAGGGTGAAGGTGTGTGCCTTCAGGAACGACAGGGCGGTTGCCAGCGAGAAGGCGGTGTTGCTGATGTCGCCCGCTTTGGCGCTGCCGGTGTCGGTGGTCCGGTAGATGTTGAAGTCGGTGTTCAGCGAAGTATCACCACCAAACGGGGTGGTGAGGTTCACGTTGGCGTAGTACTGGTTCCAGATGTCTTCCAGCTTGGCGCCGTACAGCGATGCAGTCAGGTTGTCAGTGATGCCGTATTTACCACCGAAGTAGTCGATGTTTTTGGCTTCAACACCAGCGTAGGTGGCGTAAAGGCCGCCATCACGGGCGTTTTTGTCCTGGCTGGTAGCCGAGTAGAAGTGACCGGCTTCGAGGTCAAGGTCTTTGACTTCGCTGCTCTGCAACTGGAAGCCAGTGGCAGTTTGCGGAAGGATACGGGAGCCGCCAACAGCGAATACCGGTGCTGTGCTTGGCTGCATGTCGCCGAATTTCAGCTCGGTTTTGGAGATGCGGAACTTAATGGCTGCGCCGGCTTTGCCTTGGCTGTCGTTAACGTCGTGGGCATAACCGTTAGCCTTGACGGTGTCGCTACGGCTCATGTTGCCGGTGCCGGAAGTACCATCACCGCCATCCAGTTTGACCGCCAGGTAACCGAATGCATCGATACCGACGCCTACGGTGCCTTGGGTGTAACCGGAAGTGAAGTTACCGAGGAAGCCCTGGGTCCAGTCTTTCTGGTCGTGGCCACCGTTCTTGTTGTCGCGGTTGAAGTAGTAGTTCTTCAACGTCTCGGTAAGTTTCGCGCCTTCAACAAAACCTTTGGCTTCTGCCTGGTCATCTACAAACGGGGCGGCCGTAGCCAACTGAGTGCTGGCTGCTGCTGCAACTGCCAGTGCGATTGTGCTCCACTTCATCACGCGCATCGTGATTTGCTCCTTTGGTTTTAGAAGAGTACTGCCGTCCCACCTGTTTTATTATCTGGGCGGCTCTTTCTTTTTGTGTCGGCGCAAACTTATATCACGCCGACAATGTTGGCGATACTTGCGCATACAACCTTTCATGATCTTTACGACGGCGTCGCAAACAGCTGGGTTGATGTCGCAAATTCACAGTACCCATGCAGCCGGGCTGACAACTTTATCGCTGTTTTCGGGCCTTTCCGCATCGGTAAAAAAGAGTCCCTGGCAAAACACTTGAATCTCCATTGGGGCAACCCTGCCACCGTATTTGGTTGATCTCAAGCTGCCACTTCCCGTGGTGCGCTTATAGATCATGTGTATATCAATGCAACAAGCGTGCACAAAGTGCAGGGTCGCTACGTTTATTTTTCTGAACACCCGCCTGTGCTCGTGAAAACCCCGTGAAAACCTCGTGAAAACGGGTGTTCAAGCCCTTTTGTATCAGGGGGTTGACGCACTCCCTTGCATAGTGTTGTCACGTTCGCGTTGGGGCGTGACCACCAAAAACGTTACCGGTTCACCCCGTCAGTGAGTATTTGGCGGATGCCCGACGCACTGAGCGTAGACGCACTGTTCGGTTTTGGTGCAAAAAATTTACAGGCTGTACTGGATTCATACAGCTTGGGTACGTCTGTTGTCGGGTATATCAGGCTGTTTCGGGCATTTGCTGGTGTTCGAGGGCAGTGCTGGCTCAGGGATGGTGCACGCTCCGTGTCAATGTCTCTTGTCAGTGCGGTGCTGGCCTGAGTGGGCACTGTCACCGTGAAGCCCGGCGCATTCGCAGGTATGCTGCCTGCCTGTCGCTTGGTGCGTTGCCCGTCGGGATGGCCGCTAAGCTGAATTATGTCGATCAGCCGGGAGTGCACGCAGTGTTTGCTTTAGATTCACGACTTCAACAGGACACCCTGACCATCGGCGACTTCCCCCTGTGTCGGCTGCTGCTGTCCAACGATGCCAATTACCCGTGGTTCATCCTGGTACCACGGCGCGACGATATCAGTGAGTTGTTTCAGTTGGATGTCGCCGACCAGCAACAACTCTGGCAGGAAACGACCGCGCTGGCCGAGTTGCTCAAGGACTTGTTCGACGCCGACAAGCTGAACGTCGCGACACTGGGTAACGTCGTCAGTCAATTGCATATGCACGTGATCGTGCGCAAGCGTGACGACGCCGCATGGCCAGCACCGGTCTGGGGCAAGCACCCGGCCCAGCCCTACAGTGCCGAGCAGGTAACGGCGATTCGCGAACGGTTGCGTCTGGTGCTGACCGAACATTTCACGTGTCTGGAGGGGTGAGTCATGAGCCTTGAAGCGCGCGTTACTGATCTGGAAAGCCGTCTGGCCTTCCAGGACGACACCATTCAGGCGTTGAACGACGAGCTGGTAGCGCAACAGCGCGTGATCGAGCGCCTGCAACTGCAAATGGCAGCATTGCTCAAGCGTCAGGAAGAGATGGTCGGGCAGTTCGACTCTTTTGAGGAAGAGGCGCCGCCGCCCCATTATTGATATCGAGCCTTTTGCGCAGGCATAAAAAAACCGCGAACAGTCTGGCTGTTCGCGGTTTTTTATTGCCTTGGATCAGCGACGCGGCAGGGCGGCGATCACATCCTCGGCTTGCAGGCCTTTGTCCCGGTTCATTACCGAGAACTCTACGCGCTGGCCTTCGACCAGGACGCGGTGGCCTTCGCCACGGATTGCACGGAAGTGCACGAAAATATCATCACCGGAATCCCGGGAAATAAAGCCGAAGCCTTTGGAGGTGTTGAACCACTTGACGGTCCCGGTATCGCGGTTGCTCATGTCATAGCTGACAGGTGCGGCAGCCGGTGAAGACTTGTAGAAGCTGACGGCCAGGTGCAGGACCACGGCAACCAGGGCAATCACCAGGCTGAACAACACGGCCGGTTGACCGGCGATGACCGGCATCGGTGCGATGAGGGTCAGGGTTTGCAGGACGACAGTCAGCACGAGAAGAGCGCTGACCAGATTTTGCAGATGCTGGCGCGGGCCTTTGTTCCAGTAAGGGATCACTGGAGCGATGACCAGGTTCAGCAGGCCGAAAAAGGCCAGGTAAAGTGCATCGGGTTGTTGCAGGTAAGGAACGGCTTCGGATTTCAAGCTGGGTATGAACGACAGCAGCAAGGCCGCTGCGCCCATTAGCAGGTGGACGATTTTCAACATTTTGATTGGCTCACGTTATGACGGCTCACAAGGAAGAGCTGAAGGCGCACGGTTCGCTTCGGAACAATAAAGAGGCGTTGGACACGTGCCCGGCATCAGCCTATGCGCCACACCCCCGAAAAATGGGGCGTAGCGACACGCCGCCTATTTAACAGCAAAGCCTGCGGCTACTCAAATCACCCCGGCCAGCGGCACCTGCCCGGTCGATTTGTCGCACCGCGCGCGCCGATTGCGGGCTGCGAGGTGGCGGTTGCCTTGCTAGAGTGGGTCTGCACCTGCTGGATGAATTCAATCGCCTTAGGGGGTCAACATGGCAATCGATATCGGTATCAGTGAAGAAGACCGCAAGTCCATCGTCGAGGGGCTGTCGCGGCTGCTGTCGGACACCTACGTGCTGTATCTGAAAACCCATAACTTCCACTGGAACGTCACCGGTCCCATGTTCAGGACCCTGCATCTGATGTTCGAAGAGCAGTACAACGAACTGGCGCTGGCCGTGGATCTGATCGCTGAACGTATTCGCGCCCTGGGCTTTCCGGCGCCGGGTGCCTACGCCACTTACGCCCGTCTTTCCTCCATCAAGGAAGAGGTGGGGGTGCCAAGTGCCGAAGACATGATCAAGCAATTGGTCGAGGGGCAGGAGGCGGTGACGCGGACTGCGCGTGGCATCTTCCCGCTGCTGGACAAGGTCAGCGACGAGCCGACGGCCGACCTGCTGACCCAGCGCATGCAAGTGCATGAGAAGACCGCCTGGATGCTGCGCGCGTTGCTGGAGACCTGATCGCCAGGTGCGCGGACGTCCCGGGGTGGTGGATGTCCGCGTACTGTTTCAAATCTTACCAATGATGTCGGCTTATCCTACGCAGATGGGCAACTAGTCATCTGGCGCTAACTTTGCGTCTGCGTTTTTATGAGGGCACAGGATGTTGCCTTTATAACAACCAGAGATGGCAAAGGAGTGTCAGCGATATGGTAGGTGGAGACAGGCGAAGCGAGCCGCTCGGTTCGCGACAGGAAATGAAGGTCGACCCGTTTGTCAGGGATTTTGACTTCGAGCTGATCCGGCCGTTAGCCCGGTCGGTACGTTTGAACGGCTTTGCAACCTGCTTGAGGCTCGAGCAGGTTTACTGGAACATTCTCGGGGGAATGGCCGAGCACAATGGCTGTTCTATCAATACGCTGCTGTCCCATGTGGACCGCGAAGTGCACCTGCGCCATGGCGGGGTGAAAAACTTCAGCGGTCTGGTGCGGGTGGTGTGCGTGATGAATGGCCTGCGGGATACCCCGTCGGCCGTCATGCCCTGAACGGGCGATACTTGAAACGACGAAGCGGGCTGTGCAGTCTTACGGCTGCACAGCCCGCATTTAATGGATATAATCCCGCTCTTTCGCCGCAAAGCCCTGCGCGCGGTGGCAATCTGATCGCCGAGACACCCCCATGCCGATGTACGATTACCAATGTGCTTCCTGTGGTCATCAGTTGGAAGCCATTCAAAAGATCAGCGAGGCACCGCTGGTCGACTGCCCTGCCTGTCAGGCGCCAGAGCTCAGGAAACAGCTGTCCATGCCGGGTTTTCGCCTCAGCGGCAGCGGTTGGTACGAAACTGATTTCAAGACCGGAGCCAAGAAGAATCTGGCCGGTGGCGACAAATCTGACTAGGGTTCAGGCCCAGGTCGAACGACACGCGTGAGATTCCGCAATGCTTGATGGCGACGGGATCTCCACCGAATTTCGAATTACGAGAAGCGAAACCACTACCATGATGCGCAGCCATTATTGCGGCCAACTGAACGAAAGCCTGGAAGGCCAGGAAATTACCCTTTGCGGATGGGTTCACCGTCGTCGCGACCACGGCGGGGTGATTTTCCTCGATATCCGTGATCGTGATGGTCTGGCTCAGGTGGTGTTCGACCCGGATCGCGCCGAGAGCTTCGCCGCCGCCGATCGCGTGCGCAGCGAGTACGTGGTGAAGATCACCGGCAAGGTGCGTCTGCGTCCGGCCGGTGCCACCAACGCCAACATGGCGTCGGGCATGATCGAAGTGCTGGGCTACGAGCTGGAAGTGCTGAACGAGGCGGAAACCCCGCCGTTCCCGCTCAACGAATACTCCGACGTCGGCGAAGAAACCCGTCTGCGCTATCGCTTCCTGGACCTGCGTCGTCCGGAAATGGCCGAAAAGCTGCGTCTGCGTTCGCGCATGACCACCAGCATCCGTCGCTACCTCGACGAGAACGGCTTCCTCGACGTGGAAACGCCGATCCTGACCCGCGCGACCCCGGAAGGCGCCCGTGACTACCTGGTGCCGAGCCGTACTCACGCCGGTTCGTTCTTCGCCCTGCCGCAATCGCCTCAGCTGTTCAAGCAACTGCTGATGGTCGCCGGCTTCGACCGTTACTACCAGATTGCCAAGTGCTTCCGCGATGAAGACCTGCGTGCCGACCGTCAGCCTGAGTTCACTCAGATCGACATCGAGACCAGCTTCCTCGACGAAAAAGACATCATGGGCCTGACCGAAGGCATGATCCGCAACCTGTTCAAGGAAGTGCTGGATCTGGAATTCGGCGAATTCCCGCACATGACTTTCGAAGAAGCCATGCGTCGCTACGGTTCCGACAAGCCGGACCTGCGTAACCCGCTGGAACTGGTTGACGTTGCCGACCAACTCAAAGAAGTTGAATTCAAGGTGTTCAGCGGCCCGGCCAACGACCCGAAATGCCGTATCGCCGCTCTGCGCGTTCCAGGCGGGGCGAGCATGCCGCGCAAGCAGATCGACGACTACACCAAGTTCGTCGGCATCTACGGTGCCAAGGGCCTGGCGTACATCAAGGTCAACGAGCGTGCTGCCGGTGTTGAAGGTCTGCAATCGCCGATCGTGAAAAACATCCCTGAAGCCAACCTGAACGTGATCCTCGATCGCGTTGGCGCTGTTGACGGCGACATCGTGTTCTTCGGCGCCGACAAGGCCAAGATCGTCAGCGAAGCCCTGGGCGCGCTGCGTATCAAGCTCGGCCACGACCTCGACCTGCTGACCTGCAAGTGGGCGCCAATGTGGGTCGTCGACTTCCCGATGTTCGAAGAAAACGACGACGGCAGCTTCTCCGCACTGCACCACCCGTTCACCGCGCCGAAGTGCACCCCGCAAGAGCTCGAGGCCAACCCGGCCGGTGCTCTGTCGCGCGCTTACGACATGGTGCTGAACGGCACCGAACTCGGTGGCGGTTCGATCCGTATCCACCGCAAGGAAATGCAACAGTCGGTCTTCCGTCTGCTGGGTATCAATGAGGCGGAACAGGAAGAGAAATTCGGCTTCCTGCTCGACGCGCTGAAGTACGGTGCACCGCCGCACGGTGGTCTGGCCTTCGGTCTGGACCGTCTGGTGATGCTGATGACCGGCGCCCAGTCGATCCGTGAAGTGATCGCCTTCCCGAAAACCCAGAGTGCTGCGGACGTGATGACGCAAGCCCCGGGTGTGGTGGATGCCAAGGCACTGCGCGAGCTGCACATTCGTTTGCGCGAAACGCCAAAGGCTGAGTAAGACGGGCCTGAAGGCGCATCTTCGGATGCGCCTTTTTTCTATCTATAGAGAGCAGGTCGAGATTTTTTGTGTGCTGGCCGCTGCATGAGCAGGGCGGGCAACGTTTCAAGAGAATTCGGAGCGAGTTATGGCAGGTCATTCCAAGTGGGCGAACATCAAGCACCGCAAAGAACGTCAGGATGCCAAGAGAGGCAAGATCTTCACCAAGTGGATCCGTGAACTGACTGTTGCGGCCCGTCAGGGCGGCGGCGATCCGGGTTCCAACCCGCGCCTGCGCCTGGCCCTGGACAAGGCGCTCGGGGCCAACATGAGCCGCGACATCATCGATCGCGCCGTGGCACGCGGCGCCGGTGCGACCGAAGCGGACAACGTTGAAGAACTGACCTACGAAGGTTACGGCCCGGGCGGCGTGGCGGTGATGGTCGAGTGCATGACCGACAACCGCAACCGTACCGCTGCAGCCGTACGCCATGCGTTCAGCAAGTGCGGTGGTAACCTGGGCACCGACGGCTCGGTGGCCTACCTGTTCGAACGCAAGGGCCAGATCAGCTTCGCCCCGGGCGTTGACGAAGACGCCCTGACCGAAGCGGCGCTGGAAGCCGATGCCGACGACGTGGTGACCCATGAAGACGGCTCGATCGACGTGTTCACCTCGTTCACCAGTTTCTATGCCGTGCGCAACGCGCTGGAAGCGGCCGGGTTCAAGGGCGATGACGCGGAAATCGTCATGCAGCCGACCACCAGCGCCGAGCTGGATCTGGAAGGCGCGGAGAAGGTGCTCAAGCTGATCGACATGCTCGAGGATCTGGATGACGTGCAGAACGTCTACTCCAATGCGGATATTCCGGAAGACGTGGCCGCTCAGCTCGGTTGATGCAAAATAGAAAGGTCGCAGTTTTTGATGGCTCTACACTTCACCTGTAGGAGCTATCGAAGGCTGCGATCTTTTTGCTTTTAAAAGATCAAAAGATCGCAGCCTTCGGCAGCTCCTACATGTACCCTCAGCTTTCGCATCAACTTCTGCAGGCGCTATGACTTTAATTTTGGGTATCGACCCCGGCTCGCGCATCACCGGTTACGGGGTTGTTCGCGATACCGGACGCGGCGGCTGCATCTACGTGGCCTCGGGCTGCATCCGTACCGGCGCCGGCGAGCTGCATGAGCGGCTGCAAATCGTCTATCGCGGCGTGCGGGAAATCATTCAGACCTATGGCCCGGTGACCATGGGCATCGAAAAGGTGTTCATGGCGAAAAACGCCGATTCCGCACTGAAGCTTGGGCAGGCCCGTGGGGCTGCTATTGTGGCGGGGGCTGAAGAGTGCCTGGAGATTGCCGAATACACCGCAACCCAGGTCAAGCAAGCCGTGGTTGGTACCGGTGCGGCCAACAAGGAACAAGTGCAGATGATGGTCATGCACATGCTGAAGCTGACCAGCAAGCCGCAAATCGATGCTTCGGATGCGCTGGCAATCGCCATTTGTCATGCGCACACCCGTTCCAGTCTGTTGCCGCATGGTCTGGGTACCGCACGCAGTCGTGGCGGGCGCCTGCGTCTCTGATAGCATCAGCAATCAATTTTCCGGTATACGGATTCTGTGCCTGGGTCGTCGGCCCGAATCCGTATTCCGTTTTGTCGCCAGCCCCCGGCTGGTCAACGCTCAAGGATCTGAAACGTGATTGGACGCTTGCGCGGCACCCTGGCTGAGAAACAGCCGCCGCACCTGATTCTGGATGTAAACGGCCTCGGGTATGAGCTGGAAGTGCCCATGACCACTCTTTATCGCCTGCCGTCGGTCGGTGAACCGCTGACGCTGCATACCCATTTGGTCGTACGCGAAGACGCGCAGTTACTCTATGGTTTCGCCGGCAAGCGTGAGCGAGACTTTTTTCGTGAGTTGATCCGTCTCAATGGTGTCGGGCCGAAACTGGCCCTGGCCCTGATGTCGAGCCTGGAAGTGGATGAGCTGATCCGCTGCGTGCAATCCCAGGACACTTCGGCACTGACCAAAGTCCCGGGTGTCGGCAAGAAAACCGCCGAGCGTCTGCTGGTCGAACTGAAAGACCGCTTCAAGGCCTGGGAAACCGTGCCGGCGATGTTCGCCCTGGTGCCGAACCAGCCGGACGGTCCGGCGCCGGTCAACACCGCCGAAAACGATGCGGTCAGCGCGCTGATTTCCCTGGGCTACAAGCCGCAGGAAGCGAGCAAGGCAATTTCCGCCATCAAGGACAAGAACCTGAGCAGTGAAGACATGATCCGCCGCGCCCTGAAGGGAATGATTTAAGTGATTGAAGCTGATCGTCTGATCGCCGCCGCGCACAGCCCGCGCGAGCGCGAAGAAGTCCAGGATCGGGCCATTCGCCCCGTCAGCCTGGCCGACTACATTGGCCAGCCGACGGTTCGCGAGCAGATGGAGCTGTTCATCCAGGCCGCCCGCGGCCGTAACGAATCCCTCGATCACACGCTGATCTTCGGCCCGCCGGGGTTGGGTAAAACCACCCTGGCCAATATCATTGCCCAGGAAATGGGCGTGTCGATCAAGAGCACGTCCGGCCCGGTGCTTGAACGTCCGGGTGATCTGGCGGCGTTGCTGACCAATCTTGAGCCGCACGACGTGCTGTTCATCGATGAAATCCATCGCCTGTCGCCGATCGTGGAAGAAGTGCTATACCCGGCGATGGAAGACTTTCAGCTCGACATCATGATCGGCGAAGGGCCGGCGGCGCGGTCGATCAAGCTGGATCTGCCACCGTTCACCCTCGTCGGCGCCACCACCCGCGCCGGCATGCTGACCAACCCGTTGCGTGACCGCTTCGGTATCGTCCAGCGTCTTGAGTTCTACAACACCGCTGACCTGTCGACGATTGTCAGTCGCTCGGCGAACATTCTCGGCCTGCCGCTGGATCCGGAGGGCGCCTTTGAGGTGGCTCGCCGCGCCCGTGGTACGCCACGGATTGCCAACCGTCTGCTGCGTCGGGTACGCGATTTCGCTGAAGTCCGGGCCAAGGGGCACATCACCAAGGCCGTGGCCGATCTGGCGTTGAACCTGCTGGATGTCGACGAACATGGCTTCGATCATCAGGACCGGCGCCTGCTGCTGACCATGATCGAGAAATTCGACGGCGGCCCGGTGGGCATCGACAGCCTGGCGGCGGCGATCAGTGAAGAACGCCACACCATTGAAGACGTGCTGGAGCCGTATCTGATTCAGCAGGGCTACATCATGCGCACGCCACGGGGCAGGGTGGTGACGCGGCATGCCTACCTGCATTTCGGTTTAAACATTCCGTCACGAATGGGCGAGATGCCTGTGGTAGACGAGTTTCTCGATGCGGTAGACGATTAGCACACATTTATTCTCGATTTATTCAGCGTTTGTACTGTCACAGGACGGTACTTTTGCGGTAAAGCCTTTGAACAATGAAAAACAGTTGCCTGGCTGGATTGGCAACCCGAGGAGTAAGCACTAGAGTATGCGCGCGCAAAACGGGCTTGAGCCGTTCGCACATCGTTGTCGCGTTTATTACGAGGACACCGATGCCGGCGGCATCGTGTATTACGTTAATTACCTCAAGTTTATGGAACGGGCTCGAACCGAGCGGCTCCGGACGCTGGGCTTTGCCCAGTCGGAACTGGCAGGGGAGGACCTGTTGTTTGTCGTGCATTCCAGCGAAGCGCGCTACCACGCGCCGGCGCGACTGGACGACGAACTGCTGGTAAGCGCTGATGTAATCGAATTGAACCGTGCCAGCCTGCGCTTCAAACAGCAGGTCAGGCGGGCCACGGATAATGTGCTGCTCTGTGAAGGGCAGTTTCTGGTGGCCTGTGTGCGCACCGAAAGTTTGAAACCCCGGGCCATGCCCGAATCCTTGCGTGCGGCCTTTGCCGACGCGGGCGGCACGGGTACACACTCAAAGCAGGAGATAAAGCGTGGAAGCTAACGTCGTCGACCATTCCTCCATGTGGAGCCTGGTCAGCAATGCCAGCATCGTGGTGCAGTTGGTAATGTTGACCCTGGTGGCCGCATCGGTGACCTCATGGATCATGATCTTTCAGCGCAGCAATCTGCTGCGTGCCGGTCGACGTGCCTTGGAGAGCTTCGAGGAGCGCTTCTGGTCGGGTATCGACCTGTCCAAGCTGTACCGTCAGGCCGGCAGCAACCCTGATCCGGATTCGGGCGTGGAGCAGATCTTCCGTGCCGGCTTCAAGGAATTCTCCCGTCTGCGTCAGCAGCCAGGCGTCGATCCTGAGGCGGTGATGGAAGGTGTGGCGCGTGCCATGCGCGTTGCCATCTCCCGTGAAGAAGAGAAACTGGAGCAGAGCCTGCCGTTTCTCGCCACCGTCGGTTCGGTCAGCCCGTACATCGGTCTGTTCGGTACCGTTTGGGGCATCATGAACTCCTTCCGTGGTCTGGCCAGTGCCCAGCAAGCGACCCTGGCCACCGTGGCCCCGGGTATCGCCGAAGCCCTGATCGCCACCGCGATCGGCCTGTTCGCCGCGATCCCGGCCGTTATCGCTTACAACCGTTTCTCTGCCCGCAGCGAAACCTTGCTGAGCCGCTACTACACCTTCGCCGATGAGTTCCAGGCGATCCTGCACCGCAAAGTGCACACCAGCGAAGAATAAGCAGGTATTTCCCGATGGCTTTAATCGCTCGAGCCCGAAACAAGCGCAAGCCGGTCGCCGAGATGAACGTGGTGCCATACATCGACGTGATGCTGGTGCTGCTGGTTATCTTCATGGTGACCGCGCCGATGCTCAATCAGGGCGTGAAAGTGGATCTGCCCAAGGTTTCCAGTGAAGCCTTGCCGCAGGACAACAACACTCAGGTGCTGACCATTTCGATCAAGGCTGACAAGACCTACTACTGGAACCTTGGCAGCGAAGTCGACACTGAAAAGCAGCAGGACAGGGCCATGACGCTGCCGCAGATGACTGACGCGGTGACCAAGATCATTCGCGCCGGCACCGAAGGCGGCAAGCGTACCCAGGTCTTTATCCGTGGCGACAAGTCGGTCGACTACGGCGCCGTCATGGGTGCCATGGGCGGGTTGCAGAAGGCCGGGGTCGGTAATGTTGGCTTGATTACCGAGGCGCCCTGATGCAGCAACAGCGAGAGCCGTCCGCCTCGGAAAGCTACTTCTGGCCTAGTGTCCTGGCAATTGTCCTGCACGTGCTGGTGTTTGGCATGCTGTTCGTCAGTTTTGCCTTCACACCAGAGCTGCCGCCGGCCAAGCCGATTGTCCAGGCGACCCTGTACCAGCTGAAATCGAAAAGTCAGGCAACCACCCAGACCAATCAGAAGATTGCGGGTGAGGCGAAGAAATCCGCCGCACGCCAGACCGAAGTCGAGCAGATGGAACAGAAAAAGGTCGAGCAGGAAGCGGTAAAGGCTGCGGAACAAAAGAAAGAAGCAGCGGCTCAAAAGGCCGAGGAAGCCAAGAAGGCCGACGAGGCGAAGAAAGCGGACGAAGCGAAAAAGGCTGATGAAGCCAAGAAAGCCGACGACGCGAAGAAAGCCGAAGCCAAAAAGGCCGAAGAGAAACAATTGGCTGATATAGCCAAGAAGAAAGCCGAAGAAGAAGCCAAAAAGGCTGCTGAAGAAGAGGCCAAGAAAGCGGCCGCTGAAGAAGCCAAGAAGAAGATCGTCGAAGACGCGAAGAAGAAAGCCGCCGAAGACGCCAAGAAGAAAGCTGAAGCTGAAGAGGCGAAGAAGAAAGTCGCCGACGAAGCGAAGAAGAAAGCTGCTGCCGATGCTGCGAAGAAGAAATCGCAGGAAGCGGCACGTAAATCTGCTGAAGAGAAAAAGGCTCAGGCCCTGGCAGATTTGCTTTCCGACACGCCGCAGCGTCAGCAGGCCTTGGCCGATGAGCAGGGTGACGAAGTCGCGGGCAGTTTCGATGACCTGATTCGTGCGCGAGCAGCGGAAGGCTGGGCACGTCCTCCTTCGGCACGCAAAGGCATGACGGTCGTGCTGCAAATCGGCATGTTGCCGGACGGTACGGTGACCTCGGTCAGCGTGGCCAAGTCCAGTGGCGACGGTCCGTTCGATGCTTCGGCAGTCGCGGCGGTCAAGAATATTGGACGTTTGACGGAAATGCAGGGAATGAAGCCGAGCGATTTCGCTCCGTATCGTTCATTCAAGATGACATTCACACCTGAGGATCTAGCCTTGTGAGAAACCTTCTTCGAGGAATGCTGGTCGTGATCTGCTGCATGGCAGGGATCGCGATGGCTGATGAAAAGAACATTCTGGTCACCAGCGGCAGCGATCGGGCCACCCCGATCGCCGTTGTACCGTTCGGCATGCAGGGCGGTGCCGTGCTGCCGGACGATATGGCAGAAATCATTGGTAACGATTTGCGGAACTCGGGCTACTACTCGCCGATTCCAAAGCAAAACATGATCAGCCAGCCAAGCCAGCCGAGCGAAATCATCTTCCGTGACTGGAAGGCGGTGGGTGCTCAATACATGATGGTCGGCAGCATTGCTCCAGCGGGCGGTCGTCTGCAGGTGCAGTGGGCACTGTTCAACGTGGCCACCGAGCAGAAAGTGGCTGACGGCAGTGTTTCCGGGACCACCGAGCAACTGCGTGACATGGCGCACTTCATCTCTGACCAGTCGTTCGAAAAACTCACCGGTATCAAAGGTGCGTTTTCGACCCGTCTGCTGTATGTGACAGCCGAGCGTTTCTCCGAGAAGAACACTCGCTACACCCTGCAGCGTTCGGACTACGACGGTGCCCGCGCCGTGACTCTGCTGCAATCGCGCGAGCCGATCCTGTCGCCGCGTTTCGCACCGGATGGCAAGCGCATCGCCTACGTGTCGTTCGAGCAGAAGCGTCCGCGCATCTTCATGCAGAACATCGACACCGGTCGCCGTGAGCAGATCACCAACTTCGAAGGCCTGAACGGTGCGCCAGCCTGGTCGCCGGATGGCAATCGTCTTGCGTTCGTACTGTCGAAAGACGGTAACCCGGACATCTATGTGATGAACCTGGGTTCGCGTCAGATCACTCGCGTGACTGCAGGTCCTGGCATCAATACCGAACCGTACTGGGGCAAGGATGGTTCGACCATCTACTTCACCTCGGACCGTGGCGGCAAACCACAGATCTACAAAACCAGCGCCAGTGGCGGCGGTGCGGAGCGAGTGACCTTCATCGGTAACTACAACGCCAACCCGAAACTTTCGGCTGACGAAAAGACCCTGGTGATGATCCATCGTCAGGACGGTTTCACCAATTTCAAAGTAGCGGCTCAGGATTTGCAGCGCGGAAGTGTAAAAATCCTAACTGATAGCACTCTGGACGAGTCGCCTACTGTTGCGCCCAACGGCACCATGGTAATCTACGCCACCCGCCAGCAGGGCCGGGGAGTCTTGATGCTCGTGTCCATTAATGGACGCGTGAGGCTCCCGCTTCCTACCGCACAAGGCGAAGTCAGAGAACCGTCCTGGTCCCCTTACCTGAACTGACGCGGCGCTTTACGTTTTACTTAACACACTGGGGTTCATTAGGAGTTTCACGATGGAAATGCTGAAGTTTGGTAAATTTGCTGCGCTGGCTCTGGCCATGGCTGTAGCTGTAGGTTGCTCGTCCAAAGGCGGCGACAACGCCGGTGAAGGCGCTGTTGATCCAAACGCTGGTTACGGCGCAAACACTGGTGCCGTTGACGGTTCCCTGAGCGAAGAAGCTGCTCTGCGCGCAATCACCACCTTCTACTTCGAATACGACAGCTCGGACCTGAAGCCAGAAGCCATGCGCGCTCTGGACGTTCACGCCAAAGACCTGAAAGCAAACGGCGCTCGCGTTGTTCTGGAAGGCAACACCGACGAACGTGGTACTCGTGAGTACAACATGGCACTGGGCGAGCGTCGTGCGAAAGCCGTTCAGCGTTACCTGGTACTGCAAGGTGTTTCCCCAGCTCAGCTGGAACTGGTTTCCTACGGCGAAGAGCGTCCAGTTGCTACCGGCAACGACGAGCAGTCCTGGGCTCAAAACCGTCGCGTCGAACTGCGTAAGTAATTCGATATGCGAACGTGCCGTCGTGCTGTAACTGTTCTGGCTCTCAGTCTCGCGCCGCTTGCGGCGTGGGCTGCGGTTCCTGTGGTCGATGACAACTCCGGTTATAACAATAGCGGGAGCAGTTATCCGCCTGCAGGTTACGGTACGAACGGCGCCTATGCCGGGGGAGCGGCTTCGGCCCCTGCCTCGGCACAGGGCATGCTGTTCAACCAACTGCAACAGATGCAGGATCAGATATCGCGCCAGCAAGGTGTGATCGAAGAACTGCAGAATCAGGTTGCGCGCATGAAGCAAGAGTCTCTGGAGCGATACCAGGATCTTGATCGGCGCATAGGATCCGGTGCTGCACCTGCCGCGACTCCTGAGAATTCTTCTGCCGGTGGCGATGCAAGTGCTGCTGCCGGTGCTGCTGCGGGTGCCGGGGCTGCTGCCGCCCAAGCGCCTGCAGCGAGCAGCGAACCGGGTGATCCGGCCAAGGAAAAGCTGTATTACGATGCGGCTTTCGACCTGATCAAAGCCAAAGACTTCGACAAGGCCAGCCAGGCTTTCTCGGCATTCCTGCGCAAATACCCGAACAGCCAATACGCGGGCAACGCCCAGTACTGGTTGGGCGAAGTCAACCTGGCCAAAGGCGATCTGCAAGGTGCAGGTCAAGCGTTTGCCAAGGTTTCGCAGCTGTATCCCAAGCATGCCAAAGTGCCGGATTCGCTGTACAAGCTGGCTGACGTAGAGCGCCGCCTCGGTCACACCGACAAGGTCAAAGGCATTCTGCAACAGGTGGTTTCCCAATACCCGGGGACCTCTGCAGCTCAGTTGGCCCAGCGCGATCTGCAACGCATGTAAC
Source organism: Pseudomonas sp. MG-9 (assembly GCF_018729515.1). Classification (NCBI taxonomy): domain Bacteria; kingdom Pseudomonadati; phylum Pseudomonadota; class Gammaproteobacteria; order Pseudomonadales; family Pseudomonadaceae; genus Pseudomonas; species Pseudomonas sp. MG-9. The sequence goes on from NZ_JAHHZH010000012.1 coordinate 65,304, forward strand.
CCAGCTTTACCCCGTTTGGAAGAAACCCGCGCTTGTCGCGGGTTTTTTCGTTAGAATTCACGCCCTTTTTCTGAAACACGCTTCTGGTGATCTACGCGTTGGCGGGGTTGCCTGAAGTGCCTGACGGAGGCGGACAGCCTGTTTAGCTGTTACGCCCGTGGCGACTATGCAAGACACATTGAGAATCACCGAAGTTTTCTACTCGTTGCAGGGGGAAACGCGGACTGCCGGGCTGCCCACGGTTTTTGTGCGCCTGACCGGTTGCCCATTGCGTTGCCAATACTGCGACAGCGCCTATGCGTTCACCGGCGGTACGATCCGCACCCTCGATGACATCCTTGAGCAAGTGGCCGGGTTCCGCCCGCGCTACGTGTGTGTCACTGGTGGTGAGCCACTGGCGCAGCCCAATGCCATTCCTTTGCTCAAGCGGTTGTGTGATGCCGGTTACGAGGTCTCGCTGGAAACCAGCGGTGCCCTCGACGTTTCGGCCGTCGATCCACGCGTCAGCCGCGTTGTCGACCTGAAGACGCCGGGCTCGAAAGAAGCCCACCGCAACCGTTACGAGAATATCGAACTGCTGACTTCCAACGATCAGGTGAAATTTGTCATCTGCTCGCGGGAAGACTATGACTGGGCGGTTTCCAAACTGATCCAGTACGGGCTCGACCGGCGTGCCGGCGAAGTCCTGTTTTCTCCAAGTCACCATGACCTCAACGCAAGGGATCTGGCGGACTGGGTGGTGGCGGATAACCTGCCAGTGCGGCTGCAACTGCAACTGCATAAATATCTATGGAATGATGAGCCGGGGCGCTGAGATGACTGAACAACTGAACACTGACGAAAAACGTGCGGTAATACTGCTGTCGGGTGGCCTGGACTCGGCCACCGTGGTGGCAATGGCTCGCGCTGAAGGCTACGCCTGCTACACCATGAGTTTCGATTACGGTCAGCGCTCCCACGCTGAGCTGCACGCTGCTGCTCGCGTTGCCCGCGACCTGGGTGTGGTCGAGCACAAGGTCATTGGCCTGAACCTGAACGGCATGGGCGGTTCGGCCCTGACCGACACCAGCATCGATATCCCGGAAGAGTTGGGTGAGGGCATTCCGGTGACTTACGTGCCGGCGCGCAACACTGTGTTCCTGTCGCTGGCATTGGGCTGGGCGGAAGTGCTCGGCGCCCGTGACATCTTCATTGGCGTCAACGCGGTGGATTATTCCGGCTACCCGGATTGCCGTCCGGAGTTCATCGAGTCGTTCGAGCGCATGGCTAACCTTGCGACCAAGGCGGGCGTGGAGGGCAATGGTTTCCGCATCCAGGCGCCGCTGCAGAACCTGAGCAAGGCGCAGATCGTCCAGGCCGGTGTGAAGCTCGGCGTGGATTACGGCCTGACCGTTTCCTGCTATCAGGCCGACGATGACGGCCGTGCCTGCGGCAAATGCGACAGCTGCCGCCTGCGTGCAGAGGGCTTTGCGGCGGCCGGTGTGAGCGATCCAACACCTTATTTTTGATTTTTTTCAAAAAGGTGTTGAATAGTCCTTAAAAATCAGTATTATACGCGCCACCACACAGCGGGTCGTTAGCTCAGTTGGTAGAGCAGTTGGCTTTTAACCAATTGGTCGTAGGTTCGAATCCCACACGACCCACCATATTTGGCGGTTTAGAAAATCCGGAAGGCCCACGAAAGTGAGGATTTCCGGGTTTTTTTTTGCCTGCGATTCGGGTGAGCATTTGTTCAGTGCCGTCGGTGCTGACACAGGTCAGAATCATCTTTTGTATCAATGGGATATTCTGTAGCCTTGCGCAGCTTCAATGCTGTCCGTGCCTGATAATACTCACTCTCCCGGCGGTACCCTCATGTGGTCCGGAGCCGGGTGTATACTCGACTTTCGCGCGAAAGCGCCTGCAGGTCTTGCGAACATGACGCAGATTTCCGAACGCCTTCTGGTTCAAGCCCACCTCGATGCCAAACAGCCCAAACCGCTGACTGCCGAGGAAGAGGCCTACTACCGTTCCGCCATCGCCGCCGAGCTCAAGGCTCAGGACGCGGTGCTGGTCGCCCACTTCTATTGCGATCCGGTGATTCAGGCTCTGGCCGAAGAAACCGGTGGCTGTGTTTCCGACTCCCTGGAGATGGCCCGCTTCGGCAACGCCCATCCGGCCAAGACCGTGGTGGTCGCCGGCGTTAAATTCATGGGTGAGACCGCCAAGATCCTCAACCCGGAAAAGCGCGTGCTGATGCCGACGCTGGACGCCACTTGCTCGCTGGACCTGGGTTGCCCGGTTGACGAGTTCTCGGCGTTTTGCGATCAGCACCCGGAGCGCACGGTGGTGGTGTATGCCAACACCTCCGCTGCGGTCAAAGCCCGGGCTGACTGGGTGGTGACATCGAGCTGCGCGCTGGAGATCGTCGAAAGCCTGATGGACAACGGCGAGACCATCATCTGGGGCCCGGACAAGCACCTGGGGACTTACATCCAGCGCAAGACCGGTGCGGACATGCTGCTGTGGGACGGTGCCTGCATCGTGCACGAGGAGTTCAAATCCAAGCAGCTCGAAGACATGAAGGCGCTGTATCCGGACGCCGCGATTCTGGTGCACCCGGAGTCGCCGACGTCGGTGATCGAACTGGCCGACGCCGTCGGTTCCACCAGCCAGTTGATCGCTGCCGCGCAATCGCTGCCGAACAAGACCCTGATTGTCGCCACCGACCGTGGCATCTTCTACAAGATGCAGCAGCTGTGCCCGGACAAGGTCTTCATCGAGGCGCCAACCGCCGGTAACGGCGCGGCATGCCGCAGTTGCGCGCATTGCCCGTGGATGGCCATGAACACCCTTGAGCGTACGCTCAAGAGCTTGAAGGAAGGGACGAATGAGATCTTTGTTGATCCGGCGTTGATTCCGCAGGCGATCCGGCCTTTGAAGCGCATGCTGGATTTCACCCAGGCGGCGCGGATGAAGCTGGCGGGTAACGCTTAAGCTCTAAAGGCATTACAAAAACCTGTAGGAGTGAGCTTGCTCGCGATAGCGGTTTATCAGTCGACTTAAATATTGACTGACACTTCGCTATCGCGAGCAGGCTCACTCCTACAGTGGTTTTGGGTGTCTGAAAATTATTTGGTCTTTTTCGGGATCCGCACCACGCGGGTATCGGAATAGATGTCATGCCAGGTGCGTTTCTGCTTGTCATACAACGACCAGAAGAAGCCAAGCCCCGCGCACAGCCACGAAGCGATCGATACCATGAAGCGCAGCAGCGCCTGCCACAGGCTGATCGCGCTGCCATCGGCGTTCTGCACGCGAATCCCCCACACCTGCATGCCCAGCGTCTGCCCGCCATGGGTCCAGAACTTGGCGAAGAACGCAAACAGCACCAGCAGCAGCACCGTGGAGTACAGCGGATCGCCGTCCATTTTCCCGGAGTCGGTCAGTACCCGCAGGCGTTCCTCGCCGATGATTGCCGCCTGGATCAGCTTGTAAACGAATCCGGTGACAATCAGCAGGGCGGTGCACAGCAGGAAGTCATAGAACATCGCGGCCAGGCGACGGCCAAGGCCAACGGCAGGAAAATCGCCCTGGGGAGTGAGCAGGTTTTTCGACATGGCAGCCTCTGGACGCAAAATGAAGCGCCATTTTACGGATTCGTGCGCACAAAAAAGCCCCTGATATCAATATCAGGGGCTTTTTCGTAACAGAAGATCAGGCTTCAGCTTGTACTTCGTCAGCCTGCATGCCTTTTTGGCCTTGCACTGCAACGAAGGTCACTTTCTGGCCTTCTTTCAGGCTCTTGAAGCCGTTGCCCTGAATGGCGCGGAAATGCACGAACAGATCCGGACCGCTTTCTGGAGTGATAAAACCAAAACCTTTCTCGTCGTTAAACCACTTGACGGTACCGCTCTGACGTGTGGACATTTCTTATTTCCTTTGACGCAAAAAATTAATGACAGTCTCTTCCTTATGAAAGAGTACTGGGGCTGGTTGCAGGAGAGTAAGAAGACGTCGAACGGGATGTAGCTAACTTTGTAGGCTACTGCCCAGGTCACGATTCCAAGCTGACCCATGCAAACACAGTGGACAAACTCTACGCCAACTACGGGAGAAAAAACAAGCCCCGCGAAGGCCCCGGTTTTCCTGCCCCTGATGGCAGTTTAGTCAGTCCACTAGTACGGTTTAGACGATTAGCTTGTTGAAATGTTTTCGACCGTTATAAGCAAAGTTCAAATTCGAATCAGATGTTAGAAAATGCACTTTTTTGTGGCGATTGCGTTACACATTAGTGCGCGCATAACGCAATCGCGTTACTTATAGAAACAGTCAATCAACCACGGTAGTAGCGTTGTGGAACAAATGGCATTTTGCTTACAAGCATTTGCACCTTTTTCCCACGAACGATGGCCCAGACTGGCGTATCGAGTGCGGTATAAGCGCTGTCGAGGTAACCCATCGCCAGCGGCCCACCCAAGGTCGGCCCGAAGCCGCCGCTGCACACGCTGCCGATGATCTCACCGGCCTCATTGACGATTTCTGCGCCTTCACGCACCGGCGTGCGTTCCTGCGGCAGCAGGCCGACGCGTTTGCGTGCGACACCGTTCTGCTGTTGAGCGAAAACCGTTTCCGCTCCCGGGAAACCACCGGCCCGCGCGCCGTCGGCACGGCGTGGCTTGGAGATCGCCCACAACAGGCTCGCTTCGATCGGCGTGGTCTCGGTGTTCATGTCGTGGCCGTACAGGCACAGACCGGCCTCCAGGCGCAGCGAGTCGCGGGCGCCGAGGCCGATGGCCTGGACTTCCGGTTCGGCGAGCAGGGCGCGGGCGAGTTTTTCCGCGTCGGCAGCAGGCACCGAGATTTCGAAACCGTCTTCACCGGTGTAGCCCGAACGGCTGACGAAGCAATCCACGCCCAGCAGTTGCACGCGGTTGAACTGCATGAAGGTCATCTTCGCCACTTCCGGCGCCAGCCGCGCGAGCACGGTGACTGCTGCCGGACCCTGCAGGGCGAGCAGGGCGCGCGCCTCGAACAGCTCCGTAATGGTGCACTGGTCGCCGATGTGTTTTTGCAGGTGGGCCAGGTCCTGATCCTTGCACGCGGCGTTGACCACCAGGAACAGCTCGTCGTTACCGAGGTTGGCGACCATCAGGTCGTCGAGGATGCCGCCGTTCTGGTTGGTGAACATCGCGTAGCGCTGCATGCCCACCGGCAGGTCGATGATGTCCACTGGCACCAGGGTTTCCAGGGCCTTGGCGGCATTGGCGCCGGTCAGGCGGATCTGGCCCATGTGCGAGACATCGAACAGCCCGGCCTGCTCACGGGTGTGCTGATGTTCCTTCATCACGCCCAGCGGGTATTGCACCGGCATGTCATAGCCGGCGAACGGCACCATGCGGGCACCGAGTTCGAGATGCAAAGCGTGCAGCGGGGTTTTCGACAGTTGTTCGGTGGACATGCGGAACTCCTTGATTCACAGCAACCCTCTCCCGCAGGGAGAGGGGGCTAATTAGCATTCGATAATGTTGACCGCCAGACCGCCACGGGCGGTCTCTTTGTATTTGCTTTTCATGTCGGCGCCGGTCTGGCGCATGGTGCGGATGACCTTGTCGAGCGAGACGAAGTGTTGGCCGTCGCCGCGCATGGCCATGCGCACCGCGTTGATCGCCTTCACCGAGCCCATGGCGTTGCGCTCGATGCACGGCACCTGCACCAGCCCGCCAATCGGGTCGCAGGTCAGGCCGAGGTTATGCTCCATGCCGATTTCTGCGGCGTTTTCCACTTGCTGCACGCTGCCACCGAGGACTTCGCACAACGCACCGGCCGCCATCGAACAGGCCACACCGACTTCGCCCTGACAGCCGACTTCGGCGCCAGAGATCGAGGCGTTTTCTTTGTACAGAATGCCGATCGCGGCGGCGGTCAGCAGAAAACGCACGACGCCGTCGTCATTCGCACCGGGAATAAAGCGCATGTAGTAATGCAGCACCGCCGGGATGATTCCCGCCGCACCGTTGGTCGGCGCGGTAACCACGCGACCGCCGTTGGCGTTTTCTTCGTTGACCGCCAGCGCGTACAGGTTGACCCAGTCGAGCACCGACAGCGGATCGCGCAGCGCCGATTCCGGGTTCTTGCACAGCTGCCGATGCAGTGCCGCCGCCCGGCGTTTGACCTTCAGCCCGCCCGGCAGAATGCCTTCGTTGCGGCAGCCGGCAGCCACGCAGTCCTGCATCACTTGCCAGATCTTCAGCAGCCCGGCGCGGGTCTCCGCCTCCGGACGCCAGGCGCTTTCGTTGGTCAGCATCAGTTGGCTGATTGACAGCCCGTACGTGGCGCAATGACCGAGCAGGTCCTTGGCGCTTTTGAACGGGAAGGTCAGCGGTGTGGCGTCTTCGACGATGCGGTCGGCACCGGCGGCATCCTCGTCGACGACAAAACCACCGCCAACGGAGTAGTACTCGCGGCTGCGGATCTGAATGCCTGCCGCATCGAATGCACGGAAGATCATGCCGTTGGGGTGATAGGCCAGCGGCTTGCGGATCATCGCCAGGTGTTCTTTTTCGTTGAACGCAATGCTGTGTTCACCGAGCAAGTTCAGCTGGCCATTGCCGCGAATGTCTTGCAGGCGCGCGGCGACGGTTTCGGTATCAACGGTGTCCGGGTGTTCGCCCTCAAGGCCGAGCAACACGGCCTTGTCGCTGCCGTGACCTTTGCCGGTGGCGCCGAGCGAGCCGTACAGCTCGACTTTGACGGTGCGGGTTGCAGACAACAGGCTGTCCCGACGCAGGCCTTCGGCGAAGCGCGCAGCGGCACGCATTGGGCCGACGGTATGGGAGCTGGAGGGACCGATGCCAATCTTGAACAGGTCGAACACGCTTAACGACATGAGTGGTTCTCCGGTTTCTTGTTATAGGAATTGGCGGATGTTGCGGTTCACCGCATTCCCTTGTAGGAGTGAGCCTGCTCGCGATAGCGGTCTTTCAGTCGACATCATTGGTGAATGTCAGTGCGCTATCGCGAGCAGGCTCACTCCTACAGAGGAATTGCGGCGTGTGCGGGATCAGCGATAACTGATCCCGCATCGGTTTAAGCGTAGCTTTCGATCGACGGGCAGGCGCACACCAGGTTGCGGTCGCCGAACACGTTGTCGACGCGACCGACCGGCGGCCAGTATTTGCCTTCGATCAACGACGCCACTGGATACACCGCTTGCTCGCGGCTGTACGGGTGAGTCCATTCGCCGACCAGCTCCGCCGCGGTGTGCGGGGCGTTCTTCAGCGGGTTGTCGTCCTTGTCCAGGGTGCCGTTTTCCACGGCGCGAATTTCTTCGCGGATGCGGATCATGGCGTCGCAAAAGCGGTCCAGTTCTTCTTTGGATTCGCTTTCGGTCGGCTCGATCATCAGCGTGCCCGCTACCGGGAACGACATGGTCGGGGCGTGGAAGCCGAAGTCGATCAGGCGCTTGGCAACGTCATCGACGCTGATACCGCTGCTGTCTTTCAGCGGACGCAGGTCGAGGATGCATTCGTGCGCCACCAGACCGTTGCTGCCGGTGTACAGCACCGGGTAGTGCTCTTCCAGACGACGGGAAATGTAGTTGGCGTTGAGGATCGCCAGTTGCGAAGCACGCTTGAGACCCGCGCCACCCATCATACGAATGTACATCCAGGTGATCGGCAGAATGCTCGCGCTGCCGAACGGTGCTGCGCAGACCGCGCCTTCTTTGCGCTCCATCTGGCCATGGCCCGGCAGGAACGGGGTCAGGTGCGACTTGACGCCAATCGGGCCGACGCCCGGGCCGCCACCGCCGTGCGGAATGCAGAAGGTCTTGTGCAGGTTCAGGTGGCTCACGTCACCGCCGAACTTGCCCGGCGCGCAGAGGCCGACCATCGCGTTCATGTTGGCGCCGTCGATGTACACCTGGCCGCCGTTGTCGTGAATGATCCCGCAGATTTCGCGGATGCCTTCTTCGAACACGCCGTGGGTCGACGGGTAGGTGATCATCAGCGCGGCGAGGTGTTCGCGGTGCTCGATGGCTTTGGCGCGCAGGTCTTCGATGTCGACGTTGCCACGGGCATCGCACGCAGTCACGACCACGCGCATGCCGGCCATGTTGGCGGTGGCCGGGTTGGTGCCGTGGGCGGACGACGGGATCAGGCAGATGTCGCGGCGCTCATCGCCACGGCTCTGGTGGTAGGCGCGGATTGCCAGCAGGCCGGCGTATTCACCTTGCGAACCGGCGTTCGGTTGCAGCGAGATCGAGTCGTAACCGGTGGCGGCGCAGAGCATCGCTTCCAGTTCATCGGTCAGTTGTTGGTAGCCGGCACTTTGCGCGGCCGGGGCGAACGGGTGCAGGGCGCCGAATTCGGCCCAGGTCACCGGGATCATTTCGCTGGCGGCGTTGAGTTTCATGGTGCACGAGCCCAGCGGGATCATGGTGCGATCCAGTGCCAGGTCCTTGTCCGCCAGTTTGCGCAGGTAGCGCATCAGCTCGGTTTCCGAGTGATAACGGTTGAACACCGGGTGGCTGAGGATCGGCGACTGACGCACCAGTGCAGCAGGAATGGTGCTTTGCACCGCAGCGGCCAGCGCAGCGAAGTCCGGCAGGGTCTTGCCGTCAGCGAACAGGCCCCACAGGGTTTCGATGTCAGCCTGAGTGGTGGTTTCATCCACCGACAGGCCCAGGCGCTCGGCATCGATCACGCGCAGGTTGATCTGCTGAGCGTGTGCCTTGTCATGCAGTGCAGCGGTGTGCGCGCCGGTGGCGATGGTCAGGGTGTCGAAGAAGCTTGCCTGCTCGACTTTGGCGCCCAGCGCGCTCAGGCCTTTGGCGAGAATCGCGGCCAGGTGATGCACGCGGTTGGCGATCTGCGTCAGGCCTTTCGGGCCGTGGTACACGGCGTACATGCTGGCGATGTTGGCCAGCAGCACCTGCGCGGTGCAGATGTTCGAGGTGGCCTTCTCGCGGCGGATGTGTTGCTCGCGGGTCTGCATCGCCAGACGCAGGGCCGGCTTGCCGAAGCGGTCAACCGAGACACCGACCAGACGGCCCGGCATATCGCGCTTGAACGCATCCTTGGTGGAGAAGTAAGCGGCGTGCGGGCCACCGAAACCCAGCGGCACGCCGAAGCGTTGCGCGGAACCGATGGCGACGTCCGCGCCGAACTCGCCCGGGGCGGTCAGCAGGGTCAGGGCCAGCAGGTCGGCAGCCACGGCGACCAGCGCGTTGGCGGCGTGGAAGCGCTCGGTCAGCTCGCGATAGTCGAACAGGTCACCGTTGCTGGCCGGGTATTGCAGCAGCGCGCCGAAGAACGGCGACACGTCGGTCAGCTCACGCTCGTCGCCCACCACGACCTCAATGCCCAGCGGCTCGGCACGGGTGCGCAGCACGTCGAGGGTTTGCGGGTGGCTGTGGATCGAGGCGAAGAATTGGTGGCTGCCTTTGTTCTTGCTCAGGCGTTTGCAGAAGGTCATGGCTTCGGCAGCGGCGGTGGCTTCGTCGAGCAAGGAGGCGTTGGCGATCGGCAGGCCGGTGAGGTCGCTGATCAGGGTCTGGAAGTTCAGCAGCGCTTCGAGGCGACCCTGGGAAATTTCTGGCTGGTACGGGGTGTAAGCGGTGTACCAGGCCGGGTTTTCCAGAAGGTTGCGCAGGATCGGCGACGGCGTGTGGCAGTTGTAGTAGCCCTGGCCGATGTAGGTTTTGAACAACTGGTTTTTGCCGGCGATGGATTTGATCATCGCCAGGGCGTCGGCCTCGCTCAGGCCGTCGTCCATGCCGAGCACGCTGGTGCCCTTGATGCTTTCCGGGATCACGCTGGCGCTCAGGGCTTCGAGCGAGTCGAAGCCGAGGCTGTTGAGCATGGCCTGCTCGTCACCGGCGCGCGGGCCGATGTGACGGGCGATGAATTCGTTGGCGGTGCCGAGGTTTACTTGGGTCATGTCGCTACTCCTCAGGCTTCGGCGTTGGCTTTGATCAGACGGTCGTAGGCGTCCTGATCCAGCAGTTTCGCCACAGCCGATGCGTCGGTTGGCTTGAAGCGGAAGAACCAGCCTTCACCCAGCGGATCTTCGTTGACCAGTTCCGGGGCGTTTTCCAGTGCCGGGTTGACTTCCAGCACGTCGCCGTCCAGTGGCATGTACACGCCGCTGGCGGCTTTCACCGATTCCACGGTGGCGGCTTCAGCGCCTTTTTCGTAAGCCTGCAGTTCAGGCAGTTGCACGAACACCACGTCGCCCAGGGCGTTCTGCGCGAAAGCGGTGATGCCGACAGTAACGCTGCCGTCAGCTTCGGTGCGCAGCCATTCGTGATCTTCAGTAAAACGCAACTCGCTCATGGAAACTCCTAAGGGGGCCAGACTCGTCTGGTGGACGCGATGGAAGACTCGGGCGGGAAAGCCCTGATTTTATGAGCGGTTACTTAGCAAGAACGCGGCCATCTTGTATTTTTCTTTATAAATCAATTAGATAGATGTTTTTTGGAGATGGCGCAAATTGCATGGGTGTAGCGAAATCGCTACAGATCGGGGCAGGGAAAAAAGCTGAAGCGGATCAAAGCCTTGCACAGCGGTGATCGGAGATGAGTGTAGCGATATCGTTCCGCTGTAGCGCTTTCAGTACAGATGGAGGTCGTTTTTACAACGGGCAATGAAGTGTCTGAACTGCAAACCAGGACTGTAGGAGCTGCCGAAGGCTGCGATCTTGTGATTTTGTTTTTTCGATCAAGATCAAAAGATCGCAGCCTTCGGCAGCTCCTACAGGAGATCGGGAGAGTTCGGGGATTTGTAGTGGCTCAGGGCTTGTTGGGGATGCCGTATTTGCGCAGGCGATGGGCAATCGCGGTGTGCGAGGTTTGCAGACGGCTGGCCAGTTGCCGAGTCGAGGGGTAGCTGACGTAGAGCTTTTCCAGCAACGATTTCTCGAACGCTTCCACGGCTTGTTCGAGGCTGTCGACGTCGCTGTCAGCCTGGCGCGCCACGGAGGTGCCGGCGATGTCCAGGTCGCCGATGTCGACCAGGCTGCTTTCGCAGATCGCAGCGGCGCGGAAGATCACGTTTTGCAGTTGCCGCACATTGCCCGGCCAGCGGTTGCCGAGCAGCGCCGGATAGGTGCCGGGGGCGAGGCGGCAGACCGGGCGCTGGATCTGCGCGCAGGCCTGCTGCATGAAGTAGCGCGCCAGCAGCAGGATGTCCTGACCGCGCTCGCGCAGCGGTGGCACTTCAACGTTGAGCACGTTGAGGCGGTAGAACAGGTCTTCGCGGAACAGGCCTTCGCTGACCATTTTTTCCAGATCGCGGTGGGTCGCGCTAAGGATCCGCACGTTGACCTTCACCTCGCGATCACCGCCGACCCGACGGAAACTGCCGTCATTCAGAAAGCGCAATAACTTGGCCTGCAAGTACGGCGACATCTCGCCGATTTCGTCGAGAAACACCGTGCCCTGGTTAGCCAGTTCCATCAGCCCCGGTTTGCCACCGCGTGCCGCGCCTGTGAAGGCGCCGGGGGCGTAGCCGAACAGTTCGCTTTCGGCGAGGTTTTCCGGCAGGGCCGCGCAGTTCAGCGCCAGGAACGGTGCACTGTACCGCGCACTGATTGCGTGGCAGGCACGGGCCACCAGTTCTTTACCAGTGCCGGTTTCGCCCTGAATCAGCAGTGGCGCATCAAGGGCCGCGACCCGTTGCGCGCGGGCCTTGAGGGTGCGGATCGCCGGGGATTCGCCGAGCAGCGCATCGAAGCCTTCGGCGTGGTCGTGGTGCAGCGCCGACAGTTGTTCGCCAATGCGATTCGGCTGATACAGGGTCAGCAGCGCGCCGGCGTCGGTGATCGGTGTAGCGTCGAGCAACAGGGTCTGGCCGTTGACGGTGATTTCCCGCAGCGGCAGGCGGAAGCCCTGTTCGAGCAGGGTGTCCAGCAGGCCGGGATCGTTGAACAATTGCGCAACGCTTTCGCCCGCCGGCTCACGACCGTACAGCGCGATCAAGGCCGGGTTGGCCAGCAGCACCTTGCCGGCGCTGTCCAGTGCCAGTACCGGATCGGTCATCGCCGCGAGCAACGCATCGAGCTGCAAGTGCTGACGCTGGCCGGGGAGGATGTCGACCACGGTCACCGCTTCTACACCGCGCACGCGAAACAGCGCATCCTTGAGTTCTTCGAGCACTTGCGGGCTCAAGGTCGGGGCGTCGATGTAGACGTTGGGCGGGATCATCTCCACCGCATCCAGATTGAGGTTGCGCCCACCGAGGATAGCCAGGACTTCCTGGGTGATGCCGACGCGGTCGATGAAGCTGACGTGGATACGCATGGGGCGGTTCAGTGTTCTGGGATGCGGAGGGTGGCAAGTATGCCTTGGGGCGGGGCAATGGTGAAATCCGACGCAAGATTTCAGGGCCACACTGAACCCTTGTAGGAGCGAGCCTGCTCGCGATAGCGGTGTGTCAGATAACAACGATGTCGACTGATACTCCACTATCGCGAGCAGGCTCACTCCTACAGGGAGTGTGAAACATTGAGGGTTATTCGAAGTGCTCGAGATTGACCGAGTCGCCGGATTTCATATCGAGCTGCTTACGGATGTCTTCAAACATCAGATCGTAATGCTTGTGTACCGAGCCGATCTGGCTGTGGGTCCTGGGGATGCCGTACTTCTCGGCGATCCGCGTCACGTTGTTGGCAAAGTTGTAGGCCTCTTCCTTGGGCAGGAAGAAGGTCTCTTTCATATCCTTTCCCTGAAGGCTGCCATGCATCGTGAACTGTATGCCTTTGCCTTTTTGCGGATCGGTGAACAACTCATAGTCGAGGTGCACGTTGTAACTGACATCATCCGGCGTCAAAGCATGTCGCTCGATGTGCAGGCGACCGGGTTCGAATTGGGCCATGGGTTTCTCCTTTCAAGGCATGGGAGAAGGGCAGACCCTGGGTCTGCCCCCGGAGTTTCTATTTATCGATAACTGATGCCCGGCTTCGCCGTGCTGACGCGAGTACCGGCGGTGCCCTGGACAATCGCTTCGATGTCCGCGAGCGAGCCGATCACCGCAACCTTGCCAGTATGGCGCGCGAATTCGCAGGCTGCCTGCACCTTCGGTCCCATGGAACCGGCGGCAAAACCCAGACGTTCCAGTTCATCCGGATGCGCCTCGGCGATGGCTTTCTGCGTCGGTTTGCCGTAGTCGATGAACGCTGCGTTGACGTCGGTGGCGATCACCAGCAAGTCGGCTTCCAGCTGTTCGGCCAACAGCGACGAGCACAGGTCCTTGTCGATCACCGCCTCGATGCCCTTGAGGTTGCGGTTTTCGTCGTACAGGGTCGGAATCCCGCCGCCACCGGCGCAGATAACGATGCTGCCCTTGTCCAGCAGCCACTTGATCGGGCGGATTTCGAAGATGCGTTTTGGCCGTGGACTGGCGACCACACGGCGGAACTTGTCGCCGTCCGGAGCGATGACCCAGCCTTTTTCGGCGGCGAGTTTTTCCGCTTCGGCTTTGTCGTAGACCGGGCCGATCGGTTTGCTCGGCTTCTGGAACGCCGGGTCCTTGGCGTCGACTTCAACCTGAGTCAGCAGGGTGGCGAACGGCACCTCGAAGTCCAGCAGGTTGCCCAGTTCCTGTTCGATGATGTAGCCGATCATGCCTTCGGTTTCGGCACCGAGCACGTCCAGCGGGTAAGGGGTGACAGAGGTATAAGCGGCCGCTTGCAGCGACAGCAGGCCGACTTGCGGGCCATTGCCGTGGGCGATGACCAATTGGTTGCCGGGGTGGATCTTGGCGATTTGCTCGGTGGCGATGCGGATGTTGGCGCGCTGGTTGTCAGCGGTCATCGGTTCGCCACGGCGGAGCAGGGCGTTACCGCCCAGAGCTACGACGATACGCATGGTGCAATCCTTTCAGAGTTCGATGACCCTGTAGGAGCCGCCGAAGGCTGCGATCTTTTGACTTTGCTGTATGCAGATCAAGATCAACAGATCGCAGCCTTCGGCAGCTCCTACAGGTCAATGGTTGATCAGGAAGTCCCGATCAGCGAGTTACAGATCAGCCAGTGCCGACACCAGAATCGCCTTGATGGTGTGCATGCGGTTTTCCGCTTGTTCGAAGGCGATGTTGGCCGGGGATTCGAACACGTCCTCTGTCACTTCGACGCCGTTGGCCAAGTGCGGATAGCGCGCGGCAATGTCTTTGCCGACCTTGGTTTCGCTGTTATGGAACGCCGGCAGGCAGTGCATGAATTTCACGCGAGGGTTGCCGGAGGCTTTCATCATTTTGCTGTTGACCTGGTACGGCAGCAGTTGCTCGATACGCTCGTCCCACGCTTCGACCGGCTCACCCATCGATACCCAGATGTCGGTGTGAATGAAGTCCACGCCTTTGACCGCTTCTTTCGGGTCTTCGGTAATGGTGATGCGTGCGCCGCTTTCTTCGGCGAATTCTTTGCACTGCGCGATGAAGTCAGCGTGCGGCCACAGCGCTTTCGGTGCAGCGATGCGTACGTCCATGCCGAGTTTGGCGCCGATCATCAGCAGCGAGTTGCCCATGTTGTAGCGGGCGTCGCCGAGGTAGGCGTAGCTGATGTCGTGCATCGGTTTGTCGCTGTGCTCACGCATGGTCAGTACGTCGGCGATCATTTGTGTCGGGTGGAATTCGGCGGTCAGACCGTTGAACACCGGCACCCCGGCGAACTTGGCCAGCTCTTCGACGATTTCCTGTTCGAAGCCACGGTACTCAATGGCATCAAACATCCGGCCGAGCACGCGGGCGGTGTCTTTCATGCTTTCTTTGTGGCCGATCTGCGAGGACACCGGGTCAATGTAGGTGACGTGAGCGCCTTGGTCGTGCGCCGCGACTTCGAAGGCGCAACGGGTGCGGGTCGAAGTTTTTTCGAAGATCAGCGCGATGTTCTTGCCTTGCAGGTGCGGACGCTCGGTACCGCTGTACTTGGCGCGTTTGAGGTCGCGGGACAGGTCGATCAGATAGTTGAGTTCGCGAGTGGTGTGGTGCATCAAGCTCAGCAAACTGCGGTTGCGCATGTTAAAAGCCATGATGGATCTCCTTGGGTTTCGGTTATCCCCTTGGCCGCGCTCGATAAGTCGCGGCCAAGGCTCAAAGATTAGTAATCGATCGGGTCGCGGATGATCGGGCAGGTCATGCAGTGGCCACCGCCACGGCCGCGCCCGAGTTCGCCGGCGCTAATGGTGATGACCTCCACGCCCGCCTTGCGTAGCAAGGTGTTGGTGTAGGTGTTGCGGTCGTAGCCGATGACCACGCCCGGCTCCACGGCCACCACGTTGTTGCCGTCGTCCCATTGTTCGCGTTCGGCGGCGAAGCTGTTGCCGCCGGTTTCCACCACGCGCAGCTTCGGCAGGTTGAGGGCTTTGGCCACGGTGTCGAGGAAGGTGGTTTCTTCGCGGCGAATGTCGATGCCGCCCTGTTTGCTTTCGTCAGGGCGCAGGGTAAACGCGACGATCTGGTTCACTACTTCCGGGAAGATCGTCACCAGGTCGCGGTCGCAGAAGCTGAACACGGTGTCCAGGTGCATCGCCGCACGGGACTTCGGCAGGCCTGCGACGATGACTTTTTCCACGGCTTTGTTCTTGAACAGGTTCAGCGCCAGTTGGCCGATGGCCTGGCGAGAAGAACGCTCGCCCATGCCGATCAACACCACGCCGTTGCCGATCGGCATCACGTCGCCGCCCTCAAGGGTGGAGCTGCCGTGATCCTTGTCCGGGTCGCCGTACCAGATCTCGAAATCGGCGTTGGTGAACTGCGGGTGGAATTTGTAGATGGCGGTGGCCAGCAGGGTTTCCTGACGGCGCGCCGGCCAGTACATCGGGTTGAGCGTCACGCCGCCGTAGATCCAGCAGGTGGTGTCGCGGGTGAACTGGGTGTTTGGCAGCGGCGGCAGAATGAAGCTGGAGTGGCCGAGGAAGTCGCGGAACATCTGGATGGTTTTGCCACCGAAGCTGTCCGGCAGGTCATCGGCAGACACGCCGCCAATCAGGAACTCGGCGATGTGTCGCGGCTCAAGGCTTTTCAGCCAGGATTTGACTTCGCTGATCAGGCCCAGGCCCACCGAGTCGGCGGTGACCTTGCGATCAAGAATCCAGTCCAGCGCTTCAGGGATGGCGACGATGTCGGTCAGCAGGTTGTGCATTTCCAGCACGTCGATCCCGCGCTCACGCATCTTGGTCACGAAGTCGAAGTGGTCGCGCTTGGCCTGGGCGACCCACAGCACGTCGTCGAACAGCAGTTCATCGCAGTTGTTCGGGGTCAGCCGCTGGTGGGCCAGACCTGGGGAGCAAACCATGACTTTGCGCAGTTTGCCGGCTTCGGAATGGACGCCGTACTTAACTTTTTCCGTGGTCATTGCAGTGATCCTCCAGAGATAAAACGGTGGGCAATTACAGAGTCAGGAAGCCGTCGTAGAGACCGTAGGCTGCCACCAGGGCACCGACGATCACCGCGGCAAAAATCAGCTTCTCGACGTTAGTGAAAACCGCTTGTTTGAGTTCGAGCTTGGCCTTGGCGAACAGGATTGCGCCGGGGGCATACAGCAGGGCCGAGAGCAGCAGGTACTTGACGCCGCCGGCGTACAGCAGCCAGACCGCGTAGACCAGGGCGATACCGCCGATGATCAGATCCTTGCGCCGCTCGGCCGCGAAGCCTTCGTAGGTTTCGCCGCGCACCGCCAGCAGCAGGGCGTAGGCCGCCGACCACAGGTACGGCACCAGAATCATCGAGGTGGCGAGGTAGATCAGCGACAGGTAAGTGCTGGCCGAGAACAGGGTGATGATCAGGAACAGCTGCACCATCGCGTTGGTCAGCCACAGGGCGTTGGCCGGCACTTGGTTGGCGTTCTCGCGGCGCAGGAACTCCGGCATGGTGTGGTCCTTGGCGGCGGCGAACATGATCTCCGCGCACAGCAGCACCCACGACAGCAGCGCGCCCAGCAGCGAGATGACCAGGCCGACGCTGATCAGCACCGCGCCCCAGTGCCCGACCACGTGCTCGAGCACGGCCGCCATCGACGGGTTCTGCAATTTGGCCAGTTCAGGCTGAGTCATGATGCCCAGCGACAGCACGTTCACCAGTACCAGGAACAGCAGCACGGTGATGAAGCCGATCACGGTGGCTTTACCCACGTCGGAACGTTTCTCCGCCCGCGCCGAGAAGATGCTTGCGCCCTCGATGCCGATGAACACCCACACGGTGACGAGCATCATGTTGCGCACCTGGTTCATCACGCTGCCCAGATCGGGATTTTTCAAGCCCCAGATGTCAGCCGTGAAGATGTCCAGTTTGAATGCGAAGATCGCGATCAGGACGAACAGCAACAGCGGCACGACCTTGGCGACGGTGGTCACCAGGTTGATGAACGCTGCTTCCTTGATCCCGCGAAGCACCAGGAAATGCACGGCCCACAACAGGACAGAAGCGCCGATGACCGCCGCCACTGTGTTGCCTTCGCCGAAAATCGGAAAGAAATAGCCGAGGGTGCTGAACAAGAGAACAAAGTAGCCGACGTTGCCCAGCCAGGCACTGATCCAGTAACCCCAGGCGGACGAGAAACCCATGTAATCGCCGAAACCGGCCTTGGCGTAAGCGTAGACACCGCCGTCCAGGTCAGGCTTGCGATTGGCTAGGGTTTGAAAGACAAAAGCGAGGGTGAGCATGCCGACAGCGGTGATGGCCCAACCAATCAGTACCGCGCCGACATCGGCGCTGGCGGCCATGTTTTGTGGCAAAGAGAATATCCCGCCACCGATCATTGAACCGACTACCAATGCAACCAGTGCACCGAGTCGTAGTTTTACGGGAGCTTCAGACATTGCATGACTCCATTGCAGGAGAGAAGAGTTCACAGCCTAGTGCTGTTGTCTGTTCAAACATCTGACTTAGATCAGTACATGGCCACATTCCATTGTTAATGAATGACTTATGAAAAAGCTGATGGCATAAAGCGGCTGCCTGAAGAGGTCTGTTCCAGAGGCTCTGGCAGGTGTGGTTGGGAATTGCTCCTATTGCTTTCGAGTTATCACGCTAGTTGGTTTTCAGCTTTTGGCAAATTTTCCACATCTGTTTTCAGTACAGAATCGAATAACCAGTATTCGCGCACAAAAGCGACTAGCCGTGATAGGCGTTAGCGTCGTTGGCTATATATAAGAGGCGCTAATTGGCGTTATTCAATAAACGTACTTACGCTTTATCCGTTTAGTTAATACCTGATATTTGCAGGCGCTCGCCGCCGACAGGGAAAGGGAGACTGGAATGTCGCAACCGACGCAAAAGCTGCAACTGGGTGCGTTGATCGCCCTGGTGGTGGGTTCGATGATTGGCGGGGGGATTTTTTCCCTGCCGCAGAACATGGCGGCCCGCGCCGATGCCGGGGCGATCCTGATCGGCTGGGGCATCACGGCCATCGGCATGTTGACCCTGGCCTTCGTGTTCCAGACCCTGGCCAACCGCAAACCCGAGTTGGACTCCGGCGTCTACGCCTACGCCAAGGCCGGATTCGGCGACTACATGGGCTTCTCGTCCGCCTGGGGTTACTGGATCAGTGCCTGGTTGGGCAACGTCGGTTATTTCGTTTTGCTGTTCAGTACCCTCGGTTACTTCTTTCCAGTGTTCGGCGAGGGCAACACGCCGGTCGCCATCGGTTGTGCGTCGCTGTTGCTATGGGCCGTGCACTTTCTGGTGATGCGCGGGATCAAGGAGGCGGCGTTCATCAATCAGGTGACCACGGTCGCCAAGATCGTGCCGCTGATCATGTTCATCGTCATTGCGGCGGTGGCGTTCAAGGCCGACATCTTCACTCGCGACATCTGGGGCCACAGCAACCCGAGCTTCGGCGGGGTGATGGATCAGGTGCGTAACATGATGCTGGTGACGGTGTTCGTGTTCATCGGCATCGAGGGGGCCAGCGTGTACTCGGCGCGGGCGGAGAAACGCACCGATGTCGGCCGCGCCACGGTGATCGGTTTCATCGGCGTGCTGGCGCTGCTGGTGCTGGTCAACGTGCTGTCGCTGGGGATCATGAGCCAGCCAGAGCTGGCGACCCTGCAGAACCCGTCGCTGGCGGCGGTGCTGGAACACATCGTCGGGCCGTGGGGCGCGTTGCTGATCAGCCTCGGTCTGGCAGTTTCCCTGCTCGGCGCGTTGCTGTCATGGGCGCTGCTGTGCGCCGAAATCCTGTTTGCCACGGCCCGAGACAAGACCATGCCGGCGTTCCTGAAAAAGGAAAACGCCAACCATGTGCCGGTCAATGCGCTGTGGCTGACCAACGTGATGATCCAGATTTTCCTGCTGATCACACTGTTTTCCGCCGGCACCTACACCAGCCTGATCTACCTCGCGTCGTCGATGATTCTGGTGCCGTACCTGTGGTCGGCGGCGTACGCGGTGTTGCTCAGCGGTCGCGGCGAAACCTATGAACACGCCTCGGCCGAGCGCACCAAGGACCTGCTGATCGGCGGCATCGCCCTGTGTTACGCGGTGTGGCTGTTGTATGCCGGCGGGGTGAAATATCTGCTGCTGTCGGCGTTGTTGTATGCGCCGGGTGTGGTGCTGTTCGCCAAGGCCAAGCATGAGCAGGGTGAGCCGCTGTTCACCCATGTCGAGAAGGTGATTTTCACCTGCGTGATCATTGGCGCGGGGTTGGCGGCGTATGGTTTGTACAGCGGGGTGTTGTCGTTGTAGGTGGATTGATTCTGGAATCGGTGGTGTCGGTGCGGGCCTCTTCGCGAGCAAGCTCGCTCCCACAGGGAACGGATTTCAAGGGGGAGCGAGCCTGCTCGCGAAAGCGGTTAGAAAGTCACCACTGCGCTCGATGTGAACCCAATTCTGTGGCTGGCAACGCCCACTGCAGCGGCGTCCCGCTGATCTTCACCGGCGCCAGCAAGCGATGCGCCGGCCCCCACGGTGTCTGCTCCACCCGCGAGTCTTGATCCTGTTTATCCTCGGCGCGCAACGCTTCGTTCGTTCCCGGTCCGTGCTCGATCAACAGCTTGGCGGTGCGCGCCAGCGACAAGCGTGCTGAACCGCCGCGACCGCTGCGCAAACGTTCGGTGAGCAATTTGATCGCACTCGCCGCCATCAGATAACCGGTTGCATGGTCCAGCGCCTGCACCGGCAGCGGCGTGGGTTTGTCGGCGTGCTTCCAGCGCTGCCCGGCTTCGGCGATGCCGCTGCTCATCTGCACCAGGCTGTCGAAGCCACGGCGGTTCTGCCACGGGCCGCTCCAGCCGTAGGCGTTGAGGCAGACGTCGATCAGCCCCGGGGCCAGCTGTCGGCGGCGGTCGGTGCCGAAGCCGAGGTGTTCCAGCGCATCGGCGCGGTAGCCGTGCAGCAGGATGTCGGCGTCTTTCAACAGGTTTTCAAACACTGCACGATCAGCCGGTTGCTGCAGGTCCAGCCGCGCGCAGCGTTTGCCGAGGGTGACTTCCGGCACCACGCCCGGCTCGTTCCAGGTCGGTGGATCGATGCGCAGCACATCGGCCCCCAGGCCCGCGAGAAAGCGGCTGGCGGTGGGGCCGGCGAGCACGCGGGTCAGGTCCAGCACCTTGATTCCGGCCAGCGGTTGCGCCACTGAGCCTTGCCACGTGTTGGCGTGTTCATCGTGTGAATCGATGAAATGCACCAGCGGTTCGGCATTCACCGCCAGCCCCTGCGGATGCTGCTGCCACTGCGCCCAACCGCGCATTTGCGCGGCGCAACCCTTGGCCTCGACCACCGCTTGCTCCAGCTCGGTACTGCTCCATTGCGCGACTTTCGCCGCCATCGCGGCACGGTCGGCGCAGGCACCCAGCACGCGTTCGGCGGCGGCGCGGTGATGCGGGGCGTTGGTGTGCAGGCGGATCCAGCCGTCCCGGGTCGCGTAGTCGCCGGCCACCGGATCCCACAGCGGCGGGACTTCCCAGCCCATCGGACGTAACGAAGTGGCGAACCAGAACGAGGCCAGTCTTCGATCAACTTCCACGGCGGGCAGGTGTTGGGTGTGTTGCTGGAGCAGTTCGGCGACGGCCTGACCGGCAGTGCCGATGCTGGCACAGGCCAGGTCGGTGACGGCGAACGCCGAGGGCAGGGCGCCACGGGCGGTAAACGGAATCGGCGTGCGCGACAAGCCGAGTGCGGCTTGAATGGACGTGAGTAAATCAGTCATCGAAGGCCCTCCGGGAGAGAGGGCGATGATAGTGCAAAAAAAATCCTGGGCTAGATGAAATTCAATTGTAGGAGTGAGCCTGCTCGCGATTGCGTCGTATCAGTTGATGCATCTGTTAACTGACTCACCGCTATCGCGAGCAGGCTCACTCCTACAGGGGAAATGTGTGGCGTTACACGCGGAACTGATCCATCAGCTTCATCTGCTGGCTCGCCAGGGCATTGAGCTGGCTGCTGATCGCCGCCGATTCAGTGGCCTGCTCAGTCAGCGTTTCCGTCACGGTGCGAATCGCCGAGACGTTGCGGTTGACCTCTTCGGCCACCGCGCTCTGTTGTTCGGCGGCGCTGGCGATTTGCAGGTTCATGTCGCTGATCACTGTGACGGCATCGCTGATCTTGCCCAGCGCATCCACCGCCTGACGGATCTGCCCGGCGTTGTTGTGCGCCTGAGTCTGGCTCGAATGCATGGTCGCGACCACGCCACGGGTGCCGGTCTGGATGCGCTCGATCACGATGCGGATTTCCTCTACCGAATCCTGGGTGCGCCTGGCGAGGTTGCGCACTTCATCGGCCACCACCGCAAAACCACGGCCGCTTTCACCGGCGCGAGCCGCTTCGATGGCAGCGTTGAGCGCCAGCAGGTTGGTCTGTTCGGCGATGCTGCGGATCACTTCCAGCACCGAGCCGATTTGCTCACTGTTGACCGCCAGCGCTTCGACTTCGGTCACTGCTTTGCTGACTTCATCGGCCAGTTGATTGATGTCGCGGGTGCTGCGCTCGATGATCGACATGCCGTCCTTGGCCGACTGATCGGCACCCTTGGCGGCGTTGGCCGCGTTCGAGGCGCTGTTGGCAACGTCGTGGGCGGTGGCGCTCATTTCGTTGGACGCGGTGGCGACCTGATCGATCTCGCGGAACTGCACCTGCATGCCTTCACTGGTCTGGCGGGCGATTTCCGAAGACTGGTCGGCGGTGCCACGGGCCTCGGTGATGCTCTGCTTGATCTGCGCAATGGTCGGTTGCAGCTTGTCGAGGAAGCGGTTGAACCAGTTCACCAGTTCGCCCAGTTCATCCTGCTTGCTGTAGTTCAGGCGCTGGGTCAGATCGCCTTCACCGCTGGCGATGTTCTTCAGCATGTCGGCGACGCTGTTGATCGGCCGGGTCACGCCCGACGCGGTGAGCCAGATCAGCAGCAGGCCAACCAGGCCGGCGACGACCGCCACCAGCAGCGCAGTGATCACGCCGGTTTTCTGGGCATCGTCGAGCACCGCTTGCAGCTTGACCGAGTCGGCCAGCAGCACCTGTTTCGGCAGGTCGATGATCACGCCCCAGGCCCGCGAGTTGCCAATCGGATCGACCGGGTACACGGCGCGAATCAGGTCGCCCTGTTCGAGAATCTTCGGTGTGCCGCTGCTGACCAGTTGCAGCAGGTCCTTGCCGTCGGCGCCGAGGGTGTCGCTGATCTTTTTACCGACCTTGCTCGCGTCGGAACTGTCGGCACCGAGCACGCCGCTGCCGGAGACGATCAGCATGTGCCCGGCGTTGTTGAACAGATTACGCTGGGACTCCACGGCCGCCGCTTGCAGGGCATCGAGGGCAATGTCGACCCCGACCACGCCGATGGCCTTGCCGTCGACGATCAGCGGCACGGAAATGGTGGTCATCAACATTTCCTTGCCGCCCACGGTGTCGGCGTACGGGTCGAGCAGGCAGGTGCGCTTGCTGTCGCGAGGGCAGGTGTACCAGCTGTTGTACGGTGTGCCGCTGACACTGAGGGTGGTCTTGGTCATGTCTTCTTCGACCATGATCGTGTTCAGCGCGGAACCGGCAGCGCGGCTCCAGTAGGTCGCAAAACGCCCGGCTTCGTTGGACTGGTGCGCGGCGTCGCTGACGAACTCGCTGTCCTTGCCATCGAGGCCGTTGGGTTCGAAGGCGAGCCAGATGCCGAGCACCTTGTCGTTGCGCTCGAACGCGGTTTTCAGGCTCAGGTTCAACTCCTCACGCAGGGCGCCGGCGTCCAGCGAGCGCTTGGCGGCCATCACACGCATGTCTTTGATCTGGTCGGCCAGGGCGGTGATCACCGTCAGGCTCTCGCCAAAAGTCTTCTGCACCCGCACCGCTTGCTCGCCAGCCTTGGCCAGCAACAGGTTCTGCACACTGGCGGTGAGCATCTTGCTGCTGGAGTCGTTGACCAGGTCGTCGTTCTGGTTGGTCTGGTAAATGTTCATGCCGACGATCAGCGCGACCACACCGAGCAGACACAGACCGGAGAGCAGGACGATTTTCAGGCGAATGGAGAGAGAGTCGAACATGGGGCGATCTCGTGAATGAATGAGCAGGTGGCCCGGGCGGAGTTACCGGTTCGCCAAATCCATTCAGCGCCATTCAATGCTCATCGGCGCCGGGCGAGGGCGCATGAGGCGATTACCGACGAACGGTCAGCGCTAAACGTTTGCGCAGGGGATTGTGCTGAAAAGGCGATTAATTACAGGGAAGTTTCAGTGTGGAGTCGCTGCTGAAACGTGCCGATGTGGCAGGGCCTTTTGTGGTGAGGGGGCTTGCCCCCGTTGGGGCGCAAAGCGGCCCCAGAACCTGTAAGCGAGTATTTTCAGGAAAACCGCGTTCAAGGATTTTGCGTCTGCTGCGCAGCCGAACGGGGGCAAGCCCCCTCGCCACAAAAGCCATTCACCTTAAATAGCGTGCGGTCAGACAGATTCCGGGAGGGCTTCGGGGCGTGACCAGATCCACAGGTTGCCCAGGGTCATGCCGGCAATCGCCAGGTACACCGGCCAGCCGTGATCGAGCATCACCAGCATCAGCGTCGCGCACAGCAGCATGCTGATTGTGGCGCTGACCTTGGCCTTGCGCGCGATGATCTTGCCATTGCGCCAGTTGCTCAGGATCGGCCCGAACAGCCGATGGTTTTCCAGCCAGGCACTCAGGCGCGGCGAGCTGCGGGTCGCGGCCCAGGCGGCGAGCAGGATGAACTCGGTGGTCGGCAAGCCGGGCACGACGATGGCAATCAGGCCGATGCCGAGGCTGACGTAGGCCAGCAGGCCGAACAGCAGACGGGCGAGTTTGGAGGTGGCTGGTTGCGGCATGGACTCAGCGGTTGCTTCTGAAGCGGGATGGAGATCTTACAGACTTACGTGGCCCCCCTGTAGGAGCTGCCGCAGGCTGCGATCTTTTGATGTTGTTTTCAATATCGAAAGATCGCAGCCTGCGGCAGCTCCTACAGGGGGATTTGTGTTGTGTCAGGCCGGTTCTGCTTCTGTGGCGTAAGCCTGTTCCAGCAGCACGGTGAAGCGGTTGAACGCATCGATCGCGCCTTGCTCGATTTCGGCTTCCTCTTCGGCAGTGAACTGCAGCGAGTCGAGGGTGCGCACGAAGCTTTTCCAGCCTTCAGCACGGCCACCTTCCGGCTCGCCCAAGTGACGGGCACCGAAGGTGTCGCTCAGCTCCAGCGCCACGGCGCGTTTGATCAGGAACGCCGCGCCCAGCTTCGAACCTTCGGAGACGAACAGCCAGCCCAGTGCGCGGGCCTTGCTCGGGTTTTTCAGCGCGCCGGCCACCGGTGCCGGGATGTCGGTGTGCAGATCCGCCAGGTCAGCCTTGGCCGCTTCCGCGCGGCAACGGGCCGGCAAGTCGGGGACGATGGCGGTCAGTTCGGCGTTGTTATAGAGGTCGACCAGTTCCGACTGGAACAGGTACTGCGCCACCACGAAACGCGCGAAGTTGGCG
This sequence comes from Pseudomonas sp. MG-9, assembly GCF_018729515.1. Lineage (NCBI taxonomy): Bacteria > Pseudomonadati > Pseudomonadota > Gammaproteobacteria > Pseudomonadales > Pseudomonadaceae > Pseudomonas > Pseudomonas sp. MG-9. The sequence continues at coordinate 90,167 of NZ_JAHHZH010000012.1, forward strand.
CGGGTTTCGAATGGTGCGTGAGCCTTGACCAGGGCGTCGAGCTTGCTGTGCGGCTCGTGGGTGATCTGGTTCAGGCGTTGTGAACGCAGGGCTTTTTCCGAAGTGGTCATGAGAGGTCCTTGAATAAAAGAGGCGCTTGATAACGAGACGAACGGGCACGTGCCGAACCGTAAAAAAAGCCCCGCGACGCGCTATCGATGCTCGCGCCGCAGGGCCGTGCGGATCAGATGTCCCAGACCAGATTGATCGCGAAGTTGCGGCCCGGCTGGGTCAGGCGATCGAGGTTGGCCGGTTGCGTCACCGAGGCTTCGCCGACGCTGTCATAACCGCGCACGTCATCCCACAGCCAGTACTTCTTGTCGGTCAGGTTGTAGATGCCGCCGCTGACGGTGACGTCGTCGGTGACTTTGTAATAGCCGGCCAGATCGAGAATGCCGAAGCCCGGGGTCTTGAACTGGCTGCTGACGCCATCTGGCGACTTGAAGTTGCTGTCGTCGACGCGGTCCTTTTTCTTCACCACGGTCCAGCTCAGCAGGCCGCCGTAGTGGTCCTGGTCGTAACCCAGGCCGAACACGCCGGTCAGCGGATTGACGCTGTTGAGCGGTTCGCCGCTGTCGTTGTTGCGCCCGTAGGCGTAGGCGATCGAGCCCTGGGTGTAGAGGCCTTGCGGCGCGCCGAAGGTGTCCAGGTTCAGACGACCTTTGACCTCGGCACCCTTGATGGTCGCGTGCTTGATGTTGCTCGACTGGAAGGTCAGCTCGTCGTAACCCGGGGTGACCGCGTCTTCGTTGATGAAGTCGCGGTACTTGTTATAGAACACCGCCACATCGAACGAGCCTTGCTCGAAGTTGCCGCGCAGGCCGGTTTCATAGCTTTTGCTTTTTTCCGGTTCCAGGTTCGGGTTTGGCGCCACGTTGTAGCCGGTGGTGCTGTTTTCGAAGCGGCCGTATAACGCTTTCGCGGTCGGCGTGCGGAAACCTTCGGCGTACTGGCCGTACCAGGTGTAGTGGTCGGTCAGGGCGTAGGTCAGGCCGAATTTGGGCGAGACTTTGTGCCAGGTCTTGTTCTCGTCGCTGACCGTGCCGTTGCCGTCGGCGGCCACGGTGTTGAGGAATTCCTGAGTGATGTGCGGCTTGAGCTGGGTGTAGTCGTAGCGCAGGCCCGGCAGGAAAGTCCACTGGTTCCAGCTGATCTGATCCTGGGCGAACAGGCTGTAGGTGTTGATGGTCGGGTCCGGGAAGTCGCTGGACTTCTTCAGCACGTCGGCTGCGCTGGTGGCACCGATGGCGCTGCAGCCACGGCCGACCGCCAGGCACTTGCCGTCGCCGCTGCGCGAACCGGTGACTTTCTGCTGTTTGATCGTGGTGCCGTAGGTCAGCACGTGATCGGTGTCACCGAGGGCGAAGGCCTTGTCCAGTTGTGCATCGAATACCCACTGTTTCTCCTCGTAGACCGTGTCGCGGGTGCGCAGCACTTTACGGGTCATCGGGTAGTAGAACTCTTCGGTGCTCTGGTCGGTCTTGGCGATCTGGTGATTGAGGCTCCACTTCACGTTATCGGCCAGCAGGCTGTCGAGGGCGAAGCTGTGCTCCAGGCCGAAACGCTCGCGGGTGATGGTGTCGTTGCCGGTGCGCCACTGGTACATGCCGCCGGGCAACATGCTGTCGGGGATGGTCGGGGCGCCGTTGAAGTATGGGCCGCCGTAGGCGCTTTTCTGGTCGGTGTCGCGATCATCCTTGTACTTTTCGTAGGTCAGGCCCAGGCGCGAATCGTCGTTGTAGTTCCAGCCGATCTTGGCCAGTACGTTGGTGGCTTTGACGTCTTCCGGGTTGGCGGCGGTGCGCTCAAGGCCTGTGCCGTTGTTGCTGCCGTAGGAATCGGTTTCGTGGCCGTCGCGCTGGCTGAGGTGCAGCAAACCGTCGAACTGCTCGGCGCGGCCGGCGACGGTGGCGGATTTCAGCCAGCTGTCATCGGCGGAGCTGTAGCCGGTTTTCAGGCGGGCGCCGACGTCTTTGCCAGGCTTGATGATGTCGTCCGGGTCGAGGGTGTAGTAGCTGACCGCGCCGCCGATGGCGTTGCTGCCGTACAGCACCGAGGCCGGGCCGCGAAGGATTTCCACGCGTTTGACGATTTCCGGGTCGACGTAGTTGCGCTGGGTCTTGGCGTACGGACCATTGAAGAAACCATCCGGTACTTCGACGCCGTCAACCTGGGTCAGGATGCGGTCGCCGTCGATGCCACGAATGTTGTAGCCGCTGATACCGCCGCGCTGACCGGCGCCGCCGACGGACACGCCCGGCTCGTAGCGCACCAGATCCTTGATGGTGTTGACGTTGTTGCGGTCCAGGTCCTGGCGAGTCTGCACGGTGACGGTGGCCGGCACGCTGTTGACCGACTGTTCCTGGCGGGTGGCGCTGATGGTCACCTGATCCAGATTGAGCGCGCCGCCGGTGTTGCGCTTCTCCAGCATGACGTTGTTGTTGCTCAGTTTGCGGAAGCTCAGGTTGGTCCCCACCAACAGGCGCTCCAAGGCTTTTTCCGGCGGCAGCGAACCGCGCACGCCCGGCGACGACACGCCCTGACCCAGTTCTGCCGGCAAGCCGACCTGCCAGCCGGTCACGCTGGTGAAGGCATTGAGCGCCGACACCAGCGGTTGCTGGCCGATCGAGAACGAATAATCACCCATGTTGCGCGCCGGTTGTTCGGTGGCGGCCATCAGCGGTGCGGTGCCGGCCATCAGGATGGCGGCCGTCAGCAACGACAACATGCGGGAAGGGGAAGCAGTCTGGCGGGTAAGGCGAGAGGACATCGATAGCGCTCCGTGTCGCACGAATCTTTATAGGTGCTGATCCGCCTCCGAAGATGCGAATCAATTGCATTGGCTATAACGAGACGAACGGGCTTTCGCTATCGAGTAAAAATAATTCTCATTTAGTTCAGGATCACCAGCGCGGGGAATTCCTGCAGGCGCGCCGAGGTGATGTGGGCAAGGGAGCGCACCACGTCCAGCGGCTGGTCGAGGCGGTAGTTGCCGGTGACGTTGACGTCGGCCAACTGCTCATTGGTGTTGATGATCCAGCCCGGGTAGTAGCGGCGCAGTTCGGCCAGCACCTGATTCAACGGGCAGTTCTCGAACACCAGTCGGCCCTGGACCCAGGCCAGTTCGGTGGCGGCATCAAGTTTGGCCGGGCGATCGAAACCGTTGGGGCCGATGCGGATGCTTTCCCCGGCGGACAACCGCACGCGCGCGTCGTTGTGCGTGGCGCGCAGATCGACATCGCCGCGCTGCACATTGACCTGTGCCACGCCGTCCAGATAACGCACGGCGAACGCGGTGTCACGCACGCTGGCCTGTACCGGGCCGGCATCGATTTCCAGCGGCTGGCCACGGTTGGCGGCAATCTCGAAAAACGCTTCGCCCTGATACAGCCGCGCCACGCGCTGGCGTTCATTGATGGTGCTGGAGAACGCCGAGTTGGTGTTGAGCAACACCTTGGAGCCGTCTTCCAGTTGCAGGCGCTGGCGCTCGCCGACCACGGTCAGGTGATCGGCCTGGAGGCGCATCGGCAGGTTGCTGAAACTGAACAGGCCGAGGATCAGCACGGCGGCGGTGGCCAACGGTTTCCAGTGCGGGCGCAGACGTTTGAGCAAGGAGACTTTCGCAGGCTTCGCGGCAAGACGCTGCGCACATTGCACCACCTGCGGCCCATCCCAGATCGCCTGGGCCTTGGCGAACGCCTCGGCATTCAACGGGTCGGCCGCCAGCCACGCGTGAAATTGCCGGGTCTGCTCTTCGTCCGCACTGCCGAGCACGATGAGCCAGTCCAGAGCCTGGTCCATTGCGCTAGCGACGTCCTGCGCTGTGTCGGGCGAAGGCGGGCGGTGGGTGTCCGTCACGGTGGTTCCTCGGGCTTCTGGCGAAGCAGTTTCTAGCGTCAAGCTGCAAGCTGCAAGCCAGATGCGTGTACTGCTTTTCGTTTTTACTTGGAGCTTGAAGCTTACAGCTTGCCGCTGCTGTCGTGTCGTTCGGCGACGCCGATGCAAATGCTCATGATCAACTTCAGTTCCTTCTGCACGGTACTGAGGGACACGTTCAGTTCGTCGGCAATTTCCTGGTAACTGTGCCCGTGCAGACGGCTGAGGATGAAAATCTGCTGCTGGCGCGGGCTGAGTTGACTGAGGCTCACGTTCAGGCGCTCCAGCAATTGTTCGGCGTGGGCGGCGTCTTCGGCGCTGCTGGCGGGGGCGGCGACGCTGTGCACCACCTCTTGCGGCACGTCATCGAGCATGGTCCGCGAATGGATCTTGTGCGCACGCAGATGATCCAGCGCCAGGTTGCGCGCGGTCTGGAAGACAAAAGGTTCGAGGTGATCGATGGCGCGCTCGCTCAGCGCCCGCGTGACGCGCAGGTAGGTTTCCTGCAGCAGGTCTTCGGCGGTGCTGTGGTTGTTGACCATCCGCTCGATCGTGCGCAACAGGGACGTGCGCTGAGAGAGGAAGACGTGGTTGAAGCGCGATTGACTCACGGGGGAACCTGATCCATTTTGAGCGAATGATAATGCTTATCATCCAGTCGAGTGGTCAAGTCTTGATTTTGAATACAGCGCAAACCTGTAGGCGTGAGCCTGCTCGCGATAGCGGTCGCTTAGCCACAACTTCTATGACTGACAGATCGCAATCGCGAGCAGGCTCACTCCTACACGAGGTTGTCGGTTACTCGGCGTTGCAGAGCGCCAGGCAGTTATCCAGCATGCGGTTGGAGAAGCCCCATTCGTTGTCGTACCAGGCCAGCACTTTCAGCAATTTGCCGCTGGCTTTGGTGTGGTTGGCGTCGAAGATCGACGACAGCGGGTTGTGGTTGAAGTCACTGGAAACCAGCGGCAACGTGTTGTAACCCAAAATTTTCGAGTGCTGGCTGGCGGCTTTCATCAGCGCGTTGACTTCGTCGGCCGAGGCTTCGCGTTTGAGCTGCACGGTCAGGTCCACCAACGACACATTGATCACCGGCACACGCACGGCCATGCCGGTCAGTTTGCCCGCCAGTTCCGGCAGCACCAGGCCTACCGCTTCGGCGGCGCCGGTCTTGCTTGGGATCATGTTCTGCGTGGCAGAACGCGCGCGGTACGGGTCGGTGTGGTAGACGTCGGTGAGGTTCTGGTCGTTGGTGTAGGCGTGAATGGTGGTCATCAGGCCGCTTTCAATGCCCAGCTCGCGATGCAGCACCTGCGCCACGGGCGCCAGGCAGTTGGTGGTGCACGAAGCGTTGGAGATGATCTGGTGCGACTGGCGCAGAATGTCGTGGTTCACGCCGTAAACGACGGTGGCGTCCGCGCCTTTGGCCGGCGCCGAGATGATGACTTTGCGCGCGCCGGCAGTAATATGCGCGGCCGCTTTGGCGCGGTCGGTGAACAGACCGGTGCATTCGAACACCACATCGATCTTTTCCGCGGCCCACGGCAGCTCGGCCGGGTTGCGAATCGCGCTGACCGAAATGCGGTCGCCATTGACCGTCAGGCTCTCATTGTCATGGGCCACTTCGGCGTCGAATGTGCCATGAACGGTGTCGTACTTGAGCAAATGGGCGTTGATGGCGCTGTCGCCCAGATCGTTGATAGCGACGATCTGCAAATCCTGTCGATAGCCTTGGGTATACAGTGCGCGCAGGACATTACGGCCGATACGGCCAAAACCATTGATTGCAATTCGAAGAGTCATTGAACAGCGCCGCCGTCGTTTTGTTGTTGGAATTACAAGATTATTCGCATAAAAATAGAAAACAAGCCTTTTTAGTGGCAATATTTTGTTTTATCTACAACGAGTGACCTGAATCAACTGGTCCGAATGGTCAAAAAAGCCGTCTGTCATTCAAACAACAGCGGCGTTTGATCAGCATAGACAATCAGGTCGCCACATCCGTTAGCCTGGAGTTCTACACATGCATCCCCGCGTTCTTGAGGTCACCGAACGGCTTATCGCCCGCAGCCGCGCCACGCGTCAGGCTTACCTTGCACTGATTCGCGGTGCCGCCACTGACGGGCCGATGCGCGGCAAGCTGCAATGCGCCAACTTCGCCCACGGCGTGGCCGGGTGTGGCAGCGAAGACAAGCACAGCCTGCGGATGATGAACTCGGCGAACATCGCCATTGTTTCGTCGTATAACGACATGCTCTCGGCACACCAGCCGTACGAAGTGTTCCCGCAACAGATCAAAAACGCCCTGCGTGAAATCGGTTCGGTCGGCCAGTTCGCCGGCGGTACGCCAGCGATGTGCGATGGCGTGACCCAGGGCGAGCCAGGCATGGAGCTGAGCCTGCCGAGCCGCGAAGTGATCGCCATGTCCACAGCAGTGGCGCTGTCGCACAACATGTTCGACGGCGCGCTGATGCTTGGCATCTGCGACAAGATCGTGCCGGGACTAATGATGGGTTCGCTGCGCTTCGGCCATCTGCCGACGATCTTCGTTCCGGGCGGGCCGATGGTCTCGGGGATTTCCAACAAGGAAAAAGCCGACGTGCGGCAGAAGTACGCCGAAGGCAAAGCGACCCGCGAAGAGCTGCTGGAATCGGAGATGAAGTCCTACCACAGCCCGGGCACCTGCACCTTCTACGGCACCGCCAACACCAACCAGTTGCTGATGGAAGTCATGGGCCTGCACTTGCCGGGCGCCTCTTTCGTCAACCCGAACACGCCGCTGCGCGACGCCCTGACCCGCGAAGCCGCGCATCAGGTCACGCGCCTGACCAAGCAGAATGGCAACTTCATGCCGATCGGCGAAATCGTCGACGAGAAGGCGCTGGTCAACTCGATCGTCGCGCTGCACGCCACCGGCGGCTCGACCAACCACACCCTGCACATGCCGGCGATCGCCATGGCGGCGGGTATTCAGTTGACCTGGCAGGACATGGCCGACCTCTCCGAAGTCGTGCCGACCCTGAGCCACGTTTACCCGAACGGTAAAGCGGACATCAACCACTTCCAGGCGGCGGGCGGCATGTCGTTCCTGATCCGCGAACTGCTCGAAGCCGGCCTGCTGCACGAAGACGTCAACACCGTGCTCGGCCATGGCCTGAGCCGTTACACCAAAGAGCCGTTCCTGGAAAACGGTGAGCTGGTGTGGCGCGAAGGCCCGATCGAAAGCCTCGACGAAAACATCCTGCGTCCAGTCGCCCGAGCGTTCTCGGCCGAGGGCGGCTTGCGGGTGATGGAAGGCAATCTCGGGCGTGGCGTGATGAAAGTCTCCGCCGTGGCGCTGGAAAACCAGATCGTCGAAGCGCCGGCCATGGTGTTCCAGGATCAGCAGGACCTGGCCGATGCGTTCAAGGCCGGTCTGCTGGAGAAGGATTTTGTCGCGGTGATGCGCTTCCAGGGCCCGCGCTCCAACGGTATGCCCGAGCTGCACAAGATGACGCCGTTCCTCGGTGTGCTGCAGGATCGCGGCTTCAAAGTCGCGCTGGTGACCGACGGGCGCATGTCCGGCGCGTCGGGGAAAATCCCGGCGGCGATTCACGTCAGCCCGGAAGCTTATGTCGGTGGTGCTTTGGCGCGGGTGCAAGAGGGCGATATCATCCGCGTCGATGGCGTCAAAGGGACTTTGGAACTCAAGGTCGACGCCGCCGAATTCGCAGCGCGCGAACCCGCCAAAGGCCTGTTGGGCAACAACATCGGCAGCGGTCGCGAACTGTTTGGCTTCATGCGTTTGGCCTTCAGCTCGGCGGAGCAGGGCGCCAGCGCCTTCACTTCTGCCCTGGAGACGCTTAATTGAAACTGGCTTTGGTCGGTGATATCGGAGGCACCAACGCGCGGTTCGCGTTGTGGAAAAACCAGCAACTGGAATCGGTTCAGGTGCTGGCCACGGCCGACCACGCCAGCCCGGAGGAGGCAATCAGCCTGTACCTGAGCGGCCTCGGTCTGGCGCCGGGCTCGATCGGTTCGGTATGCCTGTCGGTGGCGGGGCCTGTGAGTGGTGATGAATTCAAGTTCACCAACAATCACTGGCGCCTGAGCCGCATGGCGTTCTGCAAGACCTTGCAGGTCGAGCAACTGCTGCTGATCAACGACTTCTCGGCGATGGCGCTGGGCATGACCCGCTTGCAGCCCGGCGAATTCCGCGTGGTCTGCGAAGGCACGCCGGAGCCGTTGCGCCCGGCGGTGGTGATCGGTCCGGGCACTGGTCTGGGCGTCGGCACTTTGCTCGATCTGGGTGAGGGGCGTTTCGCGGCATTGCCGGGGGAGGGCGGTCACGTCGATCTGCCGTTGGGCAGCCTGCGGGAAACACAACTCTGGCAGCACATCCACAACGAAATCGGCCATGTCAGCGCGGAAACCGCGTTGAGCGGCGGCGGGTTGCCACGGGTTTATCGGGCGATCTGCGCGGTGGACGGGCATGAACCGACACTCGACACACCGGAAGCGATCACCGCGGCCGGTCTGGCGGGGGACCCGATCGCGCTGGAAGTGCTGGAGCAGTTCTGCTGCTGGCTCGGCCGCGTGGCGGGCAACAACGTGCTGACCACCGGTGGGCGTGGCGGCGTGTTTATCGTTGGCGGGGTGATTCCACGGTTTGCCGACTTCTTCCTCGAAAGCGGTTTCGCCCGCAGCTTCGCCGACAAGGGCTGCATGAGCGATTACTTCAAGGGCATTCCGGTGTGGCTGGTGACGGCGCCGTATTCCGGGCTGGTCGGTGCCGGTGTAGCGCTGGAACAATCCGTTCCTGTAGTGACATAAGTAACCTGTGGCGAGGGAGCTTGCTCCCGCTCGACTGCGTAGCAATCGCAACTCCGGCCAGCACGATGTCAGAGGCAAAACATCGGGGCTGCTTCGCAGCCCAGCGGGAGCAAGCTCCCTCGCCACAAAAGCTCGTACGCCATCTGTTTTTGCTCAGGCATAATCCGCCCCAATTCCAACAACAAGGATGCCTTCGAAGTGAGCTCAGTCAACAAGTCGATATTGTTGGTCGATGACGACCAGGAAATACGCGAGTTGCTGGAAACCTACCTGACCCGCGCCGGGTTTCAGGTGCGGGCCACAGCCGATGGCGCCAGTTTCCGCCAGGCACTCAACGAAGCACCGAGCGATCTGGTGATCCTCGATGTGATGTTGCCCGACGAGGACGGCTTCAGCCTGTGCCGCTGGGTGCGTCAGCATCCGCGTCAGGCGCAGGTGCCGATCATCATGCTCACCGCCAGTTCCGACGAGGCCGACCGGGTAATCGGTCTGGAGCTCGGCGCTGACGATTATCTGGGCAAACCTTTCAGCCCTCGCGAACTGCAAGCGCGGATCAAGGCGTTGCTGCGTCGTGCGCAGTTCGGCCAGGAACGCGGCGGCAGTGAAGTGCTGGCCTTCGACGAGTGGCGGCTGGACATGGTCAGCCATCGGCTGTTTCACACCGACGGCGAGGAAGTGATTCTCTCCGGCGCCGACTTCGCGTTGTTGAAACTGTTCCTTGATCACCCGCAGGAAATCCTCGACCGCGACACCATCGGCAACGCCACCCGCGGCCGTGAGCTGATGCCGCTCGACCGCATCGTCGACATGGCCGTCAGCCGCTTGCGCCAGCGCCTGCGTGACACGGAAAAACCGCCGCGACTGATTCGCACCGTGCGCGGCAGCGGCTACCAACTGGCAGCCAATGTGGTTGCCGGCAATGCTCACTGAGTCGCTGCGCCGGCTCGCCAGCAAGGTGCCGGTGCCGCGTTCGCTGCTGGGGCGGATGCTCCTGTTGACGCTGTTGGCGGTGCTGTTTGCGCAGACCTTGTCGAGCGTGATCTGGGTTTCGCAACTGCGCGCCACCCAGCTCGAAGGTCTGGTCACCAGCGCCCGTAGCCTCGCCCATTCGATGACCGCCAGCGTCAGTTATTTCCGCTCGCTGCCGGTGGCGTACCGACCGCTGGTGCTCGACCAGTTGCGCAGCATGGGCGGCACCCGTTTCGTGGTGACGCTCAACGATAAACCGCTGGGCATGGACGTGCTGCCGATCACCCCGCGCAAGGCGGCGGTGATTCAGGCGGTGGACGAAGTGCTGCGCCAGTCGCTGGGCCATGACACTGATATCTCGGTGACGTTCGTCAGCCCCGAAGACCTGCGGATTTTCAACGCCGGACTCAAGCTCGATGAGCTTCCACGTTCTTGGGCGCATTACGCGCTGACCCTGGAGCCGGTGAACCCGCCGGTGCTGGTCACCCAGATTCAAATGGCCCCGGGCGAATGGCTGTACATCGCGTCGCTGTTGCCCGAGCCCTACACCAGTCTTGAAGAACAAGGCCTGCCGGCGCAACAGGTGTGGTTCATCGTCCTCACCAGCGGCTTTTTGCTGTTGTTCATCGGCCTGCTGGTGCACTGGCAGAGTCGGCCGCTCAAGCGTCTGGCGCGGGCGGCGCGGGATCTGTCGCTGGGTGCCGACGTCGAACCGGTGGCCGAGGGTGGTGGCAGTGAAGTGGTGGAAGTGGGCCGTGCGTTCAACACCATGCGTGAGCGTATCAGCCGTTACCTGACCGAACGCAGCCAGTTGTTCAGTGCGATTTCCCATGATTTGCGCACGCCAATCACCCGCCTGCGCTTGCGCGTCGAGCTGCTGGAAGACGAGCAACTGCAAGCCAAGTTCGGTCGGGATCTGGATGAACTGGAGCTGCTGGTCAAAGGCGCGCTGCAGTGCGTGAAAGACACCGACATCCACGAGAACATCGAGCCGGTGGACCTGAATCATGTGCTCGACTGCCTGGTGGAGCCGTATCTGGCGCCCAACGGCAATGGCCGCGTGACTCAGCAAGGCAAGGCGCTGGCGGCGTATCCGGGCAAGCCTCTGGCGTTGAAGCGCTGCATCGGCAACCTGATCGACAACGCGTTGAAGTACGGGCAGAACGCGCACCTGCACGTCGACGATGATGAGCGCGCGTTTGTCCTGCACGTCGACGACGAAGGCCCGGGCGTGCCGGAGCAACGGCTGGAGCAGGTGTTCGAGCCGCATTTTCGTCTGGCGGGGCAGCAGCAGGGTTATGGCCTCGGTTTGGGCATTGCGCGCAACATTGCCCATAGCCATGGCGGCGAGGTGACGTTGCAGAACCTGCGTGAGGGTGGGTTGCGGGTGACGTTGCAGCTGCCGCGTTCAGTAGACTGAAGATCAAAAAGATCGCAGCCTTCGGCAGCTCCTGCATTTGGAATGCATTTCCCTGCAGGAGCTGCCGAAGGCTGCGATCTTTTGACTTTGCTTTTCTAATGTCACGGCTTGGTGACAAAACCCGCCCCCTTCGTTACAAGCCCGGCCCGGCCCGTTGTTTAGACTGCCCGCAGTCATAACAACAAAAAAGGGCCACTCCATGGACACCTTTCACCCAGGCTTCAGCAGTTGGCTGAATGCCCCTGCCCACCAGCAATGGCTCGCCGACGAAGGTCTGCGCCTGCTGGCGTTCGCCAAGGCTTCAAAGCTGCCTGAAGGTTTCGGCAACCTCGACGAGCGCGGCCGTCTGCCTGCGAACGCGCAAGCCGAAACCATGAACACCGCGCGCATGACCCACAGCTTCGCCATGGCCCACATTCAGGGCCTGCCGGGGTTCGCCGAACTGGTCGATCACGGCATCGCGGCCCTGCGTGGCCCGTTGCGTGATGCGCTGCACGGCGGCTGGTTTGCGGTCGCCGAACACCGCGACGGCAACACCGGCAAGAACGCCTACCTGCATGCTTTTGTCGCGCTCGCGGCCAGCTCGGCGGTGGTCGCGCAACGTCCCGACGCCCAAGCATTGCTGGATGACGCCATCGACATCATCGACACCTATTTCTGGTGCGAAGAAGAGGGCGCCATGCGCGAATTTTTCAATCGCGACTGGCGCGAAGAAGAAGCCTATCGCGGCGCCAACAGCAACATGCACGCCACCGAAGCGTTCCTCGCACTGGCCGATGTCACCGAAGACCCGCGCTGGCTGGTGCGCGCGCAACGCATCGTCGAGCGGGTGATCCACGGTCACGCCGCCGCCAACGGTTACAGGGTCATCGAACACTTCGACCGCGACTGGCAACCGCTGCGCGAGTACAACCACGACAACCCGGCCGACGGCTTCCGTCCCTACGGCACCACCCCGGGCCACGGTTTCGAGTGGGCGCGGCTGTTGCTGCACCTCGAAGCGGCGCGGGTTAAGGCCGGTATGCTCACCCCGGGCTGGCTGGCGACCGATGCGCAAAAACTCTTCGAGCAGAACTGCCGCCACGGCTGGGACGTCGATGGCGCGCCGGGGATCGTCTACACCCTCGACTGGGACAACAAGGCCGTGGTGCGCCATCGTCTGCACTGGACTCATGCCGAGGCCAGCGCCGCTGCCAGCGCCTTGCTCAAACGCACCGGTGATGCGCAGTACGAAGCCTGGTACCGACTGTTCTGGGAATTCTGTGAAGGCCATTTCATTGACCGGTGCGATGGCAGCTGGCACCACGAACTCGATCCGCAAAACCGTCCGAGCGCCGATATCTGGCCGGGCAAGCCCGATCTGTATCATGCCTGGCAGGCGGTTCTGATCCCTCGTCTACCCTTGTCACCCAGTATGGCAACGGCTCTGGCGCAATTATCCCGGGCTGTTCCTATGTAACCATGCGGTGACATTTGCGCATCCCTTCGTTACCTGCGAAGGGAATCGCCCTGTTTAAACTCCTGTGCAGCGCAAGCACCAGACTTGCATGCATAACAACAAGAAAGGTACATCTCAGATGAATGCGATTTCTCGCCTCGCTACTGTCATTTCTGTCGCCTCCCTGTTCCCGCTCGCAATTCTGCCTCTCAGTGTTTCCGCTGCCGAATCCAAAGGTTCGGTCGAAGTCGTGCACTGGTGGACGTCCGGTGGCGAAAAAGCCGCCGTTGATGTGCTCAAGGCGCAAGTCGAAAAAGACGGTTTCACCTGGAAAGACGGCGCTGTCGCCGGCGGTGGCGGTGCCACGGCCATGACCGTGCTGAAAAGCCGTGCCGTGGCTGGCAACCCGCCAGGCGTCGCCCAGATCAAGGGCCCGGACATCCAGGAATGGGCGTCCACCGGTCTGCTCGACACCGACGTGCTGAAAGACGTCGCCAAGTCGGAAAAGTGGGACAGCCTGCTCGACAAGAAAGTCTCCGATACCGTGAAGTACGACGGTGATTACGTGGCCGTGCCGGTGAACATTCACCGGGTGAACTGGCTGTGGATCAACCCGGAAGTCTTCAAGAAAGCCGGCATCACCAAGAACCCGACCACCCTCGAAGAATTCTACGCCGCTGGCGACAAGCTCAAGGCTGCGGGCTTCATCCCGCTGGCCCACGGCGGTCAGCCTTGGCAGGACAGCACCGTGTTCGAAGCCGTGGTGCTCTCGGTCATGGGCGTTGATGGTTACAAGAAAGCCCTGGTCGACCTGGACAACAAGGCGTTGACCGGTCCGGAAATGGTCAAGGCGCTGACCGAACTGAAGAAAGTCGCGACCTACATGGACGCCGACGGCAAGGGCCAGGACTGGAACCTGGAAGCGGCCAAGGTCATCAACGGCAAGGCCGGCATGCAGATCATGGGTGACTGGGCGAAGTCCGAATGGACCGCTGCCAAGAAAGTCGCCGGCAAGGACTACGAGTGCGTAGCGTTCCCGGGTACCGACAAGGCGTTCACCTACAACATCGACTCCCTGGCGGTGTTCAAGCAGAAAGACAAAGGCACTGCGGCGGGTCAGCAGGACATCGCCAAAGTCGTGCTGGGTGAAAACTTCCAGAAAGTCTTCAGCATCAACAAAGGCTCGATCCCGGTGCGTAACGACATGTTGAACAACATGGACAAGCTCGGCTTCGATTCCTGCGCGCAAACCGCTGCCAAGGACTTCCTGGCAGACGCCAAGTCCGGCGGCCTGCAACCAAGCATGGCGCACAACATGGCGACCACGCTGGCGGTGCAGGGCGCGTTCTTTGATGTCGTGACCAACTACATCAACGACCCGAAAGCCGACCCGGCCGATGCGGCCAAGAAACTGGGCGCGGCGGTTCAGTCGGCCAAGTAATTCTTGGCCCCTGTAGGAGTGAGCCTGCTCGCGATAGAGGTTTGTCAGGTAACAGATTCATCAACTGACACACCGCAATCGCGAGCAGGCTCACTCCTGCAAGGGGACGAGTTGCCCAAGTAGTCCTTTTCTCTCGTACTGGATTTCCCCATGAGTTCTGTTGCTGTGTTCAGCAAGGCCTCGCCGTTCGATGCACTGCAGCGCTGGCTACCGAAACTGGTGCTGGCGCCGAGCATGTTCATCGTGCTGGTGGGCTTCTATGGCTACATCCTGTGGACGTTCGTGCTGTCGTTCACCACCTCGACTTTCCTGCCCAACTACAAGTGGGCGGGACTTGCGCAATACGCACGGCTGTTCGACAACGACCGCTGGTGGGTGGCGAGCAAGAACCTCGCGGTGTTCGGTGGCATGTTCATCGGCATCACGCTGGTGATCGGTGTGCTGCTGGCGGTGTTCCTCGACCAGCGCATCCGTCGCGAAGGCTTTATCCGCACCATTTACCTGTACCCGATGGCGCTCTCGATGATCGTCACCGGTACCGCGTGGAAATGGCTGCTCAACCCGGGCATGGGCCTGGACAAATTGTTGCGTGACTGGGGCTGGGAAGGCTTCCGTCTGGACTGGCTGATCGACCCTGATCGCGTGGTGTACTGCCTGGTGATCGCTGCTGTGTGGCAAGCCTCGGGCTTCATCATGGCGATGTTCCTCGCCGGCCTGCGTGGTGTCGATCAGTCGATCATCCGTGCCGCGCAGATCGATGGCGCGAGCATGCCGACCATCTACTGGAAAGTGGTGCTGCCAAGCCTGCGTCCGGTGTTCTTCAGTGCGGTGATGATCCTCGCCCACATCGCGATCAAGAGCTTCGACCTGGTCGCGGCGATGACTGCGGGTGGTCCGGGTTATTCCTCCGACCTGCCGGCGATGTTCATGTATTCCTTCACCTTCAGTCGCGGCCAGATGGGCATGGGCTCGGCCAGTGCGATTCTGATGCTCGGTGCGATTCTCGCGATCATCGTGCCTTACCTGTACTCCGAGCTGAGGACCAAGCGTCATGACTAGTCTCGCTGCCAAACCCGCCTTCAGCCTCAGTCGCGTGGCGATCTACGCGGTGCTGATCCTCGCGGTCCTGCTGTACCTGATTCCGCTGGTGGTGATGCTGCTGACCAGTTTCAAGACCCCGGAAGACATCAGCACCGGCAACCTGCTGAGCTGGCCGACCGTGGTCAGCGGCATCGGCTGGGTCAAGGCCTGGGCCACGGTTGACGGTTACTTCTGGAACTCGATCAAGATCACCGTGCCGGCCGTGGTCATCTCCACCGCCATCGGCGCGCTGAACGGTTACGTGTTGTCGATGTGGCGGTTCCGCGGTTCGCAGCTGTTCTTCGGTCTGCTGCTGTTCGGCTGCTTCCTGCCGTTCCAGACTGTGCTGCTGCCGGCCTCGTTCACTCTCGGCAAGATGGGCCTGGCGAGCACCACCACCGGCCTCGTCTTCGTCCACGTGGTCTACGGTCTGGCGTTCACTACGCTGTTCTTCCGTAACTACTACGTGAGCATTCCCGATGCGCTGGTGAAAGCTGCACGTCTGGATGGCGCGGGTTTCTTCACGATTTTCCGGCGGATCATTCTGCCGATGTCGACCCCGATCATCATGGTCTGCCTGATCTGGCAGTTCACCCAGATCTGGAACGACTTCCTGTTCGGTGTGGTGTTCTCCAGCGGTGATTCGCAACCGATCACGGTGGCGCTGAACAACCTGGTCAACACCAGCACCGGGGCCAAGGAATACAACGTTGATATGGCAGCGGCGATGATCGCCGGGCTGCCGACCCTGCTGGTCTATGTGGTCGCAGGCAAGTATTTCGTGCGCGGGCTGACGGCCGGCGCAGTCAAGGGGTAATCATGGCAACGCTCGAACTTCGCAACGTCAACAAGACCTACGGTGCCGGCCTGCCGGACACCCTGAAGAACATCGAACTGTCGATCAAGGACGGTGAGTTCCTGATCCTCGTCGGCCCGTCGGGCTGCGGCAAGTCGACCCTGATGAACTGCATCGCCGGCCTCGAGACCATCACCGGTGGCGCGATCATGATCGGCGACCAGGACGTCAGCGGCATGAGCCCGAAGGATCGTGACATCGCCATGGTGTTCCAGTCCTACGCGCTGTACCCGACCATGAGCGTGCGCGAGAACATCGAGTTCGGTCTGAAGATCCGCAAGATGTCGCAGTCGGCGATCGACGAAGAAGTCGCGCGCGTGGCCAAGCTGCTGCAGATCGAACACCTGCTCAACCGCAAGCCGGGCCAGCTCTCCGGTGGTCAGCAACAGCGTGTGGCGATGGGCCGTGCCCTGGCGCGGCGGCCGAAGATCTATCTGTTCGACGAACCGCTGTCCAACCTCGACGCCAAGCTGCGCGTCGAGATGCGCACCGAAATGAAACTGATGCACCAGCGCCTGAAAACCACCACGGTCTACGTGACCCACGACCAGATCGAAGCGATGACCCTGGGCGACAAAGTGGCGGTGATGAAGGACGGGATCATTCAGCAGTTCGGCACGCCGAAAGAGATCTACAACGACCCGGCCAACCTGTTCGTGGCGAGCTTCATCGGTTCGCCGCCGATGAACTTCATTCCGCTGCGCCTGCAACGCAAGGACGGTCGTCTGCTGGCGTTGCTCGACAGCGGCCAAGCCCGTTGCGAGTTGCCGATGAGCATGCAGGACGCCGGGCTGGAAGATCGCGAAGTGATCCTCGGTCTGCGCCCTGAACAGATTGTTCTGGCGAACGGAGAGGGCAATGGCCTGCCGAGCATCAAGGCGCAAGTGCAGGTCACCGAGCCGACCGGTCCGGACACGCTAGTGTTCGTCAACCTGAATGAAACCAAGGTCTGCTGCCGTCTGGCGCCGGACGTGGCGCCGCAGGTGGGCGAAACCCTGACACTGCAATTCGATCCGTCGAAAGTGTTGTTGTTCGATGCCAATACCGGTGAGCGCCTCGGCACTGCCGGCCAACCGCAGACCGATGCGCGGTCTGCGAACGTGGCGCAATTCAAAGGCCGCTGACGAACAAGTGTAGGAGTGAGCCTGCTCGCGATGACGGTGTATCAGTCGACAGAGATGTTGAATGTAAAACCGCTATCGCGAGCAGGCTCACTCCTACAAGGAGCACGCGGTGCCCGGCCTGTCGAGCACCGCAAATTATGTAAACCACGTTGGAAAAAAACAGTTAATAACAATAAAGACGAGGATGTAGGGATGAAAAAGAAACACGTCAATGCCCGGTTGATCTGCCAAGTGTCAGCTGCGGCGGCATTGGTGCTGGCCGGCAATGCAATGGCTGCCGATGCATTCAGCTCCGATTCGAAATGGATGACTGGCGACTGGGGTGGCGAGCGTACCAAGCTGATCGAGCAAGGTATCGATATCAAGGCTGATTACGTTGGGGAAATGGGCGCCAACCTGCATGGCGGCTACAACGACGACAAAACCGGTCGCTACAGCGACCAGTTCGGTCTGGGCGTGGCGCTGGACCTGCAGAAACTCTGGGGCTGGGACAACACCCAGGCCAAGATCCAGCTGACCAACCGTAACGGTCAAAACATCTCCAACGACCGCGTTGGCGATCCGCGTGCCGGCACCTTGTCGTCTTCGCAGGAAGTCTACGGTCGTGGCCACATGGTGCGTCTGACCCAGTTGTGGATTCAGCACCAATTCTTCGACAACAAGCTCGACGTGAAGGCCGGTTACTTCGGTGAAGGCGAAGACTTCAACACCTTCCCGTGCGAATTCCAGAACCTGGCGTTCTGCGGCTCGCAAGTGGGTAACTGGGCGACCAACATCTGGTACAACTGGCCCGTCAGCCAGGCCGCGATCCGCGTGAAGTACAACATCAACGACGAGCTCTATGCGCAGATCGGTGCGTACAACCAGAACCCGTCGCAGCTGGAACACGGCAACGGTTTCAAACTCAGCGGCAGCGGCACCAAAGGTACTGTTCTTCCTGTCGAACTGGTCTGGTCGCCGAAGGTCAACAGCCTGCCGGGCGAATACCGCATCGGTTACTACAAGAGCACGGCGGACGCCAGCGACGTGCGTGAAGACGTCAACGGTTTCGACGCGGCGACCACCGGCGACGCCTACAAGACCCACAGCAGCAAACACGGCTACTGGTTCGTCGCGCAACAGCAACTCACCAGCCACAACGGTGATGCGACTCGTGGTCTGAACATTGCGGCCAACGCCACGTTCCACGACAAGGACACCAACTTCATCGACAACTACCAGTCGGTGATGTTTGTCTACAAAGGCCCGTTCGACGCACGTCCGAAGGATGACGTCGGCATTGGCGCGGCGCGTATCCACGTCAACGATGACGTGAAGAAAAACGCCGAGCTGCTGAATGTCTCCAACGGTGTTTCGGACTACGACAATCCGGTGTTCTCGCCGATTCGTGAAACCGAATACAACTACGAGATCAACTACGGCTTCCACGTCACCAACTGGCTGACCGTACGTCCTAACCTGCAGTACATCACTCACCCGGGTGGTGTGGATGAAGTGGACAACGCATTGGTCGCTGGCCTGAAAATTCAGTCTACGTTCTGACGCGTCTGCGATAAGCTCCTCTCTATGTGCGCATATTTGCGGACAGCGAGGGGGCGTTCTCAATTGTTTTACCCGCCGCGGTGGGAAAAACAATTGAGAACGCCCCCTAGGCTGTCCGCTTTTTTTTGAGGGCTGGCGCAGCCCGTAACAGATGAATTCGGAACCGTGGCCAATGCCTGAGCATCCGCTGCAACGCTTCTTCAAATCCCTGCGCGAACAACCGGTGTTTGCCTGGGAGCGCTATCAGATGCGCGACGTGCTGGTGATTGATCATCCGCTGTGTCAGGCGGTGTTCAGTCGTCAGGGCGCGCAGTTGCTGCACTTTCAGCCGCGCGGGCAGAAACCGTGGTTGTGGTGTGCGGCGAAGTGGCCGCACGTTGGCGCCATTCGCGGCGGCGTGCCGGTGTGCTGGCCGTGGTATGGCCGTCATCCGAGCGAAAACGCATGGCCCTCCCATGGCTGGGCGCGGCTGCTCGACTGGAAACTGATCGACAGCAGCAGTGCCGATGACGGCGTGCGCCTGCATTGGCAGTTGCAGCTGTGCGACTGGCAGGCGGACCTGCATGCGCACCTGGGCGAACGCATGGAATTGCGCCTGAGCACCGAGCATCAGGACGACATGCCGTGCCAGCTGAGCCAGGCTTTGCATGCTTACTGGCGTATTGGCGATGTTGGTGAGATAGCGCTGTCTGGGCTCGAAGGCGCGCAAGGTTATGACCAATTGAGCCGCCAGTCCTGCCAGCAGGAAGGCGAGTTGCGCGTGGATGGCGGTTGTCAGCGGGTGTTCCAGCATGACGGCGAATTGCAGCTCAAGGATCACGCCTGGCAGCGCGAGCTGTGCATCGACACCGGCGCCAGCGCCGACACGGTGGTCTGGCACCCGGGTTCACGGCCATTGTTGGGCGTGAGCTGGGATGAAGTGGCAGAGTTTGTCTGTGTCGAAGCGGCGGCCGGCGGGACGGACAGCCTGCATCTGGCGCCGGGGGAGAAGGCGCATTTGAGTTTGCAGGCGTGGGCAGCTGCATGAAAATCAAAAGATCGCAGCCTTCGGTAGCTCCTGTATGGGGTGGCGTACACATCATGCAGGAGTTGCCGAAGGCTGCGATCTTTTACGCGAAGCGTCCTAATTGAACTCGTCACCCACCGGATACCGGCTCGCATTCAGGCTCTCTTTGATCTTGCGCAGATGCGGCTGGAAATCCACCCCGCGACGCAAGGTCATGCCGGTCGCCAGCACGTCCAGCACGGTCAGCTGAATGATCCGCGAGGTCATCGGCATATAGATGTCGGTGTCTTCCGGCAGCGGAATGTTCAGGCTCAGGGTACTGGCCTTGGCCAGTGGCGAGTTCTCCGCCGTCAGGCCCAGCACCGAAGCGCCGTTCTCCCGGGCGATGCGCGCCACTTCCACCAGCTCGCGGGTGCGGCCGGTGTAGGAAATGATCACGAACAACTCACCGGTATGCGCCACCGAAGCAATCATCCGCTGCATCAGCACATCCGCATGCGCGGTGACGGCGAGGTTGAAACGGAAGAACTTGTGCTGCGCATCCAGCGCCACCGGTGCCGAAGCGCCGAGGCCGAAGAAGTGGATCTGCCGCGCCTGGATCAACAGGTCGACGGCGCGGCTGATCAGGTTCGGGTCCAGCGCCTGGCAAGCGCTGTCCAGCGAGGCGATGGCGCTGCCGAAAATCTTCTGCGTGTATGCCTCGGGATTGTCATCGGCCTCGACCGCGCGGCTGACATACGCCGCGCCACTGGCCAGGCTCTGCGCCAGTTGCAGCTTGAGTTCAGGGTAGCCGCTGACACCGAACGAACGGCAGAAACGGTTGACCGTCGGCTCGCTCACCGACGCCGCCTGGGCGAGGGCGGCGATGCTGAAGCGGGTGGCCTGCTGCGGGTTGAGCAGGATCACCTCGGCGACTTTGCGTTCGGCCTTGTTCAGCTCTTCAAGGCGACTCTGGATCTGTTCCAGTAAATTTCGCACGCGGTCCATATGGAATTCCTAATTCACCTGCGCAAAGTTGCGCCGGGCTATGCAAATTGGGCCTTTGATGTGGCCCGTGACGGTGGCCTATCCTACTGATGGCTCCGACCGACCACCACTCG
Organism: Pseudomonas sp. MG-9; assembly: GCF_018729515.1. Taxonomy (NCBI): domain Bacteria; kingdom Pseudomonadati; phylum Pseudomonadota; class Gammaproteobacteria; order Pseudomonadales; family Pseudomonadaceae; genus Pseudomonas; species Pseudomonas sp. MG-9. Next base: position 110,867 of record NZ_JAHHZH010000012.1, read on the forward strand.
GAATCTGTATTTTGCGAAAATGTTGTGGTTATTACTACATTTTCCCTTGAGTGATGCCTTGAAAAAAGGTATTTGTAGCTTAACTTGATAAAAGAACAAACATCATGCCTTCGATTACGGTTGAACCGTGCACCTTTGCCTTGTTCGGCGCTTTGGGCGATCTTGCCCTGCGCAAGCTGTTTCCTGCCCTTTATCACCTCGATGGCGCCGATCTGTTGCACGAGGACACGCGCATTATCGCGCTGGCCCGTGAATCCGGCTCCGAGCAGCAGCACCTGGCGTTCATCGCCGCCGAATTGCGCCGTTACGTCGGCAAAGAGCTGGACGAAGCCGTGGCCGAGCGCTTTCTGGCGCGCCTGAGCTACCTGCACGTCGACTTCCTCAAGGCTGATGATTACGTGACGCTGGCCGAAGCCGCCGGCACCGCGCAACGCATGATTGCCTACTTCGCCACCCCGGCGGCGGTGTACGGCGCGATCTGCGAGAACCTGGCCAAAGTCGGTCTGGCGGAAAACACCCGCGTGGTGCTGGAAAAGCCGATCGGTTCCGATCTGGAATCCTCGCGCAAAGTGAACGACGCCGTGGCGCAGTTCTTCCCCGAGAACCGCACCTACCGCATCGACCACTACCTGGGCAAAGAGACCGTCCAGAACCTGATCGCCCTGCGTTTCGCCAACAGCCTGTTCGAAACCCAGTGGAACCAGAATTACATCTCCCACGTGGAAATCACCGTGGCCGAGAAGGTCGGCATCGAAGGCCGTTGGGGCTACTTCGACAAGGCCGGCCAACTGCGTGACATGATCCAGAACCACCTGCTGCAGCTGCTGTGCCTGATCGCCATGGACCCACCGGCCGACCTGTCCGCCGACAGCATCCGTGACGAAAAGGTCAAAGTGCTCAAGGCCCTGGCGCCGATCAGTCCGGAAGGCCTGACCACGCAAGTGGTGCGCGGTCAGTACATCGCCGGCCACAGCGAAGGCAAGTCCGTACCGGGCTACCTGGAAGAACCCAATTCCAACACCCAGAGCGACACCGAAACCTTCGTCGCCCTGCGTGCCGACATCCGCAACTGGCGCTGGGCCGGCGTGCCGTTCTACCTGCGGACCGGCAAGCGCATGCCGCAAAAACTGTCGCAGATCGTCATCCACTTCAAGGAACCGTCGCACTACATTTTTGCGCCGGAACAACGCCTGCAGATCAGCAACAAACTGATCATTCGTCTGCAACCGGATGAAGGCATTTCCTTGCGCGTGATGACCAAGGAGCAAGGCCTGGACAAGGGCATGCAACTGCGCAGCGGACCGCTGCAACTGAATTTCTCCGACACCTGGCGCAGCGCGCGGATCCCCGACGCCTACGAGCGGTTGTTACTGGAAGTGATGAACGGCAATCAGAACCTGTTTGTCCGTAAAGATGAAATCGAAGCCGCGTGGAAGTGGTGTGACCAGTTGATCGCCGGGTGGAAAAAATCCGGTGACGCGCCCAAGCCGTATGCGGCCGGGTCGTGGGGGCCGATGAGCTCGATTGCACTGATCACGCGGGACGGGAGGTCGTGGTATGGCGATATCTGATGTGAAACTGCCCGAGGGCGTGCACGCCCATCCGTTCAAAAGCCCGGTGCTGCTGGCCGAGGGTTTGGCGCTGAACGTCGCCAAGCAACTGAACGAAGCCATCGGCGCTCGCGGCAACGCGGTGCTGGTAGTGTCCGGCGGTCGCAGCCCGGTGGCGTTTTTCCAGCACCTGGCCAAGCAGGAACTGGACTGGTCGAAGGTCGTCGTGACCCTCGCCGACGAGCGCTGGGTACCGGTCGAACACGCCGACAGCAATGCCGGTCTGCTCAAGCAGTACCTGCTCAAGGGCCCGGCGGCCAAGGCGCAGTTCCTCAGCCTTTACAGCGCGGCGACCAACGTCGAGCAGGCTGCCGAACAGGCCGACCGGTTGCTCGCCGAACTGCCGCCGATTGACGTGCTGGTGCTGGGCATGGGCGATGACGGTCATACCGCGTCGCTGTTCCCCGACAGCCCGAACCTGACTGAAGCGTTACAGGCGGATGGCACTCGTCGCTGCTGGCCGATGCTGGCGCCAAGTGTGCCGCGTCAGCGCCTGACCATGAGCCGCGCGCTGCTGGCTTCGGCCAGGCACAAGATTCTGTCGATTTCCGGTCAATCGAAACTGACCACCCTGAATGCCGCACTGGCATCCGACGACGTCGCGGCCATGCCGGTTCGCGCGTTTCTGCAACCTACGTTAGAGATTTACTGGTGCCCATGAGCCAAGGAACAGCCGCTATGACAACCCCATCCCCGACCGTTTCCATGGCGGACAAAGTTGCCCTGATCGACAGCCTCTGCGCCAAGGCGCGGATCCTGCCGGTGATCACCATCGCCCGTGAACAGGACGTGCTGCCGCTGGCCGACGCCCTGGCCGCCGGTGGCCTGACGGCGCTGGAAGTGACCCTGCGTTCGCAGTTCGGTCTCAAGGCGATCCAGATCCTGCGCGAACAGCGTCCGGAGCTGGTGACCGGTGCCGGCACCGTGCTCGATCGCAACATGCTCGCGGCTGCCGAAGCGGCGGGTTCGCAATTCATCGTCACCCCGGGCATCACTCGTGACCTGCTCGAAGCCAGCGTCGCCAGCCCGATCCCGCTGTTGCCAGGCATCAGCAACGCCTCCGGCATCATGGAAGGCTATGGCCTGGGTTATCGCCGCTTCAAGCTATTCCCTGCGGAAGTCAGCGGTGGCGTGGCAGCGATCAAGGCCCTCGGCGGCCCGTTCGGCGAAGTGAAATTCTGCCCGACCGGCGGCGTCGGCCCGGCCAACATCAAGAGCTACATGGCGCTGAAAAACGTCATGTGCGTGGGCGGTAGCTGGATGCTGGATCCGGAGTGGATCAAGAACGGCGACTGGGCGCGCATTCAGGAATGCACCGCCGAGGCCCTGGCGCTGCTGGACTAAAAGTTTTTACCTGACACTTCGTTGTGTGTTCTACGGCTTTACGGTGCGCTTGGTCGGTGCACCGTTTTTTTTTGCCCGGAAAAACCCATTCTCGGTAGGAGCTGCCGAAGGCTGCGATCTTTTTAAAGCCAGGATCAAAAGATCGCAGCCTTCGGCAGCTCCTACAGGTGGATGGGGATCATCGTTACGCTGCGATACATAGTTACCGCACAGGCGCTTGGGCGTGGCGTTAATCTGCGTTCATCTTATGGAAGAGAGAACGTGTCATGGAACGAGATACTTCAGCCTCATCGCCACAACCGATCTATCAGTTGGCCCCCGAACAGATCGCCGGGCCGTACTTCCGCAATCCCAAGCTGCTGCGCCGCAACATCAGCGAAGGTGCCGACGGGCTGCCCCTGCTGCTGCGCCTGAGCATCGTCGACGCCATGACCGGCGAGCCGGTGGGCGGGGCGCTGGTTGATATCTGGCACTGCAATGCGCGGGGCGCCTATTCCGGATGGAGCCGGGTCAACCCGGATCTCGAAGCCGACACCGATGCCATCGGCTCGATCCCGCGCACCGACGACGACACCTACCTGCGCGGCAGCCAGTTCTGTGATCACAAGGGGCGGGCGCGGTTTACCACGATCTATCCGGGGTTCTACGCCGGTCGGGCGCTGCATATTCATGTGGCGGTGCGCATCGTTACCGGCGGTGAATATCTGGAGGAGCGCAACGTGGCCTGGGTCGGTCAGCTGTATTTCCCCGAGGTGGTTTCGCGCTCGGTACTCGCCGCCCGGGATTATCGCGGCCGGGCTTCGACGCCGCTGAACAACGCCGAAGACAACTATTACGCAAACATGGGCGGCGAGGGCTCGACCCTGACCGTGTGGCCGATCGGCCGTGACTCTCACGAGGACGGTTTTTTCGGTCACCTGACCATCGGCATCGACACCTTCGCGGCCTCATCGCAGATCAAGCCCGAGGACTTCGACAAATACACCGTGTGAGCGAATCAGCGCAGCTCGTTGAGCGCGCGTGTCAGGGTCTGCATGTCGGCGTCGGTGGTGGTCAGCCCCGGGGTGATACGGATGCTCGGCCCGCTCGCTGCGCCGTTGCGCACCACGGTGAACAGGTTGTACTCGTTGAGCAGGCGCTCGACCATCGCCTGTTGATCGGTGTGGCGGGTGAAGCGCATCGAGGTGATGCCGCAATACAGGCGTGGATCGTCCGGGGTCATCACTTCAATGCCCGGCAGGTGCCGCACTGCGCTGACCCACAGGTTGCGCAGGTAATTGAGTCGCGCGCCTTTGGCCGCGGCCCCGCCGAGCGAACGGTGTTCCTCGAGCGCCAGCGGCAGGGACATCAGCGCCGGGATGTTCGGCGTGCTGTACGGCGTGCGCGCGCGGACGTCGCTGGCCGGAAAGTGCATTTCGCCCATGTCCGGATCGATGTCGGCAAGGCGCTGCGGGGCGATGTACAGAAAGCCCAGGGTCAATGGAGCGCCAATCCACTTGTGCAGGTTGAAGCCGGCGAACGAGATACCCAGGGCTTCGAGGTTGAACTCGATCTGACCGAGTGCGTGGGCGCCGTCGAGGATGATGTCCACGCCATGTTGTTTCGCCAGCGCGGCGATGGCCTGCACCGGCATCACCAGCCCGGTACGGTGGGTCACATGGGTCAGAGCCATCAGCTTGAGTTTCGGGTAGCGGATGAAGGCTTCGCGGTAGGTGTCCAGCAGGCTGTCGAAACTGGCCGGGTGGGTGTGGCTGATCTCGATCACGTCCACGCCACGATGCCGCGCCAGCCAGCGCATGGCGCCTTTGACCGTGTCGTATTCGAGGTCGCAGATCAGCACCTGATCGCCCGGTTGCAGGCGGTTGTAATTGCGGATCAGCGACTGCAGGGCGTCACTGGCGTTACGGGTGAAGGCCAGGCTCTGGGCGCGCACGCCGATCGTCTCGGCCAGTTGCGCACGAATGTCGAGGCTGTCGTGCTGCTCGAAACGCTGGCGCACATACACCGAGTTGCTGGTGTTGATCAGCTCGATGTTGCGCTGGTAGTCCTCGATCACCGTGCGCGACATGCGTCCGAAATAACCGTTCTCCAGGTTCAGCGGGCCGGTTTGCGCTTCGTAGCGATCGGCGAAGGTTTGCCAGAACGCTTCGTCACGGGCACGGCGGGTGTTGTCAGGCATGGTCGATTCGGCTCAAGAGAGGAGGGCGCTTCAGTGGCGCGGGGCAGGTTTGCCGTGTTTGGCGCGTAACGGCTCGAGCAGGTCCGACAGACCGTTATGGTCGATTTCCTGCATCAGCGCCAGCAGTCCACCGAGTTCGCCATGCGGGAAGCCTTCGCGGGCGAACCAGTTCAGATAGGGCCCCGGCAGGTCGGCAATGATCCGGCCCTTGTACTTGCCGAAGGGCATTTCACGGGTGATCAACAGTTCAAGCTTTTCGGGATTCATCAATGGCAATCATCTGGATTCAAAACACTCTGGAAAATACAGGCATTCTGCATGCAGGCCAAATGACAGATCATGCAAATAACCGTGATACAGATGGTTCATTTATTTTTAAGTCATTGATAAATAACTAAAATAATCTGTTTGGAAAGCTGGCACGCACACTGCAATAACCCTTGCATCTTCAACCAACCGCAAGGAATTGAAAAATGACTGACATGAATAAAGAAGCCATCTCTGTACTCAACGACCTGATCGAAACCAGCAAGGACGGTCAGGAAGGGTTCAAGACTTGCGCCGAAGACATCAAGCATCCGGAACTCAAGGCGCTGTTCGCCAAGCGCTCGGCCGATTGCGCCACCGCCGCTGCCGAACTGCAAGCCACCGTGCGTTCGATGGGCGGTGATCCGGAAACCTCCACCAGCGTCAGCGGTGACCTGCACCGTCGCTGGGTCGACGTCAAAGCCATGTTCACCGGCAAGGACGAAGAGGCTGTGCTCAACGAAGCCGAGCGCGGTGAAGACCACGCCCTGAAGGCTTATCGCGAAGCCATCGAGAAAATCAACAAGCACAGCCTGGTCGGTATTCGTGACCTGGTTGAGCGCCAGTACCATGGCGTGCAACGCAATCACGATCAGGTGAAAGCTCTGCGTAACCAGGCTCGTGCCCGTTCGTAAGGGTTCGCAGGTTACAAAAAACGCCAGCTAGTCTGGCGTTTTTTTATGCGTGAGGGAAAAGCCAAAGATCGCAGCCTGCGGCAGCTCCTACCTTGGAATGCGTTCCCCTGTAGGAGCTGCCGAAGGCTGCGATCTTTTCAATCAGCCGATGCTGATCGCCGGCAGCGTCGGCAATGTCACAGTCTGCTGCTTGCGCGGCGCGAGGATCTCAGCCTCGCCATCCACGACCAGTTCATCACGCTGGTTGAACACGCGAGTGGCGATGCGAACGCGAAACTTCGGCAGCTTCTCGAGAATTTCCAGGCGCACGGTCAGGGTGTCACCAATTTTCACCGGCTTCTGAAAACTCATCTGCTGACCGATGTAGATGGTGCCCGGCCCAGGCAGCTCGCACGCGACCGCGGCGCTGATCAGTGCACCGCTGAACATGCCGTGGGCGATGCGCTCCTTGAACATGCTGGCCGCAGCGAACTCGGCGTCCAGGTGCACCGGGTTGTGGTCGCCCGACATCGCGGCGAACAGCTGAATGTCGCGCTCTTCGACGGTCTTGCTGTAGCTGGCGGTCTGGCCGACTTCGAGGGCTTCGTAAGGGATATTGGTAACCTGGGTCATCGGTCTTGATTCCTGTGACGAATTAAAGTGAATCCACAAAAAATTATTCGCTGCGGTGAGGGCGCCGATGGCGCAGGGCCTGGTCGATCCAGGTCAGCACATCGGCAATCACTTCGTCGCGATTGGTTTCATTGAACAATTCGTGCCGCGCCTGCGGGTAGATCTTCAGTTGCAGGTTCTGGCTGCCGGCCGTGCGCAAGGCATTGGCCAGATCTGTCAGACGCTTGCCTTCGCTCACCGGATCACATTCACCGCCGATCACCAGCAGCGGCAGGCCCGGGTCGATCTGGGCGAGATTGGACGCTTTGCTGATCTGCTGCAAGCCACCGAGCAGATCGATCCACAATTGATTGGTGCAGCGAAAGCCGCATAACGGGTCGTTGGCATACCGATCGACCTCGACCGGGTCGCGGCTCAGCCAGTCGAACGGCGTGCGTGCCGGTTTGAATTGCTTGTTGAACGAGCCGAACGACAACCACTCGATCAACGCGCTGCGCCCCTTGCCGCCCTGACGCAGTTTCTCGAAACGGGCGATCTGTCGCGCTGCGCCGTAGAGCGCCACTGGCTGGAAATTCGAACCGCTGAGAATCGCCCCGTGCAGGCTGGCGCTGTGATGCAGCAGATAGCCCTGGGCGAGGTAGCTGCCCATGCTGTGCCCGAGCAGGATGATTGGCACATCGGGGTGCTGCTGGCCAATGTGCTGATTGAGGCTGGCCAGATCGCCGATCACCTTGCACCAGCCATCGTCATCGGCGAAATGCCCGAGCGTGCCGTTATCAGCCGTCCTGCCATGGCCGCGCAGGTCCGGGGCGTACACCCCGTAACCTTGTGCGCAAAACGCTTGCGCCAGGCGCTCGTAGCGCGCGCTGTGTTCGGCCATGCCGTGGGCCAGCAGGATCACCGCTTTCAAGGGTGCGGCCGGCAGCCACTGGTTGACGAAGAGGCGGCTGCGGTCACTCGCGTCCAGCCAGAAGGCGTGGTGGATCATGGCAATTCCTTTTTATCGAGCGGTAACGGCCCGCAGTCGTAGCATTGTATAGCGCGTCCGATCAGCTCACGCCACGGCAGGAAGATTCATACGATCAATGTCGCCATCGCCCATATTTGCCTCAATGGCCATAACTGCTAGTGTCCGTGAAGCTCCGCTTTTTGCTTTTTGCTTTTAAGGGATAACAGCGAAAGAGCAGAAAAGCGGCTCCCGGATCGATTCAGGTAAAGAGGACAAGAACAATGCAACCTGATTTCTGGAATGACAAACGCCCCGCTGGCGTACCGCTGGACATCGACATGGGCGAGTTCAAGTCGGTGATCGAGGTGTTTGAGCGTTCCTGCAAGAAGTTCGCGGACCGTCCGGCCTTCAGCAACATGGGCGTGACCCTGACCTACGCTGAGCTGGAGCGCTACAGCGCGGCGTTCGCCGGTTACCTGCAAGCCCACACCGATCTGGTGCCGGGGGATCGCATCGCGGTGCAGATGCCCAATGTGCTGCAATATCCGATTGCCGTGTTCGGCGCCTTGCGCGCCGGGCTGATCGTGGTCAACACCAACCCGCTGTACACCGCGCGCGAGATGCGCCACCAGTTCAAGGACTCGGGTGCGCGGGCGCTGGTGTACCTGAACATGTTCGGGCAGAAGGTCCAGGAAGTGCTGCCCGACATGGACCTGCAATACCTGATCGAAGCAAAGATGGGCGACTTGATGCCCACCGCCAAGGGCTGGCTGATCAACACCGTGTTCAGCAAAGTGAAAAAAATGGTCCCGGCGTATTCGCTGCCGCAGGCCATTTCCTTCAAGAGTGCGCTGCGCCTGGGTCGCGGCCTGGGCATCAAGCCGTTGAAAGTCGGCCTCGACGACATCGCCGTGTTGCAATACACCGGCGGCACCACCGGCCTGGCCAAAGGCGCCATGCTGACCCACGGCAACCTCGTGGCGAACATGCAGCAGGTGCGCGCGTGTCTGGCGCAGTTGGGGCCTGACGGCCAACCTTTGTTGCGCGAAGGGCAGGAGGTGATGGTGGCGCCGCTGCCGCTGTATCACATCTATGCTTTCACCGCGAATTGCATGTGCATGATGGTGTCCGGCAATCACAACGTGCTGATCACCAATCCGCGAGACATCGCAGGCTTCATCAAGGAGCTGAAGAACTGGCGCTTTTCGGCGTTGCTGGGGCTCAACACCCTGTTTGTCGCGCTGATGGATCACCCGGACTTCAAGACCCTGGATTTCTCCAGCCTCAAGCTGACCAACTCCGGTGGCACCGCGCTGGTCAAGGCTACCGCCGAGCGCTGGGAGCAGATCACCGGTTGCCGCATCACCGAAGGTTATGGCCTTACCGAAACGTCGCCAGTGGCCTGCACCAACCCGTATGGCGACAAATCGCGCCTGGGCACAGTCGGCCTGCCGGTGCCGGGCACGTTGTTGAAAGTCATCAATGACGAGGGTGTCGAGCAGCCGATGGGCGAGCGTGGCGAGTTGTGCATCAAAGGCCCGCAGATCATGAAAGGCTACTGGCACAAGCCCGAAGCCACCGCCGAAGTGCTGGATGCCGAAGGCTGGTTCAAGTCCGGTGACGTCGCGGTGATCGACCCGGACGGCTTCGTGCGCATCGTCGACCGCAAGAAGGACATGATCATCGTCTCCGGTTTCAACGTGTACCCCAACGAGATCGAAGACGTGGTCATGGCCCACCCGAAAGTCGCCAACTGCGCGGTGATCGGTGTGCCGGACGAACGTTCGGGGGAGGCGGTGAAGCTGTTTGTGGTGGCGCGGGAAAGCGGGGTCAGCCTCGAGGAGCTCAAGGCGTACTGCAAAGAGAATTTCACCGCCTACAAGGTGCCGAAACACATCGTGCTGCGTGAGTCATTGCCGATGACGCCGGTCGGCAAGATTCTGCGGCGGGAGTTGCGCGATATCGCATAGAAAACCCGGAAGCGAAAAGATCGCAGCCTTCGGCAGCTCCTACATTGGAATGCGTTCCCTGTAGGAACTGCCGAAGGCTGCGATCTTTTGCTTTGAAGTCCCCTGAATCCGGGGCTTTCAGGGTGTTATAGGATTTTTGCTCTAAAATGACCGTTAGAAAGTCTTGAGTCATTAAAGTGACCATGAAGGCCGCTTTTGGCTCTAGTCGGCCCTTGCCAAAGCTGCTACTCTCGGCGCGCTTTGTGACTTCTCGGCCTGTATAAAAGCCAGATTCACCAATACAAAACACACACCAATAATAATCGCATCAAATGCGGTGAAGAATTCGCGTTGCTGAGGAGTGGGCTTCCATGATCGAAGACTTTTGGAAGGATAAATACCCGGCTGGAATTGCTGCCGACATCAATCCAGACGAGTACCCGAATATTCAGGCAGTGTTGAAGCAATCCTGCCAACGCTTCGCCAACAAACCGGCTTTCAGCAACCTGGGCAAGACAATCACCTACGGTGAACTGTACGAGTTGTCCGGTGCGTTTGCCGCGTATCTGCAACAGCATACCGACTTGCAGCCCGGTGATCGAATCGCCGTGCAACTGCCCAACGTTCTGCAGTACCCGGTCGCCGTCTTCGGTGCGATCCGCGCCGGGCTGATCGTGGTCAACACCAACCCGCTGTACACCGCGCGGGAAATGGAACACCAATTCAACGACTCCGGCGCCAAAGCCCTGGTTTGCCTGGCGAACATGGCGCACCTGGCCGAAGCCGTAGTGCCGAAAACCGGGGTCAAGCACGTTATCGTCACCGAAGTCGCCGACCTGCTGCCGCCGGTCAAGCGCCTGCTGATCAACAGCGTGATCAAGTACGTGAAGAAGATGGTGCCGGCGTATCACCTGCCCAAGGCCGTCAAGTTTAACGACGTGTTGAGCAAGGGCCACGGCCAGCCTGTGGCCGAAGCCAATCCGCACAGCAGCGATGTCGCGGTGCTGCAATACACCGGCGGCACCACCGGCGTGGCCAAGGGCGCGATGCTCACTCATCGCAACCTCGTCGCCAACATGCTGCAGTGCAAGGCGCTGATGGGCTCCAACCTCAACGAAGGTTGCGAGATCCTGATCACGCCGCTGCCGCTGTACCACATCTATGCGTTCACCTTTCATTGCATGGCGATGATGCTGATCGGCAACCACAACATCCTGATCAGCAACCCGCGCGATCTGCCGGCGATGGTCAAGGAACTGTCGAAGTGGAAGTTCAGCGGTTTTGTCGGCCTGAACACACTGTTCGTGGCGCTGTGCAACAACGAAGGCTTCCGCAAGCTGGATTTCTCCAACCTGAAAGTCACCCTGTCCGGCGGCATGGCCCTGCAACTGGCCGCCGCCGAGCGTTGGAAAGCGGTGACCGGTTGCTCGATCTGCGAAGGTTACGGCATGACCGAAACCAGCCCGGTGGCCACGGTCAACCCGATTCAGAACATCCAGATCGGCACCATCGGCATTCCGGTGCCGTCGACCCTGTGCAAAGTCATCGACGATGCCGGTGTCGAGCAGCCCATGGGCGAAATCGGCGAACTGTGCGTCAAGGGCCCGCAGGTGATGAAGGGCTACTGGCAGCGTCAGGAAGCCACCGACGAGATCCTCGACAGTGAAGGCTGGCTGAAGACCGGTGACATCGCGCTGATCCAGCCCGATGGCTACATGCGCATCGTCGATCGCAAGAAAGACATGATTCTGGTCTCTGGTTTCAACGTCTATCCGAATGAGCTGGAAGATGTGCTGGCGACTTTGCCGGGCGTGTTGCAGTGCGCCGCCATCGGTGTGCCGGACGAGAAATCGGGCGAGGCGATCAAGATTTTCATCGTCGCCAAGCCGGGCGTGACCCTGACCAAGGAAACCGTGATGGAGCACATGCGCGCCAACGTCACCGGCTACAAGGTGCCGCGTTCGGTGGAGTTCCGCGATGCACTGCCGACCACCAACGTCGGCAAGATCCTGCGCCGCGAGTTGCGTGACGAAGAGCTGAAAAAGATCAAGGCGAAGAACGCCGCGTAAAACAAAAAGCCCCGCAGATGCGGTAATGCTGCTCACTTAAGAAATTTTGCGTTCAATTGAAACCCGTGGCGAGGGAGCTTGCTCCCGCTGGGTCGCGAAGCGGCCCCAAAAGAGGGACTGCTACGCAGCCCAGCGGGAGCAAGCTCCCTCGCCACAGTCACAGTGTCGGGCTTAAGTGAACAGCATTACGCAGATGCGGGGCTTTTCTTTGTAAAAAAAGATCAAAAGATCGCAGCCTTCGGCAGCTCCTGCAGCGTTCAGTGCAGGAGCTGCCGAAGGCTGCGATCTTTTGCTGTTACTGGCGGAACGGCGCGAAGTTCACGTTGGTCCCCGCCGGACGCATGTCCTGCAGGTACGAATCCTTGTCTGCACTCAATTCCAGGCTCAACGCTGCCTTGCGCTTGCCTTCGTTGCGAATCACCAGGCCTTCGAGCTTTTCACGCAGGAACACCGTTGGCACTTTCAGGTGCAGCAGTTCGTCGGTGGCCGGGGTGTGCATCAGCAGGTGAATCCACTCGTACTGACCGATCGCCAGGCGCGACACCGGCAGGTCGAACCACCAGATGTTGCGGTTGCGGTTCAGTTCGGCGAAGTGGCAGTTGTTGGTGCCGAGCACAGCACCGCCCAGTTCCTGGTTGCGACGGGCAATGGCCTGCTTTTTATCGAGTTTCATAACATTCCTGCGGGATCTGATCGTTGGCGCACGGCGCCCATAGGTGCGCATTCTCGGGGCTTGAGGGGCAAACATAAAGCCCAACCTGCGTTGTACGACGAAATGAAGGGCGAAAATAAATGAAACTCGTGGCAAACCCGCCCGGTCAACCTTTACGTACTGACTTTTCCCCTTCAATGCACCCAGGAGAAACACCATGAGTAGCACAGGCGATAAAGTAAAAGGCATGGCCAACGAAGCCGTCGGCAACGTCAAGCAAGGCGTCGGTAAAGCCACCGACAACACCAGACTGCAAGCCGAAGGCAAGCTGCAAGAGAAAAAAGGCGAGGCCCAGCAAGCGGTGGGCAAAGCCAAGGACGCCATCAAGAAAGGCGTCGACAAGGCGTAATCGAGCCTTGCTTGAACGAATGACAGGAACGGCCATCCAAGGATGGCCGTTTTTGTGTCAAAACCAGACGATCATCCACGAAGGTCGCCAAGTAGGCTACCGTGATGTAAAAAACGGCCCCTGAGTCGCCACGACTTCAACCTGTATTGCGGCGAAAGGAGACGCGAATGATTTTTCCGGACATGAAAGGTCTGCCCCTGCACCGGGTGATGGTGCGCACGGTCACCGAATTCATCGACGACGAGATGTCGACCTACGCCTCGGCACTGGCCTACCAGATGCTGTTTTCGCTGTTCCCGTTCATTTTGTTCCTGATTGCCCTGATCGGTTTCCTGCACCTGCCGGACTTTTTCAGCTGGTTGCGCCTGCAATCGGAACTGGTGCTGCCACCGCAGGCGCTGGAGCAGGTCAACCCGGTGATCGATCAGTTGCAGCAGTCCAAGGGCGGCTTGCTCTCGGTCGGTATCGTCATCGCCCTGTACACCGCGTCTGCCGGCGTGCGCCTGATGATGAGCGCGATGAACGCCGCCTACGATGTGGTCGAAGGCCGGCCGATCTGGAAGCGCTTTCCGCTGTCGGTGTTCTACACCATCGGTATTGCCGGCATGTTGCTGGCGGCGGCGGCGCTGATGGTGCTCGGGCCGCAGGTGATGGGCTGGATTGCCGCGCAGGTGGGGCTGGAAGACTTCATCGTCACCGTGTGGACGATTGCGCGCTGGCCGGTGATCGTGATTCTGATGATGGTCGCCGTGGCGCTGATCTACTATGTGATGCCCGACGTCAAACAGGAATTCCGCTTCATCACCCCAGGCTCGGTGCTGGCCGTGGTGGTGTGGATCATCGCCTCGCTGGGGTTTGCGTTCTACGTCAAAACCTTCGCCAACTACAACGCGATGTATGGCAGCATCGGGGCGATCATCGTGTTGTTGCTGTATTTCTATATTTCGTCGGCGGTGCTGCTGCTCGGGGCCGAGATGAATGCGGTGATCGAACACTTGTCCAGCGAGGGCAAGAACTCGGGAGAGAAAGTCCCGGGCGAACTCGATGAACATCCCAAACAACATGTCTCGGGCCTGGGGCGCGATCATTCGCTCAAGCCGGACACTGACGAAGCCTGATCATGATTCGTGAAATCCTCAAAATGGGCGACGAACGTCTGCTGCGCATCGCCCCGCCGGTGCCGGCCGCGATGTTCGACAGCCCTGAGCTGTGGCAACTGATCGACGATATGTTCCAGACCATGGAAAGTGTCGGTGGCGTTGGCCTGGCTGCGCCGCAGATCGGCGTCGACCTGCAACTGGTGATCTTCGGTTTCGAGCACAGCGAACGCTACCCCGACGCTGAAGCGGTGCCGCAGACGATCCTGATCAATCCGCTGATCACGCCGTTGAGCCCGCTGACCGAAGAGGGCTTCGAAGGCTGCCTGTCGGTGCCCGGTCTACGCGGCGCGGTGGATCGTTATCAGCAGATTCGCTACGAAGGCTTTGATCCCAAGGGTGAACCGATCGTGCGCGTGGCATCGGGCTTTCATGCGCGGGTGGTGCAGCATGAGTGCGATCACCTGATCGGCCGCTTGTATCCGTCGCGCATCACCGATTTCAGCAAGTTCGGTTTTACCGAAGTGATGTTCCCGGATCTCGATCCCACAGCTGACGATTAAGCAAAATCAAAAGATCGCAGCCTGCGGCAGCTCCTACAGAGATTGGTGTAGGAGCTGCCGCAGGCTGCGATCTTTTGATCTTCAAACAAGCCCCATCGCAATCATCGGCTTGCTCCGCGCATACCGGCTCAACCGCTCGGCCAGCGCGTAGGGCAGGATGGGGTCGAAGCTGAAGCCGCGGCGCTCATAGAACCCGCGCAAATCCGGATGGCAGAACAGCCACACCGGCTCCTGCAAGTCCTTCACCGCAGCAGCGATCAACTGCGCGGCAATTCCCTGTTCACGGCAGCCCGGATCGACAAACAACCCGGTCAACCAATACCCGCCCGCCACCGACCGCAAGCACAACGCGGCGACGATCTCCTCGCGCCGTGCCACCCACAGTTGCGCATCGCGCACGGCCTTCATCGACGATTGGTGGCTGCGGTAGAACTTGTTCATCAACGGCCATAGGGAGGCGTCTAGCAGACTGTACTGGGTATCGGGCATGGGATCGGACTGGCGGCGGGCAAAGCGCCGATTATAAAAGAACGGGCGACGCTGGATAGGTGTATACCTGAGCCTACATCCCTATGAGTGGAGTACGCATCATGTCCAAAGGTATGGATTCAAAGAAAGCCGCGAAGAAGAAGCCGGCCAAGACCGCCATTGAAAAACGTGCAGAGAAGAAGGCCAAGAAGGTCGATATTTTCGGTCATTGATCACGTCCCTCGGGAGCCTGGTTTTCGGGCTCCCGCCTCAGCGAAAAGTTCTGCAAGATGGCGCAGCATCGTTGCACAGAAGGGGAAGATCCCCGTTCCGAGCAATGCCATGTCCCATTATTTCGACGCCGATCATCGGCAACAGATCGAAACCCTGCGCCAACGCTTCACCGCCCGCACCGAATGGCCGACCTGGTTGCTGCTGATCGGCGTGTACAGCGGCTGGTTCGCCATCATGCTCAACAGCCATTGGCTCGGCCGTGGCTTTAGCACGCTTCCGCGGCCAACGCCGCCATCACCGTCGGCCGCTGCTCAACCCGTGCCTGAAACCGCGCCAACGCCGGCCACTGCGCCAGTTCAATGTCAAACAATCCCGCCCAGCGCAGCACCACAAACAGCAATGCATCCGCCACGCTGAAGCCGCTCGGCAGCAAATAGTCCTGCTGCTCCAGCACCGCAACCAACACCGCAAAGCGCCTGAACAATTTCTCCTTGATCACCTCGCCCGGCAGACGTTCGTCAAACAGTGCACCGAGGCCACCATGGATCTCGCTCGAAACGAAGTTCAGCCACTCCTGCAAGCGCACCCGTTCGAAACTGCCGGGCGCCGGTGCCAGCCCCGATTGCGGCTGCAGATCCGCCAGGTATTGCAGGATCGCCGGGCCTTCGCTCAGCACCGCGCCGTTGTCCAGTTGCAGGGCTGCGACGTAACCCTTGGGATTGATCGCGAGGAAGTCTTCGCCGCTGGCGGTGCGCTTGCTGCGATTGTCGACGCGGATCAGCACGAAGGGCAGTTTCAGTTCGCGCAACACAATATGCGGCGCCAGCGAACAGGCTTGCGGGGCGTAATACAGCTTCATCGGCAGCTCTCTGGTGGGGATCTGACGCCAGTGTCATAGTGCCGCGTACCCTCGGTAAAATTAATCTTTCAGAAAGCAGCCATAAGGACAGCTACTGGCATGATGAACCTGATGCATTGGCGGCTGGTGGTCGCCGTGGCCGATCACGGCAACATCACGCGCGCGGCCGAACGGGTCGGCATGACGCAGTCCGGCGCCAGCCAGGCCCTGGCATTGATGGAAGAAACCCTCGGCGTGCAGTTGTTCAGCCGCGAAAACCGCAAGACCTTGCCCACCGCGATTGGTCTACCGGTGATCGAACAGGCGCGGCTGATGCTCGGCGCGCTGGAAACCATTCGCCAGACCGTCGACAGCGTGCGGCCGATGCTGCGCGGGACGATCCGTCTGGCGAGTTTTCCCATGGTGCTGGCGAGTTTTCTTCCGCCGCTGCTGCGCCAGTTCAATCGCCTGTACCCGGGCATCGAAGTGGTGGCGCTGGAGGTCAGCGACGACGAGGTGGAGACCTTGCTCGCGGCCGGTCTGGTGGACGTCGGCGTAGTGCTCAACCCGGCGCCCGAGCGCAATGCCGGGCCGTTGGGTCGCGACGCCTGGGTGGCGGTGGTGCCGGCGGGGCATCCACTCGCGCTGCGAGGCGCCGAGCAAGGCGTCAGCCTGCAAGAACTGGTGGCATTGCCGTTTGTGCTGGCCACCGGTGGTTGCTCGACCAACGCCCGCAGCCTCGCCGTCGCCGCGGGGTTGCAGTTGCAAGATGTGCGGGTCGAGGTGCGCGAGTGGAACAGCGCCTTCACCCTGGTCCGGGAACACCTCGGCGTGACCCTGGTGCCGGAAATGACCTTGCCGGCTGACCGGCAGGGGTTGCGGATCCTTGCCCTGACGCCACGCATCGAACGAGTGTTTTCGCTGGTGCTGCCTGCGGGGCAGACGCCTTCACCGGCGGTGCAGGCCTTGCTGGATCTGGTGGCAGATACGGCTCGCGCGACGATGCGCTGAACCGTTTCTTGTGCAAAAAGTGCCAGATACTGGCCGACTAGTGGCCTTGCGCACCGCATGGCGCTGGCTATGCTAGCTGTAACTAACTATGTCGACCGTCATGTTAGCCATGATTCAACGCTGCCAGAGTGCGCATTCAAAGGCACCGGACACTGAACCAACAAGGAACCTGTTTTTACATGGAAGTTCTTCTGCACGTTAGGGCTGGCCCGCTCGCGGGCTATCAAGAGAAGGATGTCTTGATGAGAGCGTCGTTGCATGGATGCTCGGATTAAACATCATTTATCACCTGACAACTTCCTCCAGTGGAGGAATGCGTGTGCCTGTTCTGTGGAACGTAGTGGTGGATTCTGAAAGACCTGAACTTTCATCAAATCAAAAGACCGCGCGGAAGGTGAAACAACCATGTTCAACCTACATCACAAGGCTGACCTGCAGGAAATCGAGCGTTTCAGCGGTGCCTTGACCGAAGCCAATGCCAAACTCGAAGCGATCAGCCGCTCGATGGCGATGATCGAATTTACCCCCGAAGGCATTGTTCTGGATGCCAACGACAACTTCTGCAAGACCATGGGTTACAGCGCCGAGGAAGTGCGTGGCAAACATCACCGGGTGTTTTGTGAAGAAGCGTTTTACCGCAGCGAGGAATACGCCAGATTATGGCGCGACCTGGCCCGGGGAGAGCCGATCAGCGGGACGTTTCTGCGCTTGAACAAAAGCGGCAAGGAGATTTGGCTCGAAGCCAGTTACATGCCGGTGCACGGCCCGGACAAACAAGTCAAAAGTGTGATCAAAGTGGCGGCGGACATCACCGCACGGGTCAACAAAGAGCACGAAGAAGAAAGCATGCTGGCGGCGATCAGTCGTGCGATGGCAGTGATCGAGTTCACCCCGGAAGGCAACGTGATTACCGCCAACGACAACTTTCTCAGAACGATGCAGTACTCGCTCAATGAAATCGTTGGCCACCACCACAGCCTGTTTTGTCATCGCTCGGAATCTGAGTCGGCGCAATACAAGGCATTCTGGGCGTCGCTCAATCGCGGCGAATATCACTCGCACCGTTTCGAACGCAAGAACAAATCCGGGCAGATGGTTTACCTCGAAGCCTCGTACAACCCGCTGTTCGACGCCAAGGGCCGCCTGTACAAAGTCGTGAAGTTCGCCAGCGACATCACCCAGCAGATGACTACGCTGCAGAACGCCGCGGAATCGGCCCACAGCACCTCGGTACAAAACGACGCCTGTGCACAAAAAGGCTCACAAGTCGTGCAGCAGACAGTGCAGATCATTCAGGACATTTCCCGCGACCTCAACGAAGCGGCGCTGAGCATCGACGCGGTCAGCAAGCAATCGGACATCATCGGCACCATCGTCCAGACCATTCGCGGGATTGCCGATCAGACCAATCTGCTGGCGCTCAACGCCGCCATCGAAGCGGCCCGGGCCGGTGAGCATGGGCGCGGGTTTGCGGTGGTGGCGGATGAAGTGCGAAGTCTTGCGGCGCGCACCAGTCAGGCGACGCTGGAGATTGTCGAGGTGGTGCGCAAAAACCATGACCTGTCACTGAGTGCGGTGTCGAGTATGCAGTCCAGTCTGAGCCGCACCGGGTTGGGTGTGGAGCTGGCGAACGAGGCTGGGGAGGTGATCCTGGAGATTCAGCAGGGATCGCGGCATGTGGTGGATGCGATCGGGCAGTTCAATGAGACGCTGCAACTGAACTGACAACCCAAAAACGACTGTAGGCGCTGCGGCACGCTGCGATCTTTTGATCTTGATTTTAAAGTTCAAAAGATCGCAGCGTGCCGCAGCTCCTGCATGGGTTTCTATGCCGCTTTGAAATCAAAGCGCCGCAAGAAACTTGTCCGCCATTTTGTCGCTGTCCTTGACGTCATTGACGTTCTCTTTCTCCGACTGAGCCAGTTGCATCTTGTCCTGCAGGCGCTGGGCGATCTCTTTGCCGATGGCCAGTTGTTTCTCCGGCGGCATGGCCTGGATGTCTTCCTCGCTAATGCCCATGTCCTTGAGAATGCTGTCGCGCAGACGCTGTTCCGGCGATTTGCTCATGTAGTCCTTGAACGCGTCGGTGGCCGAGGTGCCGGCGGTGCTGCTGGCGCCCGTGGCATCGGTGGTTTGCAGACCGACGCGGGTCTTGGCGAACGCCTCGTCGACGTTGTCGCTGATGCGCGTGGCGGCGGCCACCTGTTGGGTGGCGATCTGCGTGGCCGAGTCCTGGACCCTGGAGGTCGCGTCGGTGGCTTGCGATCGGGTCTGGTTCTGCAGCGATTGCAGCATGGCGCCGTGCAGGCCGCTTTGCAGACCGGCAGCGGCGGTCGTGGTCGCGTCTTCCGCCAGCCGCTTGGGCAAGTGGATGAGTTGCTGCTGTTTGGCACTGACCAACATCATGATGGGGACCTATGAATAATTGCTGACGAGCGTATCCGAGCAATTACCGTGCCTTTCATGAAAATCCTTTTATTTCAATGACTTGATTATTATTCGTGTGAAGTGCGGCGGTCATCCCTTGCCGTCAGGCGGCAGAGGATGACCGCGCGGTGATCAGCGATGGGCAATGTTTTCCAGTGCCAGGTTGCGCGTGCGCGGGCCGAAATAGCCGATGGTCAGCATCACGATCAGCATGCTGCTGACGATGAACGCCAGCACCCCGGGCGTGCCGAAGTTATCCAGGAACAGCCCGATCAGCAGGCTGCTGAATACCGTCGACAGGCGACTGAACGAATAGCAGAACCCCACCGCCCGGGCGCGGATGTTGGTCGGGAACAATTCGCTCTGGTACGAGTGATAACTGAAGCTCAGCCAAGCGTTGCAGAAGGTGATCATCACCCCGCAGAAAATCAGGCCGAAGGCGCTGGTCTGCAACGCGAACAAGGTACCGAAAGTCATGGAGCCGAGGGCCGAACCGACGATCTGCCACTTGTTCTCGAAACGGTTGGCGAACTTCACGAACAGCAGCGGCCCGAGCGGGTAGGCGAGGGTGATGATGAACGCGTACATCAGGCTGTGGGTGACGCTGACGCCTTGGCCCGACAGAAGCGCCGGCAGCCAGTTGCCGAAGCCGAAGAAACCGATCGCCTGAAACACGTGAAAGACGATCAGCATCAACGCCCGGCGGCGATACGGCGGTTGCCAGATATCGGCGAAACGGCCCTTGCCCTCGACGTCGACGGGCACCGCTTCGGGGGCGTCCAGCGGTTGGCGGTGATCCTTCTCGCAGCGTACTTCGATGTCATCGAGAATCCGGTTCGCTTCATCGAATCGACCATGTTGTGCCAGCCAGCGCGGCGACTCCGGCAGACGCTTGCGCAGCCACCAGATGAACAGCGCGAACACCGCACTTGCCAGCACCACCCAACGCCAGCCTGACACCCCGAACGGCGCCTGCGGCACCAGCCACCACGACATCAGCGCCACCGCCGGCACCGACAGAAACTGCACGAAAAAGGCGAAGGCAAACGCTGAGCTGCGCATGCGTTTGGGCACCAGTTCCGAGAGGTAGGCGTCGATGGTCACCAGCTCGATACCCAGACCGATGCCCACCAGAAAGCGCATGCAGATGATCCCCAGCGCCGAGCTTTGAATGCCCATCAGCACCGTGGCGACCGTGTACCAGACCAGCGCAAAGGTGAAGATTGCGCGGCGGCCGAAACGATCAGCCAACGGGCTGAGCAGGCTGGCGCCAAGGAACAGACCAAGAAACGTCGCCGAAGCAAACGCCGCCTGATCGGAGAAACCGAACACACCCTGATTGCCAGTGGCGAAGATCCCGTCGCGGATCAGCCCGGGGCTGATGTAGGCGGTCTGGAACAAGTCATAGAGTTCGAAGAAACCGCCGATCGACAACAGTGCCACCAGCCGCCAGATCGTGGCGACGGCAGGGAGGCGGTCGATGCGGGCGGAAATCTCGGCGGCGCGTATCGGGTCAATGCCATCGCGTTGCGCGGCGGCGGGGGTGTGAGCAGTCATGGGCTGATCCATTTTTTATTGATGGAAAAGCTTAGCCTGCTATCGGAGTTTACGGATTGTGAATATCGGCGGTTTGCCCCTAAAAGCCGCCGATTTCTTGCAATAACTGTTTGCCAATTAACGATTTATGCCGCAGCGGCGGAATCGGGCAGCGCCGACGCCGGCAAGCCGAAGATGCGATCGAACAGCCAGTTGAAGGCGAACGTGTAGCACGGGATGAAGATGATCAGCGCCAGGTCCAGCAGGAACGCCTGCACCAGGCTGATGTTCATCCACCACGCGATCAGCGGGATCAGGAACACGATTAACGTCAGTTGGAAACCGACCGCGTGGGCGATGCGCCGTTTGACCGTGCGCGTGCGCGACTTCTGGCGGCTTTCCCAATGTTCGAACAGCGAGGTGTAGATGAAGTTCCAGGTCACGGCGATGGTGGTGATGATCACCGCCAACGGCCCGGTGCTGCCCGGCGAGGTGCCGGACAACAGCGCCAGGCCGAGGGCGGAGAAGGTCATGCCGATCACTTCGTAGAGCGACACATAGACCAGTTTGCGTTTGACACCTTGCATGCGGATTTGCCTCTGTTTGCAATCGATGGCCAGCGGAACTGGCGGAGGCGGCAAAAGATAGCTTCAATAGTGGTGACAGAAAAAGTCAGTAGCTTTCAGTTTTGATGATAGGTGGTGGTGTGAATTTCAACAGCGACAGCATCGAATTGTTTCTCGCGGTGATCGAACGCGGCTCGTTCTCCGCCGCTGCCCGGGCGCTGGGCCGGGTGCCGTCGGCGGTCAGCATGGGCATCGGCAATCTGGAAGCGGAACTTGGCTATTCATTATTCGACCGTAGTCATCGCGAACCGCAGCCAACAGCGATGGCGCTGTCACTGGTGCCCCATGCGCGGTTGATTGCCGAGCAGCTCAAGCAACTGCAAGTGCATGCGGTGGAGTTGTCGCTGGGGCTGGAGAGCAAGTTGTCGATCGGTGTGGTTGCGGACATCGATCGTCGCCGCTTGCTTGCCGCGATCAAAGTGATTGCCGAGCGCCATCCGCTCCTCGACATCGAAGTGCTGACCGCGCCGCAGGACGATGTGCTGGCGATGCTGCACAGTGGCCGCGTCAGCGTGTGTCTGGCGTTTGCCGGGTTGAGCATGAACGTGCTGGAGCGTTTTCAGTTTGTCGGCAGCGAACGAATGATCGCCACGCTGGCGGCGGACAGTCCGTTGTTGCAGGGGCAGGATCTGTTTCTTGAAGACCTGGTGCACGTGCGGCAGATCTTCGTCGCCAGCCGCGACCTGCCGATCAGCGAAACCCGGCCACTGGTGGCCGAATCCCACTGGCGCACCGACACTCTGGAGGCGGCGCTGGAGATGGTCGAGGCGGGACTGGGCTGGGGCAATTTCCCGTTGTCGGTGGTGCAGCCGTGGCTGGACAGCGGGCGCTTGAAGCGGCTGAACTTCCGCAACATCGAAAACGGCCTGGTGCTGCCGGTGCACGCGGTGTGGCTCAAGAGCCAGCCGTTGCAGAAGGGCGCGTTGGCTCTCGTCGAACTGCTCGGTCACTGAACCCAACACCTGTTTACTGTAGGAGTGAGCCTGCTCGCGATAGCGGTGTGTCAGTCAATTAACCTGTCACTGCAAAACCGCAATCGCGAGCAGGCTCACTCCTACAGGATTTTGCAGCGTGCAGGCGATCCTTGTAGGCGTTGTCAGGTACTCTCGCGAATCTTCAGTTCAAAGCCCATGTCTTGCACCGGCCGCGCCACGCTGTTGCCGGCCATCAACGTCAGCATCTGCTCCGCCGCGCGCCGGCCAATCGCCTCGCGCGGGGTGTTGATGCTGCTCAGGCGCGGCACCATGTGCTCGGACATCGGCAAGTCGTTGAAACCGAGAATCGCCACCTGCTCGGGAATCTTGATCCCGTTGCGCAGTGCTTCGAGCAAGGCACCCTGCGCGAGGTCGTCGTTGCCAAAGAAAATCGCATCAACGTCCGGATGCGCCGCCAGCAATTGCAGAAACAACTCACCGCCCAGGCCCACCGACGAGGAGCGCGGGGTCAGCACTTCCAGGTCGGGGTCATAACGCCCGGCCTTCTGCAGAGCTTTGCGGAAACCCTCGCCGCGCAACAACGTGCGCTGATCGAGTTGCGCGCCGATGTAGGCCAGGCGCTTGCGGCCGCGAGAGAGCAAATGCTCGGCCGCCGTTTCGCCGGCGCTGAGCTGGGAGAACCCCACGCAGTTCACCCCGGCGGCGCTGTCCAGTTCCATCATGTACACGCAGGGAATGTTGCTGCTCTCAATCATCCGCCGCGAACTTTCCGTGCGATCAAACCCGGTCAGCAGAAAGCCACGGGGCTGATAAGCCATGTAGTTGCGCAGCAGGTTTTCTTCTTCATCGCGCGAATAGTGGAAGTTGCCGATCAGCACTTCGAAGCCCTTGGGCGTCAAAACCCGATGAATGGCTTCCAGCGTATCGATGAACAACAGGTTGGACAGCGACGGCACCAACACCACCACCGAATGGCTCTGCGCCGAGGCCAGGGCGCGGGCGGCAGGGTTGACCACGTAGTTGAGTTCGAGTGCGGCTTTCTGGACTTTTTCCACCAGTTCGGTGGCCACGGTACTGACCCCGCGCAAGGCACGGGAGGCGGTAATCGGGCTCACGCCGGCGAGGCGGGCAACTTCATTGAGGGTGGGACGGCCGGTGGTGCGCGTGTTTTTATCGTTTTTGGGGGTGGTCATCGGGCGGCTTGCCAAACAAAAATCAAGGCACTAAGGTAGCGCTGTCCTGATGCAGCTGCAAATGCGTAAGCGAGGTCCTGCCTGATCTTCGCTTTTTGGCGTTGGGCGCAAACCTGCTGCAACCCAAAAAAACGACAAGAAGGCGTCGGCAACTTCTGCCTGTGCACTAGAGTCATAGCTAGCAAAGGTAGCGCTGTCTGCGCGCTGAGGTGTTATATGAGTCATCCCATCACCGCCCTGGTCATCATGGGCGTTGCCGGTTGCGGCAAGACGTGCGTCAGCGAGGCCCTGTGCCAATTGAGCGGCGCCACTGCCATTGAAGGCGATACTTTTCATCCGGCCGCCAACATCGAAAAGATGAGCGCGGGGATCCCCCTGAACGACGACGACCGCGCCGGCTGGCTCGACAGCCTGTGCGATGAGTTGCGCCGTGTCGATGCACAAGGCCAACGCCCGGTGCTGACCTGCTCGGCCCTTAAACACAGTTATCGCGAAGTGTTGCGCAGTGCCTTGCCGGGCCTGGGCTTCGTGTTTCTTGAATTGACCCCGGAAGTCGCCGCCGACCGTGTATCCCACCGGCCGGGCCACTTCATGCCGGCGACGTTGATCGAAAGCCAGTTCGCCACCCTCGAGTCGCCCAAGGGCGAGCCGTTGACCCTGGCGTTGAATGCTTCGATTCATAGCGTTGAAGAACTGGCAGCACAGGCTCACGTCTGGTGGCAGGCCCACGGTCTGAAACAGGCGGTATGAGTGTGTTGAAAGAGATAGCGCTGTCCTCACGACTTCTGTTTAACCCGCTTTAATAACAACAACAATCCAGGAGACACCCCCAATGTTTGGCATGTCCCACGACGCCTACCTGCTGCTCGATGCAGTGGTCACGGTAATCGGCCTGATTATCCTGATCACCAAATTCAAGCTTCACCCGTTCATTTCCCTGACCATCGCTGCGGCGTTCCTCGGTCTGACCTCCGGGATGCCGATCGGCACCATCATCAAGGCGTTCCAGGACGGCTTCGGTGGTGTGCTCGGTTTCGTCGGCATCATCCTCGCGCTGGGCACCATGCTCGGCAAAATGATGGCCGAATCCGGCGGGGCCGATCAGATCGCCCAAACCCTGATCCGCGCTTTCGGCAAGGACAAGGTTCAGTGGGCGATGATGTTCGCCGCGTTCCTGGTGGGCATTCCACTGTTCTTCGAAATCGGCTTCGTGCTGCTGATTCCGCTGGTGTTCATCGTCGCCCGGCGTACCGGTGTGTCGATCATCAAGATCGGTATCCCGCTGCTCGCCGGCCTGTCCGCCGTACACGGTCTGGTGCCACCGCACCCGGGGCCGCTGCTGGCCATCGGCGTGTTCGGCGCCGACATCGGCAAGACCATTCTCTACGGTCTGATCGTTGCACTGCCGACCGCCATCATTGCCGGTCCGATCTTCGGTACGTTCATTGCCAAGCACATCCCCGGCCACCCGAATCAGGAACTGGTCGATCAACTGGCCCGTGAAAACGATGACTCGGCGACACTGCCGAGCTTCAGCATCACCCTGATCACCGTGCTGCTGCCGGTGTTCCTGATGCTGCTGAAAACCTTCGCGGACGTGGCGCTGCCTGACGGTCACTTCTTCCGCACCTGGATGGACATGATCGGTCACCCGATCTCGGCACTGCTGCTGGCGTTGCTGCTGTCGCTGTACACCTTCGGCCACAAGCAGGGCATCGGCTCCCAGCAGATGCTCAAGTGGCTGGACGCGAGCCTCGCACCGACCGCCGCGATCATTCTGATCATCGGTGCCGGTGGTGGCTTCAAGCAGATGCTGGTGACCAGCGGCGTGGGCGACGTGATCGGCCACATGGCGGTCAGCGCGCAGATCTCGCCGATCCTGCTGGCGTGGCTGGTAGCGGCGGTGATTCGTATCGCCACCGGTTCGGCGACGGTAGCGACCATCACTGGCGCGGGTATCGTGGTGCCGGTGGTAGGCATGATTCCGGGCGTCAACCGTGAGCTGCTGGTACTGGCTACCGGTGCCGGTTCGTTGATTCTGTCTCACGTGAACGACGCCGGTTTCTGGCTGGTGAAGCAGTACTTCAACATGACCGTGGCCGAAACCTTCAAGACCTGGACGGCGATGGAAACCATCCTGTCGGTGGTTGCGTTGGGCTTTATCCTGCTGTTGTCGCTGTTCGTGTAAGCAGCTTCTTGCAGGCACAAAAAAACCGCAGCGATGCGGTTTTTTTGTGCCCGAAATCTCAAGGTTGAACACATTCCCCTGTAGGAGCTGTCGAGTGAAACGAGGCGGCGATCTTTTGATCTTTGAAAATCAACAGCAAAAGATCGCAGCCTTCGGCAGCTCCTACAGGAGATCTACGTTAGTTGCCGGTTTTCGGGGCCAGCCCATCCGCCCGGAACATCCCGCGAATCCCGCGCACGGCCTGACGAATCCGGTCCTGGTTTTCGATCAGCGCGAAGCGCACATGGTCGTCGCCGTACTCACCAAAACCAACCCCCGGCGAGACGCAGACCTTGGCCTCGGCCAGCAGTTTCTTGGCGAATTCCAGCGAGCCGAGGTGTGCATAAGCCTCGGGAATCTTCGCCCAGACGTACATCGAAGCCTTCGGGTTCTCGACCATCCACCCCAGCTCGTGCAGGCCTTTGACCAGCACGTTGCGGCGCTGGCGGTACTGCTCGGCGATGTCGCGCACGCACTGCTGATCGCCTTCCAGCGCGGCAATCGCCGCCACTTGCAGCGGGGTGAACGTGCCGTAGTCGTGGTAGCTCTTGATCCGCGCCAGCGCGTTGACCAGCTCCGGGTTGCCAACCATGAAACCGATGCGCCAGCCGGCCATGTTGTAGCTCTTGGACAGGGTGAAAAACTCCACCGCGATGTCCTTGGCGCCCGGCACCTGCATGATCGACGGGGCTTTCCAACCGTCGTAGACGATGTCGGCGTAAGCCAGGTCGTGAATGACCAACACGTCGTACTGTTTGGCGAGGGCGATCACCCGTTCGAAGAAATCCAGCTCCACGCACTGCGCGGTGGGGTTGGACGGGAAGCCGAGGATCATCATCTTCGGCTTCGGGATCGATCCGCGAATCGCGCGTTCCAGTTCAGCGAAGAAGTCCACGCCCGGCACCAGCGGCACCGAACGTACCTGGGCGCCGGCAATCACTGCACCGTAGATGTGAATTGGGTAGCTCGGGTTCGGCACCAGTACGGTGTCGCCCTGATCCAGGGTCGCCAGCATCAGGTGCGCCAGGCCTTCCTTGGAGCCGATGGTGACAATGGCTTCGCTCTCCGGGTCGATGTCGACCGCGTAGCGCTCCTTGTACCAGTTGGAAATGGCCCGACGCAGGCGCGGAATGCCCTTGGACGTGGAGTAACCGTGGGTGTCTTCGCGCTGCGCGACCTGCACGAGTTTTTCGACAATGTGCGGCGGCGTGGCCCCGTCGGGGTTGCCCATGCTCAAGTCGATGATGTCTTCACCACGACGCCTGGCGGCCATCTTCAGCTCGGCGGTGATGTTGAAAACGTAAGGGGGGAGTCGATCAATGCGCGCAAAGCGGCGCGGCGAACCTTGTTCAGCCATTGTTGCCTCGGATAACGTAAGCGCCCGGAACCGTCCGAGCGACGCTGGTCACTGCGGTGACCTGTTGGCGAAGATAAGGGCAGTGATGGCAGACTGTCCAGCCTGTATGTAAACAATTTTTTCCCAAGGAAATCGGTAGATGGAATTCACCAGCGGCTTCTTGCTGAGCCTCTCGCTGTGCCTGGACATCGGCGTGGCCAACATCGCGATGATCACCCTGGCGATGCAGCGCGGTTACTTTCAGGGTTTCGCGTTGGGCCTCGGCACCTGCGTCGGTGACTTGATCTACGCGGTGCTGGCGCTGGCCGGGATGACCGTGCTGCTGCAGTACGAAAGCGTGCGCTGGGTGCTGTGGATCGGCGGTTCGGCACTGCTGATCTATTTCGCGGCGAAGATGATCTATTCAGCGATTCACCACGAGGCGCAACTGGCGGCGACTGCAGAGGTAGGGCAGAACTCGCACCGCAAAGAGTTCTTTCGCGGGATCTTCCTCGCCATGTCCTCGCCGAGTGCGATTCTGTGGTTCGCCGCTGTCGGCGGCACCTTGATCGCCCGCTCCGGTGGCGGTGGTCCGGTGAGCTCGGCGCTGTTCCTCGGTGGTTTCCTTTGCGCCGGGCTGCTGTGGTCGGCCGGTCTGTGCTTTGCCGCGAGCCACGGCGGCAAGCTGCTGGGCGACAAGCTGCTGCGCTACTCGTACATGGCATCGGCAGCGATCTTCTGCTATTTCGCTGTTTACGTGATCGTATCCGGTTATAACGAGTTCGTTGGCTCCGGGGCCGCCGACCAGTTGCACGCCTTGTAACATTGCGATTCGGGTTTGGCTTCTATACTCACCAGCCGAACCCCTATTTTTTGTTCCAGGAGTCGAGTCATGGATGAGCAAAAACGCGTCGAAGTGGCTGAACCTCGCTTCGAACATGGACACTTCCTGCTGATTGCAGGATTTCGTGGTCGATTTACCCAGGACAGCGCCAAGGACATTCCCGCGCTGTGGGAAAAGTTCTTGCCGCACTTGGGAAAGATACAGGGACAAAAGAACGAAGTGACCTACGGCGTCTGCAGCAATTTCGACGGCCAGGGTGGCTTCGATTACATCGCCGGGGTGGAAATCAGCAAGCTCGATGACCTGGACCAGAAGGTCTACCAGTGGATCGAAGTGCTGCCCCGCCAATACGCCGTGTTCGAGCACAAGGGACCGCTCGAACAATTGCCGCAGACCCTGCAATACATCTACAAGACCTGGTTGCCGACCTCCCACTATGTGGAGCTCAACGCCCCGGAGCTGGAGCGTTACAGCGCCGATTTCAATCCGCGGCTGCACACCGGCAAACTGGAAATCTGCGTGCCGGTCGATACCAAGGCCTGAGCCACAACCCGAGGCGGATCACTGATCCGCCTCAGGTTGTTCAACCGCGTTTACCCTTGCCCACCCGTCGCGCCCGCAACAGGTCGATGCCCAGGGTGATAAAGCCGAACGTACTGATGCCCAACACCATCAACAGGCCGATTTCAACGCTGCTCATAAGCGGTTTCCCCCAAGGGTGATCAGAGACACACCTCAGAAATAGCCCGCCACCAGCACGAAGAAAAGCGCTTATACGCAGGCTTTACGCCGCCCATGCGGATCGATATGAACACCTTATTCCTTTATGCTTTGTGCACTTTTCTCCGCTGATTTTCGAGCCGCCATGAACACCGTCATCCGTAATGTCACCGCCGCCGACCTGGATCGCTGCTACGCCATCGAAACCGTTGCCTACGAAGGCGATGAGGCCGCCACCCGCGAGAAGATCGCCACGCGCATCGCCACCTGGCCGGACGGCTTCATCGTGGCGGAAGTGGACGGGGTGGTCGCCGGTTTCATCAACTCGGGCGCGGCGTTTGATGTGCAGATGTCGGACGAGGCGTTCAAGGAACTGATCGGCCACGATCCGAAAGGGCCGAATGTGGTGATCATGTCGGTGGTGGTGCACCCGGACTATCAAGGCCAGGGCCTGGCCAAGCGGCTGATGGCCGAGTTCATCGAGCGCATGCGCGGGATGGACAAGGCGACGATTCATTTGATGTGCAAGGAACAGCACATCCCGCTGTACGCCGGGTTCGGCTTTGCCTACATCAAACCGTCGGAGTCCGACCATGGCGGGATGGCGTGGCACGAGATGATCCTGACCCTGTAAACACGTCCCCTGTAGGAGCTGCCGAAGGCTGCGATCTTTTGATCTTGATCTTGATCTTGAAAAACCAAAATCAAAAGATCGCAGCCTTCGGCAGCTCCTACCGGGGACCGTGGTGGGTCAGTAGAGGCTGTCGTGCACCCGCTTCGGCGCTTCGCGATCGTAGGTTTCGGCATCGAACTGGCCGTCATTCAGGCGCTTGTGGAAAGCGCCGGCAGAGGGCAGGGCGGAGCGCGGCAGGTGGGTTTGCAGGTTCCACGCATCGGAACGGACGAAGGCTTTCGAGCAATGGAAAAACGCCGCTTCCACCGTCACCCGCAACACCGTTTTCGCCGGTTTGCCGTTCACCGCGAAGCTTTCCAGCAGCTCTGGATCGGCGCTGATCGTCGCGGTGCCATTGACCCGCAACGTCTCGCCAATCCCCGGAATGATGAACAGCAGCGACACCCTTGGATCGTGCAGCACATTGCGCAGGGTATCGATGCGGTTGTTGCCCGGGCGATCCGGCAGGGCCAGGGTGTTTTGATCAATGATCCGCACAAACCCCGGCGCATCACCGCGCGGCGAATTGTCGAGGCCGTCGGCGCCCAGCGAGCTGATCATCACCAGCGGCGACAGGCGCACCATCGCCTGATAGTCCTCGTTGAGAAAACCGATCTGCTTGCGTACCGCGCGCTCGTGGGGCAATCCGTAAATGGCTTCCAGCGCTTCGATTGAATCGATCATCGTGCATCCCTCGATGACTCAGAAAAACAGGCCCATGCGCCGCTCGTAACCGATTCGCCCCTTGTACGCTTCGCCGCTGTCGACGAAACCGTGTTTGGCATACAGCGCGATGGCGGCGTCGTTATCGGCGTCCACCGACAGCTCCAGGCCCTTGATTTCCGGCCATGCCTCACGCGCAATCTGCGGCAACGCTTGCAGGCAGGCCTTGCCGTAACCCTTGCCTTGTGCCCGATGATCGACCTGCAAGGCGTGCAAGGTGGCGCTGTGTTCATCGGCCCAGGCCGGCAACACGGGTGGGCGCTTGAGCAGCAGGAAGGCCATCGGCACTTGATCCGCCAGCAGCGCGAAGCCCTTCACGCCGGGGCCGGGTCTGGACAGCAGCGTGTGCAGCGCGCCGTGGATGTCGCCGGAAAACTTGATCTGCTCGGGATGGATTTCAATCGCCTCGACTTGCTGACGCTGCAGGGCGTTCAGGCTGTCGTACGGCACGAGTTGGGCTGACACGGGAATTTCCTTTTTCCTACAAAGATGAGCCTCGGATTCTAGCGATTTTGTGTTCGGCGGAATTTTTTTTGTTTTGTCTGTCGATCGACTCGATTGCCGAACGACTAAGGGTGTCTTCACAACAAAAACACGGAGAACACCATGAGCGCACAAACTGACATCCAGACCCTGATCAACACTTACCGCGAAGCGGTCATGACCAAGAACGTCGAGAAAGTCATGGCGCTGTACGCCGACGACATCGTCTCGTTCGACGCGATCAAGGCCCTGCAATTCAAGGGCAAGGCGGCCTACCGCAAGCACTGGGAAGCCTGTATGGAGATGTGCCCCGGCCCGCACGTTTTCGAGTTCCACGAGATCGCCATCGAAACCGCCGACAACCTCGCCTTCGCCCATTGGGTAGCCAACTGCGGCGGGACCAACGACAAGGGTGAAACCCAGAGCTGCTGGATGCGCGCCACCGCGTGCTATCGGCAGGTGGGCGGGACGTGGAAGATCGTCCACGAGCACTGGTCGGCACCGTTCGATCCGATGAGCGGCGCCACGCTGTTCGATGTGCAGCCCTGATCTTCAGCCATAGTTGATCCGTTCGAATCAGGAGAAAGCCATGAAGTATCTATGCCTGGTCTACAGCGATGAGCGCCTGCTGCACACGCTGCCCGACAGCCCGGAAGACGCCGAATGCTGGGCCTACGCCGAGTCGATTCAGGGCTGCGGGCGGATGGTCGCGGCCGAAGCGCTGGAATCGGTGCAGACTGCCACCACGGTGCGCATGCGCAACGGCAAGCTGTCGATCACCGATGGCCCGTTTGCTGAAACCAAAGAGCAACTGGCCGGTTTCTACCTGATCGACGCCAAGGACCTCAACGAAGCGATTCAGGTCGCCGGGCACATTCCGGCGGCCCGGGTCGGCAGCGTCGAAGTGCGCCCGGTGCGGCAGTTGAATGTCTGAGGTTCGGGCGCGGGTCGAGCAGGTCTATCGCGAAGACTCGCGGCGGATCCTTGCGACGCTGATTCGCCTGCTCGGTGATTTCGACCTCGCCGAAGAAGCCTTGCACGAGGCGTTCTTCGTCGCGGTCGAGCGCTGGCAGCGCGACGGCGTGCCCGACAACCCGCGCACCTGGCTGGTGTCCACCGGGCGCTTCAAGGCGATCGATGTGTTGCGCCGGCGCGCCCGCTTCAAGGCCTCGCAACCGCTGTTGCTCGCGCAACTCGAAGAACTGGAACAGGCCGACTGGAGTGGCGAAGACGTGGAAGACGACCGCCTGCGGCTGATCTTCACCTGCTGTCACCCGGCGCTGGCGGCGGATGCGCAGGTACCGCTGACCCTGCGTGAAGTCTGCGACCTGACCACTGAAGAAATCGCCCGCGCGTTTCTTTCGGCACCGGCAGCGATTGCCCAGCGCATCGTGCGGGCCAAGGCCAAGATCCGCGATGCGAAAATCCCTTATCAAGTCCCCAGCCTCAACGAGTTGTCCGAGCGCCTCGACAGCGTGTTGCGGGTGATTTATCTGGTGTTCAACGAAGGGTATTCGGCGTCGATGGGCGCTGAGCTGACCCGTGAAGACCTGACGCGCGAGGCGATTCGGCTGGGGCGGTTGCTGATGGAGTTGCTGCCGGAGCCGGAGGTCATGGGCTTGCTGGCGCTGATGCTGCTGCACGAGTCGCGGCGGCCGGCGCGCACCTCGCCCAGCGGGGAATTGGTCCTGCTGGACGATCAGGACCGTTCGCGCTGGGATGCCGGGCTGATTGCCGAAGGCTGTGCGCTGGTGGAACGTGCGCTGACCACCCGGCGCTTCGGGCCGTATTGCCTGCAAGCGGCGATTGCAGCGGTGCACGCCGAGGCGCCTTCAGCGGCTGAAACGGATTGGGAGCAGATCGTCGGGCTGTATGACGTGCTGTTGCGCGCGGTGCCGTCGCCGGTGATCGAATTGAATCGTGCGGTGGCGGTGGCCAAGCGTGATGGGGCGTTGGCCGGGTTGAATTTGATTGAAGGGATTCTGGGGCGGGGCGAGTTGCAGGATTATCACCTGGCGCATTCGGCACGGGCGGAGTTTTGTCGGCAGTTGGGAAGGGGGGAGGAGGCGCGGGCGGCGTATCGGCGAGCATTGGAGTTGACGCGGCAGGAGCCGGAGCGGCGGTTTATCCAAGGGCGGCTGAGCGAACTGGATTGATCCGCGATCTTCATTGGCAGCGCCGGCCTCAAATCATCAGGGTTGCTGCCGGTGATCGAAGCGGCTTGAAGATCAAAAGATCGCAGCCTTCGGCAACTCCTACAGAAGAATGCATTCCTATGTAGGAGTTGCCGAAGGCTGCGATCTTTTGATCTATTCCAGCATTTTGCTCAATAGCCAGCTCCCCGCCGGCCCCGGCGGATAAATCCGCGACCACAACGCATCGACATACACCGGCCGCGGCCAGCCGCGCACCGTCAATTCCACCAGCGAGCCATTACCGAAGCGCCCCACCAGCCAGCGCGGCAGCGCCGCCCAGCCGAAGCCCATTTCCGCCATTTCCATCAGCATCAGGTAACTCGGCGCCGACCACACCCGACCTTTCGCCCGGCTGTCGTAGGGATTGACGATGGTCGCCAGCCGCAACTCCCGATGCTGTTCCAGCACTTGCTGATCGATACGTTCGATATGGGTCAGCACATGATCACGTTTGACGAACAGCGCCAGGTCAGTGCGCTCGGCAACCGTTGACGTCACCAGATCCGGCGGATAGCTATCGCGCATCTCGGCGAACGCCAGGTGCGCGCGGCCACGCTGAACGAGTTCGATCAGGTCGTCGCACTCGGCGATCAGGCATTCCAGTTCCAGGTCCGGATAACGCTGTTCGAAGTCGACCAGTGCCGCTTCGAAACGCGCCGATTGGTAGGTGTCGGAAATCGCCACGGTCAGTTTCGGCTCGACGCCTTGCGTCAGTTGTCGGGCGGTCATTTCCAGACGGCTGGTGGCCGCCAGAATCGCCTCGGCCCGTTGCAGCATCACGTGGCCGGCCGGGGTCAGGGTCGGTTTGCGGCTGCTGCGGTCGAACAGGATCAGGTCCAGATCAATCTCCAGACTCGCGACGGCGGCACTGATGGTCGACTGACTGCGCCCCAGTTTGCGCGCCGCTGCCGAGAACGAACCCTGAGTGGCGGCTTGAACAAACGCCAACAGCACTTCCTGCGAGGCCATGAACTATCGCCTTGGTCGATGGTTATTGGTTATGAAGTATCGGTGTGAGGATGGATCATGGCAACCATCTTCACTCAAGGAGTCAGGCCATGACGGCTAACAAGTCCATCACTGAACGTATCTTCCAGGCCATTGGTTTCGAGTTTCTGGCGATTCTTATCTGCACGCCGTTGCTGGCGTGGATCATGAACAAGCCGCTGCTCGACATGGGCGCGGTGACCGTGCTGATCGCCGTGTTGGCGCTGGCGTGGAACGTGGTGTTCAACGGTTTCTTCGACCGGACGCTCAAGCGCCTGAACGTTGGGCACAACGCCTGGACGCGGGTGGTCCATGCGCTGCTGTTTGAAGGCGGCTTGATCGTGATGGGCGTGCCGCTGATTGCCTGGTGGCTGTCGGTCAGCCTGTGGCAGGCGTTTTTGCTCGATATCGGCGTGCTGCTGTTCTTCCTGCCGTACACCTACGTGTATCACTGGGGCTATGACGTGGTGCGTGCGCGGTTCATGCAGCGCAGCGCCTGTCAGGGTTAACCCAATCCCACTGTAGGAGCTGCCGCAGGCTGCGATCTTTTGACTTTGATTTTTTAAAAACAAGATCAAAAGATCGCAGCCTGCGGCAGCTCCTACAGGGACGGTGTTTGAAGTTAGAGAAACATCCCGCCCGACGCCTCGACCCGCTGCCCGTTGATCCACTGTGCCCCCGGCGCCAGCAACATCGACAGCGCACCACCAATGTCATCCGGCTGCCCGGCACGGCCCAGGGCGGTGTTGCTGGCGACCATCGCGTTCAACGCCGCGTTGTCGCGCACGGCGCCGCCACCAAAGTCGGTCTCGATCGCACCTGGCGCCAGAATGTTCACGCCGATCTGCCGCGCGCCCAGCTCCTTGGCCTGATAGCGAGTCAGCACTTCCATCGCCCCTTTCATCGCTGCATAGGCGGCATACCCCGGCAGGCTGAAGCGGGTCAGGCCACTGGAGATGTTGATGATGCGCCCGCCATCGTTGATCAGCGGCAGCAGTTGCTGAGTCAGGAAGAACGGCCCTTTGAGCTGGATGTTCATCAGCAGGTCGAACTGCTCTGGTGTGGTTTCGGCGAATGCCGCGTGCACACCGATCCCGGCGTTGTTGATCAGAAAGTCGAAGCGCGGACGCTCCAGTTGCTGCAGCGCTTGCTCAACCCGCGCAGCGAAATCAGCGAAGCTGTCGCTGCGGCCCACGT
This sequence comes from Pseudomonas sp. MG-9, assembly GCF_018729515.1. Classification (NCBI taxonomy): domain Bacteria; kingdom Pseudomonadati; phylum Pseudomonadota; class Gammaproteobacteria; order Pseudomonadales; family Pseudomonadaceae; genus Pseudomonas; species Pseudomonas sp. MG-9. Next base: position 145,894 of record NZ_JAHHZH010000012.1, read on the forward strand.
CCAGTTGCAGCATCACGGCTTTGGCGCCGCGTTGTTCCAGTTCAGCCACCAGGGCTTGAGCTTCATCGGCGTGGCTGTTGTAGGTGCCGATGATGTCCACACCTTCGGCGGCGAGGTGCAGGGCGGCGTTCTTGCCCAGGCCACGGCTGGCGCCGGTGATCAATGCGATTTTGCGGCTCATGTGAAGTCCTCGATTGCGGTGAGTGGTGATGAGCAAAGTTTATTTATCCGCCAGGGGGTGATAAACAGACTGAAACCGGAATCACTGGTCGATTAAGCCGAACAATCAAGGGGTGTCCTCATGAACAAACTGGAACTGCTGCGCACCTTCGTCCGGGTCAGCGAACTGTCGAGTTTCACCCTCGCCGGCGAGAGTCTGGGGCTGCCGCGCTCGACGGTGTCCGAGCATGTGCAGTCGCTGGAAACCCTGCTCGGCACGCGCCTGCTGCAACGCACCACGCGCAAGGTGCAGGCGACGCAGGACGGCCTGGTGCTGTACGAACGCAGCAAGGATCTGCTGTCGCACATGGACGAGATCGAGGGCCTGTTTCGTCAGGATCCGGCCTCGCTGACCGGACGGATTCGCGTCGACATGCCGAACATTCTGTCGCGCCGCCTGATCATGCCGCTGCTGCCTGAGTTCATGGCGCGCCACCCGAATCTGGAGCTGGAGATCAGCAGCACCGACCGCCGCGTCGATTTGCTCAGCGAGGGCTTCGATTGCGTGGTGCGCATTGGCGCGCAGCCGGATCAGTCAGTGGTAGCGCGGCATTTGGGCGATTTCCCGATGATCAATTGCGCGAGCCCGGCGTACCTTGAACGCTACGGTGTGCCGCGGACGCTGGAGGATCTGGCGCAGCATCGGCTGGTGCATTACGTCGGTGTGCTGGGCTCGCGCTCGGAAGGGTTTGTGTATGAACAGGACGGTCAGGTGCGGCGTCTGCCAATGGTAGGCAGCGTTACGGTCAACAGCACTGACGCTTACGAGTCGGCCTGCCTGGGCGGCTTCGGTCTGGTTCAGGTGCCGCGTACCGGCATGCAGCCGCATCTGGACACCGGCGAACTGGTGACCGTACTGCCGCAGTTCACGGCGCCGGCGATGGGGATTTCAATCCTGTATGCGCGGCAACGGCACTTGCCGCTGCGGGTGCGGGTGTTCATGGATTGGTTGGGCGAGGTCATCCGTTCGACGCTCTGACCAACACCACTTCCCCCTGTAGGAGCTGCGGCACGCTGCGATCTTTTGATCTTGTTTCTATAGAAGCAAAATCAAAAGATCGCAGCGTGCCGCAGCTCCCACAGGGGATTTGTGGGGTTAGAAGATCTGGGTGAACAGCCAATAGAGGCTGCCCGATAGCAGAATCGCCGCCGGCAATGTCAGCACCCACGCCATCAGCAGATTGCGGATGGTCTTCATCTGCAAGCCGCCGCCATTGGCGACCATGGTCCCGGCCACGCCCGATGACAACACGTGGGTGGTCGACACCGGCAAACCGAACATGTCCGCCGCGCCGATGGTCAGCATCGCCACGGTTTCCGCCGAGGCGCCCTGGGCGTAGGTCAGGTGGGTCTTGCCGATCTTCTCGCCGACCGTCACCACAATCCGTTTCCAGCCGACCATGGTCCCCAGTCCCAGGGCGATGGCCACGGCGATCTTCACCCACAGCGGAATGAACCGCGTGGCGTTGTCGATCTGCTGCTTGAACAATTGCAGCTTGTTGTGGGTGTCGGCGTCGAAGTTGCCGACCTTGTTCTTGTCCATCAGGCGAATTGATTCGCTGGCCAGGTACATGTCGTTACGCACGTTGCCCATGGCTTCAGCCGGGACTTTCGACAGCGAGCCATAGCCTTTCACCTCTTCGCCAATATGCCCGGTGAGGGCGGCGAGGGCGGGGATCAGTTGCGGGGTGGCTTCCTTGTTGCGCACGTAATCGGAGAGCACCGGACGTGGATCGGCGGGGGCCGGCAGCGGGGTATTTTTCACCAGTGCTTGCTGAGTGACTTCGGCGACAGCGGCAAACTGCAACGCCTGATCGGCCGGCATGGTGCGGTTCAACGCATAAGCCATTGGCAGGGTGCCGACCAGAATCAGCATGATCAGGCCCATGCCTTTCTGCCCGTCGTTGGAGCCGTGAGCGAAGGACACGCCGGTGCAGGTGATAATCAGCAAACCACGGATCCACCACGGTGGCGGGGTGTTGCCTTGCGGTGCTTTGTACAGCGCACGGTTTTTCACGAACGCACGCAACGCCAGCAGCAACAGCGCCGCGCAGCCGAAACCCACCAGTGGCGACAGCAGCAAGGCGTAACCGATCTTGGTCGCTTGCGCCCAGTCCACGCCGCTGGTGCCGTCGCGCCCGTGCATCAAGGCATTGGCCACGCCGACGCCGATGATCGAGCCGATCAGGGTGTGCGACGAGGAGGCCGGCAGGCCCAGCCACCAGGTGCCGAGGTTCCACAGGATCGCTGCGATCAGCAGAGCGAAGATCATCGCGAACCCGGCGGACGAACCGACCTGCAGAATCAGCTCCACCGGCAGCAGGGCGATGATGCCGAACGCTACAGCGCCGCTGGACAGCAGCACCCCGAGGAAGTTGAAGAAACCCGACCAGACCACGGCCACATTCGGCGGCAGCGAGTGGGTGTAGATCACTGTCGCGACCGCGTTGGCGGTGTCGTGGAAACCGTTGACGAACTCAAAGCCCAGCGCAATCAGGAGCGCCACGCCGAGCAGCAGGAACGGGGTCCAGGTGGTGACGGTGGTGCCCAGCTCGTGCATGTCGTGCATCAGGCTGTAGGCCGTGAACAGCATCCCCATTGCCAGCACGGCAAAAAACACCACGTAAGTGAAGGGGCCGGGTTTTTTATCAAGTGCAGGCCGGCCGCCGTGGACGGACGTGGGGCGGGCGGCGGTCAGGGAGGGAGTAGCCATGAGCGGACAGTCCTGAGCGAGGGAAGGAGTGTCGGCCATGATCGTTGCTAAATATTACAGAGAGACTGCGGCAGGTCAGTGTTTGGCGGATTAGTCTGACCATTGATCAGAAGGGAAATGAACAACCCCTGTAGGAGTGAGCCTGCTCGCGATGACGTTGGTACATTCAAAACAGAGGTGTCTGACACACCGCTATCGCGAGCAGGCTCACTCCTACAAGGGATCTGTGGTGGGGCACAGTAATTATTGGGGTTAGTAATCCCCGCGTTTACGAAACGCCCAGCGCCCGGCAATCACGGTAAACGTCGCCACCAACGCGACCAATATCCAGAACCCCTCCGGATCCGTTGCCAGCGGCACGCCGCCGACGTTCATGCCGAAGAAACCGGCAATGATGTTGATCGGCAGCGCCAGCACCGTGACCACGGTCAGGGTGAACAGCGTGCGGTTGCTCTGTTCGTTGAGGTTGGCGGCGATCTCTTCCTGGAGCAGTTTGATCCGTTCGCCGAGGGCGGTGAGGTCGTTGATGATCAGCGCGAACTCCTCGGTGGACTTGCGCAGCTCCTTGACGTCCTCCTTCTGCAGCCATGGCGGCGGACGGTTGAGCAGGCGCAGCAGCGAACCCGGTTCCAGCGCCAACAGCCGTTGCAGGCGCACCAGCACGCGGCGGTTGGCGCCGAGTTCGGCGCGGTTGGTCGACAGGCGCGAGGAGAGCAATTCGTCCTCGACCTGATCGACGCTCATGCTGGTCTTGCGCACGATCTGCGTCAGCACTTCACCCTGATCGCGCAGCAGGTGCACGAGCAGTTCCGACGGCGAGCGAAAGCATTCGCCGGCCTTCACCGACGAGCGCAGCTTGTCCACCGAGTGCAGCGGTTGCAGGCGTGCGCTGACGATCAATTTGCTGCGCACGCAAACCCACAGCGTCGAGACATCCGAAGAGACCATGCTGCTGAGGTTGAACACCACATCGTTGACCACCGCCAGTAATGCTGAGTCAACGTGTTCGATGCGCGTCGAGCGCGAACCTTCGTGCAGCGCTTCGAAAAATTCTTCGGGCAATTGCAGATGGCTTTTCATCCAGCGCTCGCACGCGGCGTGGGCCAGGTTCAGGTGCAGCCAGAGGAATTCATCACTGTCGCTGTCGTCTTGCAGGCAGCGCAGGGCGGTCGCCGAATCGACTTCGCGGCCACGTTCACCCGGGCGGAAACGGAAGCCGTAAAGCAAACCGAACAAATCAGGATCGCGATGACTGATATCGAGGCTGTGGTTCATGGAGGCTCGCTGCGAGGAGGCGGACGTCGGTCGCGGAATGGCAGGTTCACTGAGCCGCATCATCGCAACCGAATGTGACACTTGCGTGACGATAAAGTGACGCCAGATCAATGTCTTACCGGCGGTCGGAATTTCTTCAAGAAGCGCTCTGGCACGCCGATCACGCTTAGGTTACGTTGCGCGCGCTTGGCCATGAGCCAAGGCGCGCCGACACGGATGTCCGGCAAAATCTCACGCCTTATCGGGCGTGCCTCATCCCTGTCCTGAGTATCTTGCGATGCTGCAAAAATCCCTGAGAGCGCAAATTCTCGCCCTGCTGAGCGGCAGCCTGCTGGCGACGCTGTTGATCGCGCTGGCCTGCTTTCATTTCCTGTCCAATGGCGTGCAGAACTACAGCCAGTTGATCGCCGGCCCGTTGCACACCTCACAACTGATCGACGAGGCCAACCTGCAATTCAAGGTGCAGGTGCAGGAATGGAAAAACGTCCTGCTGCGCGGCAAGCAACCGGCGGATCTGGCCAAATACTGGAGCCAGTTCGAAGATCGCCAGCGCGATGTACAAAATATTCTCGGTGAACTGGCCAGCCAGAAAGGCATCGAGCCGGCACTCAAAACCCGCATCGAACGCCTGCGTGAAGAACACCGCCTGCTCGGCGCCGCGTACCAGAAAGGTCGCGATGCCTACGTGGCGGCCGGTGCCGATCCAACCGCTGGCGATGCCGCCGTCAAAGGCGTGGATCGCGCCGCCAGCGACCAGATGAGCGAGCTGGTGGCCGAGCTGCGCAAGCAAGGCAGCGAGCAGTCGGCGCAGATCAGCGCCAGTGCCGACAGCACCGTGTTGCTGGGGATTCTGGTGATGCTCGGCTCGGGTCTGTTGATCGGTCTGTTGAGCCTGTGGCTGGTCAACCGCAATCTGATCGAACCGATCCGCAAGCTGATCGATTACGTCACCCAATTGAGCCGTGGGCGCCTCGCTGAACGTGTCGCCAACGACCGTCACGACGAGTTGGGCAACCTTGCGGCGGCCGCCAATACCCTGCGTGATTTCCTCGCTGAGACGTTCACCCACCTGCAACGCAGCGCCAGTGATCTGGACAGCGCCAGCGGCGAGCTGAACGCGATTGCCACGACCATGGCCGGCGGCACCAACGAGCAGTTCAACCGCACCGATCAGGTGGCGACGGCGATGAACGAAATGTCCGCCACCGCCCAGGAAGTCGCCCGTCATGCGGCGGACGCGGCGCGCGCGGCCGACGATGCCGACCAGTCCGCTCAACAGGGCGAAAAGGTCATGCAGAGCACCATCCATTCCATCACCCAGATGCGCAGCGAAATCGCTAACACCGCCACGGTGATCCGCCGTCTGGAAGCGGACAGCGGCCGGATCGGCAAGGTGCTGGAAGTGATTCGCGGCATCGCCGAACAGACCAACCTGCTGGCACTCAACGCGGCGATTGAAGCGGCGCGGGCCGGTGAGGCCGGGCGTGGTTTTGCCGTGGTGGCCGATGAAGTGCGCAACCTGGCGCAACGCACGGCGGAGTCGATCATCGAGATCAACCAGATCATTCAGAGCGTGCAGACCGGCGCAGTCGATGCAGCCCAAGCCATCGATAGCGGTCAGTCACGCAGCGATGAAAGCGTCGAGCAAGTGACCCAGGCCGGCGCCATGCTCGAGCGCATCACCCACGCGGTGGAAGCGATTCGCGACATGAACCGCCAGATCGCCACCGCCGCCGAAGAGCAGACCTCGGTGGCCGAAGACATCTCGCGCAACCTCACCGAGATCACCTCGATCGCCAGCACCAACCTCAACAGCGTGCAGCGCACCGAAAGCGCCAGCCAGAACCTGCATGGCCTGTCCGGGCAACTCAATGAAGTCACCGCGCGCCTGAGCGCCTGATCGAGCCTGGGTGTACCGATTCGGCTACCGAGTCGGTACACCGTCGATCTCTAATCAGTGCGCGTGCCGCCGTAGGGCGGGCATGAAAAAGCCGCACGATCTTTCAATCGTGCGGCTTTTGATGAGCGGTGTATCAAGTGTCTTGCTTGTTGCTCAGCACCTTGCCGGTGGTGGCGTCAAAGTCCACGTCGAACTCTTTGCCATCGGCGGTTTTCAGCTCGACTTCGTACTCGTAACCGTTGAAGTGGTTGTCCAGGTCGGTGTCGGTGATGGTCGCACCCGGGTGCAGTTTCAGCGCCTCGGCGTTCATCGACTCCAGCGACTTGATCTTGCCTTCCTTCACCAGTTGCGGGATCTGGTCGACGCGGACGTCAGCCTGGGCCAGGCCAGCGGTGAGAGTCAGGGCAGCGGCGGTAAACAGGGCAGTCAAAGTTTTCATCGGTTCGATCCTTGGTTTGCTTAAGTGCGTGTTCTGTTGAAGTGGGTTCAGATTAACCACCGCAACTTAATTCACCCTTAAAAGCCCTGAATGCCAAGCGGGCAAGCCGCACCCTGCACAGAACCTGTGGGAGCGTGGCTTGCCCGCGATGAAGGCGCCTCGGTTATCGATCAGAAACCGTTGTTCTTCAACACCTCATCAACACTGGCTGCCGCCGGACGCTTGTAGAACTTCAACAGTTCGCTGGCGCGGTTGGTGAAGATGCCGTCGACGCCGGATGCCATGACTTTCTTGAAGTCCACCGGCTCATCGACGGTATACACGTGCACCAGCATGCCCTGATCGTGGGTGTACTGGTTCATCCACGGTTGCACCAGATCCGAATAGCTCTGATCGCCGCCCTGGGTCAGCTTGGCCGAAGGGCCGGTGCCGATGGCGCCCTGAGCCTTGGCGAAATCCACCCACTGCTTGAATTCAGCTTCGGATTTCGGTTCCTGCTTGCCGTAGAAAGCGTTCTTGTCCTTCTCGCCGGATTCGGCAAAGGTCACTGTCGATTTCGGCTCGATGCTGCCTTCACCGACCCACAGCAAGAGGATCTTCGGCACTTGTGGCATTTCCTTTTGCAGCAGTTCGAGGCTGTTTTTCTCGAAGGTCTGCAGGATCACCTTGCCTTTGCCCTGGCCGACGCCCAGCTCGCTTTTCGCCAGTTTCGAACCGGCCGGGCTCAACCAGCCACGGTCCTGCAGCTTCTCTTTGAGGTCATGCTCGATCCCGGGGAACAGTTGTGGCTCCTTGGTTTCGATGTACAGACCCGGCTTGTGTTTCGGGTTGGCCTGGGCGATGTCGATGATTTCGTCCAGGGTCAGGATTTTCAGCCTGGCGTAGGACGGGCGCGCGCGATCCGGGTAAGCCTTGTTGTACCAACTGCCGGCGTCGAGGGTTTTCAGTTCGGCCATGGTGAAGGCATTGGCCGGGCTGTCCTTGCGGTCCGGAAACTTGGTCGCGACGTCGGTGGTGCGTTGCAGGTTGTTGTCGTGCAGGGCGAACAACACGCCGTCCTTGCTGCGCTGCAAATCCATTTCCAGGTAGTCGGCGCCGAGGTCGCGGGCCAGTTTGTAGGAGGCGGCGGTGGATTCCGGTGCATCGAAGGACGCGCCACGGTGAGCGATCACGGCTGGATGCGGGATGCCATGGGCGGCGGCAAGCGCGTTAACGTCAGTCTGGGCGGCATGGGCCTGGCCGAGACCGAGCAGCAGGCTCAGCATGAGGGCGCTTCTGGTGAAAGTGGCGGGCATGTTCGAGTTCCTTTCGCAGGGCATTTTCAAAGACGTACCTTTTAGCAACTGAAGCGATTACGTGCTATCGCCAGACCGACATAAACGTATTAAAAGCGATTTTTCCTGCACTTTTGTGGCGCTGTTTGCAGTACGCTTGCCGGTGGCAGACGCCCCGGCAGAGGGCGCGCCGATTCCTGTGCCCTGCGTGTAAACCATCGATGATTTTTCGTGAGGTTTACCATGCGCATCACTTCCCAACTCATCTGCCAGGCCACCGACGACCTCAAAGGCTTTGTCGGCCTCAACCGCAAGACCGGTCAGTACATCGTGCGTTTCAGCGAAGATTCGTTCGGCATGGACGTGGCCGATGACGGCATCATTCCCACCAGCGAATTTGTCTGGGTGGCGGTCTCCGATACGACCATGACCTTGAAGCGCGAGTTGATTCAGTTGCTGCTGGATCAGAACATCGACGACCGGATCAACATCACCGAGCCGTTGCGGGTGTACATGAGCAAGGTTGAGGTGCCGGAGATTGTGGCGGTGCGCAGTCTGGTGAAGGGCTGAGATTTTGCGCTGACTGTGTAGGCCTCTTCGCGAGCAAGCTCGCTCCACAAGGTATGCGTTGTGCTGAAGATCACACTGGCTTGCCAGTGATGAGGCCTGTGATAGCAGCACCCAACTCACTGCCCAAACGCTGTACCTGTGGGAGCGAGCTTGCTCGCGAAGGGGCCAATCAGTGCGCCGCTGCACTCACTGCCCAAACCGATACTCCCGCTCCACCCGACACACTCGCGTCTGAAACTTCGAATACCACTGCGCGCGTCCTCGCGCCTGAATCACCCGGTGCTCGGGATGCTCGCGCCAGGCCAGAATCGCCGCCTCGCTCGCCCAGTACGAAATGGTGATCCCGACCCCGTCCTCGCCCCGGATCGAATCCACGCCGAGGAACCCCGGCTGCTGCACAACCAGCTCCATCATCCGCTCGGATGCCGCCGCGTAGCCGTTGTCACCCTCGGTGCGGGTCGAGGTGAAAATCACCGCGAAGCAAGGCTCGTTCGGCTTCATTGGCGTTGCTCCGCACACGCTTCGACGAACGCCCGCACCAGCGGCGGAACCAGCCCCTTGAGCGCCGCTCGTTCCGGTTGAAACAGCGTCGCGACAAAGAACACATGGTCGTTCAATTCGATCGCGCGTAAATCGCCTGCCGAATCATGACCCACGGCGTGTAGCCGATGGGTCAGTAACTCTCGCTCGAACTGCGGATTCACACCGAAGCGGCAGCGATAGGCTTCGTGAATCTCGGACGTTTCGTACGCCTTGGCGATCAACGAGCCTGCGACCAGATGAATGCTGTCCACGGCTTCCACCAACGAACAGGTCAGCGGCGTGAGCACCGCTCGCTGCGAATCGGGTGATGTCTCGCCATGTTCGGCATCGGCCCAGCCCAGCACGTTGCGGGAAAATTCCAGCACCGCATGCTGAAAACCGCCGCAGGTGCCGAGGAAAGGTCGCTGTTGTTCGCGGGCAAAACGAATGGCGCGCAAGGCACCCGCTTCGCTTTTGTAGGGGCTGGCCGGTACGCACCAGAAACCGTCGAAATCTTGCAGGGGGGTATCGACGTGGATTCTCTCGGTGGGCAGCCATTGGAATTGCACATCGTGGCCGCTGTGCTCGGCGATCATGCCGAGGGCAACGGGGATCGCTTGGTGCGCGGTGACTTGGGGGTCGTAATCGCCGATCAGGGCGATGCGGATGGCGCGGTTTTCCATGAGTGTTCTCTGCGCTTGTTGATTGATGGGGCTCACTATAGATTGGCGTTCACGCACTCAATATTGGCGTTTCCCCAAGTGATCAATGCAGTGACGCACTATCGACTCGACTACCCGGATCTGGCGCTGATTCTCGCTCTGGTGCGCGGAGGCTCTCTGGCTCGGGCTTCGCAGTTGCTCAGGGTAGACGTGTCGACGGTGTTTCGCGCCGTGCGTCGTCTGGAGGCGGCGCTGGGTCAGCAACTGTTCGAAAAGAGCCGCGCGGGTTACCTGCCAACCACACTTGCGCAGTCTCTCGCCGAGCAGGCCGAACGCGCCGAGCAGGCGCTGGAAGCAGCGCGGATCGGTGTCGAGCAGGGTGGGGAAGTGGTCAGCGGCACAGTGCGCCTGACCTGTACTGATTCGGTATTGCAGGGCTTGCTGTTGCCGGCGCTGGCGCAGTTCATGCCCAACTACCCGGCGCTGACCATCGAGCTGAGCACCTCCAACGATTTCGCCAACCTCAGTCGACGTGACGCCGACATCGCCTTGCGCCTGACACGTACACCGCCGGAGCATCTGGTCGGACGGCAACTGGCGAAGATTTCCTACCGCGTCTGTGCCAGTACGCGTTATCTGCAAAACGTTGATGCGACGGATCTGGCGGCGCTGACCTGGATTGCCCCGGACGAGTTTCTGCCGGATCACCCGACCGTCGCCTGGCGGCGCCAGCAGTTGCCCGGCGTAACCCCGGGTTATCGCTGCAACAGCATGCTTTCGGTGACTGAGCTGGTGCGTGCGGGACTCGGGGTGGCGGCGTTGCCGGACTTTTTGATCACCGAAGGGTTGCAGGCTCTCAGCGAACCGTTGCACGGCTACGATACCGCGCTGTGGCTGCTGACCCGCCCGGACTGCCGGGCGTTGCGCTCGGTGGTCACCCTGTTCGATGAACTGGGACGGGCGCTGCGTTTGCCGTGATCAGCGTTGCGGGTTCTGGCAGATGTGCGCATGCAGCTCGCGGGTCAGGCCTTCAATGCGTTCCGTCAGGTCCTTGGTCATTTCAGTGAGGCGGGTGTTCTGCTCCAGCAGTTCGAGCAGTTGCGCGGTGGTCTGCGCGGCCTGAGCCTGGCGCTCGCTGTTGGCCACCGCCAGCGCTTCACGGTGCTGTGCGTCGGCGTCCGATTGCGCCTTGTCCCGCGCGGCCTGACGGGTTTGTGCCAGCAGAATCAACGGCGCAGCGTAGGCGGCCTGGAGGCTGAACGCCAGGTTCAACAGGATGAACGGGTAGACGTCGAATTGCGTCACGCCCGCCACGTTGAGGCCGATCCACACGGCGACGATCACGGTTTGCGCGCCGAGAAACAGCGGCGTGCCGAAGAACCGCGCGAAGGCCTCGGCACGCAGGGCAAACTTGTCGTTGCCGAACGTGGTGTTGAGGTGGGCGTGGGGGCGATGGAAGCGCAGGTGATCGACGGGGCCGGTGGCGGGGGAGGCAGGTTTTTCGGTGGTCATGATGGGCTCGGCAGGGCTTGGGACTGAAGTCACTATAGTCCTGCCGAGCCCATCATGGCCCTTTCGCGAGCAAGCTCGCTCCCATATTGGAATGCGTTTCCCTGTGGGAGCGTGCTTGCTCGCGAAGGCTGCAACGCGGTCTAACGGCCGGATACATCCATTAGCCCGGCGCCCGCTCATTGGCAAACATGCTCACCGCCTGCACCGCTTCACTGGCGCCATCACGAATCTGCAGAATCACGCTGCCGGCCTGATCGGCCAATTCGACGCCTTGCGCCGCTCGGCCACGGGTGCCTTCCATGCTCTTGATCGCCTGGCGGGTTTCGCTCTGGATCAGACCAATCATGTTGGAAATCTCCGCTGTCGAGCCGCTGGTGCGCGCCGCCAGCTGCCGCACTTCATCCGCCACCACCGCAAACCCGCGGCCCTGATCCCCGGCGCGCGCTGCTTCAATGGCGGCATTGAGTGCCAGCAGATTGGTCTGGTCGGCAATCGCGCGGATGGTGTTGACGATTGTCGTGATCTGCTCCGAGCGTTCGCCAAGCTGTGCGATCAAGGTCGAGGACTGCGCGATGTCGTCTGCGATTTCGCGCATTTCGCTGGCGGCTTGCTGGATCACCTGGGTGCCTTGCTCGGCGACTTTCCGAGTTGCCACGGAAATGTGATAAGCCGCGCTGGCGCTGCGTGCATCCTGCTCGTGCTGTTCGACACGGGCGCTGACGTCCGTGGCGAATTTCACTACTTTGCACAAGCGCCCGGAGGCGTTGTACACCGGGTTGTAGTTGGCCTCCAGCCACACGGTCTGCCCGCGCTTGTCGACGCGCTCGAACTGGCCTTGAAACAACTCACCCTGATTCAGCCGCCGCCAGAAATCCTCGTAGGCACTGCTGTTGACCAACTCCGGCCGGCAGAACAAGCGGTGATGTTTACCCTTGAGCTCCGCGAGCGTGTAACCCATGCGCGTCAGAAAATTCTGGTTGGCCGTGAGAATACCGCCGTCGAGATCGAATTCGATCACTGCCATTGCCCGGTCGATCGCCTGCAGCTTGGCGCTGGCCTCGCTTTCCTGCTGGACCTTGGTCGTCACGTCCAGGGCGTACTTGACCACTTTCACCACACGCCCCGACGCATCCTTGATCGGGTTGTAACTGGCCTCCAGCCAAATTGGCTGGCCCTGGCTGTTGACCCGTTCGAAGGTGCCGGACTGGAACTGGCCGTTTTTCAGGCGCGACCACAGCTCGGTGTATTGCTCGCTGCGACCAAATTCTGCGGGGCAGAAACGCCGATGGGGCTGGCCAATCACCTGTTCAGCGCGGTAGCCCGTGGTTTTGAGGAAATTGTCGTTGGCACTCAGCACCACACCGTCGAGGTCGAACTCGATCACGGCCATGGAGCGGTTGATGGCCTCGAGCAGGCCATTCTGTTGGGAGATGGTGTGTTGAAGGTCGTTGAGGGCGGACTGGTGGCGATTGAAAAACATGTGAGCAGTACCTGGAAGTAGGGAAAGACGAAGTTTGTGTCCCTGTTTCCGCGCTGGCAGAGCAAATGCTGGATGAGCATTTGCCATTGACTGCAAAGTGCCAGCATCCAGGCTGGCGGACTGATCTTATACAAACTATTTTTAGTTGTACAAGAAAATGCGAGTCAGCAGGGTTGCCGGTTTTCAAAGGGTGATTGAGAGGGTGTCGTTGCACCTCGGACGGTTTAGCGCCACGCCCGGATTTATCCCTGAAATACTTTGCAGTATTTTTTTCAGGGCGACCGTCCGTCGGCTCTTTGTCGGACGTTGTCATTTATTCCAACGGGAATAATCAGCGTCACTTAAGCGTGGCAGGCGCGAAAGAGGGGCGGTTTAGAGCTGGTAACGCGCCAGAAACATCTCCACTGCCGATTCGGCCACGGCTTTTTGGGTTGCCGCGTCCAGTGGTGGCTGGCCCATGGAAATCTGCGGCCAGAAACCGAACGACTTCAACAGCCCTTGCACCTGCTGTGCGGCGAAATCCGCCTCCACAGCTTTTAGCCGGCCATCCGCCTGAGCCGCGCGAATCCACACCGTCAGGCCTTCTTCGCGCTCGCCCATACGCGCCACCATGTCTTGCGCGCGCTCCGGGGAATGGATGGTGGCAGCAATCGCCACCCGAGCCAGACCGAGAAAGTTGTCATCGGCCATCATCTGCAGCTTAGCCAAAAGCATCTGCTGCAATTGCTCGCGCAGTGGCTGATCCGCGCGATAGGCCACGGCCTGTTCGGCGGTGATGCGTGCCCAGAGTTGATTGAGAATTTCGGCGAACAGCTCTTCCTTGCTGGGGAAGTGGTTGTACACCGTGCGCTTCGACACCCCGGCGGTGGCCGCGATCTTGTCCATGCTGGTGATCTCGAAACCGTTGGCACGGAATTCGGCAATCGCCGCCTGAATAATGGCTTCGCGTTTGCGGTCGGTGAGGCGCTTTGGAGCTGTCATAAGTACGCTTCGGCAGGAAAAAGGTGAAATTACACTTGGAAGTTTACTTGTCATCACGTTTCATGCAACCTAGAAACTACACCGTCCAGTGTAATGTTGCGTTAATCCGCGCAACCTAAAAAACAGTCGTTCGGCCTATGCGTGCAGCTTTGGCCATTTATCGTCCCACCGTGAAAAACCGCGAATTGCGCGGTTTTTCTGGAGTCATTCAGTCATGGCCAATCCAGAGTTCTCTGCGGATCAAACTTCCACGCCTGAAGCCTCTCGCCAGGATCAAGGGCTGTTTCGTAACCATGCGCCGGTGCAGCGCGAAGGCTTTCGCAAAATGCTGCGAATCATGTGGAACATGATCTTCCACAAACCGCGCAATACGCGTCCGACCGCCGCGATCCCGGTACAACCGCTGACGCAGGAAGACCTGCTGGCAGCGCCTGATCACAGCGTCTACCGTCTCGGTCACTCGACCCTGCTGCTGAAGATGCGTGACAAGTTCTGGATTACCGATCCGGTCTTCGCCGAGCGCGCCTCGCCCGTGCAATGGGCCGGCCCGAAACGCTTCCACCAGCCGCCGATCAGCATCGACCAGTTGCCACCGATCGAAGCGGTGATCCTGTCGCACAACCACTACGACCACCTCGATTACGAAGCGGTGCTGAAACTGGCGGCCAAGACCAACTACTTCCTGACCCCGCTGGGCGTCGGCGACACCCTGATCAAATGGGGCATCGACGCCAGCAAAGTCCGCCAATACGACTGGTGGGAGGGCGCCGAAATCGCCGGCATCCGCTTCGTCGCCACCCCGTCGCAGCACTTCTCCGGCCGTGGCCTGTTCGACGGCAACAGCACGCTGTGGGCCTCGTGGGTGATGATCAACGACGACACGCGGATCTTCTTCAGCGGCGACAGCGGCTATTTCGACGGCTTCAAACGCATCGGCGAGCAGTACGGCCCCTTCGACCTGACCCTGATGGAAACCGGCGCCTACAACGTCGAATGGCCACACGTGCACATGCAACCGGAAGAAACATTGCAGGCCCACATCGACCTTAAGGGCCGTTGGCTATTCCCAATCCACAACGGCACGTTCGACCTGGCGATGCATGCCTGGCATGAACCGTTTGACCGGATTCTGGCACTGGCTTGGGAACGCAGCGTTTCGATTACCACGCCGCAGATGGGCGAGGCGTTTAATTTGGCCCAGCCCAAGCGTGGACAGACGTGGTGGCTTAATTTGGAACATGAAGTGTCGGAAAATTCCTCTTCTGCCTGTAGCGGCTACAAGTCAGGATGACTTTTCCTACCATTTGAGGGGTATGGGGCTGACAGCTGTTTCCTTCGTTCTCGGTAGGCTTGGTCGCGAGTGAATGACTCACTCGTGACTAGCCTAAACAAGGACGATAAATATGAAGTACCGCATTAAACAACGAGCGAATTTGCTGGCCCGAGCCATTGTGATTGCGCTGGTGGCGCCAAACATTGCTGGCGCAGCCGATGCGCTTGAATACACGAGCGCCAGTGAACTCAGCAGAATGATGACCAGCAACGAACTGACCGCGGTCACGCTGGTCGAGCATTTGACGGCTCGTATTGCGATGCTGGACAAGCAAGGGCCATCCCTTAACGCAATCATTGAGCTGAACCCTGATGCGATCGAAATCGCGACGGCTCTGGACAGGGAGCGCGCTTCAGGCCAGATCCGCGGTCCGTTGCACGGTATTCCTGTCTTGCTCAAGGACAATGTCGATACGGCTGACAAGATGCAAACCAGCGCTGGCTCTTTGGCCATGGTGGGGCAGTCAGCGGCGAAAGATGCGTTTATCGTTAAACAACTGCGCGCAGCCGGTGCAATCGTGTTGGGCAAAACCAACATGAGCGAATGGGCCAATGTGCGTGACATGACGCTGCCCCATGGCTGGAGCGGACGTGGCGGCCAAAGTAAAAATCCTCATGTGCTGAGCGCCGGGGTCTGTGGCTCCAGCGCGGGGTCGGCGGTTGCCGTTGCGGCGGGTTTTGCGCCACTCACGATCGGTACCGAAACCAACGGCTCGATTACATGCCCGGCAACGGCCAATGGTGTGGTGGGTGTCAAACCGACGCTAGGATTGTTCAGCCGATCGGGCGTGGTGCCCATTACTCGTCTGCAAGATACACCCGGTACGTTAACCCGCACGGTGATGGACGCCGCGCTGATGTTCAACGCGCTTCAAGGTGTCGATGTTGCCGATGCCGCCACCACAGACGCGCCTGCCGGTATCGATTACACCGCATTACTTGCCAGGGATGCCTTGAACGGCAAGCGCATTGGATACCCTGTCGCCTACGCGGGAACCTACGGCGTGCCGCTGACCCCCAGCTTTGAATTCCTGATGGCAATGGCCAACATGCAGGAGCAGGGTGCGACCCTGGTTCCGTTGACGATTCGCATGCCCGACATGGATGGCTACTTTGACGCACTGATGGGCGGCATGAAGCATGAACTGCCGGAATACTTCGCCAGCCGCACTGGCTTGCCTGTTCAGTCGTTGCAGTCGTTGATTGAATTCAACCGGATTAATCCCGGCCATGAAGGCTACGGCCAGGCAATGCTCGAAGCGATAGAGGCTTCGACCACGACAGCGCAGGAAGCGGCCGCGATCATCGAAACCCTCCGCGCAAATTTCAAAGAGGCCATCGACGAGCAACTGCGTGAACACAATCTCGACGCGCTGGTTTCCGAGGACGACGGCTATTCGCAGTTTTCTGCCGCCGTCGCGGGTTATCCAGCGATCACCTTGCCATCGGGCATGAGGGCTGACGGCATGCCGACCTCGGTTTTCTTTTTCGGCACACGCTGGAGCGATCCGCAATTGCTGGCCATGGCTTACAGCTATGAGCAAGAATCGGCCGAGCTCAAGCACCCGGCATTCAAATAACGCTACTGCCATAGAACGGCGTCGCTCTCACGGGCGATGCCGTTCTGTCAAACGCGTGATGATTCAATCGGCCATCGCGAAATCTTCGCGATCCACCCGGTGTGGCGTAACCCCTTGCACATTCATGCCACGCCCCGGCGCAAACCCCGGAAAAAACACCAGCCCCTGCGCCTCAAGCCGATAAGCCAACGCCAACCGCGCCGCATCCGTCACCTCTTGCTGCGCCTCGAAGCGTTGGATGTCGTCTACCGCCACCTCCGCCTCGCGTGACAGCTGTTCCACGCTCCAGCCAAGCATCGCTCGGGCCTGGACGCAGTGCGTCGGGGTGAACTGGAAAAGGGCAATGCGTTCGAGGATGTGGTTCATCGCAAGAGAGGCCATGGTGTGCTCCGGGCTCAAGAGTGCTGATTGAAAATGTACTGTGTTTTTGTACAGTTGTTTTCGGCCGGGATCAAACGCATTTTTTGATTTGCCCTAGTTCGCCGCCTCCAACCAGACGGACGGTGCCTGTCCGAGGATGCGCCGGAACATCGTCGAGAACGCCGCGGGGCTCTCATAACCGAAGTCCAGGGCGATCCGCGTCACCGCTTCACC
Source organism: Pseudomonas sp. MG-9 (assembly GCF_018729515.1). NCBI lineage: Bacteria > Pseudomonadati > Pseudomonadota > Gammaproteobacteria > Pseudomonadales > Pseudomonadaceae > Pseudomonas > Pseudomonas sp. MG-9. The sequence goes on from NZ_JAHHZH010000012.1 coordinate 162,947, forward strand.
GGCCGCCAGCCGTGCCAGTGCCAGCACCACGCAGGCCTGTTGCCGCCATTGGCTGAAGCTCAGCCCCGTTTGCTGGCGAAACAGTCTGTTGAAGGTGCGCAAGCTTATGTGCAACTGCCCGGCCCAGTGTTGCGGCGACTGATGGGCGTTCGGTTGATGCAGAAAGCTCTGACACAAAGCCAGGAGCTTTCCGTCAGTCGGCAGTGGAATGTGCAAGGGCAGGGGCACGCTGCCCGCCAGTTCATGCAGCAACAGCTCGATCAGCACACCATCGCGTCCGTTGAGGTCATAGGCCTGCGGCACTTCCACAGCCTCCATCAACAAGTGCCGCATCAACGACGAAACGCTGATCACCTGGCAGCGCTGCCCCAAGTCCACCGTCCCCGGCTCGATGTACAAGCTGCGCGTGCTCACCCCCAGCATCAACACCTCATGCGCCACCCCCGGCGGAATCCACACCGCCCGTTGCGGCGGCACCACCCAGTTGCCGTCATGGGTGCGGACCTGCATCACTCCGGTCGCGCCGTACAACAGCTGCGCCCGCCGATGCGTATGAAATGGCAACAGATGGCCGTGGGAATAATCCGTACCGATCGCCACCACCGGGCGTGGCGTGTCATCCAGCAGATTGATCGAAACATTGCGCATCGAGCGTTTCCCGGTAGTTGGCGTAAACGCAAACATTATTGGCTGAGTTGCTGAAGCAGGCCAAGTCGCGCCGCTCTATCGTCGACTGCTCCCCATCACCGGAAGACGTGCCATGTTTTACCTATTACTGACCCTCTTCGGCTGCCTGACCGGCGTCACCGCCGTGCTCTTCGGCTTCGGCGGCGGCTTCGTCGTCGTGCCGCTGCTCTACCGCCTGCTCACCGCCAGCCACGGCGCCGACGACCCCATCGGCCAATCGGCAATGCACATCGCCGTCGCCACCTCGACCTGCGTAATGATCGTCAACGCCCTGATCGCCACCGACAAACACCGCCGCGCCGGCAACCTGATCCGCCATTACCTATGGCCACTCGGAGGCTTCATCGCCCTCGGCGCGATCATTGGCGCGATAGCCGCGGTGTGGGTCAGTGGCGACGTCATTCGCTACGCCTTCATCACCTACCTCGGCGTGACTATCATCGACTGCCTGCTCAGACGCGGCTTTCTCACTCGCACCGAAGGCGTCATCCCACGCCGACTCAGCAGTACAGAAACGTATGGCGGCGGTGTAGGCATCGGCGCCATCGCCACGTTCCTCGGCGTAGGAGGAAGCGTCATGACCGTGCCGCTGTTGCGTCGGTGCGGGCTGAGCATGTCGCAAGCCACGTCCATGGCTAACCCATTGAGCGTGCCGGTGGCAGTGGCCGGAACGTTGACCTACATGGCACTGGCCGGTTTCAGCGAAACGGATCTGGGCGCGTGGTTTGTCGGTTATGTGGATCTGCTGGCGTTTGCGGTGTTGACGCTGGGGTCGTTGCTGGGGATTCGAATGGCCACGCCGTGGATCGGGCGGATACCGGATCGGGTGCATGCTTGGGTGTACATCGCGCTGCTGATCATCGTGATGCTAGGCATGCTGCTCAAGTAGAGCCTCGATTCCTGCGCGCATCCTCTGCATACTCCGCAGCCTCATTCATTCAGGGATCGATCCATGTTCAAGGGACTGTTGCGTCTGGCGCCATACGCCGCGGCGCTGTTCACACTGATTTCCGCTGCCCATGCCGAAGATGGCCGCCGCGTGTTCACCGGCACGCTGGGCAAGATGCCGATTGTGGTTGAGCTCAACACCACGCAGCAGGACGAAGTCACCGGTCGCTACTTCTATGAGAAGTATCACCGCGACCTGGAACTTAGCGGTTCGCTGCAAGACAGCACGTTGAGCCTTGTTGAAGGCAACAACCGCTATGGCGACGACAAACCGCTGCCGACTCTGAAGCTGGAAGAGACTGCCAATGGCTGGCAGGGTGAATGGCAAAGTCCGCAGGGAAAGAAACTGCCGGTTAAACTCGCCGAGGCCAAACTTCCCGCGCCAACGTCAGCAACTTTGCCGTTCATTGCCGCGCTGCCAAACGGCGAGCCTTACGAGTATCTGCGCCTGCAGGGGCTCAAGCTCAAGCCGGAGAAGAAAGAAAACTTCATGGGCTACGACCTGCAATGGTGGACGGAGCCTGAGACAAAGATCTCACTGTTCAGCGTGGAGTCCGGATTGTCGAAAGATGATCAGCAGCGGGTAAACCAGCAGTTGCTCGGGCGACTCTGGAATGAAGTCATCAGTTACCATAGCTGCCAGTTGCGGGGTGGAGAAAACGTCGAATTCATGCAGCAGGCAGAGCCGAAAATGATCTCGCCAGCCGTGGTCAGCCTGAACATCTCCACCAGCTATTACTGCGGCGGCGCGCATCCGGATTTCGGTGATTCCCCGCTCAACATCGACGTGAAAACCGGTCACCCACTGTCGCTTGAAGATGTGTTGTGGGTCGGTGAAGGCAAACCATTGCTACACGCCGAGCGCGACAGCCTTGGCGACAAACCGCTGAGCGAGGCCGAAAGTGACGTGCGTTATCGGTATGTCAGCAAAGAGCTGGTGCCTTGGGTCATCAAGCAATTCACCGCCCTGTACCCCACGGAAATGAAGAAACCGGCGCAAGATGACGACTGTGATTTCACAGATGAAAGCATCTGGGGAACTTCACCGTGGTACTTCACTGATAAGGGCCTGTACCTGGGTGCTTACTTCGCTCGAGTACAACGCTCTTGCGACAGGCCCGACTGGTCGATCCTGCCGTACGCCGTCGTCAAACAACACCCCGGTGCCGTCAAACTGCAATTGCCCAAAGACTAACCGTCACGCCAACCCTGGTGCTTCCCGCACAATGAAGTGATCCAGGTTCTCGATGTTGGCACTGAACACCCCGAACGTCTGTTCGGGGTTCTTCTTGCTCGGCACCTGCTTCAACTCCGGCGTCACGCCATAGAAGAAACAGAACAACTCCTTATCGCTGTCGATCGCGTGCTTGATCTCTTCCAGAAACGCCTTGCGCTTGCGGTAGTTGTCGATCAACTTCTTGCTCAAGTAAACGTTCACCGAATACGGCTTCTTCTTCGCCTCATCCGCCTGCTTGAACCAGACCTTCTGCTCGAAATCGATGCGAAAACTCTGGGTGTAATCCTTGATCTCCTTGATCTTGCCCCAGTAAATCAGCCCCTTGTTGTCCGTCAGATACTCAATCTTCTTGAAGAACGACCCATAAGGCGCCGTGTGCTCACCGATCTTCAACGGCATGCGCTTGAGCAACTCCTTGTCGGCGAAGTTAGACACAAAACACTCCACCGGATGCGCAAACACACTGGTCTTGTCCGGCGCCGTCTCACGCCCCGGCGACTCTTTCGAACTCACCTGCGCCACCCGCACCGGATCATCCCGCAACACATCCGCCACCCCCGCGGGCGCAGCAGGCTTGCGCGCATACTCACGGCGGGTCAGCAACAACTCTGATGGGAAATGTTCTTCACGACCGTCATCCGCCTCGCCATCCGCCGTCTCAACGCCAGACGCTGAAGCCCTCAAACTCACATATGGACAACCCACCACATGTTGCGTACCGGGCAAGTTCTTGAAGTGCGGCGTGCGCACGTAATTCACATTCTTGGCGTTGAACGTGCCCAGTTCATTCGACGCATCAAACGCCAAACGACAGGTATCGTTGGGGCACTGGAAATGCTCCTTGGCCGAATCGAACGCCACCGTCTCATCGAAATTGAGATCGCGAACGTCATAGATCGACAACTTGTCGTCGAGGCTGAGGCAGTAGGCGAGATCGAATTTCATGGTGAGGGCTCGGATCCTTGAGGAGAAGATGGAGAGTTAACGAGTTAGGGGAGCACGTCGCTATTTAAATGTAACGCCTATAAATAGTGGCTCTTTGCTCTGTCATGTATTGAAACCCTTTTGGAGTTTGGAGACTATAGGAATTTTCCTACAGCCATTAACTACAAAAGGCGGCACTCGTGGTGATCAAGGCGGTCTCGAAGGAACGAATAGGCAGCGCGATGCTGGAGTTTGATCATAAATTTCGGAGTAGGTCTGAGTGGCGAGACTGGGAAAACAACCAAGCTCATCGTTATGCCATTAACGCTGGAGGTGAGCTGTACCCAGTGAAGAAAATCATCTCTCTGGCGACTGGTATTTCCGTAGGCGAGTTTTCGGGCGGGCATCCTGCCAACAGTTACCTTAAGAAGCGAGGCTTCACTGTTGTGGAGTTGCCGCGCGGAGAGGGTGAGCTAGTGTTACAGTTCACGCCGGAGGCTATTTACGATCGAAAAACTGAAATCAATGGTCCGTTCGGCGGTAGTCGGCAGAGCGGCATTGCAGCATCAGCTATCTATCCAGTGATTTTTTTGTTCACTGGCGATAGCGGTGAACAATACGGTTATGCAGATCGTTGGGACGACGGCGCCTACCTTTACACGGGCGAAGGGCAGCGAGGTACGATGACTTTGACTCGTGGCAACCGCGCTATTGCTGAGCATGCCGTGGATGGCCGAGCACTGCATTTGTTTAAGTCACTCGGCAAAGGAAAAGGCTGCGCTTATGTGGGTGAGTTTTCTTGTGCTGATATGTTCACGCGGACTCAACCGGATGTAACTGGCCAGGATCGTGCGGCTATTGTTTTTCGACTAGTCCCTGTTGGTATTTCTGGCGGAACGATTGAGGTTGGTAAAGAGGACGAGGATAAGGCTGACCTTCCTGAGTCTCTGGCTGCTGCGCGGCTGGTAGCGTTGGCTGCATGTAAGCTTGCCAGTGATGGAATCGTGCAATCCGCCCCGCGTAAGATTTATGAGCGTAGTCGGAAGGTCTCGTACTACGTATTGATGCGTGCTCAGGGAATATGTGAAAGCTGTGAGATGCCAGCTCCGTTCTTGAAGAAAGATGGCACACCCTATTTAGAGCCGCATCATGTGAATAGACTCTCCGATGGCGGTTTAGACCACCCACGGTTTGTGGCTGCTGTATGTCCAAGTTGTCACCGGGAAATTCACTCTGGGGTGCATGGCGCATTGGTGAATCAGAGATTGAAGCTTCGCTTGGAAGCAATTGAAGGTTGAGTATGCCCATCACGGGTTTTCTTTTTCGTACACATATGTACGCCGAGGGGGCAAACCCTCGGTCGATATTGATTGGTTGCCATGAACTCCTTACGAAGAGTCGGTATGGGGCTCGCAAGTGCTCCTATAAACACGTCACCTAACCCATTGAGCGCTTCGAAGATTGGAGCGCCTGAGCAACTCGTCGCCACCAAGGTCGAATCGTAGTGATTCTTCGCTGAGTCTGATCCCGCAACAGATAAGGCATATCCCGCAGCCGAATCCAGCCCTCATCCTGCCAATGCAGCAGACTCAACGACATCTCTGGCCAATCCAACAAGCTCAGCATTGGCCGATTTGAATCTCCCGAATCTGCTGCGTCGCGCAAGGTCGGCACTACCTCATTGGTCAGCCACTCACGCAACAACCGATTCCCCGGAACATAGTGATAGACCAACAGCGCGTACACCCCAGATTCACTGAGCATCAACTGCTGTTCTGGTTCTCGAAAGTACTCAATCCACAAGACGCGGCGTTGATCGCTATCTAGCTTGTTGACCACCCGCTCATTCAGATGGAAACCCATCAAACGGCCGACATCTCGGGCGGAGAACCATGGCTGGTTTTCGAGTAAAAGGGCATGTAGAGAAAGATTGTGGCGAGAGAACACTATTACCGGGAGCGGATCAGACATATCTATGACCTCTACGTTTTAGATTTTGGGAGGCCTGACCCCAACGTAGAGTGGACTTAAGAAATCCCAACGAGCAGAGCAGTTGCCACCGACGAATTACACGTCTGTGTCACTGACCAAGCTTTCTACGTTGGGCGTTTCTTAGGCACCTGTGATGGAGCTTAGTAGTGCTCGTGGCAGGCTTCAATGGGAAGCGACTGTAAGTGCTGTAGGAGATTGAACGCTGTGACGTAGGCATAAAAAGGATTACCGATCGCCCATAAAAAAAGCCCCGATCATATCGGGGCTTTTTTGCTTTCTCGATTCACCGACTCAGGCAGCAATCGTCAAATCGTGCCAAGCGAGACCATTAGTCCCAGCTCAGAGCGCCACCAGTTTGGTATTCGATCACTCTCGTCTCAAAGAAATTCTTCTCTTTCTTCAAGTCCATAATCTCGCTCATCCAAGGGAACGGGTTAGTCGTCCCTGGGTATTCCTCTTTCAAACCAATCTGCGACAAACGACGGTTAGCGATGAACTTCAGGTAGTCCTCCATCATCGCCGCGTTCATGCCCAGTACGCCGCGAGGCATGGTGTCACGTGCGTATTCAATCTCCAGCTGAGTCCCTTGCAGAATCATCTGGGTCGCTTCTTCCTTCATTTCGGCATCCCACAGGTGTGGGTTTTCGATTTTGATCTGGTTGATCACGTCGATGCCGAAGTTCAGGTGCATGGATTCGTCGCGCAGGATGTACTGGAACTGCTCGGCGACGCCGGTCATTTTGTTGCGGCGGCCCATGGAGAGGATTTGGGTGAAGCCGCAGTAGAAGAAGATGCCTTCCAGCACGCAGTAGTAGGCGATCAGGTTGCGCAGCAGTTCTTTGTCGGTTTCCGGGGTGCCGGTTTCGAACTTCGGATCGGAGATCGAACGGGTGTACTTCAGGCCCCAGGCTGCCTTTTTGGCGACCGACGGGATCTCGTGGTACATGTTGAAGATTTCGCCTTCATCCATGGCCAGCGATTCGATGCAGTACTGGTAGGCGTGGGTGTGGATCGCTTCTTCGAAAGCCTGGCGCAGGATGTACTGGCGGCATTCCGGGTTGGTGATCAGGCGGTACACGGCCAGGACCAGGTTGTTGGCAACCAGGGAGTCGGCGGTGGAGAAGAAGCCGAGGTTGCGCATCACGATGCGGCGCTCGTCGTCGGTCAGGCCTTCCGGGTTTTTCCAGAGGGCGATGTCGGCGGTCATGTTGACTTCTTGCGGCATCCAGTGGTTTGCGCAACCGTCCAGGTACTTCTGCCAGGCCCAGTCGTACTTGAATGGCACGAGTTGGTTGAGGTCGGCGCGGCAGTTGATCATGCGCTTTTCGTCAACGGCGACACGGGCGGAAGCGCCTTCGAGTTCGGCGAGGCCTTCGGCGACGTCGAGGGAGTTCAGTGCAGCCTTGGCGCGGGCCACGGCGGCCGAGTCGTCGGCGGTCACGGCGCGGGCTTCGAGCGCGGCGGCGCCGCCGGCGTTGTCGAGGCGGTCCATGTTGGCTTCAGAAGCGTGGCCGGCGTTGGCGCCTTTCACTGCTGCTACTTCACTGTCTTCTTTGTCGAATTCGTCCCAGCTCAGCATGACGTGTCGTCTCCTGCGTGAGGGCCTGTCGCCCCGTGTGAAACCTGATGGTTGGGTGGTTCACACGGTCGTACAGACCGCGTTGGATCTTAAGGAATCGTTTTTTGCAGCAGCTAAGGCAGGCAATAAAACAGAATTTTGTACGGGTTTCCGAGAGCCTCTGACGGGCGCAGATCAGCGTTGACGCTGCTGCGGGGCTTCAGAATGGCTTTGATCCCTGTAAGGGAATATTGCTGACCCGATTAGGGCGGCATTATAGGGAAAAAAACACGGCTGTGCTGAGGCGAATCCGCGCATGGAGCGGTCGAGGAGGGTGGTTTTTCGATGAGAGTGCGGGTTTACAGGGCTTTGCCGGGGATAGATTTTTTTTCGTAAAAATCTCGCCGTTGTGGATTTGCTCAAAAAACGAACAAAAAAACGCGTTTTTCACTACATCTAGTGTTTTGCAAGCATTTTTGACGACTCCAGACACAACTGAGCCCGACCGAAGCCGGGCTGGAATCGACCCTCAATGACGCGCTGAGAGATCCAATTCGGTGCAGTCTTGATCAGCCATTGGAGCAGCCGTTGCCCATCACGCTGTAGCGCAGGATGTGACGCTGGCCTTTGGAGTCGTCGTACTCCATTTTCATCGGTACCACTTCGCAGACATTCGGAACTTCGCTCATCGATACAACTTTGGCGATGTCCAGGTGAGTGGAGTAAGTGTATTCCTCGATCACCGGTTGTTGCTGTGCGACATCAGTCGGGACCTCGTCTGCCATGGCGGTTGCGCACAGACTGCTGAGGGCCAGAACCAATAAAGCTTTCATTTCAGATTTACCTTCTTGAGGTCGAGTGGGGTCACGCAACCTTTTTAGGGTTGCGTGTGGAACTTCATCGTTTGCACTTATTACTTGAGAGCTGGATTAACGGCCTTCGTGGGGGCTGTAACGTTGTTAATCGGTTTGCCTTGTCGGCGAGGTGGATTTTAGGGAGGTGGGGTGAGGGTAAACAGGTGGGGTTTTGATAAACACTTTTGGCAGATTTGGTAACAATCCCCGCAAAACACCGCGCAACCCTTGTAGGAGCTGCCGAAGGCTGCGATCTTTCGCCTTTGATTTTGCCAAGCAAGATCAAAAGATCGCAGCCTGCGGCAGCTCCTACAACCATCGTCGAATGGTTCTATGGGGCCGGCCCGGCTACAACGGAGTCATACAAAAACAACTATTCCACCGAGGTAAGAAAGATGAGTGCGGCTTCTCTGTATCCCGTTCGTCCCGAGGTTCTGGCCAATACGCTGACTGACGAGGCGACCTACAAAGCCATGTACCAGCAGTCGGTCGTCAACCCTGACGGCTTCTGGCGCGAGCAAGCCAAGCGCCTCGACTGGATCAAGCCTTTCACCACGGTGAAGCAGACGTCCTTCGATGATCACCATGTCGATATCAAATGGTTCGCCGACGGCACCCTGAACGTTTCCTACAACTGCCTCGACCGTCATCTGGCCGAGCGCGGCGATCAGATCGCAATCATCTGGGAAGGCGACGATCCTTCCGAAAGCCGCAACATCACCTACCGCGAACTGCACGAACAAGTCTGCAAGCTGGCCAACGCCCTGCGTGGTCAGGACGTACACCGCGGCGACGTGGTGACTATTTATATGCCGATGATCCCCGAAGCCGTGGTCGCCATGCTGGCCTGTACCCGGATCGGCGCGATTCACTCGGTGGTGTTCGGCGGCTTCTCGCCGGAAGCCCTGGCGGGGCGGATCATCGACTGCAAATCCAAAGTGGTGATCACCGCTGATGAAGGCATTCGTGCCGGCAAGAAGATCCCGCTGAAGGCCAACGTCGACGACGCGCTGACCAACCCGGAAACCAGCAGCATCCAGAAAGTCATCGTGTGCAAGCGCACCGGCGGCGACATCAAGTGGAACCAGCATCGCGACATCTGGTACGAAGACCTGATGAAAGTGGCGGGCACCGTGTGCGCGCCGAAAGAGATGGGCGCTGAAGAGGCGCTGTTCATCCTTTATACCTCCGGCTCCACCGGCAAGCCGAAGGGCGTGCAGCACACCACCGGCGGTTATCTGCTGTATGCGGCGATGACCCACGAGCGCGTGTTCGACTACCGCCCGGGCGAAATCTACTGGTGCACCGCCGACGTCGGCTGGGTCACCGGCCACACTTATATCGTCTACGGCCCGCTGGCCAATGGCGCGACCACCGTGCTGTTCGAAGGCGTGCCGAACTACCCGGACATCACCCGGGTGGCGAAGATCGTCGACAAGCACAAGGTCAACATCCTCTACACCGCACCGACCGCGATCCGCGCGATGATGGCCTCCGGTACCGCTGCTGTTGAAGGCGCTGACGGCAGCAGCCTGCGTCTGCTCGGTTCGGTGGGCGAGCCGATCAACCCGGAAGCCTGGGACTGGTACTACAAGAACGTCGGTCAGTCCCGTTGCCCGATCGTCGACACCTGGTGGCAGACCGAAACCGGCGCCACCCTGATGAGCCCGCTGCCGGGCGCCCATGCTCTGAAACCGGGTTCGGCGGCGCGTCCGTTCTTCGGCGTGGTGCCGGCGCTGGTCGACAACCTCGGCAACATCATCGAGGGCGAGGCCGAGGGCAATCTGGTGATTCTCGATTCGTGGCCAGGCCAGGCGCGTACGCTGTATGGCGACCACGATCGTTTCGTCGACACCTACTTCAAGACCTTCCGTGGCATGTACTTCACCGGTGACGGTGCACGTCGTGACGCCGATGGTTACTACTGGATCACCGGGCGTGTGGACGACGTGCTCAACGTCTCCGGCCACCGCATGGGGACTGCCGAGATCGAAAGCGCGATGGTCGCCCACCCGAAAGTCGCCGAAGCGGCGGTGGTCGGTGTGCCGCACGACATCAAGGGGCAGGGCATTTATGTCTACGTGACCCTGAAAAACGGCGAGGAGCCGAGCGAGCAATTGCGCCTGGAGCTGAAGAACTGGGTGCGTAAGGAGATCGGCCCGATTGCTTCGCCGGACGTGATCCAGTGGGCGCCGGGGCTGCCGAAGACCCGTTCGGGCAAGATCATGCGCCGGATCCTGCGCAAGATTGCGACCGGTGAATATGATGGGTTGGGGGATATCTCGACCCTGGCGGATCCGGCGGTGGTGCAGCATTTGATTGATACGCACAAGACGATGAATGTGGCGTAAGCCTGTCTGATGCATTGAAGAGCCCTGTCCGGTGATTGCCGGGCGGGGCTTTTTTGTGTCTGGGGGTTTTGTGGTGGCTGTGCTGGCCTCTTCGCGAGCAAGCTCGCTCCCACAGGTTGATGGTGTTCTGCCTGAAAGAACGTAATCCTATTCTGTCTTGGGTTTTGTGGTGGCTGTGTTGGCCTCTTCGCGAGCAGGCTCGCTCCTACAGTTGATCGGGTTTCTTCAGGTGGAGCGCGATCCACTGTAGGAGTGAGCCTGCTCGCGATAGCCATCTGTCAGACACCGGTGCACTCCGCTGTCGGAACCCAAACCCGTCAACCAATAATTATCGATTTCTCGCACAAGCCCCTTCCCGCTGTTACCCACACCCACCCGAGTAACCAAATGTGTAACCGCCCGCCCCGCAGCGGGGCGAAGGGAAACGCATCGCCCCGTTCTAGAGCCTCAAAACCCCCAATGAAAAATAAGACACAACGCTGCGCTTGCCGGATTAGAAGGGTTTGCGAATAATAGGCCCGCAATTTGCAGCATAGATCGGTTCACTGTCTTTCGCTCTTGCATGAATTTGCAAGGCTGTCAATGCGCTCAAGCGGGTTTCTCTGTGCATCTGTAATTAGTTGTCGCATTGAAGAAATATCGGCTTCGGGCCTGTCGTTAGAATGCCGATCACTCGCTCATCGTGGCTGACGTTGAAACCCCTGGTGGTTTCAATGGGAAATTTCCCACCGATGCTGCGCCGCTTTTCCGATTCACCCATTCGCATATTGGGCTGTCGCTCACTCTGCCGTTTTTGCCCTTTACCGATGGAGTCCCAAGATGAAGAAACTTGTGCTGCTTGGCGCCCTGGCACTGTCCGTGCTGTCGCTGAATTCCTTCGCTGATGAAAAACCTCTGAAGATCGGTATCGAAGCGGCTTACCCTCCGTTCGCTTCCAAAGCGCCGGACGGCAGCATCGTTGGTTTCGACTACGACATCGGCAACGCCCTGTGCGAGCAGATGCAGGTCAAGTGCGTGTGGGTCGAGCAAGAGTTCGACGGTCTGATCCCGGCACTCAAAGTGCGCAAGATCGACGCGATCCTGTCGTCCATGTCGATCACTGAAGACCGCAAGAAGTCCGTGGACTTCACCAACAAGTACTACAACACTCCGGCGCGTCTGGTCATGAAGCAGGGCACCGTTGTCAGCGACAACCTGTCTGAGCTCAAGGGCAAGAACATCGGCGTGCAACGTGGTTCGATCCACGAGCGTTTCGCCCGCGAAGTCCTGGCCCCGCTGGGTGCCGAGATCAAGCCATACGGCTCGCAGAACGAAATCTACCTCGACGTGGCCGCCGGTCGCCTCGACGGTACCGTGGCTGACGCCACCCTGCTGCAGGACGGCTTCCTGAACACCGATTCCGGCAAAGGCTTCGCCTTCGTTGGCCCGCAGTTCACCGACGTCAAATACTTCGGCGACGGCGTGGGCATCGCTGTGCGCAAAGGCGACGCGCTGAAAGACAAGATCAACTCCGCCATCGCGGCCATCCGCGAAAACGGCAAATACAAAGCCATCCAGGACAAATACTTCGCCTTCGATATCTACGGCAAGTAACACGTCTCTGCGACAAGTCAGAAATGGCGCAAGCAACAGGTCTCTGCGGTTTGCGCCATTTTTTCATCCCAACTTTCGAGGACCTGAATCATGTTGAAAGGCTACGGGGCTGTCATCCTCGATGGCGCATGGCTGACGCTTCAGCTCGCCTTGTCGTCCATGGCCCTGGCCATCGTTCTCGGGCTGATCGGGGTCGCGTTGCGCCTGTCGCCGATTCGTTGGCTGGCGTGGCTGGGCGATCTGTATTCCACGGTGATCCGCGGGATCCCCGATCTGGTGCTGATCCTGCTGATCTTCTACGGCGGTCAGGACCTGCTCAACCGTGTCGCCCCGATGCTCGGCTATGACGACTACATCGACCTGAACCCGCTGGCCGCCGGTATCGGCACCCTCGGTTTCATCTTCGGTGCGTACCTGTCGGAAACCTTCCGTGGCGCGTTCATGGCGATCCCCAAGGGCCAGGCCGAAGCCGGTATGGCGTATGGCATGAGCAGTTTTCAGGTGTTCTTCCGGGTGATGGTGCCGCAGATGATTCGCCTGGCGATTCCCGGCTTCACCAACAACTGGCTGGTGCTGACCAAGGCGACCGCGCTGATTTCGGTGGTCGGTCTGCAAGACATGATGTTCAAGGCCAAGCAGGCGGCGGATGCCACTCGCGAGCCTTTCACCTTCTTCCTCGCAGTGGCGGCGATGTACCTGGTGATCACCAGTGTCTCGTTGCTGGCGCTGCGTCACCTTGAGAAGCGCTACTCGGTAGGCGTAAGGGCGGCTGATCTATGATCTTCGACTACAACGTCATTTGGGAGGCCATGCCGCTGTACCTCGGCGGGCTGCTGACCACCCTCAAACTGCTCGCGCTGTCGCTGTTGTTCGGTCTGCTGGCGGCATTGCCGCTGGGCCTGATGCGCGTTTCCAAGAACGCAGCGGTCAACGGCATCGCGTGGCTCTTCACCTATGTGATCCGCGGCACACCGATGCTGGTGCAGCTGTTTTTGATCTACTACGGTCTGGCCCAGTTCGAAGCGGTGCGTGAAAGCTTCCTCTGGCCGTGGTTGTCCAGCGCGACGTTCTGTGCGTGCCTGGCGTTCGCGATCAACACCAGCGCCTACACCGCCGAAATCATCGCCGGCAGCCTGAAGGCCACGCCGAACGGCGAGATCGAAGCCGCCAAGGCCATGGGCATGTCGCGCTTCAAGATGTACAAGCGCATCCTGTTGCCATCGGCCCTGCGCCGGGCGCTGCCGCAGTACAGCAACGAAGTGATCATGATGCTGCAGACCACCAGTCTGGCGTCCATCGTGACCCTGATCGACATCACCGGTGCGGCCCGTACCGTCAACGCGCAGTACTACTTGCCGTTCGAGGCGTACATCACCGCCGGCCTGTTCTACCTGTGCCTGACCTTCATTCTGGTGAAGCTGTTCAAGCTGGCCGAGCGTCGCTGGTTGAGCTACCTGGCCCCGCGGAAGCACTGATATGGAACGCATCGACCACGTATTGCCGTGGAGCCACCTGGGCAGCGAGCGCAAGATTTCCGTGTTCCGTTTCGGACAAGGCGAGCGCAAGGCCTACATCCAGGCCAGCCTGCACGCTGACGAATTGCCGGGCATGCGCACCGCCTGGGAGCTGAAAAAGCGTCTCGGCGAACTCGAAGCCCAAGGCTTGCTCAACGGTGTGATCGAGCTGGTGCCGGTCGCCAACCCGCTGGGCCTCGGCCAATTGCTGCAAGGCAATCATCAGGGGCGTTTCGAGGCGGGCAGCGGCAAGAATTTCAACCGTGATTTCGTCGAGCTGAGTGCGCCGGTTGCGGCGGCGCTGGCCGACAGCCTCGGTGACGATCCGCACGCCAACATTCGCCTGATCCGTCAGGCGATGGCTGATCATCTGGCGGCATTACCCGAGGCGAGCAGCCAGTTGCAAGGCATGCAGCGCGTTTTGCTGAGCCATGCCTGCACCGCTGACGTGGTGCTGGACTTGCACTGCGACACTGAAGCCGCGCTGCACATGTATGCGCTGCCGCAGCATTGGCCGCAGTGGCGTTCTCTGGCGGCGCATTTGAATGTGAAGGTGGGTTTGCTCGCGGAAGACTCCGGCGGCAGCTCGTTCGATGAAGCGTGCTCGTTGCCATGGCTGCGCCTGTCGCGGCAGTTCCCGGACGCGCAGATTCCGCTGGCGTGCCTGGCGACCACCGTCGAACTGGGCGGTCAGGCCAATACCGACCGCGCTGATGCGGTGGCGTGGGCCGAAGGCATTCTGGCGTTCCTCGCCGAGCAGGGCCTGATCACCGGTGAGTGGCCGAAACCGGCGCACGAAGCCTGTGAAGGCATGCCGTTCGAAGGCACTCAATTGTTGTTGGCACCGCACCCTGGTGTGGTGAGCTTTTTGCGTAAACCCGGCGAGTGGGTCGAAGCCGGGGATGAGATTTTCGAAGTGATCGATCCTGTGTCCGATCGGGTCAGCACGGTGTGTGCTGGTACCTCCGGGGTGCTGTTTGCCATTGAACGGCTGCGCTATGCCCAACCCGGTTTCTGGCTGGCCAAGGTGGCGGGGCGCGAAGCGCTGCGTCACGGGCGCTTGCTCAACGACTGACTGACTGTTTTTGTGAGAACCGACCGCATGTACAAACTTGAAGTCCAAGACCTGCATAAACGCTATGGCAGTCACGAAGTGCTCAAGGGCGTGTCCCTGAAAGCGGCAGCCGGCGATGTGATCAGCATCATCGGCTCCAGTGGCTCCGGCAAAAGTACTTTCCTGCGCTGCATCAACCTGCTCGAGCAGCCGCACGCGGGCAGGATCCTGCTCAACAACGAAGAGCTGAAACTGGTGGCGAACAAGGACGGCGCGCTGAAAGCCGCTGATCCGAAGCAGCTGCAGCGCATGCGTTCGCGCCTGTCGATGGTGTTCCAGCACTTCAACCTGTGGTCGCACATGACTGCGCTGGAAAACATCATGGAAGCGCCGGTCCACGTGCTGGGCGTGTCCAAGGCCGAAGCGCGCGAGAAGGCCGAGCACTACCTGAACAAGGTCGGCGTGGCCCATCGCAAAGACGCGTTCCCGGGGCACATGTCCGGTGGCGAGCAGCAGCGCGTGGCAATCGCCCGTGCCCTGGCGATGGAACCGGAAGTAATGCTGTTCGACGAACCGACTTCGGCCCTCGACCCGGAACTGGTTGGCGACGTGCTCAAAGTCATGCAGGCCCTCGCTCAGGAAGGCCGCACCATGGTGGTGGTGACCCACGAAATGGGCTTCGCCCGTGAAGTGTCGAACCAGTTGGTGTTCCTGCACAAAGGTGTCGTGGAAGAGAGCGGCAACCCACGTGAAGTGCTGGTTAATCCGCAATCGGAGCGTTTGCAGCAGTTCCTGTCGGGTAGCTTGAAATAATCAGAACTGCCGATATGCACCGGAATAGTGCATGCTTCGCAGCCTGAAGGTTGGCTCCGATCCCCTGTAGGAGCTGCCGAAGGCTGCGATCTTTTGCTCTTGTTTTTGAAGATCAAAAGATCGCAGCCTCGTTTCACTCGACAGCTCCTACAGTGGGCGCTGCGCAGGTTTCGAGATTTGCGTTCATTTACGGGCTAGCATTGGCCCATGCCTTCATCACCGTTCTTCGTTTCGGATTGCCCGCCCATGACTGCCCATCGAATTGGTTTCCTGATTTGGCCCAGCACTAAAGCGTTGACGCTGGCGCTGGCGGAGGAGGCCTTGCGTGTTGCTCAGCGGGTGCACCCGGAGGTGGTTTACGAACTGGCGTTCCTGCAGGCCGAAGCTGTTACAGAAACTGCGGCCGAAGGCGCCTGGCAACTGCCGGGCGAGGCGTGGACCGGCAAGCTCGAAAACTTCCAGAAACTGTTCCTGCTCGCTGACGAGCCGCCGACCACCCTGGCCCCGGCGCTCAGCAGCGCGCTCAAGCAGCTGGTGCGTGCCGGTTGTGTGATCGGTGGTCTGTCGGCCGGTGTGTATCCGCTGGCGCAGCTCGGTCTGCTCGACGGTTACCGCGCCGCCGTGCACTGGCGCTGGCAGGACGATTTCGCCGAACGTTTCCCGAAAGTCATCGCCACCAGTCATCTGTTCGACTGGGATCGCGATCGCCTGACCGCATGCGGCGGCATGTCGGTACTCGACCTGCTGCTGGCGGTGCTGGCCCGTGATCACGGTGCGGAACTGGCCGGTGCGGTTTCCGAAGAGCTGGTGGTCGAGCGCATTCGCGAGGGCGGCGAGCGTCAGCGCATCCCGCTGCAGAATCGTCTCGGCTCCAGCCATCCGAAGCTCACCCAGGCGGTGCTGCTGATGGAAGCCAACATCGAAGAACCACTGACCACCGACGAAATCGCCCAGCACGTGTGCGTGTCCCGTCGGCAACTGGAGCGGATCTTCAAGCAATACCTCAACCGCGTACCGAGCCAGTACTACCTGGAGCTGCGCCTGAACAAGGCCCGGCAGATGTTGATGCAAACCAGCAAGTCGATCATCCAGATCGGCCTGTCCTGCGGTTTCTCTTCGGGACCGCATTTCTCCAGCGCCTACCGCAACTTCTTCGGTGCCACGCCGCGGGAAGATCGCAACCAGCGGCGCAGCAGCAGTCCGTTCGAGCTCTCGTCGGTGCCGCCCGAGCGCGGCTGAACACGGTCACTCGTCGACGGCGGAATCACCTGAAGACGATACTTCCAGTTCCGCATTCTCGATCACCGCATCGATACCAAAATCGACGCTGGTCAGCCTGAAGTAGCTGATCAGCAGTTGCAGGCTCGCCCGTGAAAAGGGGTTGCCTTGCAGGTCGATGTTTTCGCTGAACTCCTGTGGCCATTCCAGAATGTCATGGGGCACGTCGACGATCGCGTTGTTACCCAAGTCCACCATCTCCAGATGCTTGAGCTGCCGTAAACCCGCTGGCAGTTCGCTGATGCCGGTGCTGTCGAGCAACAGGGTTGTCAACTGTGGCATCTGGCTGACATCGGGTGCGAGGATCAGTGGGTTGTTGCTCAGGTCGATGAACTCCAACTGACTCATTTGGGCCAGTTCCAGTGCGGTGTTCTGCGACAGGCTGATCGTGCACTCGGCCAGGTTCAGTGAGCGTAACTTGCCCATGGTGAAAATCGCCGAAGGCAAGTGGTCGAGGTCGAATTGATGGAGGGTCAGGGCCTTCAGATTCGGGAAACTTTCCAGAAATCCCGGCACGCCACCGGTAAGGCCGTGGCTGCTTTCCAGGAACATCAGCGATACATGCTTGAAGTCGGCTTTCACCCTGGGCAGGTTGCCGGTCACCTGGGTGTCCAGAGTCAGCTGGAAGCCTGGGTGCATCAAGTCACTGAAATCATCCGACTCGACCTCCCGGCGCCAGCAGCGCAATAGCTGCTGCCTGAACTCGTCTCGGCTCAAGTGTTCAATTTGCAGCTGCTGGGCGGTGAACGGTTGCTGACTGCGCGGGTGAAGCGCCGGGACGTCGGCTGTCCAGGCTGCCAGTTCGCTTTCAAGGGTGGCGAGCTCGGCTTCCAGACGTGTCAGCGCCTCGCGTCCTTCGGCCAGGTCGCCCGGCAACAGATAAATAAAATGGCTGGCTTCCTCTCGATCCATCAGTGGATACAGCGTTTGTACCCGTTGAATGTCGGTATCGGCGGCAGAGACGCCAAAGTCTCCCAGGGTGTGGAGAAAGTGTTGTTTGATGCGCTCAAGGTCAGTGGTGTCGAGCGGGTTGTTTCCCAGATCGATCCCGTCCTGAATGACCGACGGCAGTTCAAGAAGCTCGGCGGGCAATTGAGCGATTGTATTGCCATTGAGCAAGGCGGTACGCAGGAGTGGTCGGGTCAGCAACCCGTCGGGAAAGCTGGAAATCCCGGTTTGCGACACGTCGATGTAGTTCAGAGCCGGCATGTTTTCGACGCTGGGCACCAGTTCCAGAGGATTTTTATAGAGGTCCAGCGTGGTCAGCCGCGTCAGGTTCGCAAGCACGACGTGGCTTTGTGGTGTGAGGGTGATGGCGCATTCGCTCAGGATCAGCTCCTGAATCTGCGAGGTCTGCGCGAGGTTGTCCGGCAAGCGTCCCAGATTGAAATTGCGTAATGCCATGCGCTGCATTCCGGTAAAGCTGCGCAGGAATTCATGCACGCCGCGTGTGGCAGGGTGCCCTTCCAGAGTGAGTTGCCTGACGCAGGAAAATTCGGTGTCGAGCACCGGCAACTCGCCAATGATGGGCTGGATAAAGCGGAAGTCGACGAAATACTCCTCAGCGTCCGGAATCGTTTCCTGCATGCGCCAGAGATTGATCAGGTCGTGCATGAAGCGCAGGCGAATGGCGCGCTGGACGACGATCTGTTCATGGGTGAGCGCGATCCCGGTGTTCGGGAATTGTTGCGGGATCGCATCGCCCCAGGCACTCAGGGTGCTGTGCAGTTGCGTGTATTGATTCATCATCCGGGTCAGCTCCGCCCGGGGGCCGGTGGGGTGGCGTTGCAATCGTTCGACGAACGATTCGAGCTGGCCGGGTGAGAGCTGGGGAAACAACACGCCGGCTCGCTCCGACAGGCTCGGGGTATTGCGCGGCATGTGGTTGTAGCCGTCGGTGCCACCCAGCAGGCGCATGACAGTGGGGTCATAAGTGGGTTTGTATTTTGGCTGTTGTGCCAGAAGCGAACGCAGAGCATCGCGAGCCAAGGCGTGATCTCTGATCGACAACCTGAGTTTCTCGCCTTCGCCGATGCGCAGATTCAAGGCTGCGCGTTCGCTGTCAGGCATGGCGCGCAGCAGGCAATCGTAAAACGGTTCACCGCCGCTGAGCTCGTCGCCGGTATCGTCAAAGGCCTGATGGTCGCCCTCGGCGCGCAGAACCATGATTTTGCGTGTCGGTGCATCGGCAGCCCCGACGCTGTCGATCAGTGAGCCGTCGGGGGAGTAGTGGCGCACTTCGAGTCGCAGTCGTCCCGACCAGCCGGGCAACTGCTCCAGGGTGTGCAGTGCGAGCATTTGCGTATCGGCGTTGTTGGCGTTCGATTGCAGTTCAAGGCCTTCGTAGGCACGCGTCAGGCGTACCTGCAGTCCGGCTTCCCAGGCCTGCTCGGTCAGGCGCGGTGACAACGTTCCGCGCTTGAGTTGCTGGAGCTCGGTGTCGGTCGCGCCGTCGAGCAACGCCTGGGCGACGCTGCGTGGCAGTGAATCGGCGTCCATGATCTTTTGCGTCAGGGCGTCGGCGCCCTGTTCCAGGCGGCGATAGCGCTGATCGAACAAGTGTTGCCGTTTGTCTCGCGCCAGTTGTGACAGCGTCTGCCTCAGACGCCGGGTTCGAGCTTCCAGGCGCGGAGCCGCGGCGCCGAACGGTTCGCCCATCAAGGCCTTGGTTTCGCTGTCCGGCAACATCATCAACAGAGTTTTCAGCAGGTCACCGCCCTCAAGTTTTGTCACCACCAATTCCAGCGCGGGCAGGTCGCGAAGGTTGCTTTGCCAGAGTGGGGTGCCAACGTCATCGCTCAGGCGCAAGCCCCTGCCTCTGGGCCAGTGGCGGCTCTCTTGCAGCAGTTCGAGTTGGGTCAGAAGGTCGGCTTGCAGGTAGTCGTCGGGGTGGTCGCTGTTCATCTGGTCGATGAAGGTCTGAATGTCCTCGTCAATGTTGAACCGCTTGAGGGTGTCGGCGAACAGGGGCGGCAGGCGCTCCTGGTTGACGTGCGCCTTGCGCAGGGCGTTTTCATCGCAGTCGCTGATCAGCAGCAACCGATCGCGCTGGGTCGCAGGCACGCGCTGGACATCTGGCCCGCTACGGCGCAGCAGGGTGGCTTGATTCCAGGTCTGGGGTTGATCCAGTTCGGTTTGCCACGCTCCAGCGTCGTTGTGTTGCAGGCGCGGCTGATAGGCCTCGGGGCGGCTCGGATGTTCGATGCGGTATTGACCGTTGCGGCTGTCCTGGGTGACGGCATAGCACGTGTCATCGAGGGGCAGCAGTGTTTTGCCCTGGTGCTGATGCAGGCCCGAGGCCTCGGGTGTTGACTGGGCAGGAGGCTTGATCGACTGTTCGTAGGGCTTGAGGTCAGGCAGCCAATAGCGGGTATCGCCGTTGGGGCGCTTCACGGGATTGAAGCGTTCGAAGAAGCGGCGGCTGGCGTTTGGCAGGCGTGCGCTGAGCTCGCCGACAACAAGGGTTCCGCCCACCGCGAAGGTGCCCAGTTGTACTGCCGATTCAACCACCCCGATGAAATGTCCGATGGCTTCCCGGCCCTGGCCTTCGGCCCAGTCGATGACGCCTTCGAAGGTGTCGTCGAGCAGTTGGTAGGCGGTGTACGCCAGCATCAGCTCACCCAGAAACGGTACGAAGGGCAGCGCAATGAACGCAGCGATGTTCAGCAATGTCGAGGCTATTTCAGTGAAGGAGTCCCACAGCGCCCAGCGTGCTTGCTGATCGACGGTTGCGGTAGCGACCGCGAGAACCCGCGCATCGTTAAGTATCTTGTCGAGTTTGCGTTGATAGAGATGCGTCTGCAGGTTGCCCTGAATAACGGTGGCGTTGATTCGCAGCGACGGGCGCGGATTGGGCTGTTCCCGCCAGGACGGACGCGAGTCCCCCCGCTGTGTGGGATGCCAGGTCAGCGGTGCGAGCTGGTTGTTCAACTGCGCAAAAAACTGCCCGCGGTCGGCATAGTCAATGAAGCGACTGAAAAACGTCTGGTAGTCCGGCTCGCGCAAACGTCGGGTCAGCTCCTCGGCGAATGCGGCGGACGAGGCATATTCCTTGATCGGGTGTGCCGGGTCATCGGGCAGGTAGACCACGACTTTTTGCACGTCCCTTGTGCGCTCCAGGTCCGGGGCGAACAACAGGATGCCGGTGAGACGGGCATTCAGCAGGGTCAGATCGTGGCCGTGCAGGTCGGGGGCGGCTCTAGCGTCGAGCAGGTCGAGAATCTGCCGATGACTGTCGACACTCAGCAGTTTTTGCATCTGCGCCATGTGCAGGGCGGCAGTCAGTGCAGCGCTCTGACTCTCGTGGGCTTTTGATCGGAGGAGCGCGGCCGCTACCGGATTGCTGATGCCCAGATTGTCTTCCAGGTACTCGCGGTATTGCCGGCCGATGTCCAGCTCGCGGCACAGTTGGGTAAACGCCGTGATCGGCATCTTGTCCGCAATGTGCGTCAGCGTGCTGAACTGTTCGTTTGGACCCGGCGCCGAGATGTAGCTTGAAGCGGGTTCAAAGGCTTGTGGCCCGGTTTCGGAGGCTTCGAAGTTGTGCAGTGCACCCTCCTGCAACGACACGGTCCAGGTGCGCGCGGCCCCCGATTTCATGCGTAGCCAGGGCAGGTGATCCGGAATGTAGAGGCGCAGCCAGATATTGCGAACATCGAGCGTCAGCCCGAAGCGCTTCTGGATCGCGGTTTCAAGCAAGGGCGCGGCGAAATCGTCAGGGTTCTGCAGGCGGCTCAGCGCCTCGTCCAGCCGGTTCTGACTGGCGGCGTGTCGGGCGATGAGCGATTTCATCTTGGCGTGCTGATCCGCCGTTGCGCCTTTGAGCGATGCCGGCAGCAGCGCTGCGCTGTTACGCAGTGCCGAGCGTCTGTGGGGCGCGGCCTGGCGCACCCAGAGCGGAATGGCATTGATCAGCGGCTGGTAGTGAGTGTCCGGTTTTATGACGTGGAAAGTGTCGGAGTCGATTGCTTCGGTGTTCATTCGCAAGCTGCCGTCGAATTTGAAAGTCTCCTAGGAGAACCCGAGAAAGTCGACCGCGTGCGGTACATATATACCGCACCTGATAAATCGTCTTGAGTTACAAAGAAGCAGGTCTGCCGCAATCCCTTGCCGCCAGTTAAACTGCGCCTTTGCGACGCTATATGTCGCATTGCCGTAAACCCGGGAAAATCCGGGGTTTGCGCTATAAGAAGTTGTCGCTTGGCGACAAGGCCGGGCTGAAAACTGTCCTTACAATCCCCCCATCGCTCGCCAGTTTCAGGCGGGTGTTCCTCTTCAGGAGACTCCGATGTCCGTTGAGCACGCTGCGGTAGAACGCGCCGATTTCGACCAGGTAATGGTTCCCAACTACGCGCCTGCCGCTTTCATTCCGGTGCGTGGCGCCGGTTCCCGCGTCTGGGACCAGAGCGGCCGCGAGCTGATCGACTTCGCCGGCGGGATTGCCGTTAACGTATTGGGCCACGCGCATCCGGCGCTGGTCGGTGCGCTGACCGAACAGGCGAACAAGCTGTGGCACGTGTCCAACGTGTTCACCAACGAGCCGGCCCTGCGTCTGGCGCACAAGCTGATCGACGCGACCTTTGCCGAGCGCGTGTTCTTCTGCAACTCCGGCGCCGAAGCCAACGAGGCCGCGTTCAAGCTGGCCCGTCGCGTGGCGTTCGACCGTTTCGGCAGCGAGAAGTACGAAATCATCGCCGCTCTCAACAGCTTCCACGGCCGCACCCTGTTCACCGTCAACGTCGGTGGCCAGTCGAAGTACTCCGACGGTTTCGGTCCGAAAATCACCGGCATCACCCACGTGCCTTATAACGACCTGGCGGCGCTGAAAGCTGCCGTTTCCGACAAGACCTGCGCGGTCGTGCTGGAGCCGATCCAGGGCGAGGGCGGTGTGCTGCCGGCCGAACTGGCTTACCTGCAAGGCGCCCGTGAACTGTGCGACGCGCACAACGCGCTGCTGGTGTTCGACGAAGTGCAAACCGGCATGGGCCGTACCGGCCACCTGTTCGCCTACCAGCATTACGGCGTGACGCCGGACATCCTGACCAGCGCCAAGAGCCTGGGCGGTGGTTTCCCTATCGCGGCGATGCTGACCACCGAAGCGCTGGCCAAACATCTGGTCGTCGGCACCCACGGCACCACTTACGGCGGCAACCCGCTGGCGTGCGCGGTGGCTGAAGCAGTGATCGACGTGATCAACACCCCTGAGGTGCTGAGCGGCGTCAATGCCAAGCACGACAAGTTCAAGACCCGTCTGGAGCAGATCGGCGAGAAGTACGGCCTGTTCACTCAGGTGCGTGGCCTCGGTCTGTTGATCGGTTGTGTGCTGAGCGATGCCTGGAAAGGCAAGGCCAAGGACATCTTCAACGCCGCTGAAAAAGAAGGCCTGATGATTCTGCAGGCTGGCCCGGACGTGATCCGTTTCGCCCCGAGCCTGGTGGTGGAAGATGCCGATATCGACGCTGGCCTGGACCGCTTCGAACGCGCTGCAGCAACACTGACGCAAGCCTGATAGACCCTTCGACGCCTGAGGATTTCGGGCGTCGATCAAAATTTCAATGCCGGACCCGATCAAATGTAGGAGTGAGCCTGCTCGCGATTGCGGTATGTCAGTCGACTCATTGGTTTCTGACAGACCGCAATCGCGAGCAGGCTCACTCCTACAAGGTCCGGTGTTTTTTCTGTGAATTGATAAGAGAAAAGGAGTGACACCATGCTGGTGATGCGCCCTGCGCAAATGGCTGATCTGGGCGAGGTACAGCGTCTGGCTGCGGACAGTCCGATTGGTGTCACTTCCTTGCCGGATGACGTGGAACGTCTGAGCGACAAGATCGCCGCAAGCGAAGCCTCGTTTGCCGCCGAAGTGAGCTTCAATGGCGAGGAGAGCTACTTCTTCGTCCTCGAAGACACCACTACCGGCAAACTGGTGGGCTGCTCGGCCATCGTCGCCTCGGCCGGTTATTCGGAGCCGTTCTACAGCTTCCGCAACGAGACTTTCGTTCACGCTTCCCGCGAGCTGAAGATCCACAACAAGATCCACGTGCTTTCGCAATGCCACGACCTGACCGGCAACAGCTTGCTGACCAGTTTCTACGTGCAGCGCGAGCTGGTGGGGTCGCCGTGGGCTGAACTCAACTCCCGTGGCCGCTTGCTGTTCGTCGCCAGCCACCCGGAGCGTTTCGCTGATTCGGTGGTGACCGAGATCGTCGGCTACAGCGACGAGAACGGTGATTCGCCGTTCTGGGATGCGATCGGTCGCAACTTCTTCGACCTCAACTACGCCGAGGCCGAGCGCCTGTGTGGCCTGAAGAGCCGTACGTTCCTCGCCGAGCTGATGCCGCATTACCCGATCTACGTGCCGCTGCTGCCGGATTCCGCTCAAGAAGCGATGGGCCAGGTGCACCCGCGTGCGCAGATCACGTTCGACATCCTGATGCGCGAAGGCTTCGAGACCGATCACTACATCGACATTTTCGACGGTGGTCCGACCCTGCATGCGCGTGTTTCGGGGATCCGTTCGATCGCCCAGAGCCGTGTGGTGCCGGTGAAGATCGGCGAGCCGGTCAAAGGTGTCGGGCGCCAGTACCTGGTGGCCAACGCGCAGTTGCAGGATTACCGCGCGGTGCTGCTGGAGCTGGATTACGCGCCGGGCAAACCGGTGACCCTGGATCTGGAAGCAGCCGAAGCCTTGGGCGTCGGTGAAGGTGCCAGCGTGCGCCTGGTGGCGGTTTAACGCCTTAGCGAGTTTCACGGGTGGCGAAGGCGGCCCGTTTGAGGAGATAGCATGATTGTTCGTCCCGTACGCAGCAGCGATTTATCCGCGCTGATCGACCTGGCCCGCAGCACCGGCACCGGCCTGACGACTTTGCCGGCCAACGAAGAGCGCCTGACCCATCGGGTCGGCTGGGCCGAGAAGACCTTTCGCGGCGAAGCCGGCCGTGGCGATGCGGACTACCTGTTTGTGCTTGAAGACGACAACGGCCGCGTGGTGGGGATTTCCGCCATCGCCGGCGCGGTCGGTCTGCGCGAGCCCTGGTACAACTTCCGCGTCGGCCTGACCGTCAGCGCCTCGCAGGAGCTGAACATCTATCGCGAGATCCCGACGCTGTTCCTCGCCAATGACCTGACCGGCAACTCCGAGCTGTGCTCGCTGTTCCTGCACGCCGATTACCGCACCGGCCTCAACGGTCGCATGCTGTCCAAGGCGCGCATGCTGTTCATCGCCGAGTTCCCTGAACTGTTCGGCAACAAGATTATTGCCGAGATGCGTGGCGTGTCCGACGAAGCCGGGCGTTCGCCATTCTGGGAAAGCCTCGGTCGGCACTTCTTCAAGATGGAGTTCAGCCAGGCCGACTACCTGACTGGCGTGGGCAACAAGGCGTTCATCGCCGAACTGATGCCGAAATTCCCGCTGTACACCTGCTTCCTCTCGCCCGATGCGCGCAACGTCATCGGCCAGGTGCACCCGGACACCGAGCCGGCGCTGGCGATGCTCAAGAGCGAAGGTTTCAGCTATCAGGGCTACGTCGACATCTTCGATGCCGGCCCGGCCATCGAGTGCGAAACCAGCAAGATCCGCGCAGTGCGCGACAGCGAAGCGCTGGTGCTGGCGATCGGTACGCCGGGCGACGACGCCACGCCGTTCATCATCCATAACCGCAAGCGCGAAGATTGCCGCATCACGGCTGCCCCGGCCCGTCTGGCCGCCGGCACGCTGGTGGTCGATCCGCTGACCGCCAAACGTCTTCAACTCAACGCTGGCGATCAAGTGCGCGCCGTAGCGTTGTCTGCTGCTCGGGAGTCGAAATAATGAATTCGCTATACATCGCAGGTGAATGGCTGGCCGGTCAGGGCGAAGCGTTCCAGTCGCTGAACCCGGTGACCCAGCAAGTGCTGTGGTCGGGGGAGGGCGCTACCGCCGCTCAGGTCGAGTCTGCCGTGCAGGCTGCGCGTCAGGCATTCCCGGCATGGGCGCGTCGCACGCTGGACGAGCGCATCAGCGTGCTCGAAGCCTTTGCTGCCGCCCTGAAAAACCACAGTGATGAACTGGCCCGCACCATCGGTGAGGAAACCGGCAAGCCACTGTGGGAAGCCGCGACCGAAGTCACCAGCATGGTCAACAAGGTTGCGATTTCGGTGCAGAGCTACCGCGAACGTACCGGCGAGAAGAGCGGCCCGCTGGGCGACGCCACCGCCGTGCTGCGCCACAAGCCACACGGTGTGGTCGCGGTGTTCGGCCCTTACAACTTCCCCGGTCACCTGCCGAACGGGCACATCGTTCCGGCGCTGCTGGCCGGTAACAGCGTGCTGTTCAAACCGAGCGAACTGACCCCGAAAGTCGCCGAGCTGACGGTCAAGTGCTGGATCGAAGCCGGTCTGCCGGCCGGCGTGTTGAACCTGTTGCAAGGCGCTCGCGAAACCGGCATCGCGCTGGCGGCGAACCCGGGCATCGACGGCCTGTTCTTCACCGGTTCCAGCCGCACTGGCAACCATCTGCATCAGCAGTTCGCCGGGCGTCCGGACAAGATCCTCGCGCTGGAAATGGGCGGCAATAACCCGCTGGTGGTCGATCAGGTCGCTGATCTGGACGCAGCGGTGTACACGATCATTCAGTCAGCGTTCATTTCCGCCGGCCAGCGCTGCACCTGCGCACGCCGCCTGCTGGTGCCGCAAGGTGCGTGGGGCGACAGCCTGCTCAAGCGTCTGGTTGAAGTCAGCTCGACCATTGAAGTCGGTGCGTTCGATCAACAACCGGCGCCGTTCATGGGCTCGGTGATTTCCCTTGGCGCGGCCAAAGCGCTGATGGATGCCCAGCAACATCTGCTGGCCAATGGCGCGGTGTCGCTGCTGGCAATGACTCAGCCACAGGCGCAGTCGGCCTTGCTGACGCCGGGCATTCTCGATGTGACCGCCGTGGCCGAGCGTCCGGACGAAGAACTGTTCGGCCCGTTGCTGCAGGTGATCCGTTACGCCGATTTTGCCGAGGCGATCAGCGAGGCCAACGACACCGCTTATGGCCTGGCGGCGGGTCTGCTGTCGGATTCCGAAGCGCGTTACCAGCAGTTCTGGCTGGAAAGCCGCGCCGGTATCGTCAACTGGAACAAACAGCTGACCGGTGCTGCGAGCAGCGCGCCGTTTGGCGGTGTTGGTGCTTCGGGCAACCATCGCGCCAGCGCCTACTACGCGGCGGATTACTGCGCGTACCCGGTGGCCTCGCTGGAAACCCCGAGTCTGACGTTGCCGGTGGCCCTGACACCCGGCGTGAAGATGGCGTAACGGCCATCGCGAGCAGGCTCACTCCTACAGGAATTGTGTCGCACACAACATCTGTGTTCACCGCTAAAACTGTAGGAGTGAGCCTGCTCGCGATAGCCGCGACGCGGTCTGACTGAATTGTTACTTGAAGCCTATAACAACAGATTCTCGTGGAGCCTCGCTGATGAAATCCTATGAAGTCAATTTTGACGGTCTAGTGGGGCCGACCCATAACTACGGTGGTCTGTCCTACGGCAACGTTGCGTCCCAGAGCAACAGCCAGCAATCCTCGAACCCGAAGGAAGCGGCGCTGCAAGGCCTGGCGAAAATGAAAGCGCTGATGGAAATGGGCTTTCAGCAAGGCGTACTGGCGCCGCAGGAACGTCCGGACGTGGCCGCGTTGCGCCGTCTGGGTTTCAGTGGCACCGACGCGCAAGTGATCGAGCGCGCCGCCAAGGAAGCCATGCCGCTGCTGGTTGCCAGTTGCTCGGCGTCAAGCATGTGGGTAGCCAACGCTGCCACCGTCAGCCCGAGTGCCGACACCGCTGACGGTCGCGTGCATTTCACCGCCGCCAACCTCAACTGCAAATACCACCGCAGCATCGAACACCCGACCACCAGCCGTGTACTGGGGGCAATGTTCGCTGATCAACAGCACTTCGCCCACCACGCCGCATTGCCGGCAGTGGCACAGTTCGGTGACGAAGGTGCGGCCAACCACACGCGTTTCTGCCGTGAGTACGGCGAGGCCGGTGTCGAGTTTTTCGTGTTCGGGCGCAGTGCGTTCGACACCCGTTACCCGGCGCCGCAGAAGTACCCGGCGCGCCAGACTCTGGAAGCCTCGCAAGCCGTTGCGCGTCTGCACGGTCTGCGTGACGAGGGCGTGGTTTACGCCCAGCAGAACCCGGCGGTGATCGATCAGGGTGTGTTCCACAACGACGTGATCGCGGTGGGTAACGGCGAGGCGCTGTTCTATCACGAGGATGCGTTCCTCGACACCGAGCAGATGCTGGCTGAGCTGCAAGGCAAGCTGGCCAGGGTCGGCGGCAAGTTCCAGTCGATCTGCGTGCCGCGTTCGGCGGTCACCGTGGACGACGCGGTGCGCTCCTACCTGTTCAACAGCCAGTTGCTGTCGCGTCCTGACGGCTCGATGCTGTTGATCGTGCCGCAAGAGTGCCAGGCCAACGAGCGCGTGTGGAACTACCTGCAAGGCCTGACCAGTTCCGGCGGCCTGATCCGCGAAGTGAAAGTCTTCGACCTCAAGCAAAGCATGCAGAACGGCGGTGGCCCGGCGTGCCTGCGACTGCGCGTCGCGCTTAACGAAACCGAGCTGGCGGCCGTCAACCCAGGGGTTATCATGACCGCACCGTTGTACGGTTCGT
The DNA here is from genome assembly GCF_018729515.1 of Pseudomonas sp. MG-9. Taxonomy (NCBI): domain Bacteria; kingdom Pseudomonadati; phylum Pseudomonadota; class Gammaproteobacteria; order Pseudomonadales; family Pseudomonadaceae; genus Pseudomonas; species Pseudomonas sp. MG-9. The sequence continues at coordinate 191,383 of NZ_JAHHZH010000012.1, forward strand.
TGACCGCATGGGTTGAAAAGCACTACCGCGACCGCCTGAGCGAAAACGATCTGGCGGACCCGAAGTTGCTGCTTGAATGCCGGACGGCACTGGATGAACTGACGCAAATCCTTAAACTGGGCTCGGTTTATCCATTCCAGATCAATTGATGGCCGGCGCGCCGCCTGAACGCGGCGCGCGGCTTGTCTCCCCAAGAGAGTAAAAACATGAGCGATTCCCTGCAGCTGATCCTTGAAGACACCGACGGCACGCAACTGCAAACCTCGTGCACCCGCGTCGCGGTCATGTGGCAAGGCAAAGAGCTGTGGATCCAGCAGGACGGCCGTGGCCAGCTGCTGATCGGCGTGGACGTCGAGGAGGGTGACGAAGAGTACGCCAACCTGCTGCTGCGCCCATTGGCAACGAATCTGGTCAGCCTGCAACTGGAAATGGAGCCGGCTGAGGTCGGCGACGAAGACCATGTGCACGGCCCGGATTGCAACCACGATCACTAAGGAAACCGCGCTATGCTCGCCCTCGGCAAACTGCTTGAACTGACCCTCGCCGGCCGCGAACCGGCGGAGAAGACTCAACTGACTGTCGAAGGCGTGCGCATGCGCTGGTTGAGCGAGGGGGCGCTGGAAGTCCGGCCGCCCGAAGCGCGTGACAATGGCCTGGACCTGCTGCTGTCGGCAGGTATCCACGGCAATGAAACAGCGCCGATCGAGTTGCTTGATCGGTTGCTGCATGACATCGCTCGCGGCGATCTGAAGCCGCGCGCACGCATTCTGTTCCTGTTCGGCAACCCCGAGGCGATTCGCAAGGGCGAGCGCTTCGTCGAGCAGGACGTCAATCGGCTGTTCAACGGCCGTCATGAACAAACCAGCGGCTCTGAAGCCATCCGCGCCTGTGAGCTGGAGCGACTGGCAGCGAGCTTCTTCAGTCTGGCGGACCGTCAGCGTCTGCACTACGACCTGCACACGGCGATTCGTGGCTCGAAGATCGAGCAGTTCGCTCTGTACCCGTGGAAGGAAGGTCGCCAGCATTCGCGTCGCGAACTGGCGCGCCTGCGTGCCGCCGGCATGGAAGCGGTCTTGCTGCAGAACAAGCCATCGATCGTGTTCAGCTCGTACACCTACGACAAACTCGGTGCCGAGTCTTTCACCCTGGAACTGGGCAAGGCGCGGCCATTCGGGCAGAACGAAGGGGTTAACGTCTCGCTGCTGGAAACCCGGCTGAAGCAGATCATCGAAGGCAATGAGCCTGATCTGGCCGAGGAAGGCCTGGACGGTTTGCAGCTGTTCAGCGTGGCGCGGGAGATCATCAAGCACAGCGATGCGTTCCGCCTGAACCTGCCGGCGGACATCGAGAACTTTTCTGAATTAGACGTGGGTTATCTGCTGGCCGAAGATCTGGCCAATACTCGCTGGGTCATCGAGGAAGAGGGCGCTCGGATCATCTTCCCTAATCCGAAGGTCAAGAATGGCTTGCGCGCGGGCATTCTGATCGTGCCAAGCGGCGACGAAAATCTCGCCTGACGCAATTTTGGCCTGACACAAAATCCTGTAGGAGCTGCCGAAGGCTGCGATCTTTTGATCTTGTTTTTAGACGATCAAAAGATCGCAGCCTCGTTTCACTCGACAGCTCCTACAGGGAGCGTTGTGGTCAGACGGCGAGTGCACGCGGCTCACTGCGGCGCAGCGCACGAACCTTTTGCAACGTATCGGCGCAAGTTCTGGCCGCTTCCTGACCCTTGTGCACGAAGTGCTCGAAGAAGAACTTCTGGTGCTCTTCACCGGCGTGGAAGTGATGCGGGGTCAGAGACACCGAGAACACCGGTACTTCCGTTTCCAGCTGCACCTGCATCAGGCCGCTGACCACCGATTGGGCGACGAACTCGTGACGGTAGATGCCGCCGTCCACGACCAGAGCAGCCGCAACGATGCCGGCATAACGACCGGTCTTGGCCAGCAACTTGGCGTGCAGGGGCATTTCAAAGGCGCCGCCGACTTCGAAGAAATCGATGTCCGATTCCTGATAACCCTGGGCAAGCATTTCGGCGACGAAGCCTTTGCGGCTCTGGTCGACGATTTCCTTGTGCCAGCAGGCCTGGATGAACGCGACGCGCTCGCCGTGTGGGTGTTTGGTTTTGCTGTCGATAGCGGTGGGTTGCATGTTCTGACTCCTGTTTGTGTGAAAAACAGGGCGTTATGAATCGAAAGGGATTCGAGGGTACGCACGAGCACACAAGCGCGCGGGCGGCCCTTTGGTGTCAATCCCGTTCTCTCTTCATCCGGACTATGACCGTCGGCCCCGGAATCACACCGGGTCTGCTGACCTTGCCGAAGTGCACCGCCAATGCCGTGTCCGTCGCCAAGCGCTCGCGGGCTATGCGCGTTGCGCGCAATTACCGCCGGTGGGGAATTGCACCCCGCCCTGAGAACGTTTTTGCCGCCCTTTCTCGGGCGGCGCAGCGTTTTTATCACAGATTGGCGAGCGGTGCATTGCGCCTTTGTGATGATTGTCATCGGTTTTTTTGAAGGCTCGTGTGGCGTTTTCCTGCGCCAAGGGTTGATTAATCTGCGCGATGACCGCAGTAATTCACCTTCGTAAAGGGATTTCCCCTGCTGACTTTGAGGCCAGGTTCATGAGCGTTATCGATCTTCGCAGCGACACCGTCACCCAACCGACCCCCGCCATGCTGGATGCCATGACTGGCGCCGCCACCGGTGATGATGTGTATGGCGAAGATCCGACGGTCAATCGTCTGGAAGCGGAACTGGCAAAACGTCTGGGTTTTTCCGCAGCGCTGTTCGTGCCGACCGGTACCATGAGCAACCTGTTGGGCCTGATGGCGCATTGCGAGCGCGGCGACGAATACATCGTCGGCCAGCAGGCGCACACATACAAGTACGAGGGTGGTGGCGCAGCGGTGCTCGGCTCGATCCAGCCGCAGCCGCTGGACGTGCAGGCCGACGGCTCGCTGGATCTGGATCAGGTGGCCGCAGCGATCAAACCGGACGATTTCCACTTCGCCCGCACGCGTCTGCTGGCGCTGGAAAACACCATGCAGGGCAAGGTGCTGCCGCTGGAGTACCTGGCCCGGGCGCGCAAATTCACTCAGGATCATGGCCTGGCGCTGCACCTGGACGGCGCGCGCCTGTACAACGCGGCGGTCAAGCTCGGGGTGGATGCCCGGGAAATCACCCGGCATTTCGATTCGGTCTCGGTGTGCCTGTCCAAGGGCCTCGGCGCGCCAGTGGGCTCGGTGCTGTGCGGCTCGGCTGAACTGATCGGCAAAGCGCGCCGCCTGCGCAAGATGGTCGGCGGCGGCATGCGTCAGGCCGGATTGCTGGCGGCGGCGGGGCTGTACGCGCTGGAGCACAACGTTCAACGCCTGGCGGATGACCATGCCAACGCGCAGTTTCTGGCCGAAGGCTTGCGCGAGGCCGGGTTCAGCGTCGAGCCGGTGCAGACCAACATGGTTTACGTGCAAATGGGCGAACAGGCCGAAGCGCTCAAGGCGTTTGCCGCCGAGCGCGGGATCACGTTGAGCGCTGCGGCGCGCTTGCGCATGGTCACGCACATGGATGTCAATCGCTCGCAAATCGAGCAAGTGATCGCGACATTCGTCGAGTTTTCGCGCAAGTGATAGCGTTAGCCGTCCAATTGACCGTTTCTATCGTATAAACACGCTGTACCCCGCGCGCAGGGCCGATATAATGCGGCCCTTTGCCGTCGCTTCGTCTGTTGACGTTTCGAACAGGCCTTTGGCCGCAGCCTCCGTGGAAGAACCTAATGAAAAGCGCAGAAATCCGTGAAGCCTTCCTTCGCTTCTTCGAAGAGCAAGGCCACACCCGTGTAGCCTCCAGCTCTTTGATTCCGGGCAACGACCCAACCCTGCTGTTCACCAACGCGGGGATGAACCAGTTCAAGGACTGCTTCCTGGGCCAGGAAAAGCGCGCGTACACCCGCGCAACCAGCAGCCAGAAATGCGTGCGTGCCGGTGGCAAGAACAGCGACCTGGAAAACGTCGGTTATACCGCTCGTCACCACACTTTCTTCGAAATGCTCGGTAACTTCAGTTTCGGTGACTATTTCAAGCACGACGCGATTACTTTCGCCTGGACCTTCCTGACCGGTGTTCTGAAACTGCCGAAGGAAAAACTCTGGGTCACCGTCTACGCCTCCGACGATGAAGCGTATGACATCTGGACCAAAGAAATCGGCGTGCCGGTCGAGCGCATGATCCGCATCGGCGACAACAAAGGCGCGCCTTACGCGTCCGACAACTTCTGGACCATGGGCGATACCGGCCCGTGCGGCCCGTGCACCGAGATTTTCTACGATCACGGCGACCACATCTGGGGCGGCCCACCGGGTTCGCCGGAAGAAGACGGCGACCGTTACATCGAGATCTGGAACAACGTGTTCATGCAGTTCAACCGCACCGCCGATGGCGTGTTGCATCCGTTGCCAGCGCCGTCGGTGGATACCGGCATGGGCCTGGAACGGATCAGTGCGGTGATGCAGCACGTCAATTCCAACTACGACATCGACCTGTTCAAGAATCTGCTCAAAGCCTCGGCCGAAGCCATCGGCTGCGAAAATGGTGATCAGTCGTCGCTGAAAGTGGTGTCCGACCACATCCGTTCGTGCGGTTTCCTGATTGCCGACGGCGTGCTGCCGTCCAACGAAGGTCGCGGCTACGTGCTGCGCCGCATCATTCGTCGCGCCTGCCGTCACGGCAACAAACTGGGCGCCACCGGCAGCTTCTTCTACAAGATCGTCGCTGCGCTGGTCGCCGAGATGGGCGAAGCCTTCCCGGAACTGAAGACGCAGCAGAGCAACATCGAGCGCGTACTCAAGGCCGAAGAAGAGCAGTTCTCCAAGACCCTGGAGCACGGCCTGAAGATTCTCGAGCAGGATCTGCTGGAACTCAAAGGCACCGTGGTGCCGGGCGACGTGGTGTTCAAACTCTACGACACCTACGGTTTCCCGATGGACCTGACGGCTGACATCGCTCGCGAGCGCGGCCTGACCGTCGATGAAGTCGGCTTCGAACGTGAAATGGAAGCCCAGCGTGTTCGTGCGCGTTCGGCCAGCTCGTTCGGTCTGGACTACAACACGCTGGTCAAGGTTGATGTGGCCACCGAGTTCACCGGCTACACCGACACCCGCGGTTCGGCAAAAATTGTCGCTATCTATAAAGATGGCCAGTCGGTCGACGTCTTGAGTGAAGGCGAAGAGGCGGTGATCGTTCTGAATCAGACGCCGTTCTACGCTGAATCCGGCGGCCAGATTGGCGACTGCGGTTTCCTTCAGGCGGGTAACGCGCGTTTCGACGTTCGTGACACCACCAAGACCGGCGGCGCGTTCCTGCACCACGGCGTGCTGGATTCGGGCAGCCTGACCATCGGCGCACCAGTGGAAACCCACGTCGATGCCGAGGTGCGTCACGCGACCTCGCTGAACCACTCCGCCACGCACTTGCTGCACGCCGCATTGCGTCAGGTGTTGGGCGAGCACGTTCAACAGAAAGGCTCGTTGGTCGACAGTCAGCGTCTGCGCTTTGACTTCAGCCACTTTGAAGCGATCAAGCCTGAGCAAATCAAGGCGCTGGAAGACATCGTCAACGCCGAGATCCGCAAGAACTCTGCGGTTGAAACCGAAGAAACCGACATCGAAACCGCCAAGCAGAAAGGTGCGATGGCGCTGTTCGGCGAGAAGTACGGCGACAACGTGCGCGTGCTGAGCATGGGCGGCGATTTCTCTGTCGAGCTGTGCGGTGGTATCCACGCCAACCGTACCGGCGACATCGGCCTGCTGAAAATTATCAGCGAAGGCGGTGTGGCATCGGGCGTGCGTCGTATCGAGGCTGTCACCGGTGCTGCGGCACTGGCCTACTTGAACGCCGCTGAAGAACAACTCAAGGAAGCGGCCACTCTGGTCAAGGGCAGCCGCGACAACCTGATCGACAAGCTGTCGGCAGTGCTGGAGCGCAACCGCGCGCTGGAAAAGCAACTCGAGCAGTTGCAAGCCAAGGCTGCCAGCGCTGCGGGCGACGATCTGTCGAACTCGGCAGTGGACGTCAAAGGCGTGAAGGTTCTGGCCGCACGTCTGGATGGTCAGGACGGCAAGGCGCTGCTGGCGCTGGTCGATCAACTGAAAAACAAACTCGGCCGCGCAGTGATCCTGCTCGGCAGTGTCCATGAGGAAAAGGTCGTACTGGTTGCCGGTGTAACCAAGGACCTGACTGGCCAACTCAAAGCCGGTGATTTGATGAAACAGGCTGCTGCGGCAGTGGGCGGGAAGGGCGGTGGTCGTCCGGACATGGCGCAGGGCGGCGGTGTCGACGCCGGCGCACTGGATGGCGCGCTGGCGCTGACCGTTCCATTCGTCGAGCAGGGTTTATAAGACGGCCCGTCGGGCCCGTAGTCTAGTGGCGGGTCCGACGGCTGTTCGAGTGATTATTGGGCGCCCTTCATGGGCAGAGGCGGCTTTGAAATGGCTTTGATCGTACAGAAATTTGGAGGCACCTCGGTCGGCACTGTCGAGAGAATCGAGCAGGTCGCCGACAAGGTTAAGAAATTCCGCGATGCCGGCGATGACCTGGTGGTTGTGCTGTCTGCAATGAGCGGCGAAACCAACCGTCTGATCGATCTGGCCAAGCAAATCAGTGGCGACGTGCAACCGGTTCCGCGTGAACTGGACGTGATCGTTTCTACCGGTGAACAGGTGACGATTGCCCTGTTGGCCATGGCGCTGATCAAGCGCGGTGTGCCAGCGGTGTCGTACACCGGTAATCAGGTGCGGATCCTGACGGACAGTGCGCACAATAAAGCGCGTATCTTGCAGATTGATGACCAGAAGATTCGCGGTGATCTGAAAGCAGGTCGCGTGGTCGTTGTCGCCGGTTTCCAGGGCGTCGACGAGCACGGCAACATCACCACCCTCGGTCGTGGCGGTTCCGACACCACGGGCGTGGCACTGGCGGCTGCATTGAAGGCTGATGAGTGCCAGATCTACACCGACGTCGATGGTGTCTACACCACTGACCCGCGTGTGGTGCCGGTTGCTCAGCGTCTGGACAAGATCACCTTCGAAGAGATGCTGGAAATGGCCAGCCTCGGTTCCAAGGTGTTGCAGATCCGCGCGGTGGAATTCGCCGGCAAGTACAACGTTCCGCTGCGCGTACTGCACAGCTTCAAGGAGGGTCCGGGTACCCTCATTACTATTGATGAAGAGGAAACCATGGAACAGCCGATCATTTCCGGCATCGCTTTCAACCGCGATGAAGCCAAGCTGACCATCCGTGGCGTGCCAGACACCCCGGGCGTGGCGTTCAAGATTCTCGGCCCGATCAGTGCCGCGAACATCGAAGTCGACATGATCGTGCAGAACGTTGCGCACGATAACACCACCGACTTCACCTTCACCGTGCACCGCAACGACTACCAGTCCGCACAGACCGTGCTGGAAAACACCGCTCGCGAGATCGGTGCCCGGGAAGTGGTGGGCGACACCAAGATTGCCAAGGTCTCGATCGTTGGCGTCGGCATGCGCTCCCACGCAGGTGTGGCCAGCCGCATGTTCGAATCCCTGGCGAAAGAAAGCATCAACATCCAGATGATCTCGACTTCGGAAATCAAGGTTTCCGTGGTGATTGAAGAGAAGTACCTGGAACTGGCTGTGCGCGCCCTGCACACGGCTTTCGAACTGGACGCGCCAGCCCGTCAGGGCGAGTAATCCGGTCACCTGAAGGGCGCGGTCTGACCGCGCCCTTTATTTTTTGAATGGCGTGAGCCCCTGAACTGTTCTTTTGCTCGCGCTGGTCAATACTCAGGCATGTAGGGCTACGATCGCTCCGGTTGTAGGTCGGGTGCCTTTTTTTTGCAGACTGTTGTCCCTGAAATGAAATGCGTGAGGAGAAAGGTATGCTGATTCTGACTCGTCGGTGCGCAGAAAGCCTGATTATCGGTGATGGCGAAATCACCGTGACCGTGCTCGGCGTTAAAGGAAACCAAGTGCGTATCGGTGTCAACGCCCCGAAAGAGGTTGCCGTGCACCGTGAGGAAATTTACCTGCGTATAAAGAAAGAGAAGGACGAAGAACCAAGCCATTAATTTTTATCGATTTTTATGTTTGCAAACGGGGAAGAAGGTGGTTAATATACGCCCCGTGTTGCGGAGAGCTGGCCGAGTGGCCGAAGGCGCTCCCCTGCTAAGGGAGTACACCTCAAAAGGGTGTCGGGGGTTCGAATCCCCCGTTCTCCGCCATTATTTGCTTAGTACGTTGTAATCTGGCTTTTTCTGTAAGTTGTTGAATTTATTAGAAAAAGTGGTTGGAATAGAGATTAGACGGGCTATAATGCGGCGCAACAAATGCACTCGTAGCTCAGCTGGATAGAGTACTCGGCTACGAACCGAGCGGTCACAGGTTCGAATCCTGTCGAGTGCACCATTTAAGAGAAGCTTGCAGCAATGCAGGTAACTCGGCTTCAACCAGTTGTGGTCTGGTTTAAAAACACAAATGCACTCGTAGCTCAGCTGGATAGAGTACTCGGCTACGAACCGAGCGGTCACAGGTTCGAATCCTGTCGAGTGCACCATTTAAGAGTTAGTTGCAGCAATGCAGGTAACTTGGCTTCAGCCAGTTGTGGTCTGGTTTAAAAACACAAATGCACTCGTAGCTCAGCTGGATAGAGTACTCGGCTACGAACCGAGCGGTCACAGGTTCGAATCCTGTCGAGTGCACCATATACCGAAAAGCCCGCGTTTAACGCGGGCTTTTTGCTGTCTGCGATTTGGTTTTTCCTTTCACGCATCCTCTCTCATCAAAATCGACTTGAGCGCTGCGGCCTCGTTTCAGGTCGTAGCGATAGCTCGTCGTCGATGTACGAATATTCACTTTGTCCGGTTTGCCAAGAGCGCTTTCAACATCCCGTTGGCTCATGCCGGCAATCACCCGTTGATTGATGATCGCTTCACGGCGCTGCCGGGCATCGATCAGGTTTCCGCACTTGTCCTCCATGCGACCAACAATGCCCGGTTCACGTCCCCTGATTGTCATACCGGATATTTCTTCGTGGTTGTGTTCCGGCATGATCGGCACGACGGAGCCGGGCGAGTAGGGGTGAACCTGCTGCACGGAAAGCTGCTCATCGCTCGCACAGCTCAGGCTGGTGAAGGTGATGCGGCCATCGGGCGCTTCGCAGCGGTGAAGGGTGCTGGCGGCTCCTGTGGGCGGCAGGCAGAGCAGGGTGGCGAGTACAAGGCGGGATATTCCAGAGCGCATTTGACGTCCTCCATGACGGTCTACGCTCAAGGGTAGTCGCTACATTTTTCACCGGCGGTGTGTTTTCTTTTCAGGATAAGTCGTCGCATTTGCAAGGATCAGGACAGCGCTCAGGTTTGTTTCGCAAGCGCTTGTTTCGGCCGCGATTTTTTAACGTTTAAAACCGTCAGCCGGTGTATCATTGCGCCCGTCAGCCCCGCCGGGGCTTATGGAAAACCTCCATGGACTTACCCAGTAGTTACTCAGTAACCCGTTTCACCAATCATGAATTGACTGATTGATCCTTCCGGCGTGCCCCGCTGCTGGGAGTGGAGTTCGCCTATGTCCGAAATCGAAGTAAAGAAAACACAGGAAAGCCTGCAGGATCGTCTGGCTCAGGTCGTTGAGCTGCTGCAGCGCCAAAAGGTCGTCGAAGACCTGACTCATCGCCAGGAAGGCGCGCATCACGACCGGGTCGAGAACCTGGTTCACCGGCAGAATCTCGTCGAGCTGCAACGCAAACTCGATGATCTGCACTCCGCTGACGTTGCTTACATTCTTGAAGCCCTGCCGCTGGACGACCGTCTGACGCTCTGGCAACTGGTCAAGGCTGATCGCGACGGCGACATTCTTCTCGAAGTATCCGATTCCGTTCGGGAAACGCTGATCGCCGACATGGACGATCACGAGCTCCTGGCTGCTGCCAAGGACATGGATGCCGACGAACTTGCTGACCTGGCCTCCGAGCTGCCGCGAGACGTCGTCCATGAGCTGATGGAGACGCTCGATCAGCAGCAACGCGAGCGTGTGCGCTCGGCCTTGTCCTATGACGAGGAGCAGGTCGGTGCGCTGATGGACTTCGAGATGGTGACCATCCGTGAGGACGTCAGCCTCGAAGTGGTTCTGCGTTACCTGCGTCGTCTCAAAGAGCTGCCGGGCCACACCGACAAACTGTTCGTGGTCGATTACGACGGCGTGCTCAAGGGCGTGCTGCCGATCAAGCGTTTGCTGGTCAACGATCCCGAAAAACAGGTTGCTGAAGTCATGGCCAGCGATCCGGTGAGTTTTCACCCGGACGAAGACGCCTATGACGCTGCTCAAGCGTTCGAACGTTACGACTTGATCTCGGCCCCGGTGGTCGACAAGAACGGCAAGCTGATCGGCCGTCTGACCATCGACGAAATGGTCGACCTGATTCGTGAGGAGAGCGAAAGCGAAGTCCTCAACATGGCCGGTCTGCGCGAAGAAGAAGACATCTTCGCCTCGGTCTGGAAATCCCTGCGTAACCGTTGGGCGTGGCTGGCAATCAACCTGATCACCGCGTTTGTCGCTTCGCGGGTGATCGGCCTGTTCGAAGGTTCGATCGAGAAACTGGTGGCGCTGGCAGCGCTGATGCCGATCGTGGCGGGTATCGGCGGTAACTCCGGTAACCAGACGATCACCATGATCGTGCGCGCCATGGCGCTTGACCAGGTCAGCACCGGCAATACCTCGCGCCTGATGCGCAAGGAGCTGGCGGTGGGATTGATCAACGGTCTGGTCTGGGGCGGGGTGATCGGTGTGGTCGCTTACCTGCTCTATGGCAGTTGGTCGCTGGGTGTGGTGATGACGGCGGCGATGACCCTCAACCTGCTGCTCGCGGCGCTGATGGGGGTGTTGATCCCGATGACGCTGGCGAAGATGGGGCGTGACCCGGCGATGGGCGCCAGTGTAATGATCACGGCCATGACCGACAGCGGCGGCTTCTTCATCTTCCTGGGGCTGGCGACGATCTTCCTGCTCTGATTCGCTGCAATGCAAAAGCCCGCCGATTGGCGGGCTTTTTTGTGCCTGCAAAAAAGCGCAGGTCAGATTTCAGGCGAAAAAAAAGCCAGCATGTAGGCTGGCTTGAGATGTTCGGTGTAGCTCAGGACGCGTCTGCGGCCATCTCGGCGTCGTGAGCGATCAGCGACACCAGAGCGTTCTGTTGACGGTGAGACAGCTGACGGAAGCGTTGCAGCAGCTCACGCTCGTGCAGCGAGAGCTCCGGGCTGTCCAGGCGCATGCTCAACTCTTCGCCCAGTGCGCCTTCCTGAATAAGACTCTGCTCAAGGCGCGCAATGATCTCGGAGTTCATGCTGCGATGATGATTGCGAGCCACCTCGGCAATGCGTTCACGCATTCCGTCTGGCAGACGTACGACGAACTTGTCAGCCGTACGGCTGGAATAAATTGCCTGTTTCAATGGGCGCATATATTTAACCGGTTAGTTCAGGGGAGCGGTTCTCGGGATTGGCCGCAGGATGTGTGGTAGGACAAGCATCCGCGCCAAATGGTTCAACCTGAATTGTTAAGAGGCCCGCATCATGCCTCAAAATTGCCAGATCATTGGCGTCAATTCTGTGACAAATATTGAGCTGGGTAAAGGCGTAATGCCAGCACCAATTATCAGAAATGCGGACTGGTTTGAAAACTTTGCCTCGGCCCGCATCACTGCCCGCTTCCTGATGCACATCTGTTGATGTCCAAAGACCTCAGAACGTGCATGCTATGCGGCTTTCAATCCTTGTTCCTTACCTGTACAGGATAGTGGCAATTTGCCGATTTACTAGGGCAAACACCCGTTGGAGGGCGTTTTCAGGATGGATGGCAGGCTTATTTATCTGATGGGGCCTTCCGGTTCGGGCAAGGACAGCCTGATCGAGGCTGCGCGTGAGCCATTGCGGGCGCTGAACTGCGAAATCATCCGCCGGGTGATCACTCGATCAGCGGAATCGGTCGGTGAAGATGCCATCGGCGTCACGCTCGAAGAGTTCGATCGACGTCAACGCGCAGGCGATTTTGCCCTGGCCTGGCAGGCCAATGGCCTCGCCTATGGCATCCCGTCAGAAATCGACGAACGGTTGAGCGCCGGACGGCATGTGCTGGTGAACGGTTCGCGCGCCAACCTGCGTCAGGCACAGGAACGCTATCCGACGCTGCTGCCGTTTCTGCTGACGGTCAAGGATGAGGTGTTGCGTGAACGCCTGCTCGGGCGTGGCCGAGAGACGCCTGAGCAAATCGACGCCAGGCTGGCGCGCAATGCGTTGTTCAGGGACCGCAGGTCCAGTGATTTGCCCGTGTACCTGATCGACAACTCGGGCGCCCTGCAGGACGCGGTCAACCAACTGCTGGCATTGATTCGGCTTAACGCAGCACCGGATCGAACTTGATCTTGCGCCCGGCCACCAGCGCCAGCACAAACAACACAGCAAACACGCCGCAACCAATCAGGGGCAGGGTGGCTTCGGTTTCCTCGAACAGCGAAAAATGCACAACGCCACTCAATAAGGCGAGGATCAGAAATCCTGCGGCTGATTTGGACATGCTGTACTCCTGAAGATATTTCAAAAAACCAGACGTTCGGTAGCGCGCGTCGGCAGTGCTTGCTCAGGCTCACTGACTGCCTGTGCAGCGAAGTCGCTGTGATCGCTCAGTACCGCCCACTGCGGCGCCTTCTGCACCTGCAGGTAATGCGGCATGCGCTGGGCCACCGGTTCAGCACCCTCTGGGGCAAAATGAAAGCCCACCAAAACCGCCAGGGCGATTGCGTTTGCAAGCAAGAGCGTGCTGTTCATGGGGCGAACTCCGTTTGTTCTGTTATGGAAACAGACAAAGCAGCCGTCGTGCCAACAGTCTAACCGCTGTGAAGTCCTTTAAAAACAAGCATTTGGAAGGGTTTTTCCCAAGTCGCGGATTGCAATCTGCAATGATGGCTTTTTGGGGGAGTGCAAATTGCACGGTAAATGATCCCGCAGCATAGCAAGGCGCCTGCCTACACTTAAAAAGCCCACGGACGACATGACAAATCAAGGGCTGGCCGTTAACATGCACGCCGTCCGTCGCGCCGTGTCCGGCCGTGACAACTCAGTGTCTCAGTAGCTCAATTGGATAGAGCATCCCCCTCCTAAGGGGAAGGTTGGCAGTTCGAACCTGCCCTGGGACACCATCATTCAGAACCGCGCCAAGGTGTCTAGTCCTGAAATAGGTTTACACCTGTTTCACCCTAACGCCCGATGCACCGCATCGGGCGTTTTGTATTTTAAAGAGAGGTGCGGCCGCTCCTGGTTGTAGATCGTGACGGCCTCTCGCACCAT
>NZ_JAHHZH010000013.1:0-75524 GCF_018729515.1 Pseudomonas sp. MG-9
TGGGCACTACCGGCAATTATGAGATTTTACCCGTCGAAAAAGGCGGCACCGGTGGCAATGACCAGCCAACAGCACGAGCTGGTCTGGCTGCCGCGAAGAGTGGTGCCAACAGCGACATCACCGAACTTAATGCCGTAACCAAGGCTCTCACCGTTGCGCAGGGCGGGGTATCGAAAGGCTACATCGAGGGGCTCAACTTCACATGGGTGTCCGGCACACAACTCAGCATTTCCCCCGGCGCGGCGTACATCCCGGGGCTTAGCCGGCCACTTGAAGTCGCAAACACGCTCACTATCAGCATCGCCAGCGGGAGCCTGGCAGCTGACACCTTCTACTACCTGTACCTCTACAGCAATGCCGGCACTCCTACTCTCGAACTGAGTTCAACAATTGCCGACACCTACAACGGGGGCACAGCCCGGCAAAAATCCGGAGATCCGAGCAGGCGATTCCTTTTTTCGGTTCGAACTGGTAGCGGAGGTAACTTTCTGAAAACGGTACAAAACGGCGACCTTTTGGAATACCGTAACACCTTGAATGCGTCACCATATCGCGTCGTTGCTGGTAATTCGTCGACAAACCCTTACACCGTCTATCTGATAACGATTGTGCCGCCCATCGCCAAAAGTGCATTGGTTAGCTGTCATAACGCTACGGCTGGCAGTGGGGGGCCGGTTATCTGGATTACCGATTATGAGTTTCAGTACCTGCCTATCAGAGGAATCGATAGCTCAACCCGGCAAGTGCTCAGACTTCCTCTAGTAAACCTTAGTTTTGTGTTTTTCCTTTCCTCGTCTGGTGGAAGCGCGAACTTTGACATTGTCGGTTACAGTGCGGAGCGGTAAGCATATGAATGGATTTGTGATCACAGAAGTTTCGTGGGCGCCTTACACAGAAGATCGTGGAGTGCTAGACGGTGAAACATTCGTTGAGCAGATTCCTCAATGGTTGATTGATAACCTGGCGAGGATCGAAAGAGAACGAGAAAACAGAAGTGAACTCTCTGCCCGCATGGAAGCCGCCGGCAGTATCATTCAGCCTCTGCAGGACGATTTTGATATCGAAGAGATATCGGAGGAGAACTTGGCTAGGCTGAAAGCCTGGAAGAAGTACCGCAGTGCACTTGGTAAAACTCCGGAGCGAATGGGCTGGCCAGAACAGCCAGACTGGCCATTAGCTCCGGTGGATTAATAAAGTTATGCGGTTGCTCCGATAATTTTATCGGATGCTGTCCGGCCGCGAGCAATAAAGCGTTTTTCAAGCAGTCTGTAGGAGAGATCCGCTAGGATCGCGCAAAGGATCGATGATAGAACGGCAACCATAATGATATCGCCTCCATTAAGCTCTCGGTCGTAGATCGACTGTAGCGAGTGCGAAACGAGCCTGAAACCTATTCCATGAATGAGGTAAAGGGAATAAGAGCGTGAGGCAATCCAAAGAACAACTGGATTATTCTTAATAGATGAGGAAAAAAATCCCTGGTCGTAGGACGCTAGCCAGACGATTACTCCGCAGGCGGCTGCGATGAGGCCGGTGTGGAATGAAGCAATTGTACCAAGCCCCATCGCCGGTATTGATGCGACCAGCGCGGAGGCGATGATTATTCTAACGGGAGCAAATTTCATGAAAGTTGGTGTGAGCTTTTTCATAATTGGGGCGTCGTAGGCCAATGCAACGATGACCCCCCAAAGAATTGCGTCAGTCCTGACGTACCAAAGAGCTGAGCCAATCTCGCGCTGTAGCGGAAACTGTAGGGCGATGGCAGCCAAGCAGAAGGCAATGCGGTGGCGTTTTATAAAGAAAAAAACAATCGGTAGCGCAATGTAGAATTGCTCTTCAAGAGATAGAGACCAATATTTTCCATTTATTCCGCATTCTGAAAACCCATGAGAGCAATAATAGGCGAACCAATTTTGCACGTAGAATATTTGTGCGATGGTCTCTTTAGTGTTTGCGGAAACTGTTTTGAAATAACCAAATTGGTAAAGTGTGGCAGCGAGAAATATACTGGTGAAAAGCCAGAACCATGAAGCTGGTATTAGTCTGAAAAATCTTCTTACCCAAAAGGCTTTAATTCCTGACCAGTATTCATTGGTGTTGGATGTTGATAGCTGGTCTCTGATGCTTTTTGTTATCACGAATCCGGAAACGGCGAAAAATATATCAACGCCCGGCCAGAAGCTCACATAGGTATTCAAAACTTTTAATGAGTTTGGCATTGCTGGAAGCAGAAAAGGTAGATGGGCGATGATTACGAAAATTATCCCTATCGCCCTTAATACTTCTAATTCGTTATTTTTTTTCATTTCGGGCCCCGCAAAATAAACAGCGTTAAAAAAGTAAAAAATAAGCGCGGGATTGTATCGGTGAATGTCCTGATATTCCACTCAAAACGCGCTTTATCCGAAATGGACTTGAATACATACCCAATAGCTGCCCGCCACTGAGCGGGTATTTTTTTACCTGGAGAATAGTGATGCCTGTAACCGAAAAAGACCGCGACATCCTCGCTCGCACAATCTGGGGCGAGGCTCGCGGCGAAGGGACGGCCGGCCAAGTGGCCGTGGCCTGGACGATCCACAACCGTGTGTTTGATGGAAAGGAAAAGTCTTGGTGGGGCGAGGGCTATGCCGGCGTTTGCCAGAAGCCGTATCAGTTCAGCTGCTGGAACAAGACCGACCCGAACTATCAGTTCCTGATTGGCGTGAAGGAAATCCCGTTTCGCGAGCTGGCGCAATGTCGGATCGCTGCTGACCAGGTGATCGACGGCAAGGTGCCAGATCCCACCGGCGGCGCCACGCATTACTACGCCACCAGCATCGAGGCGCCAGCTTGGGCGGCGAAGGCGAAGCAGACCCTCAAGCTGGGCGGGCACGTCTTCTTCAAGGATGTGCCGTGATGGTCGTTCCGTGGAAGACGGTGGGCGCAGTGGTGCTGGTGCTGATCGGTGCCGGCAGCGCCTGGCAGTTTCAGGACTGGCGCTACGGGAAGCAATTGGCCCAGCAAGCCCAGCAGCACGCCGAAGCCCTCAATCAACTAACCCAGGCCGCCGCCACCGCGCAGCAGACCGAGCAGGACAAACGGCTGGCGCTCGAGCAGCGGCTGGCGGCCAGTGAGCAAACCCACTTCAGGAAAATGACCGATGCCCAACGTGACCAAGATCGCCTGCGCGATCGTCTTGCCACTTCTGATTTGCGGTTGTCAGTCCTCCTCGACACAACCGACGCTGCCAAAGGCTGTGGGGTGCCAGCCACCGCCGGTGCCGGCGGCGTGGATCATGCAGCCGTACGCGCCCGACTTGACCCAGCGCATGCTCAACGAATTATCGCCATCACCGACATCGGCGACCGGGGATTGATCGCGCTGCAGGCGTGCCAAGCATATGTGAAGGCTGTCAGCTCTCCCGCTCACGCGCCTCCATGAGCAGGCGCTGATTCTCAAGGAAGAGGTAGTCACGCTGATCGGACACGCGCATAAGGCTGTTCACCTGTCCAAGTAGTTCGCCTCGTTCGCTTTGGAGTCGCGCAGCATCAGCTGCAGATTTCTTGAGTGCGGCTTCTGCTTTGGCTTTGCCAGCAGACAATTCATCGTTCATCTCGACGAGTTTGAATATCCGCTCCCTGGCTTGGCGCAGCTGCAGGTTCAGTTCCTCGAACTCATTTTCGTAGAGGGCGAGCTGGTGCCGGCAAGTTTCGAGCGGCGTCGGGCATCCGAGCCAGTCGTCGGTTTCTTCTATATAGAGGGGATCCACGGATGGCGCCTTTGCTGTGTACTGTTTGGATATACAGTAATCGAGGCGCAGAAGGTGGGCGAGGGTGAGGCGACGAGCTGTAGGATTCTGGATTGGTTTTCGTCGGCAGGACGCCGGGGAAGGGTGAAACACTGTAGGAAAATACAGCGCTAAGTTGTTGATTATTATAGGTGGTAAGGGCGATTTTTTACCCTGTGAATTTATGGCTGTTTCCCTTTAGTATCAGAGACTTACGTGCATTCAGAAGTCACCTTGACATGGTGGGGGTCGTTGGTTCGAGTCCAATCGCGCCTACCAAACAAAATCCGCTCTGCTGGGCGGTCTAGAAGGGCTCACCGAGAGGTGGGCCCTTTTTTGTTGTCTGCGATTTACCCAAGGCCTTGCTCCAGTCGCTTTCATCGACGCCTTCGCATCTGTCGTTACCCTGAGCGCTTAGCGTGTTTCGAAATAACACGGCCTGCTCATATAATTTTCTTTCCTTTTTTTGATCCGTTAAAAAAGTGTGGATATTTAAGGGGTTACCGGTATTTTTAACCGGTCGGTTATCAAAAAAATGTTGTTGCTTATCGTGAACTTCAGTAACATTCGCCCCGCGTTCACCACCACGGTTTATGCATTTTTAAATCCCAAGCTTCCATCAGCTGCTTGGGATTTTTTTTGCCTGCGATTTGGCGAATCGCGCTTTCTGTTTCCCTGCTTCCTGCGCGAGGCCTTCCAGCCCCACCATTGTGTGCAGGCGTAACCGAGTTTTTTCGACTACTACTGACTGGCGTTTTCCAGGGCTTTCTCAAAGGAGTTCGTCGATGCTGGTTCACTGGTTTCTTGCTGCTGTCCATCTACTGGCTTTTGCCTTGGGCTTCTGGGCTGTGTTGACCCGTGGCACGGCGTTCAGTCGTCTGGCTGCTGGTGTCGGCGAAGCGAGGCAGGTTTTGCTTGCCGATAATCTATGGGGGATTGCCGCGCTGGTGTTGCTGGTAACCGGTGGCATGCGCGCTTTCGGCGGCTTTGAAAAGGGCGCTGACTACTATCTGCATCAACCGCTGTTTCATTTGAAGATGACGCTGTTCGTGCTGATTCTGCTGATAGAGCTGGCGCCGATGATCACGCTGGTCAAATGGCGGATCGCATTATCGCGAGGCAAGGCGCTCGATACCGGACGTGCAAAGCTGTATGCGCGGATCAGTCACGTCGAGGCGCTGCTGTTGGTGCTGATGGTGATTGCAGCCACCGGCATGGCGCGAGGCGTGACGTTCGGCTAACAGGGAGCAATTCTCTGTGTTCTCTCGGAAATGTCTGACAGCCAGGCTGGGCAGCCGCAGGTAGTATCGCGCTGCAAGAGGGGGAGGGAGGCGAATGAAGCGCAGGGGAGGGTGTATCAGGCGCCGTGCCCAGTGGACTGGGGCGCGTATGGCAAGTACGGCGCGTGAATCTTTAGCCAGTCATTACGCAGAGCAAACGAACTGGCTACTGACTGCGATGCGGCTCAGGGAGTTTGTGGCTTGTCCGGGGCGGTCAGGCCAGCCTGAATGCGCTGATAAATCTCTTCACGGTGTACGGCAACGTTTTTCGGGGCGTTGATGCCGATGCGGACTTGCTGACCGCTTACGCCGAGGATGGTGATCGTAATGTCATCACCAATGTTTATGCTTTCACCGACTTTGCGGGTGAGTATCAGCATGGTCTTCTCCTTGATTGCTTTGTAGGGCACCTGATTCAGACAGTGCAGAGGTCGGTGGTACGTATAGATTAGTGCGAAGTCTCACGGTTTGGGTGCCTCTTTCTGACGTGCAGATGCGGCATTAATTCCCAGGGCGTAACTATACAGAGGCTGCAATCATCAATCTCGTTGTTTTGTGCCCATTTTGCGGGCCTCGCGAAGTATTTATGAATGTTAAGATCGCCGCTTTGAGATTTTCGAGGAAAGCGTTGTGCGCAAATTGGTCTGGATGGTCGCGGCACTGGCATTGGCAGGATGTGGTGAAGGCAAGAGTGTAGACGTGCAGAAGCCGAAAACGGCCGTTGCGGCCGCACCTGCGGCTGCGTCCGCTCCGCAGTGGGACCTCGAAGTACGCGGCGAAACGCCTCAGGCTGTCAGCGACCTGAGTGGCTGGTTGATCGAGCACGCTTTCGTGCCGACCGTGATCAAGGACAGCAGCGGCAAGACGCGGATCCTGATTGGCCCGTTCAGCTCCCAGGCCGAGGCTGAAGCGCGCAAGGTGCAAGTGGATGCAGCGTTGGTGAAGGCCAAGAAACAGAACGTCGAGTCGGTGATCGTGGAGCATCCGCTCGCACCGTAAGCAGCACATTCGGCGGAGCGGCCTAAAGGAGATCGCAGGCGACTCGTCTTATACGAGTCAATCACGATTTTTTGCAGGAGCTCCGCATGGCTTCCATCGCTCCCTACAAGCTCTTCAATGCGGTTCTGCACCGCAAGACGCTGGTAAGTCCGCACATGATGCGGATCACGCTCGCCGACCCTTCGATCAGCGGCATGGCCACCTGGGCGCCGGACCAGCGTGTCAAATTGTTCTTCCCTGCCGAAGACGGATCGCCTGCAAGGCTCGCGCAGGAGGAGGGTTGGTACGCGCGTTTTCGTTCGATGCTCGCGAGCCGTCGACCGGCAATGCGAACTTACACCCTCCGTCATTTGCGCGCCGAACAAGGCGAAGTCGACATCGATTTTGTCCTGCATGGCGAGACCGGTCCCGCTTCGCGCTGGGCGCTGCATGCGCAGCCGGGCGCGTCGATGCAGATTCTCGCTCCCGACAGCGGTTTCTCGGCACAGGACGCTGGCGGGTTCGAATGGAAGCCACCGCAGGTGCTCAGGCAGGTGTTGCTGGTGGCCGATGCCACGGCATTGCCGGCAGCCATGGGCATTCTCGAAGAGTTGGCCGCCATGGCCGAACCGCCCCGGACTCAGGCGTACTTTGAAGTGGACAGCGTGCCAGACATGCTCCCGGTGCCAGACTGGCCTGGGCTGTCGGTGCAGTGGCTGGTTCGTGATCAGGCGCCGGCAACCTTCGCTGGAGCGCTGATGGTGCAGGCGGTGCAGCAAGCCTTCCTGCCGGCCGATGATCCATCAGTCGGTCAGGCTGCCGAACTGGCTGAGGTCGATATCGACAAAGACATTCTCTGGGAGATCGCCAATACCGCCCCTGAAGGATTCTATGGCTGGATTGCCGGAGAAAGCGCGGCGGTCATGCAACTGCGCAAGTACCTGATCAAGGTGTGCGGGATCCCGCGCGACTCGCTCAACCTGATGGGGTATTGGCGCCACAACAAGCCAGGCAGCTAGGCACAAAAAAGGCCTCGAACACCACGTTCGAGGCCTTTTCTTTTAGTGGGACAATCAACCGCAGGCTTTCAGATTCACGGGGCCGACAAACTCATTGCCGCGTCCCATCACGCACGCCACGCTCTGGTTGCGCTGGCGTTCCCAGTCTTGCACCGGGTAAGTCTTGTCCCATGCCTCATATAGCTGCCGATCCTGTTTCGACAGGCGCAAACCGTACTGCTTGCTCATGTAGAAGTAGGTGCGAGCGATCATGCCGCGAATCGACGGGCGGGGCATGACCTTTTTGGCCTTGAAGTCGACCTGGGTCAGGCAGGAACCGTATTGGCCGGATTGCACCGGTAGCCAACCATAGCTGAAGTTGCTGCGGTCACCGTTGACCTCGCCGATGCTCGGCACCAGGTTATGCAGGTCGGCTTCGGCTTTCTGATAGCCCGGGTCATAGCGCGTGCAGTTCTTGCGCCCGCCCGACTGCCAGCATTGGCGCTGATGGCCGAACTCCCACGCCGGCACAATGTGTTCCCATTCAATGCGCGAAGCGCGCTTGGCATTTTTGCGCGGCACGTAGCCGCAAGCCTTCAAGTCCACCTTGTTGCCGGTGTACTTGCACCCGCAGTAAAACTCGGTGGATTGTGGCGCATACAGTTTCCAGGCGACCTTCTTGGCTTCGGTAAAGGTGCGAGGCGCACCGGCCTGGGCACCACACGCGATGAACAGCAACAGCAAAGCAAAACAGCGGACACTCATTGAATCAATCTTCCTTCGGCACAACCCAAAAAATCTGCACGCCGCCATCGTCGCGATAGGCGAGTGTGACGTTGTCGTTCTCGTCGATTTCCTCGAGCAGTTGCTCCCAGGCATCCATCGGCTCGTCCGGCAGACGGAAGATCAGTGCGGCTTTGGCTTTTTGTGCGGTGGGAGAATTGATGATTTTCTGAACGCGCATGCCCATGCGTTCGTAAGCGTCAGGAGCATCAGGAGTGGTGGCCACGAGGTTATCCTTATTAAGCTGTACGTGCATACAGTATTTAACTGTAAGCATTTTCGCAACTGCTTAAAATTCAAGAAAATCCTCTGACAGCGCTTTTCCGGTTTTGGTGTAAGTCGGGTCGATTATTTTGTGCGAAAAAGTCGCGCTCAGCGTAGGTGGCAGTACCACCCGCCGCGCGGGCGAGTGGTGAGCAAGCTGCCCGACCCGGAAAGGGTCAGGCGAGGGTCAATCAATATTCCCAGAACATCCGTTGCAGCTCTTTGCTGTCGTTGGTTTTGGTCAGGGCGACCATGGCCAGGATGCGGGCTTTTTGCGGGTTCAGATCGTGAGCGACAACCCAGTCGTACTTGTCGTCAGGCTGTTCGGCGTTACGCAGGACGAAACCCCCGGCGTTGACGTGGGACGAGCGGATGATCTGCACGCCATCTTTACGCAGGGCCTGCAGGGCTGGCACTACGCGCGAAGATACCGAACCATTGCCGGTACCGGCATGGATGATGGCTTTGGCGCCGGCCTGGGCCAGAGCCTTGTAGGCAGTGTCGTCGACGTTGCCGTAGGAATAGGCGATTTCTACGTCAGGCAGGCTCTTGATGTTTTTGATGTCGAATTCCGAATCCATGGTGTGACGCTTGGCTGGCAGGCGGAACCAGTAGGATTTGCCTTCAACCACCATGCCCAGCGGACCCCAAGGGCTTTTGAACGCCTCGGTCTTGATATTGATCATCTTGCTGACGTCGCGACCGGACTGGATTTCATCGTTCATGGTCACCAGCACGCCTTTGCCGCGCGCTTCTTTGCTGCTGGCGACGGCAACGGCGTTATACAGGTTGAGCATGCCGTCCGCCGACATGGCGGTGCCCGGACGCATCGAGCCGACCACGATGATCGGTTTGTCGGTCTTCTCGACCAGGTTCAGGAAGTAGGCGGTTTCTTCCAGGGTGTCGGTGCCGTGGGTAATGACAATGCCATCGACGTCCTTGCTATCGGCCAGTTCGGACACGCGACGGCCCAGTTGCAGCAGATTGTCATTGGTGATGCTTTCGGAGGCGATCTGCATGACTTGTTCGCCACGCACATTTGCCAGTTTGCTCAGTTCCGGGATGCCGGCGATCAGTTGTTCAACGCCGACCTTGGCTGCTTGATAAGTGGCACTGTTGGCCGCGCTGGCGCCAGCGCCGGCAATGGTGCCACCCGTGGCGAGTACCACGACGTTGGCGAGTTTGGTCTGGGTTTCGACTTCTTTAGCCTGAAGAGCGGTCGGCAGGAGCAGGAGGAGGGCCAAAGCGCCCGGTACCAAGGTGTTGAAAGCAGATTTCATTATTTTTCTCTCTAGTAGTGAGACGGTGCTGATGCAGGTTCATCTAGATGCGCCCCGAGCCCATCTGAATGCTCGGGGTGCAGGCTAGGGAGCAGGATCTGTACCAGCCGTACTTTGCTTCAGAGAAATGTTTAACCTCATGATTTATATCAAGTTTTTATAAGCTGGCAAACCAAGGGACGCATCGCTCATCCGGGTTTCCGAACATTGGAAGCTTTCGCGTTCGGCTTACCGAAAGGGACTACAGCTCCTGGCGAACGAAACAGCTTGCCGGTTTCAGTTTTTCTGCTAAAGAAACCCGTCTGCAGGCCGATGGGTGTTCAAGGAAACGCTAATTTAGGGAGTTCACATGTCACTGACGATCGGTCTTTCAAATCCCGGCGCAGTCACCATTGGCGGTAAAACCGCCGCGACGATCAAGGCGATGAATCAGGCGGAAGCGGATGCTTCTGCCGAAGCGCTGGGCGTCGAAAAGGAACCGAGCAAAGAGGTCAGAACCGGTGGTCCTGCGCAAGAAGCCAACAAGGCTGATAGCGCTGACAGCGGCGATAGCCTGAACGTCACCGTCAAAATGTTGCTCAAGCGGATGAAGGAGCTGCAAAAGCAACTGCAGGAGCAACAACAGCAACTGGCGGCGGCTCAGGCTGCGAGCTATCCGACACCGGAGGCCAAGTCGCAGGCAGTCATGTCCATTCAGGGGCAGATCGCGCAAACCAGCGGGGCGCTGATGGAGGTCTCGGCTGCGCTGCTCAAGGAAATGTCCAAGGGTTCCACCAGCGGCAGCATGGTCAACACCACGGCGTGAGCATCGAAGGGGCGAATCGGCGGATACGCCCCGTAATCAATACCGATTTCTGATTGTTGACAAACGTCGGCTGGATTCGCATAGTTCGGTCTACGCAAACGTTTGCGCGGCTTTCCCGATGCAGTATTGCCCGGAAGAAAGCGATCAAGCTTACGCCAGCGCGAGCGTTGCTCACAATAATCATAAGATCGGAGTGAACCCATGAAGCTGCCATTTGCTGGACGTCTTCTTGCTGTCGCTATGCTGGCTGCTGCAGCCGCCGCACTACCTGTCTCTTCGGCCTTCGCCGAGTCCCCGGAAAAACCCAAAGTCGCGCTGGTCATGAAATCCCTGGCCAACGAATTCTTCCTGACCATGGAAGATGGCGCCAAGGCCTACCAGAAAGAACACTCCGCCGATTTCGACCTGATCTCCAACGGCATCAAGGACGAGACCGATACCGCTGGCCAGACCCGTATCGTCGAGCAAATGATTCTGGCGAAAGTCAATGCGCTGGTCATCGCACCGTCCGATTCCAAGGCCATGGTGCCGGTGATCAAGAAAGCCGTCGATGCCGGTATCACCGTGATCAACATCGACAACCAGCTCGACCCGCAGATCGTCAAAAGCAAGAACATCAGCGTGCCATTCGTAGGCCCGGACAACCGCAAGGGTGCGCGTCTGGTCGGTGAGTACCTGGCCAAGAAACTGAAGGCCGGTGACGAAGTCGGCATTATCGAAGGCGTGTCCACCACCACCAACGCCCAGCAGCGCACCGCAGGCTTCAAGGATGCAATGGAGGCGGCGCAGATCAAGGTGGTCTCTTTGCAATCCGGTGACTGGGAGATCGACAAGGGCAACAAGGTTGCCGCGTCGATTCTCAGCGAATACCCGGATGTAAAAGCACTGCTGGCGGGTAACGACAGCATGGCCGTCGGCGCCGTTTCTGCGGTGCGTGCTGCCGGCAAGGCGGGGCAGGTGCAAGTGGTCGGCTACGACAACATCAACGCCATCAAACCGATGCTCAAGGATGGCCGTGTACTGGCGACTGCCGATCAGTTCGCCGCCAAGCAGGCGGTGTTCGGTATCCAGACCGCACTGAAAATCCTCAAGGGCGAGAAAGTCGACAGCGGTGTCAATGGCGTGATCGAAACGCCGGTCGAGCTGGTCACCCAGTAAGTCTTCTGGCGACACAACGGCGCTCGTCCGTCCGGGCGAGCGCATGGAGAGTTTTTTATGTCAGTTTCCGCCCCGAACGCTGTCCTCTCGGTCAGCGGTATCGGTAAGACCTATGCGCAACCGGTGCTCACAGGCATCGACTTGACGCTGATGCGCGGTGAAGTGCTGGCGCTGACCGGCGAAAATGGTGCCGGTAAAAGCACGCTGTCCAAGATCATCGGTGGTCTGGTCACGCCAACCACGGGCCAGATGCAGTTTCAGGGCAAGGACTACCGCCCGGGCAGCCGTACCCAGGCTGAAGAGCTGGGCGTGCGCATGGTCATGCAAGAACTCAATCTGTTGCCGACCCTGTCGGTGGCGGAAAACCTGTTTCTCGACAATCTGCCGAGCAACGGTGGCTGGATCAGCCGCAAGCAATTGCGCAAAGCTGCTATCGAAGCCATGGCTCAGGTCGGCCTCGATGCCATCGATCCAGACACTCTGGTCGGCGAGCTGGGTATCGGGCATCAGCAGATGGTCGAGATCGCGCGCAACCTGATCGGCGATTGCCATGTGCTGATTCTTGATGAGCCAACGGCGATGCTCACCGCCCGTGAAGTGGAAATGCTCTTCGAGCAGATCACTCGCTTGCAGGCGCGCGGTGTCTCGATCATCTATATCTCCCATCGTCTTGAAGAGCTGGCGCGAGTCGCGCAACGCATTGCCGTGCTGCGTGATGGCAATCTGGTCTGCGTCGAGCCGATGGCCAACTACAACAGTGAGCAACTGGTCACCTTGATGGTCGGTCGCGAACTGGGCGAACACATCGACATGGGTCCACGCAAGATTGGTGCGCCGGCCCTGACGGTCAAGGGGCTGACCCGCTCCGACAAGGTGCGCGATGTTTCCTTCGAAGTGCGTGCCGGCGAGATCTTCGGGATTTCCGGGCTGATCGGGGCCGGACGCACGGAATTGCTGCGGCTGATTTTCGGCGCCGATCTGGCCGACAGCGGCACGATCGCTTTGGGTTCGCCGGCGCAGGTGGTCAGTGTGCGTTCCCCGGTTGATGCGGTGAACCATGGCATTGCCTTGATTACCGAAGACCGCAAGGGCGAAGGCCTGCTGCTCAGTCAGTCGATCAGCGCCAACATCGCCTTGGGCAACATGCCGGAAATTTCCAGGGCCGGGATCGTCAATAACAGCGACGAAACCTCCCTGGCGCAGCGCCAGATCGATGCCATGCGCATCCGCAGTTCGAGCCCCACCCAGCTGGTGTCGGAACTGTCCGGCGGCAATCAGCAGAAAGTGGTGATCGGTCGCTGGCTGGAGCGCGATTGTTCGGTGCTGTTGTTTGACGAGCCGACCCGTGGCATCGACGTGGGTGCCAAGTTCGACATCTATGCCTTGCTTGGCGAGTTGACGCGTCAGGGCAAGGCGCTGGTGGTGGTCTCCAGTGACCTGCGCGAGCTGATGCTGATCTGCGACCGGATCGGTGTGCTGTCGGCAGGGCGTTTGATCGATACCTTCGAGCGCGACAGCTGGACTCAGGATGATTTGCTTGCCGCCGCGTTCGCCGGCTACCAAAAACGTGATGCGTTGCTCAATGAAGCGGCGCCTAGGGAACTCCCATGAAAACTGCATCTTCTGCCGGCAAACGTAGTGGCAATTTCTACGGTCTGGGCACCTATCTGGGCCTGGCCGGTGCCTTGTTGGCGATGGTGGCGCTGTTCTCGGTGATGAGCAGCCACTTTCTGTCCTATAACACCTTCAGCACCCTGGCCAACCAGATCCCCGATCTGATGGTGCTGGCGGTGGGCATGACCTTCGTGTTGATCATTGGCGGCATCGATCTGTCGGTGGGTTCGGTGCTGGCGCTTGCCGCCTCGACGGTCAGCGTGGCGATTCTCGGTTGGGGCTGGAGCGTGTTGCCGGCCGCGTTGCTCGGCATGGCGGTGGCGGCACTGGCCGGTACGGTCACCGGGTCGATCACCGTGGCGTGGCGGATTCCGTCGTTCATCGTTTCGCTGGGTGTGCTGGAAATGGCGCGGGGCCTGGCGTACCAGATGACCGGTTCGCGCACCGCCTACATCGGTGACTCGTTTGCCTGGCTGTCGAACCCGATCGCCTTCGGTATTTCGCCGTCGTTCATCATTGCCTTGCTGGTGATCTTCATTGCGCAGGCCGTTCTGACTCGCACGGTGTTCGGGCGCTACCTGATCGGTATCGGCACCAACGAAGAGGCCGTGCGTCTGGCCGGGATCAACCCCAAACCGTACAAGATTCTGGTGTTCAGCCTGATGGGGTTGCTGGCCGGCATCGCCGCACTGTTCCAGATTTCCCGTCTGGAAGCGGCAGATCCGAATGCCGGCTCCGGCCTGGAGCTGCAAGTGATCGCTGCCGTGGTCATCGGCGGGACCAGTCTGATGGGCGGGCGCGGCTCGGTGATCAGTACTTTCTTTGGTGTGTTGATCATCTCGGTACTGGCTGCCGGCCTGGCGCAAATCGGTGCGACTGAGCCCACCAAACGCATCATCACCGGCGCGGTGATTGTCATCGCGGTCGTGCTTGATACCTATCGCAGTCAACGCGCCAGTCGACGGGGCTAAGTCATGGCAACGATCAAGGATGTGGCGGCGCTCGCAGGGATTTCCTACACGACCGTCTCGCATGTGGTGAACAAGACGCGCCCGGTCAGCCAGGAAGTGCGGCTGAAGGTCGAGGCGGCCATCAAAAGCCTCGACTACGTGCCCAGTGCCGTGGCGCGCTCGCTGAAAGCCAAGACCACTGCGACCATTGGCTTATTGGTGCCCAACAGCCTAAACCCGTATTTTGCCGAGTTGGCTCGGGGTATCGAGGATTACTGCGAGCGTAACGGCTACTGCGTGATCCTCTGCAACTCTGACGACAACCCGGAAAAACAGCGCAGCTATTTACGAGTGCTGCTGGAGAAACGCATCGACGGTCTGATCGTCGCTTCCGCCGGTGGCGACATCGGCCTGGCGCAAGGGTTGGCTGGCGTGAAAACGCCGATGGTCATTGTCGACCGGGGGCTGGAAGGCGTGGATGCGGATCTGGTGCGCATCGACCATGAATATGGCGCGTATCTGGCGACCCGGCACCTGCTGGAGCTGGGGCATCGCGACATCGCCACCATCGGCGGTCCGTCGAGTACCAGCGTGGCGCAAATGCGTCAGGCCGGTTTTTGCCGGGCATTGAAGGAGGCGGGCATCAAGGTGCGCCCGGAGCGCATGCTGGAAAGCGATTTCACCAGCACCGGCGGCTACAACGCAGCAGCGATCCTGCTCGAAAGCCGCCCACCGAGCGCGATTTTCGCCGGTAACGACATGATCGGTATCGGCGTGCTCCGTGCGGCGGCCGAGCGCAATGTGCGGGTGCCGAGCGAGCTGTCGGTGATCGGCTTCGACGATATCCAGATGAGCCGTTATGTGTACCCGGCGCTGACCACAGTCGGCCAGTCGATCTTGCAATTGGGGGAGATGGCTGCCGAAGTGTTGCTGCGAAGAATTGCCACCCCGAGCCTGGTCACCGATCAACGGATCGTGACCCCGAGTATTGTCTTGCGCGAATCGACTGCGCCGCTGTCCGGCGTATTCACCGAGTACCGCTGAAACCGAATTGACGAGTAGCGATGTATGCCAGCAAATGTAGTGGTAATAGGCAGCCTGAACATGGATCTGGTGACCCGGGCACCGCGGCTGCCCAAGGGCGGTGAAACGCTGATCGGTCATTCCTTTGCCACGGTGTCCGGCGGCAAGGGCGCCAATCAGGCGGTGGCCTCTGCGCGCCTGGGTGCACAGGTCGCGATGGTCGGCTGTGTTGGCAACGATGATTACGGGGTGCAATTGCGCGACGCATTGCTGGCCGAGCAGATCGATTGCCGGGCGGTGAGCACGGTGGAGGATTCCAGTGGGGTGGCGCTGATCGTCGTGGACGACAACAGTCAGAACGCCATTGTGATTGTCGCCGGCGCCAACGGTGCGATGACGCCTGGGGTGATTGACCGCTTTGATGCCGTGCTACAGGCCGCCGATGTGGTGATCTGTCAGCTCGAGATTCCGGATGCAACGGTGGGCCATGCGCTCAAGCGTGCGCGTGAGCTGGGCAAGACAGTGATCCTCAACCCGGCACCGGCCAGTCGTCCGCTGCCGGCAGACTGGTTTGCGGCGATCGACTACCTGATTCCCAACGAAAGCGAAGCCGCTGCGTTGAGCGGGTTGCCAGTGGATTCGCTGGAAACCGCTGAAAGCGCGGCCAGCCACCTGATTGCCATGGGCGCAGGCAAAGTCATCATCACCCTCGGTGCGCAAGGCTTGCTGTTCGCCAATGGACAGGGGTTCGAGCATTTTTCGGCACTCAAAGTGAAAGCGGTCGATACCACGGCAGCGGGGGACACCTTCGTTGGCGGGTTTGCGGCGGCGCTCGCCAGTGGCAAGTCCGAGGCCGAAGCCATCCGTTACGGGCAGATTGCTGCGGCGCTGTCTGTGACCCGGGCCGGTGCGCAACCTTCCATTCCAACCATGTCCGACGTACAGGCGTTCAAAACCGCATGAAAAAGACTCCTTTGCTCAATGTCGCCTTGTCGCGGCTGATCGCCTCCCTGGGGCATGGCGACATGGTGGTCATCGGTGACGCCGGGCTGCCGGTGCCGCCGGGTGTTGAATTGATCGATCTGGCGCTGACTCACGGCGTTCCGGATTTCATCAGCACCCTGAAAGTCGTGCTCAGCGAGATGCAGGTGGAAAGCCATGTGCTGGCCAACGAAATTCTCGACAAGCAGCCGACGGCGTTGAGCTCGCTGGATGAGTTGCAAGAAGAGGGCGTCCTCGGTCGGCGTGATCTGCTGACTCATGAGCAATTCAAGGTACTCAGCCGACAGGCACGGGCGATTGTTCGTACAGGCGAATGTCAGCCGTACTGCAACATCGTGCTCGTGGCGGGAGTTACCTTCTAATCGGGGTTTCGCCCCTTAAATTTTCATAAGCACAAGGAATGCGCCATGCACCGCTACGCTCAAAAACTGCACCAATTGCTTCGGAGTCTGCTGCTTTTGTCTTTTATCTCCGCCACCGGCGCTCAGGCCGCTGAAAAGATCGATCTGATCATCGACACCGATCCGGGTGCTGACGACGTGGTCGCCTTGCTGTTTGCCCTGGCATCGCCGGAGGAACTGAACATTCGCGCATTGACCACCGTGGCCGGCAACGTGCGGCTCGACAAGACCTCGCGCAACGCGCGCCTGGCTCGCGAGTGGGCAGGGCGCGAGGACGTCCCGGTCTACGCCGGCGCGCCAAAGCCGCTGATGCGCACGCCGATCTATGCCGAGAACATCCACGGCAAGGAAGGCCTGTCGGGTGTTACGGTGCATGAGCCGAAAAAAGGCCTGGCCGAAGGCAATGCGGTCAACTACCTGATCGACACCCTGAAAAAGGCTAAGCCGCACAGCATCACCATCGCCATGCTCGGCCCGCAGACCAACCTGGCGCTGGCGCTGATCCAGGAACCGGAGATCGTTCAGGGCATCAAGGAAGTGGTGATCATGGGCGGTGCGCACTTCAATGGCGGCAACATCACCCCGGTGGCCGAGTTCAACCTGTTTGCCGACCCGCAAGCGGCAGAAGTGGTACTCAAGAGCGGCGTGAAACTGACCTACTTGCCGCTGGACGTGACCCACAAGATCCTCACCAGCGACGCCCGCCTGAAGCAGATTGCTGCGCTCAACAATAATGCGAGCAAGATTGTGGGCGACATTCTCAATGAGTACATCAAGGGTGATATGGAACACTACGGTATTCCGGGTGGCCCGGTGCATGACGCTACCGTCATCGCCTACCTGCTCAAGCCAGAATTGTTCACCGGCCGTTCGGTGAATGTCGTTGTCGATAGCCGTGAAGGGCCGACTTTCGGCCAGACCATTGTCGATTGGTACGACGGCCTGAAGGCACCCAAGAACGCCTTTTGGGTTGAAAATGGCGATGCGCAGGGTTTCTTTGACTTGCTGACCGAGCGTCTGAAACGCCTGAAGTAAATCATTCGCCCGCAGGTGCCAGCCTGCGGGTTTTATCCCTTCTTTGCGTGTTCATGGTCGACCTGTTCGGTCGGGTAACGCTCGAAAATCTGCTTTATGAATTGCTTGGCCGCTTCAGTGCCCAACTCTTTGACCAATAGATCGATACCAATCAGCGCCAGTTCTTCGGTGTTTCCCGGGCTGTAAGAGCTGTGTCCGTCTGCCCATTTGGCTTTGATGTCGGCGTCGATGCTGATGGTGGTCATGAGGGCGCTCGAAAAATCGGAAGATCTTGGAGTTGAGTTAACCACTTTGGCGGGCGTTTGGCACTGCGACTTAGGCATGAGCGCGCCGCTATGCGACACTTGGTCTTTTCCGGCTGATCCAAGGAATGCGCTGTGCAGATTGATTTGAACGCCCCCGACGGCCTGACACTCGAGGCGGTGCGCCAGTTGCTGGCCTCGGCCAGCGATGATGTGCACACGCAGCTGCGCGTGACCAAGGGCGGGATTGCCTATATTTCTTCGGGCGTGACGGGTGGCCAGGACATTGACGGCCTATTGTTTCGGCTGGAGACCTGGGCCAAGGGTTCGGGTTATGTAGGCAACGTCGCGGCCAGTGATGAAGTCTGGGTCATGCAGATTTTCAATGCGCTCAAGGACAACTGGCCGAATCCACCGCTCGACTACATCGACATCTACTGAGCTTGGTTAATATTCGGTGACGATTGTCTGAGGATGCATTGCCCGCTGTTCAGGCAGACTCAGCGTTTTTCCGGATCGTGGGGCAGGGTGATGGCACTCGCTGTGAAACCAAACGCCGGATTGGCGGTCGCACGATCTCAGCTTAACCATTTGAAAGAAGGAGGCTTCATGCCTTTGAAGTTCGCGTCTCTGGGTGCACTTATGGCCGTTGCCATGTTGGCCGGTTGCAGCACAACCTCCAGCGAGTCGGCAAAGGATCCTGTGGCGACCGATGCCGGTCATAGCCGCTGTGAAGCAAAGGCAGCGGAATTTGCCATTGGTAAAAAGGCTTCGCCTGAGCTGCTGGATCAAGCTCGCGCCAAGGCTGGCGCGCAAAATGCCCGCTTTCTCAAGCCGACCGACATGATCACCCTGGAGTATCGTTCCGATCGCCTGAACCTGAACACAGACGCCAATCTGGTGGTCACCCGCGTCAACTGCGGCTGATCACAGAAAGCTTTTGTTGCAGGCATAAAAAACCCCGTCACATGGACGGGGTTTTTTTAGTGCGCCGGGAAATTACTCTGGGCGAACTTGTGCAGCTTGCATACCCTTTTGGCCTTTCTCAGCCACGAAGGAGACGGTCTGGCCTTCTTTCAGGCTTTTGAAACCGTCGGATTCGATAGCTTTGAAGTGTACGAACAGGTCGTCACCGCCACCTTGAGGAGTGATGAAGCCGAAGCCTTTTTCATCGTTGAACCATTTAACGGTGCCGGTTTGGCGATTAGACATGGTGTATCTCCAAGAAACATATATTTTCAGTAGTACTGTGCTGCTCAGGCCAACTGGGCACACCCGGGTATCATAGTCGAAATGTTCGCTTTGGTAGCCCCCTGGACGTGCTGTTTGCTTTCATATTGCATTCATTTCAGTCTCTAAAATGTCTGCAGGCCCCGGTTTCAGAGGCTTTCAGCCGAGATTCAAGGGCGTAAAAAAAGCTATAAAACCTGCGTAAATTATCGAAATCAGGGTCTTTTTGGCGGTTTTAAGGCTGTCGCAGACCCGAAAAAGCAATCGTCAGCGCTTATTTCTGCACTCGGCAAACCGAGATTTCTTTCAGTGCGCGCTGACCCAGTTCTGCAGTTGGCGGCGTTTTTGGATCCATGAGTTGCGAGATTTCCTGCGTGGTGAATTTCTTCTCTAAAACATCTGCGCCGCATGCGCAGTGCTTGTTCGCTTCGGCCGGGTTGACGCTTTTACTGGCTGCGCTGGTGCAGTCGTTCATGTATTTGTCTTTGACGCCAGCAGGCCACGCAGCGTTGGCGCTCAGCGGCAGCAGCAGGGCCAGCGGGGCCGCGAAAGCAAAAAGTCGGATAAGGCGCATGTCTGAAACTCCTTGGTGTGATATCGGCGACGATTCTCAGCCTATTTGAGGCAAAGCGTATATCCCAAGTTCACTTCGCGCCGCAAAAATGCACAAATCTTCAGCGCTGCAAATCGTTCGAGTCGATGACCGCTCATCTGTGCTAGCATGCCGGGCTCAAGCGCTCTCAGGCTCCGGACGGCCTTCAGCCCCGGCAGCGGTCAGCGTGCGAACATTCTGATTTGAATCCCAGTCACTCTGGTTCGGTTTTCCGGTTGGCCGCAAGGCTCCTGCCGCTGTAAGGCAGGCGTTCGTCATTGAATGGCCTGGATCGGATCTTGTACTGGCTCATCCCAACCCACGTGACCTTTGGTAGGGGTCACCACTAGGAGAGGAGGCGCCATGCCAACTATTACTCTTCCCGACGGCAGTCAACGTTCATTCGATCACCCGGTTTCCGTAGCCGAAGTCGCCGCATCCATTGGTGCAGGCCTGGCCAAGGCCACCGTGGCCGGCAAGGTCAACGGCAAGCTGGTCGACGCCTGCGACATCATCGACAGCGACGCGACGCTGCAAATCATCACGCCAAAGGATGAAGAGGGGCTGGAGATCATTCGCCACTCTTGCGCGCACCTGGTTGGCCATGCGGTCAAGCAGCTGTACCCGACGGCCAAAATGGTCATCGGCCCGGTCATCGACGAAGGCTTCTATTACGACATCGCCTTCGAACGTCCTTTCACGCCAGACGACATGGCCGCCATCGAACAGCGCATGCATCAGCTGATCGACAAAGATTACGACGTCATCAAGAAAGTCACTCCGCGCGCCGAAGTGATCGAAGTGTTCAAGGCCCGTGGCGAAGACTACAAGCTACGCCTGGTCGAGGACATGCCGAATGAACAGGCTATGGGCCTGTACTACCACGAAGAATACGTCGACATGTGCCGCGGTCCGCACGTGCCGAACACCCGCTTCCTGAAATCCTTCAAGCTGACCAAGTTGTCCGGCGCCTACTGGCGTGGCGATGCCAAGAACGAGCAATTGCAGCGCGTTTACGGCACAGCCTGGGCTGACAAGAAGCAGCTGGCGGCTTACATCCAGCGCATCGAAGAAGCGGAAAAGCGCGATCACCGCAAGATCGGCAAGCGCCTGGGCCTGTTCCACACCCAGGAAGAAGCGCCGGGCATGGTGTTCTGGCACCCGAACGGCTGGACCCTGTACCAGGTGCTCGAGCAGTACATGCGCAAGGTGCAGCGTGACAACGGCTACCTCGAGATCAAGACCCCGCAAGTGGTCGATCGCAGCCTGTGGGAGAAATCCGGGCACTGGGCCAACTACGCCGACAACATGTTCACCACCGAGTCGGAAAGCCGCGACTACGCCATCAAGCCAATGAACTGCCCGTGCCACGTGCAGGTGTTCAATCAGGGCCTGAAGAGCTACCGCGAGCTGCCGATGCGCCTGGCCGAGTTCGGTGCCTGCCACCGTAACGAGCCGTCGGGTGCGCTGCACGGCATCATGCGTGTACGTGCGTTCACCCAGGACGACGCCCACATTTTCTGCACCGAAGAGCAGATGCAGGCTGAATCCGCTGCGTTCATCAAACTGACCATGGACGTTTACCGCGACTTCGGCTTTACCGATGTCGAGATGAAACTGTCCACTCGTCCGGAAAAGCGCGTCGGTTCCGACGAATTGTGGGATCGCGCCGAAGCGGCACTGGCTGCAGCCCTTGATTCCGCGGGCCTGCCGTACGATCTGCAGCCGGGTGAAGGTGCGTTCTACGGTCCGAAGATCGAGTTCTCGCTGAAAGATTGCCTCGGCCGCG
Organism: Pseudomonas sp. MG-9; assembly: GCF_018729515.1. NCBI lineage: Bacteria > Pseudomonadati > Pseudomonadota > Gammaproteobacteria > Pseudomonadales > Pseudomonadaceae > Pseudomonas > Pseudomonas sp. MG-9. The sequence continues at coordinate 21,194 of NZ_JAHHZH010000013.1, forward strand.
TGTGGCAGTGTGGTACCTTGCAGCTCGATTTCAACCTGCCTGTCCGTCTCGGCGCCGAATACGTCTCCGAAGACAACAGCCGCAAACACCCGGTGATGCTGCACCGTGCGATCCTCGGTTCGTTCGAGCGTTTCGTCGGGATTCTGATCGAGCACTACGAAGGTGCGTTCCCTGCGTGGCTGGCGCCAACCCAGGCAGTGATCATGAATATCACTGATAAACAGGCAGATTTCGTCGCCCAGGTTGAAAAAACTCTCAACGAAAGCGGATTTCGTGCCAAGTCCGACTTGAGAAATGAAAAGATCGGCTTTAAAATCCGCGAGCATACTTTGCTCAAGGTTCCCTATCTTTTGGTTATCGGAGATAAGGAGGTCGAGATGCAGACTGTCGCTGTGCGTACTCGTGAAGGTGCTGACCTGGGCTCGATGCCCGTCGCCCAGTTCGCTGAGTTTCTCGCGCAAGCGGTTTCCCGGCGTGGTCGCCCAGATTCGGAGTAATTATTATTAAGCGTGAAATGAGACAAGATAAACGAGCTGCACCGAAAGCCCCGATCAACGAGAATATCTCGGCACGCGAGGTTCGGTTAATTGGCGCTGATGGCGAGCAGATTGGCATCGTCTCGATTGATGAAGCGCTTCGTATTGCTGAAGAAGCAAAGCTTGATCTGGTAGAAATCTCTGCTGACGCAGTCCCACCGGTTTGCCGGGTGATGGACTACGGCAAATCGATCTTCGAAAAGAAGAAGCAGATTGCAGCGGCGAAGAAAAACCAGAAGCAGATTCAGGTAAAAGAAATCAAGTTTCGTCCAGGGACGGAGGAAGGGGATTACCAGGTAAAACTGCGCAACCTGGTACGTTTCCTGAGTGACGGGGACAGGGCCAAGGTATCCTTGCGATTCCGCGGCCGTGAGATGGCCCACCAGGAGCTGGGGATGGAACTCCTCAAGCGGGTTGAAGCTGACCTGCTCGAGTACGGTTCGGTCGAACAGCATCCTAAGATGGAAGGACGCCAGCTGATCATGGTCATCGCCCCGAAAAAGAAGAAGTAATCAACAGGGCACGGCAGGCCTTCTGATTATGTTTATCAACTGAATGCGGAGTATCCGAACATGCCAAAGATGAAAACCAAAAGTGGTGCTGCTAAGCGGTTTCTGAAAACTGCTAACGGTATCAAGCACAAGCACGCTTTCAAGAGCCACATCCTGACCAAAATGTCGACCAAGCGTAAGCGTCAACTGCGCGGTAGCAGCTTGCTGCATCCGTCTGACGTGGCAAAAGTCGAGCGCATGCTGCGCCTTCGTTAATTTTTGGATCAAGAATAGAGGAAGTAACTCATGGCTCGTGTAAAGCGTGGCGTCATTGCCCGTAAACGTCACAAAAAAATTCTGAAACTTGCTAAAGGCTACTACGGTGCACGCTCTCGCGTATTCCGTGTTGCCAAGCAAGCGGTAATCAAGGCAGGCCAATACGCCTACCGTGACCGTCGTCAGAAAAAACGTCAGTTCCGCGCTCTGTGGATCGCTCGTATCAACGCTGGTGCTCGTGTTAACGGTCTGTCCTACAGCCGTTTCATCGCTGGCCTGAAAAAAGCGTCCATCGAGATCGACCGTAAGGTTCTGGCTGATCTGGCAGTGAACGAAAAAGCGGCGTTTGCTGCGATTGTCGAGAAAGCTAAAGCCACCTTGGCTTAAGTACCCCCGACAGTCACCCGGCCTCACCTCTGTGGGGCCAGGTGTTAAACGTCATAAATAGGGGAAGAGCCTTCAAGCTCTTCCCCTATTTTGTATCTGGAGTCTGTACATGGAAAACCTGGATGCGCTGGTCTCTCAAGCACTAGAGGCTGTGCAAAGCGCTGAAGATATCAATGCCCTGGAGCAAATCCGGGTTCAATACCTTGGCAAGAAGGGTGAATTGACTCAGGTGATGAAGACCCTGGGGAATTTGCCGGCAGAAGAGCGTCCGCAAGTCGGGGCCCTGATCAACGTTGCCAAGGAACGTGTCACAGGCGTTCTCAATGCGCGCATGGCTGTGTTTGAAGAAGCCGAACTGGCTGCCAAACTGTCTGCCGAATCCATTGACGTGACGTTGCCGGGCCGTGGCCAGACCTCCGGTGGTCTGCATCCGGTGACCCGGACTCTGGAACGTGTCGAACAGTTCTTCACCCGCATTGGCTACGGCATCGCCGAAGGCCCTGAGGTCGAAGACGACTACCACAACTTTGAAGCGCTCAACATCCCAGGTCATCACCCGGCCCGGTCGATGCATGACACCTTCTATTTCAATGCGAACATGTTGCTGCGCACCCATACCTCGCCGGTACAGGTCCGCACCATGGAGTCCAAGCAACCGCCGATCCGCATCGTCTGCCCGGGCCGTGTGTATCGCAGCGACTCCGATATTACCCACTCGCCGATGTTCCACCAGGTCGAAGGCCTGCTGGTCGATCGCGACATCAATTTCGCCGATCTCAAAGGCACCATCGAAGAATTCCTGCGGGTGTTCTTCGAAAAAGAGCTGGCCGTACGTTTCCGTCCTTCGTACTTCCCGTTCACCGAGCCATCCGCTGAAGTCGACATGGAATGCGTGATGTGCAGCGGTAAAGGCTGCCGCGTCTGCAAGCAGACCGGCTGGCTGGAAGTGATGGGCTGCGGCATGGTGCACCCGAACGTGCTGCGCATGTCCGGCATCGACCCGGAAGAGTTCTCCGGCTTTGCCTTCGGCATGGGCGTCGAGCGTCTGGCGATGCTCCGTTACGGCGTGAACGACTTGCGTCTGTTCTTCGACAACGACTTGCGGTTCCTCGCGCAATTTCGCTAGTCGTAACGAATTCTTAGGAGAGCAGGATGAAATTCAGTGAACAATGGCTGCGTGGCTGGGTTAGCCCGCAGGTAAGTCGCGACGAGCTGGTTGCTCGTCTGTCGATGGCGGGCCTGGAGGTCGATAGCGTGACCCCGGCCGCCGGTGTATTCAGCGGCGTGGTGGTGGGCGAGGTGCTGAGCACCGAGCAGCACCCTGACGCCGACAAGCTGCGTGTGTGCCAGGTCAGCAATGGCGCGGAAACCTTCCAGGTCGTATGCGGTGCGCCAAACGTGCGTCCGGGCCTGAAGATTCCGTTCGCCATGATCGGCGCCGAGCTGCCGGGCGACTTCAAGATCAAGAAGGCCAAGCTGCGTGGTGTCGAGTCCAACGGCATGCTCTGCTCGCAAACCGAGCTGCAGGTCGGTGAGGGCAACGACGGTCTGATGGAGCTGCCGGCCGATGCGCCTGTGGGCGAAGACTTCCGCGTGTATCTGGACCTGGAAGACGCCAGCATCGAGGTCGACCTGACCCCGAACCGTGGCGACTGCCTGTCGCTGGCCGGTCTGGCCCGTGAAGTCGGCGCTCTGTACGCTGCTCCGGTCACCCGTCCGGTGGTCATGGCCATTCCAGCCGTGCACGACGAAGTGCGATCGGTAGAAGTGCTGGCGCCAGCCGCCTGTCCGCGTTACCTGGGCCGCGTCATCCGCAACGTCGACCTGTCCAGGCCAACCCCGCTGTGGATGGTTGAGCGTCTGCGCCGCGCCGAAGTACGCAGCATCGACGCTGCCGTCGACATCACTAACTATGTGATGCTCGAGCTGGGTCAACCGCTGCATGCCTTCGATCTCGCCGAAATCAATGGCGGCATCCGTGTGCGCATGGCGGAAGAGGGCGAGAAACTGGTTTTGCTCGACGGTCAGGAAGTCAGTCTGCGTAGCGATACGCTGGTGATCGCCGACCACACTCGTGCGTTGGCGATTGCCGGCGTGATGGGTGGTGAGCACAGCGGTGTGTCTGCGACCACGCGCGACGTATTCCTTGAGTCGGCGTTCTTCGATCAGATCGCTGTGGCTGGCAAGGCACGTTCCTACGGCCTGCACACCGACGCTTCGCACCGTTACGAGCGTGGCGTGGACTGGCAACTGGCCCGTGAAGCCATGGAGCGCGCCACTGGCCTGCTGCTGGAAATCACTGGTGGCGAAGCCGGTCCGATCATCGAGACCGTCAGCGAGCAGCACCTGCCGTCGATCGCGCCGATCACCCTGCGTGCTCAACGCATCACCCAGATGCTGGGCATGGAAATGGATTCGGCTCAGGTCGAGCGTCTGCTCAGCGGCCTGGGGCTGAAAATTACCGCTGACGGAGCAGGGCAGTGGCGCGTAGACGTGCCAAGCCACCGCTTCGACATCAGCCTGGAAGTCGATCTGATCGAAGAACTGGCTCGTCTGTACGGTTACAACCGTCTGCCGGTTCGTTACCCGCAAGCGCGTCTGGCGCCACAAGCCAAGACTGAAGCGCGCAGCGAATTGCCTGAGCTGCGTCGTCTGTTGGTAGCCCGTGGTTATCAGGAAGCGATCACTTACAGCTTCATCGATCCGAAGCAGTTCGAACTGTTCAGCCCAGGCGTCGAGCCGCTGTTGTTGGCCAACCCGATTTCCAATGACATGGCCGCCATGCGTTCGTCGCTGTGGCCCGGTCTGGTCAAGGCGTTGCAACATAACCTGAACCGTCAGCAGGATCGCGTGCGTCTGTTCGAAAGCGGTCTGCGCTTCGTCGGTCAGCTGGAAGGCCTGAAGCAAGAGCCGATGCTGTCGGGTGTCGTGTGCGGCAGCCGCCTGCCGGAAGGCTGGGCGCAAGGTCGTGACACGGTCGATTTCTTCGACGTCAAGGCTGACGTTGAAGCCGTGCTGGGTTTCGCCGGTGCTCTGGATACCTTCACTTTCGCCCCGGGCAAACACCCGGCGCTGCACCCGGGTCAGACCGCGCGCATCGAACGTGACGGGCGTGAAGTCGGCTTTATCGGCGCAATCCACCCTGAATTGTCCAAAGCCTTGGGTCTGGATCGTCCAGTCTTCGTCTTTGAGCTGGTTCTGGCGGAAGTGGCAGCCGGAAAAATGCCGCAATTCCACGAGTTGTCGCGCTTTCCTGAAGTGCGTCGTGACCTTGCCCTGATCGCGCACAAAGACGTCGCGGCCTCGGCAGTGCTGGACGTAATCCGTGAAAATGCAGGCGAATGGCTCACGGATCTCAGGCTGTTTGACGTGTATCAGGGTAAAGGTATTGATCCTGATAGAAAAAGCCTTGCAGTTGGCTTGACCTGGCAGCATCCATCGCGCACTCTTAATGACGATGAGGTGAATTCGACGACGCAAAATATCCTCACCTCGCTCGAACAAAGGTTGAACGCCACGTTAAGGAAGTGACGTATGGGGGCTTTGACGAAAGCTGAGATGGCGGAACGTCTGTATGAAGAGCTGGGCCTGAACAAGCGGGAAGCCAAGGAATTGGTTGAACTGTTTTTCGAGGAAATCAGGCACGCTCTTGAAGACAACGAGCAGGTCAAATTGTCCGGTTTCGGCAATTTCGACCTTCGGGACAAACGCCAGCGGCCTGGCCGCAACCCGAAAACGGGGGAAGAAATCCCGATCACGGCTCGCCGTGTGGTCACCTTTCGTCCAGGGCAGAAGTTGAAGGCCCGAGTTGAGGCTTATGCTGGAACCAAGTCATAACGACGAACTACCCGTCATCCCGGGCAAACGCTACTTCACCATTGGTGAAGTCAGCGAGCTGTGTGCGGTAAAACCACACGTGCTGCGCTACTGGGAGCAGGAGTTTCCTCAACTCAACCCCGTCAAACGCCGCGGAAACCGCCGGTATTATCAGCGCCAGGACGTGCTGATGATCCGGCAGATCCGCGCGCTCCTTTACGATCAGGGGTTCACCATCGGCGGCGCGCGCCTGCGTTTGTCCGGCGATGAAGCCAAAGACGACACCACCCAATACAAGCAAATGATCCGCCAGATGATCGCTGAGCTTGAAGATGTACTGGTGGTTCTCAAGAAATAAAAAGCGGCTTTTAAATACTTCCAGTTTTCAAAAGCTTGCGATATATTCTTGAGCGCTCTTCGAGATGAAGGGCAAGGTTCCAAACCAGTCGGGGCGTAGCGCAGTCCGGTAGCGCACTAGCATGGGGTGCTAGGGGTCGAGTGTTCGAATCACTCCGTCCCGACCATATAATTCAATGACTTAGCCGCTTTCGAGCGGCTTTGTTATTTCTGCCATAGTGACTTTCCGAGTGACCCTGGCATTTTCGATCATGCTTCCCTCCGTTTCAGAATCGTCAGCGCTGGTGCGCGCGAGTCGGTTGCTGATACCTTATTTGCCGCCGCAATGAGCTGATCCAATTCCGCCGCGGAGTAGTGGCTGGTGATGCTCCCGTTCTTGTGGCCGAGCAGCGCTTTGCGATCTTCCTCAGTCACGCCAGCAGCACGCAGCCTTCTCCCAAAGGTGTGCTTCAAATCGTGAATTCGGATTCTGGCAAAGCCGTCATGTGCCGGCCGCAAGAATTTCTCCTGCCACTTCTTCGCCGCTCGGATCCGCGCCTTCTTCCAGGCCGAGTCATTCATGCGGTGAACCGTCGTTTCATTCCCATCACCATCTGGCTTGCCAAACGGGAAGACGTAGAGCGGATGCTTGCCGCGCTGTTTCTCGATTACTGACTTGGCAACGTCATTCATCACGACCAGACGCTCGTCTCGGTTCTTCACGCCAGACCTGGCACTCCTCCCCCCGAATCCCGCCGGTATCAGGAACACGCTCGTTCCCAGCTCCGGTACCGCGATCTCCCAATTCCACTGAAGTTTGCAAACTTCCTGTTCCCGGCAACCTGTATTGACCTTGAACATAGCCATGGTCTGAAGGTGCGCCGGGAGTTCGGCGAACAGGATCGACTGCTCTTCCCATGAAAGCGGGTAGGGCTTCCGGCTGTTCGTCTTCTCGTCCAGCAGGGAAATCATCGGCACCACGTCCAGCAGCGGCCGTCGTTCCTCGTCGCGCCACTTTCGCGCGCAAAGGTTCAACACGCGGATGACCCGCTGAAGCGCGATATTCACTGTCCGGTTCGTCACTGGCTTTCCTACCGCTGGATTCAGCTTCGACTGGATGTAAGGCGCGAGGGCGTCGTCGTCGATGTGGGTCAGCGGCATATCGCCAATAAACGGGTCGAGCTGCTCCATATAAGTAGCCGAGATGTGGATGGAAGCCTGATCCTTCACTTCCAGGAGGAAGCGAGTCGCCGCCTCCCGCCACGTCCTGACCCGCCGAACGCCGTACACCTTTTGCTGGCGCAACTGCTCCAGCTTGTGAATCAGGTACTGCTCTGCTTCGGCGCGGTTACAAGTGCCAGTACTCTCTTGAATTCGTTCTCCTCTGTACTTTTTGTCGATCTTCCAGATGCCGTTCGGCATTTGCTGGAGGCCGGTGATTGCTTTTTGGGCCACGGCGTTGCTCCTTTCTTCTTGCCCTGGCGCTCGCTGCGAGGGCGATTGTTGTCCTGATTGGCGGCCTTTTCAATTGCCATCGACTCGATGTAACGGTCGGCCCACTCGTCCAGCTCGAGCCGGTCGAAACCAACGCCCTGTTTTCCGATCGGGAATTCGCGCACATTCGGGCGCACCGTTTTGTTGAATTCGTCCCGGCACATGCCGAGGTAGCCGTATGCCTCGCCGGCGCGAATGAAGCGCGGGAGGATAGGCGCGACCTGGGCCGCGCTGCGATTTGACATAGGGGTGCTCCATGCCGCGCGTGGCGGCAGAAGGTGGTGATGGGTTATGCGGACAGCAGGCCTTTCGCTTTCGCTTCCGTTTTGCACTGTTCGCGGAACTGGCGAGCGGATTCGATGGCTTCTTCTTTGGTGGCGGCTTTCCAGTCAGCACCGAATTTTACGAAGTCGCCGCGCAGCTTCCCGCACCAGTAGGTGACGATTCTGCGGCCCTCGATCTGGCGGATAGGCCCGGCGGTGGCTTTCGGTGCTGTCGCGTAGTGGATCAGCTTCTGGTCGTACGTTAATTCAGGCATACGAATACCTCGCCCGCCGTACACCGGCAGGCTGTTGAGTTGGGGGAGGGGTTAAGGCTTGTTCGGCTGCTGGCGTTTGCGCGCAGCGGCAACCAATGCTTTCGAGGTGCTTGCCACGCCGCCGGCAACGTCCTCGGGGAGGATCGCGGCATTGCAGTGAGGGCAGAGCGGCGCCATCTTCGTGCTGCGCCAGGCTTCGTCCATCACCTTGGCGGCGCGACTGCGAATCTGGAATTTTTCCGCCTCAGCCAGTTCGGCAGCACGGCGATTTATCCGGCCCGCCGCGGCGCTGAACTTCTCCACCAGGTGGAGAAAGGCGTCGAACGCTTCGACCTCTGTCTCGCAGTCGCTGCACCAGATTCGGCGCTCGTTGTGGTCGTAGACCATCTTCCTGTGCGTGCATGAAGAGGACGGTCGGCGAGTGAGGCCTCGGGCAACCCGGATATCCTCGATCTGCACGACCTTTACGCCGTAAAGGTAATCCTGCGGCTCAATCGGTGCACTCATCGCCACGGCCCCTTGTAGATGAGGTAGGCCATGTAGAGCGGGGCGGCTATTGGAATCAAGATCATAGTAGGTGCGCTCCCGCTTCAAGTAGGCCGTCGCGGTCTTTGCGCAGGCGTTCGTTCTCGGTCTTAAGATTGTCGATCCGCGCGCGCAGCACATCGGCGCGGTGACGTCCAAGCTCGGTGGGCTGCACTGAGGCCTGCACCCATTCGGTTTTCTCGATCCACTCAGTGAATGCATGCTCGACACTTTTCAGGCGCTGGATCTCGTCGATCAGTGCTATTACTGCCTCGGGCGAACACTCCTTGAGGAACTGCTCGTCACGGTGCAACAGGCCGGCGTCCTCGATCATTCCCACCCATCCGTGCGAGCGAATGACTTCACCGCGGCAGCCCTCGGCCAGCTGTTTCAGTTTTGAATACTTGCTCATGGCTGAACCCTCTTGAACTCGACGACCCAGACCCACGGGTTGGCGTCCCAGTCGCCGCCGGTCGAGTTCCATAGTTCCTTCCAAGCCGCCGGGTACCAGTCTCGGTAATTCGGCGAAACGTTATCGCCTGCCAGCTCCGGCGGACACTGCAGGCCTTCCGCCCGGATATCGGCGCGGCTGATGTCCTGCAACCGCTCGACGCGGACGTCGGTGATCTCCAGCAGGATGCGGCACGCCCAGCGCGGCATGTGGATGCTTGGTTTCCAGACTGGCTGATCGGCTTCATATGGGGTCAGCCCATCGGCGGCGTAAACCAGCGTGCCGTCGTCGCGTGCCTCGCTCACATCCAAGTCGTCCGGTTTGAGGTAGGGGCCGCGCATGACGTCGTTGTGATCGCAGTACCAGGTCTCTCGAACCCACAGCTGGTCGCCGGGCTTTCCGTAGGGGCACAGGCTGTTTGCTGCGTCGGCAACGTACTCTGGCTTGAAGTCGTCCAGCCATTGCAATCCGAGCCCCTTGACCGGCCGCCGCGTGACCGTCTTCCGCCCATCCAGAATGGCGCGCACCATCGGCGCCGAGAAAAGGATCGGCCGTTCTTTCGATTGTGGTGAGGTAGCCATCAGCAGTCCGTCCAGTTGAGCTGTTTGATGTAGTCGCCGCCCGAGCACAGATGCTCGTCGTTGATCGCCTCAATTTCCTTGATGTCGGCGAGAACTGCTTTCGCACGCTCAAGGGCAAGTTCGGCGTGCCCAAGCTGGTGCCGCTTGCGCGCCTTGTAGGAGGAGAGCGCTCGTTCTCTATCTGGGTACGCGAATCGTCGCCACGAATCCTTCGAAACCCGTTTTGCATCCTTGAAGGTCTTACCAGTAGCCGTCTGCCTCGCCCGAGCCCAGCCTTCCGAGCCTTCAGGAACGATCCAGTAACAGTGTTCGCTTTCGCGGATCACAACGTATTTTCGGCAGACGATAGTTACGCCTTCCGGGCCGATGTGGTCGACGTAGCGAAAGTGGTCCGGCCCTGTGTGTTTCTTTTCTTCAGACATGACTTCGTCCTTGCCGCTATAGCGGCTGACTTTGAAGGGGGAGTGGGTGAGATCTGTTATTGGTATCAGTAGCACGGGGAAGCTATTTGAAGCGGTTCGGCTTTACAAAGGCTAATATTCCTCACACAAAAATGAGGTGGCCTATGGATCGAGTTGTTCTAGCTGGGTGTGTTTTGTTAGTTGCTTTTGGTGTGCTGATTGGGGTTGGCCTAAATTCCACTGAAGAGCTTTCTAAGCAAGTTCGCAATGCTTTCGAACTGTTGAATTTCACTGGAGGGATCGTAACAGCAGCGGTTGCAGTTGCTGCTTTGACAAGTTGGCGGCGTCAGTTTAGGCACTCTGGGAAATACGAGTCCCTCAGGAATTTTAAGCTTTCTTTGGATGGTGGGTGGGCTGCCGAAAAACTGATGGACAAGCTTTTGGGTCAAATCAAGATGATTCATATGTCTGATCAGGTTTACGACACAATGAAAATTCACGAGAACATCGCTGATCATCAAAAGGACTGGGATGCACAGTGCCGAAAGGTTGAATTGGCTTGGAAGGAAATGAGTCTATATTTCGATCAGAGTGAGCTGTCTACATTTAAGATTACAAATAGAGACATCTATCAGATGGTGCAGTCTGAGTTTTACAGGTTGCTTAACACCGGGGCAGCTGGAAGTTACATCGAAATCAGTGACATAATTTGTGAATTCACACCTAAAATAAGATGGATGACTAAGTCTTTGAATTCGGATACTGAAGTATTAATGAAGAAACTTTTACGCTAGGGGTAAATTTTCAGGTGGCCACAAGGTCTTGGGCATTCACAACCTTCATGCCGAGCTCGCGCGCAATGTGCACTTCGAGCCGTGCGCCTTTCGAGTTCTCCCAGCCGGGCAGCACCGCGACTTGACCGCACAACCCGAGTCGGGTCAGGTCATAGGCCATGTAGTCGGCCCAGTCCGCCCCGTCGACGACGCCGTGCTCTGCCGGGTTCTCGACGACGTAGCCACGAGCGCGCAGCTCGGCGGCCATCTTGTTGAATGCGGGGAAGTTGAAGTCTTCGAAGCCAGTCATGGGCCCGGCCAAGTAGAGGCGGTTGGCGCGGTCTGCGGCGATCGTCACGCCTGATGCTGATTGCGCTCGCGACAGTTCGTGCCAGGTGTGGACCTCGAATTCGCCGGGCCGCAGCCCAAGGTGACGTCCATCAGGCATTACCGCTGCCACGGCGCCATGGCTGTTGGTCCACACATGGTAGATATCGTCCTGATTCGCCACCGGCACCGCACCTTTGATGTAGGCAAGCCCAATGCCGGGCATGGGGTCGGCGGTGACACTTTTCACCATTCGCACGGTGCACGGAACGCGTTCGCCGAACGGGTAACTTTTGCTGCGCTTGTGCAGGGCGGGACAGTCGATACGGTTTTCTGTGGGCATGGGGCGTCCTATGCCGGGGCATGCCCGGGCGGTGGAGGGTGTCAAGGGGGGAAATGTTCGAAGTTTTCGTTGTGCCAAGGCGTGGCACAAGTTTCCTCAGACGATCGAGCACCACGGTCATTCCACAATGGCGCCATACCAATTGCTCTGGAGTGCCATCCTGTGAAACGCCTGATTGCCGATCTGATCTACCAAGTGCTTGCCGAGCTGCTCAGCCAGATGCTGATGCGCCTGGCCGATTGGCTGGCCGCGTTGCCGTGGCTTTGACTACGCCGCAGCTTTCAGCGCCTCGATGATTCGCTGCCCGGCGCGTGGCGGCACGGCGTTGCCGGTCATGTGCATCGTCAGCTTGTGGTTGTCCGGCCGAAGTGTGTCCTTCGGAAAGGACTGAGCGGCCATTGCCTCATCAGCACTGATCATGCGCATCATGTCGCCATCGACGACCGCCCAGCGGTCCAGCGTGGTGATGGTGCCAATCGGGCGATCAAGACTGCGCCCGGTGAGGCCAGAGCCAGACCCGTAGTAGGGCATCACGAAACGATCACCGAAACGCTCGCGACCGTTCTTCACGCGGGTAAGTGTCGATGCGGCGCGGCCTGGCTTGTTTATCGGCGACCATTTGCCGGCGTCGAAGTCGATAATCTCGCGGGCCGGCACATGCTGGTAGCGGGGCAATTGCAAGTGCAGCGGGGCCTTGCTGCGCGAGCAGACCATGAACAAGCGCACGCGGTGCTGAGGGACGCCGAGATCTGCGCAGTCCACGATGTGCGGCGCCAGTGCGTAGCCCAGCCGCTGCATGGCGTCAGCCCACGCCGGGTACAGAATCCAGTCCATGAACTCCGGTACGTTCTCGATCACCGCGAATTCCGGCCGGTTGACCTCGGCGTTCTGTATCGGTGCCCAGGCTGTCGATCGCGAGTTATCGTGCTGGGGGTTACCGGCAGCCTTGCCGCGGGCTTTGGTGTGACCCTGGCAGCAGGGCGACGCGAGCATGACATCGTGCTTCGGTACATCAGCCCAATTCGCCTGGTGCAGATCTTGGCACGCGTGGATCGTGTCTGGATTGTTCCGGGTGTGCCATTCGACTGCCTCGGGCCAGTGGTTTGCGGCCCAGAGAACGTTCAGGCCGGCATCCTTGCCGCCGCGCGTCCATCCACCGAAACCAGAAAATAAGTCAATTGCTGTGAGCATGCGGGATCCTCGCCGGCTGGTGTGATTCGTATAAGTGGGTGGTTTACTGCTTTTTGAATGTCTTGGTCAGTGATGCGTTGACGCTGTTGCCTCGCAGCAGAACCACGCGAGCGATGGCCGCCCGATCTTTCTGGCTGTGACTGGCTTGTCCGAGCAAGCCGAAGTAGCTGTTGGCGGTTTCGCGCAGATCCTCGGCGGGCGCCGCCGCGATTCGCTTCAGCGCCTGGGCCATCGACCTTTTCCGCGTTGTCCTCCGCCACGGCTTGATGACGTGCCCGACGAAGTCGACGCCGCGATCCACCGGTTGAAGAATTGTCTTCTTAGGATTCAGTTTGGCGCCGAGCCTCGGCAGGAACGCTTCGACTTGTTCTCGCCATTGATTCAGTTGCTGTGGCGATTCATGAAGAAACACGAAGTCGTCGACGTATCGGATGTAGTGCTTGGCGCCGAGCTGGTGCTTGGCGAACTGATCCAGCGCGTCGAGATAAACATTCGCGAAGAACTGTGACGACAGGTTGCCGATCGGCAGGCCGAGGTACGCTGGCTGTGCAGTCAGGCGCTTGTGCTGCGGTACCCGGTTGAATAGATGGGGCGGACTGCGCAGCACGTAGTCTTCGCGCGGGTCGTGCATCAGTATCGTTTCGGCCAGTGCGAGCCACCACGGTTCGGCGATCTTCTTGGCCAACTGCTGGCGCAGCACCTGCTTATCGATCGCAACGAAGAAGTTTGCCAGATCGCACTTCAGGTAGAACGTCGGCTTCGACCAGTTCTCGCTGGCGCTGCGGATCTTCGATTCAAGGCGCTTCGCGGCGTACAAGGTGCCGCGCCCCGGGATGCATGCGCAACTGTCCGCTATGAAGCTGGCGTAGAAGCGCGGCGCCACATGGTTGTACATCAGGTGGTGGACGACGCGGTCCCGAAACGCTGCCGCCCAAACCTCGCGGGCTTTCGGTCGGGTGACCACGAAACATATCGAGCGGCCTGGCCGGTAAGTGCCTGCAATCAGGTCGTCGTGAAGCTCCAGCAAGTTGATCTCCATGTCCTTCTCGAAGTGCCGGGCGCTCGCGGTGTTTCGCTTGTGCCGGCGACAGTCGTAATACGCTTGGACGAGATCCTCGAACTGGAAGGGTGCAACATTCAAATCTGCGGACAGGGCGGACGAGCCGCTCGTTGTTCTTGTCGTTGTTGTTGATCCAGCCATCTTCGAAGTCCATGTTGAAGGCGTTGTTGGCGGAATACTGCGACCTGCCGAGCTATCTACATCACCACCCCGAAGGCGTTGCCGATCAGGGTGGAAACTACGCAAGACCTACGCGGACGCTTTAGACCGGCGGTATCTCTTGTGCGCATGGCGGTGACCAGAGGTCAGCGGCTCGACCAGATTTTGCGCATAGACGGGAGAGCCTTAACCCTCACGTAGCGGGCGCTGTTGCGGACTTTTTCCAGGCATTCGCCTGTCGACCTACGGAGGCCGTCATCTTCATCGCTTTGGCGTGCTGCCCCTTGCTGATCAACCCTCGATTGGTAAGGGCGCGCAGCAGGTAATTCAGCATCCAGACACTTTCAAGGAGAAGGTTCAGGTATGGGAGCTTTTCCCGGGCCATATTGGCGCGCCCGATCAACACCAGGACCTGAAGGCATTCATCGCGGATCTTTGCACCGATAACCTGTTTCAGGTCGCGGGGTATGTTCCGCACCAGGTCGAGCGAAAGTCCGAGAAGTTCCTCGGCAACCTTGTGGATTTCCAGATCCGAATGCAGGGCCATCCTGGCCTCCTTGAAAAGCGAGGGCGCTGGCGCGCCCATGAATGAAGGATTGAATGATCAAATAAACTTTCTGCGGACAGGGCGGACGAGCCGCTCGGTGCGCTTGCCGTAGTCGTCGATCCAGCCAGCTCCGAAGTCCAAGCAGAAGGCGCTGTTGGCGGAAAACTGCGAGCTGGTCCAGTGCCAGCTCTTGCTGAACACGTCATTGTCGCCGAGGGTGATTTCGAGAAACGAAGCCTCGCGCCGTGACATCAGGTGAAAGTCATTGTGCCCGTCACGCTCGAATTCGGCGCAGAACTGAGCAGCTGGATGGGTGTCTTCTGAACCGACAAGATCGACAGTGTTGGAATGCCCATCCCATTGGCTTCTGGCGCCATTGAGTTCGTTTCCGCGGCCGCCCCATTCAAGCTCGCTTTCCGCATCGGCGCCGGTCGGCACGATCAGGTAGTAGGGCTTGCCGTCGCCGGGGAACAGACCGCCATTCACACCACCTTCACCAGGCCAAATCTCGCCGATGGCGGGAACGTTTCCTGCGACAACGGCTGGCGCGACGCCAATCGCCAGAGAGGCCAGCTTGAGCACAACCGATTCATCAGGACTGCTGATCATCAGGCCGCCACGGGTGTAGGTCGTCAGTTGATTCGCTTGCATGGGATGCTCCTGTGAGCGAAGTAGGGTGCAGGCAGTCGGCGCTTCCCGACATGCTTCTGGTCTGAGCGTCGTCCTGACACTCCCGGGAATCGCCTGCAAAGAAAGGAATGAATGGGTGAATTACTGAATAGGGAGGCTGCGGACAGGGCGGACGAGCCGCTCGTTGCCCTTGCCGTAGCAGTCGACCCAGCCACCTTCGAAGTCCATGTCGAAGGCGTAGTAGGCGGAATACTGCGTGCTCAGCCAATGCCAGCGATCTTCGCGCAGCGTGATCACGCCGTCGGCCTTGGCGGACATTAGAAGAGCGGCTTCAAGGTGGGACGGGATGTGTGCATCCAGTTCCAGCACCTTCGCCGCGAGATCACTGCCGGCTTCGGCCATGGCGCGAGTGTTGGCTGCACCATCGCTGTAGCTCTTGGCGCCGGTGACATCCTGTCCGTACTCTCCCCAGGCGCCGGTCAGTTCGTTGTCGAGCAGCACCAGGGCGCGCTCTTCGCCGTTCAGCCAGTAGCGAGTCACGAAGGTGCCACCGGCAAGAGGTTGGCCGCGTTCTGGCAGGTCGGCGGCGGCTACGGATTGCTGTGCATGTTGAGTCATGGTTTTCTCCGGGTATGCGCCGCCCTCCGTGATTCGGATGCGCAGCGTGGGTAGGGGTTTATTCGTCGTGATTGATGCGAATGGCTTCGCGGTCGTGGGCGAGT
This sequence comes from Pseudomonas sp. MG-9, assembly GCF_018729515.1. NCBI lineage: Bacteria > Pseudomonadati > Pseudomonadota > Gammaproteobacteria > Pseudomonadales > Pseudomonadaceae > Pseudomonas > Pseudomonas sp. MG-9. Next base: position 36,778 of record NZ_JAHHZH010000013.1, read on the forward strand.
TTCAGTTTGCGCGACACGTTTTCCGGTATCACGTATTCGTGTCGCGGCGGTGGTTCAAGCAGGGGAAGTGCGCCGCCGGGGCCAAGGCCGTGCAGGTGGTGAATCATCAGCGTGATTGCCTCGCCCTGTTCCTCGATGCCGCTCCAGGCCATCAGCTCAGCAAGAGCTTGGCGAGTACCGGGCAGGCAGTGAAGCCTTATCTCCTCTTCGCCGCGCTCCTTCCTCTTCGCCGCGGCTTTCGCTGAGCGATCTGCATTGCTCTTGGCCATGGCCTACCTCTTCAATTCCACTGGCCGGCAAGTCCAGCCAGGTCTGTTGTTTGCGTTGTTGGGGTCTGGAGCGTTTCACGCAGCTACCTTCACCTGATGCCAGGCGCCGACCGAGGCCAGCAGTGCTGATAACCGCGCTTCAGGTACCGGCCTGTCACCGGGCACGGCCAGCCAGCCCATGCCAATCCGGTGATTGGGGTTGCAGTCGGCCTTCACCTCTTCGTAGAAATGCTCAAGGACATCCGAGAGCCTTTCCACCAGGTGCACGCCGTCGGGCTTGATATCGATCGACTTGATGTATTGGGCGCCGTCCTGACGAACGCAGATGCCCGCGATATAGATCGTCCAGCGGTGCGCGACATCGCAGAGTGCGTCGGAAACCGCTCTCGACAGGATCTGCTTGCCGTTCTTCCAGTTGATCATTACCTGAAGGCCGCTTGGATCAATGTTGATGACAGCTGCGTGGTGGGTGTTGACCAAGGCCCGCATGCCGCGCTCGATCTGCACCCGCCGATTGCATGGTTTGCGCTTGCTCATAGCGAGTCCGCCATTTTGCGCAGCGCCTTGCGTTCGGCGGCCGATATCGGCTTCGGTCGCCGCTTGAGGACCGTTTCAGGGTCTATCTTCTTCGAGCGGGGCGGTGGCAGCGGATTGCGCGGTGGGCTTTTCAGTTGGTCGATCCGTCCGCCGGAGGCCAAGTACTGCGCGATTCGCTCAGCGATCGACTCGGCGTCCGGTCGGTGCTGCTCGACGAGGTTGAGGTGGTTGCTGATCATGCTGGCCTCACTTGATCCGGATCGAGCTGTCGCCGCGCTCCAAATGCGCGTAGGCAGGTTCTTCGAGCAGTTCGTGTTCTGCGTCTTCGCCGGCGGCCATGCGCTTGCGCACGGCTTCGTTGTGCTCGCGAATTTCCTTGAGCTTGGCGGCGATCGCGTTCTTGTCCGGGGCAATGCTGGTTTTCACGGATGTCAGTTCGTCGGGCACCGCGTCCTCGTTGTCGACGATGACCTTCTCCTTGCCCAGGGCCAAGGTGATGGTGAACAGCGGGCGCTTGATCGACTTGAGGTTGGCGGATTCCATATTCCGGCGCAGGTAATCGCTGATCTGCGCAACGCTGTTGGACTTGATGCGCTTGAGCTCGGTCAGTCGCTCAATCTCCGTGTCGATGGCCGTCACGTCACTTTCAATGTTGCGGCGGAGCATGACGATGTTGTCAGCCTTCACCTCGAACTCGCCTTGGATTTCGTCCATCGCGTGCTGCAGGGCCTCTTTCAGGCCCTCGTCGTCGGTGTCCGCCATCCCTTGAAGTTCGGCGAGCTTGCCGGTCAGTGCGTAGAGTTGGGTCATGCTGCATTCTCCTTACCGGGTTTAAGGGCTTCTTTGCGTTCTTCGAAGGCGCGGGTGATGCGGGCAATAAACGTCGGCTCGTTGCGGCGGGTCGCTTCTCGGATGTATTTGACGTTCAGCATCTTCAGTTCGTGGGCGGTTACGGCCTTGCCCATCGTTTCCACCGCAGAGTTCAGCCAGTCCAGTCGCTCCTGCTTCTGACGCAGGATCTCGGCGTCTTTGTCCGCGGCCTGTTCGATGGCTTGTTCTTCTTTGAGCTGCTCGACATAGGTCTGATCATCGAACAATCCAAGGAACACATCCGCGCTGAACCCGAGCATGGAAAGCGCTTTCTTGATGGCGTCGGTCAGCGATTTTTTCGGCGCCTCGCCATCAGTGGTCATGCCGTAGCTTGTCTTGTACTGGTACCGGGTGCAGCCGTATTGCTCGATCTCGCCGCGCTGACCTTCCTGGGTGAACCAGAGAGCGATCTTGAGTGTGTGGCCGATTTCGCGACCGATGCAGGAGCGTTTGTCGCCCTCACCGATGTAAATTTCGTGGCCTTCATCGAAGCGCTCTTCGATGATCTTCCAGCCCCAACCGATGCCGACCGGGCCGAACAGCTCGGTTGCCTTCATCACCATCGCGGTGCCGCTCAGGCTGGTGATGTCCTGGCCGTTGACCTTGGCTTTTTTGGTGAACCGGGTGTCTGTCTTCTCGACCTGGGACCAAATCTGCATGTTCGTGGACATCACTTGCTCCTCCAGCCGTCAGCGCGCTTGACCAGCTCCTTGAGGGACGCCGCCGGCAGCCTGCTCATGTATTTTTTGTTGTCGCGATACCATTCTTCCAAGGCAGCTTTGGGTGTCTGGATAGCCACGACGTGGGAGACCTGCTGCTTGTACGAAGTCGAGTTTGAAACCTGAGAGTGGAAGGTCCGGCTCACCACTACGGTGTTGGTCATTCCCTGCTTGACCAGGTTGTTCAGCTCTTCCTGGGATTGAACGGCGATTGCGCCAGGATGTTTCTGCTGGAACAGTCTGTAGCAAGCTTCTCTCACAAGCTCAGTGCTGCCGTACTCGACGTACTCGACATCGGGAATACCGGCCTCAATCATCGTCGCCACTTCTTCCAGCCGCTCGGTGTCGATCCAGGCGTTCTTCGATACCTGTTTCAGGTCCCAGCCGCACACTGTTTGGCGATCACGCTCAAGCTGCAGGTATTCAGGAAGGATGTCGTAGCCGTAGGTCAGCTCGGTGTCACACACGAAGAGCGTGCCGACGTAAAGCTTCCCGGGGCGGGATGGCAGAATATGGCCGTATTTTGTGCCGATGACGTCACTCATCGGTGGCTGCATCCGCAGGCACATGCTGCGAATTTCGGCCTCGTCATCTTCGGTAAGCCCCGAGATGATGAATTCAACGCCCTGATTCTGGCGATGCGCCGGTGTTTCGTTGATGCACAGCACCTCTGCGTCGAACTGATCGCTATGCCGGAACTCGGGCGCCCACTGCTTATTCCCGTTGAGGACCTTCACGTCGTAACCATTGCGGGTCAGCACTAGCAGGGCGATCTTGTAGCCTTCGCCAAAGCTGCCAATCGCGTCAGCGCGGTCTGTCTTGGAAGTGCTGCCAAGCACAAGGGTGCCGGCTTCGAGTCGTGCAAATCGGCTGGTGATAAACAGCTGGCCGTCGGCGAAGGCGTATTCGAACGGCGATTCACTATCCAGAGCGTTCTGTACAAGCTCCCGAATTGCCTCTTTCAAGCCCCAGTGCCGGACGTAATCACGGGAGAGGGGTAGTTCGTAGGACTTGGAACGGATGCGGTCTGCGATTGCTGCGAGCATGACTATCTCCCGCGCCATCCTTGCGGGGCGCTGTGAGGTTGCTTTATTGAGTGATGCGGTCGGCGAGGGCGCTGAGCAGCATCAGGAAGGTGTAGATCGCGAGGACTGGAAACGAGCCGCGCCAGATGAGCACCTGGCGGGCCATTTGCCGGCTGGTCATCGGAACACGTTGTAGGTGGTGGAGCGCGGCACCTGGCACACGCCTGAGTCATTGGTGATGACTTCGTAAGCGCCTGCGCCTGAGACGAGCATTACGACGAGCACCCAGTAAAAGAGATTCATGGTCACGGCCTCAGTTGCTGTAACACCAGTTCATGCAGTGCTGTGCCGTCGCGGCTCATGCGCTGCCCTCGGAGCTGCCACTTTTTCGTGCTTGGCCAGCAATCGATCATGCGACCGTCCGGAAGCGTCAACACGACGTGATAGCCGTTGTTGTGTCTCTTGTGGGCGAGGCCGGTACGGGCCAGCCAGACATCAAAGCGCTGCATAGCCTCAGCCTTCATGCGCTTTTTATGGCCTTCAGGGTTTGGCTCGCTACCTTCACCGCCGCAGTTCCTGCAAGCCCGTGGGTATCCGACAGAATCGCCTATGAGCTGGCAGCAACTCATGCAGTGACTGCCATCGTCCACGTTGTCTTCGTAGAAGCTCACGACCGAGCCCTCACAGCGATGCGTCTGCCCTTCATGGTCACCGACAGGCGCTGCGGGAGGTTGTCGACCAGATCCTCGCGCTTGCGGCCGATCACCTCATTGAAGGGGAGGCCGAATCCGAGGATGGCGATCTTGCGTTCTATTTCAGCCAGTTGATCATCAACCAGCGTTGGCACGATTGGCGTGGTCATGCTTCCAGCTCCTTGCGCTGCCGACTGATCTTCAGCAGGCGGGCGCTGTAGTGGTGAAATTCTTCGGCGGTGATGTCGCCGGCCGTGAAGTGGCGGACGATCAAACCCTCGGTTAGGGTGTCGTCCAGATCGCGGTTGCCGGGATGCTCAAGGGCTTCCAGCGCCTGATCGATGGCGATGTGCGGACTCAAAACCCACACTCCCGCTCTACACGATCGCTTTCGAGCTTGGCATCTCGGTATTCGTTGGCGTGCACCGCGACCAGGTTGCCGGCGAGAGACCGAACGATCTGCGGATCACCGCCGACGGCTTCGATTGCCCAGGTGTGCAAAATGCCGCCGTCTTCGCGCCTGATCAGCTCGATCAGGATCTTCTCGATACACCGGTCAGGGACTGGGTTCGCAGCCATGTGATCCGCCAGCACCTCTGGTAGGTGGTCAGCGTTGACCAGGACCTTGCTTCGGCCTACCGGATTTGGTGCCTCGACGTGGCGCCGATAAAGCAGATCGTCGACCGACTCGGTCAACCATTCCTGACCTGCCTCCGTGTCGAGAAAGTCGTCTTCCGGGATGGGCTTGCGTAGAGCTGACATGGTCGTCTCCAGAGTGGCGGGGTGTTGATCCAACAAAACTCGGATGCACTCATCCGCTCCGCTGGTTGCCGTTGGGCGCGGAGGGGAGTGCATTCGGGATTGGTCGGTAGATTGATGACTAGCTGCGCGGCTCATTGCGGTACGACACGCAGAAAAAAGCCCGCGAGAGAGGCGGGCTTCAGTGGGCAGTCTTCAGAGGCAGTCGGACTTGCCTATCTGAAACTCAACTATCGGTGAGCTGGTTGAATCCTTGTACAGAAGGTTAATGGAAAGACCCGTTTTTACGAACTGTCCTAAACCTTTTTCATTGCAGAATGCAGAAACTGCAAGCGCTTTAGTGTCCTTGGTGAACTCATCGGTATCGATTTCGTCCTTCGCTACTTTTGTAAGCGTGTAAGAGATACGCATGACCTCATCGCTGTAGGTCACCGAGTCGATGCGAGTTGAGTCATCAGATGCTTTTCCGGACTGAACACTCATGATTAGCGCGAGACCTTTGAGCTGACGTTCGCGCTCCTGCATTTTCTCTTCCGGAGCAGTCTTCGCATGCCATACCTGTACCAAGATAAAGAGCAAAGTCATTGCCGAGAAAAATATGATTATTCCGCGATTCTGTTTCAACTGAGATTACCGTAGCAAAAGGCCATTACTTATTTGACCATGCCTGCTGGACCATCTCAAGTTACCAGAGCTGCCGGTTACGTCTCCGGCGCCGAGTTCCACGGCCGTGTTCAGTTCACCAGCGCTCGATGACAACCGATTCTGGGATTGATGCAGGTGGGCGGTTATAGGCCGCAGTTCCGTCCGCATCGGGGTATGATCTACGCGAGGTCGTCACCTCTGGCTTTGCCTGCCGCCGCGCTTTGTCGACGGTGCTCAGTGGCTGGTCTGATTACGAGTCAGGTGCCTTGCTCCGCTGTAGATCACACCCCGATGCGCTCTCATAGAGAGGATCGGGCAGTTAACGACAGGCTGTCGTGGCGCTGGTTGTTCAGATGGTTGCGAGCCTGTTCGCCCTATCCAAGAGAGCAATGCAGACGCGCTCGTCGAATCTGTCAGTCATGCGGTACTGGTCGACTGCTTGTCGGATGACACCAGCTTTGGCGATGGCCCAGGCCTTATGCGCTTCATCTGGGCATTCAAAACTGCCAACACTGGTACGGCTGCCATCAAGCCAATGAACTCTTGCCATGAACGGCTTGCCGCGTTTCGTGCGGGATACCCCTACAGGCAGATCGCCTCGCTGTGATGGCCGGTCGATTGCCAGGTTGTTTAGGATGCTTGGCACGAAAACCTAGGTTTCAGGTTGGTAGATCATCGTGTCAGGGCTCAAGATGTCCTTGTCCAAGTGATTGCCAAGCCATGGCTGTTGCTCCATCCAAGCTTTGAAGGCGCTGAACCGAAGCCATTGCTCGGCAACCTGACATCCTTCGTAGTGGCGGTCATCGCGATCACCGAAGCAGCGCCTGAGAATCCCTTTCCATCTGCTGTAGAACGGGCAGTTGTGAAATCTTGGTAGGTCGTTGATGCCGACCCCGAGAACCAATCCTCTTGCCATGTTGATCTCCTGTGCATCAAATCCGCCTCACTGAAGAGGTTTTGATGCTGGCCCTGTCGCCAAGGCCAGCCAGTGAAATCTTCATGCAGCAGCCTTGCAGTCGGCTGCCGTCATTCGGCTGCCGTCTTCGCACTCAACGACGCGCACGCCACTGGTGAATCCGCGCTCAGCGTTGAGCCTGTTTGCCTCGCGGATAAAGGCATTCAGGTCGTAATCGGCGAAGACCTGCAGCTCGCCGCGCCCGGTTATATGAATGACTTTGTTCATGGTCTTGCTCCGGTTGTTTTCCCAATGCACCCGTCACCAGGTGCATCAGTGAAAAATTCCGTGTTTCTGTCCGCCCCATGCTCGGCGCCGCGGTTTCCCCACCTGGCCGGCGTCACACATTTCGTGTTCGGTGTTCTTCGCTGGCTGGCTTGCATGGTTTGGCGTCCTCCCATATGGGGAGTCCGGCAGGTTCCAGAGCCTGCATGGAGATCGAAGTTTGTGTTTCGCGCTATGCCCGTTTCCGGGGATCGATCCGCGAAGATTCCTGACTGTTAAAGAGCGGCGGGTCTCTTGAGGCCCTTCGCAGTGGCTGTGTGTCGCTGCGATGGGGCTAATATCAACCAAAAGTTGATCGCGTGTCAACAACCAAAAGTTGATATTTAAATCGTAGGCAAAAAAAAACCCGCTATGGGCGGGCTTTGATTTTTGGTGGACGTATATTCAGGCTATGCGTCAGCCAGTATTCTCTGGGCGAAGGGTAGGGCTACCTGCCGAAGGTCGCCGTTTCCATATACGACCTCAAAATCGATCTCGGCCTTCTTGGCTGCGTACTCTAGCTCCGATGTGTACGAGTCCAACTGATCCTCCTGACCTGGATTTAAGTCCTTTTTAGGAACCCAGATTCCAAGCAGTAAGTCGTCGTGATCATGGCCGATGTTGATGTCGCGCAACCTCAATAACTGGTTGATCTTTCTTTGGGCGGTCGCGCACTGATAGCTTGAGTTTTTTTGCGATGGGTCGATGGTGCTGAAATTTATTGCAAGGTTGGTTCCTACATAGCTGATAACGGCTCTGCCCTTCGAACCATACAGATTGAGGGGGCAGTTGAATCGCTTAGAGTAACCTTCACGGCTTGCCTCAACTAGCTTCCGTATCTCCGCCTGAAATCTGTTTAGCGACCTCTCTGATGAATCCTCTTGTGAAGAGTCATTGGTCTTTGCACTGAAAAGAGACGTATGTGTCTTGGCCGAGCCAATGATCGCTTCAATGCTAACGTTACGAGTGCCAGTGATTCGGCCCGGGAAGACGCCACTGAATGCTGGCTGCCATCCTTCCAGCTCGCCGCCGAGAGATAGCCATGCCTGCAGATCAGTAGAGACGCTGTCGGCGATGGCATATAAATGATCGCCGAATTTTCCAAAAACAGTTTTGAGTGAGTCGACGTCAAGCGTATTCACGACTCTCGGCACATCTCCTGGAATGCCAGTTGTTATCGCAACGGCCACAGTTATCCGCTCGCCTGAGTGAGTGATAGGCTCGACGTAGACTGGCATCCAGCTCGCAGGAATGAGCGGCTTTCTAGTTCTCTCGCTTATGTACGAGGCTGCGGCTGTAAATGCAGTTGCTCTATCTGTAGACGTTTGCATAGCAGTGGCACCGTGTGCTGAATTCGCTCCTTGAGAAACGCCGCAATTTGCGAGCGATCTGTCCCTTTGTCAATGCGAGAATAGTGCCCCTCTTTGTCTAGCTCGTCGAGCGAGAGTTCAGCGCATGCGACAACCATTTTTTGGGCTTCCTTGAGTACGGCGCGACGCCGAGCCTCATCCCATGAATGGCTATTTGTGTCTGCGAGACTGTTCGTAACATATTGGTCAGGCACCAGGTCCCAGAGATCCCAATACTCGCCAGTCAACGCTCGACCGTGATCAATCATCCAAACACCTTTCTTCTCTGGCGAATAGATGAGATTGCCCAAATTCCTGTCCGTATTTGCGATCAGCTCGTCAAAAACAACAGTTGAGTTCATATCGAACAGCCTGGAAATGGCCAGGTTGGTCATAGCAGGTTCTGACGTAAAGGCCCGTTCAAGGCTATAGCCTCTGTCGCTCACCTGCTTGCTCGCAAAGCACAGCATGTAACCACGCTTAGCAAAAGCCGATTCGAACTGATCTGGAATTTCGTCGGTGTTGACGAGGACCAGGTAAGGTCTCGGGATATTCAAACCTAGAGCTCTGCCCACCTGAGAGGCGGCAAGCTCTGCGATGATTTTTCGAGGGTCGACCGTCAGCTTCACATATGCAGTGATGGTCCGGTCTTGATCGTCCAGCACCTGGGCTTTATAAGTCTCACTATCCCGGCCTTCAGCTTCCCGGCCTAAGAAAGTAATAACTTCAGCTTCACGGACGGGCTGAATTGAGTTCTGGGGCGTCTTCAAAGCGCTTGGCAATCCTTTCCAGTAACACGAGATCGTCCTCGGTGAGGCGACCGTCTAGGGCTGCTCGCTCAATGCTGTCGAGCGCCTTCTTTGATCTTGGCGTAACTTTCCCCTTGAGGGCGAACAAGCTCTGCAGGACCTGCAGGTCATCAGCGGAAATGGAATCGGCGCTTGGTTCGCCCTGCCTCATTGGCTCTATTCCGTACTCCAGCCACTCGGCGCGGACCTTAAGCCAGGCCGCTACAGGTCGTAGCTTTTCAGACTCTGGCATAGCCTCAGAGTTGAGCCACTTACCAATTGCGGTAGTGGTTGCCTTTAAGCCGGCACTGGCAAGCGCTGACTGGATATCAACAGCGCGCCCCCTTTCTCTTACGCGCGCTTCGTCACACGCCTTATGAAGGCGTTTTGAGAATTCTTTCCTGACGTTTTCTTTGGCAACCATAGGTTGATGCTCGCACACGCTTGCATCAACAGTCAGTTGATCTGTAATATCAACCGCAAGTTGATGTCGGAGTCTACCCAATGAACGCAATCTCCATCGCAATTGAATCGGCAGGCGGCCCGATTGCCGCCGCAATAGCTTGCAGCATCAGCCGTCAGTCAATTGATAAGTGGCTAGCAAAAGGCTCTCTGCCGCGTACCGAATACACCGGCGAGACGAGCTATGCAGAGAGTATTGCAGCGCTAGCAAGCGCAAACGGTAAGCCATTCGAGCCTGCGTGGCTGCTTGCCGAAGCGCACCCCAAGAAGTCCGCCGCCTAACCGCGCATAGAACTGAGCGAGATCGTCGCCTGTTCAAAGCCCCTCAAGGCATCGCGGTTCTGCAGATTTCGAAACTGATCAGCTTTTGATTCAAACGCAGGCCAAAGCCTGAGCTGAGAAGACAAGGGCAGGGTGGAAGCAAGAGCACCTGCAAAACGACAAAGGGCGGCCATCTCGCCTTGCAGTTCTGATGATTCGGTCACGGATACGTCCTTGATCAATCGATAAGCAAATGATCGCGCCGCTGGTGGCGCAAAGCCACGTAACAGTTTTCGAGGTGTGACATGCAGGAGTTGATGAAGGCGATCTACGACGTGGTTGACGACCATGGCACCAAGAAAATCGCCGAAGGCGCGGACTTCAAGTCACGGACGCTTCTTTCGCAGAAGGCGAACCCGGACTACGACACCCACCGCATGAACGTGGAAGAGCTGCACCGGATCATGAAGTTCACCCAGGACTTCCGTCCGCTGAAAGCATGGGCGGAGGCGTTCGGTTTCGACCTGGTTCCGAAGGAAAAGCCGGAAGGCATCAATCTCAATGCCGCACTTTTGCGGCTGCACGCCGATCTTGCCGACGTTACCCGGCTTGCGTTCGACGCACAGGCTGATGGGCGAGTCTGCTCGGTCGAGAAAACGAGCCTGCTTAAGGAGGCTGAGGAAGTGATCGTCAGCCTGGAAGTGTTCAAGCAATCCGTGAAGGCAGCCTGAATTTCAGACACAAAAAAGCCGACGTACGAGGTCGGCTTTTTCAACAGCGGTAAAACAAGTGGAGCCGATTATGCACGCACAACCACAACTGGACAATACCGGAAAGGTCGCGACACGTTTTTCGAATTTTGAAAATGTGTCGCGTACCACCATGTCGTCTCGCGAAATTGCTGAACTCACGGGGAAGCGTCATCCCGATGTAAAGCGCGACATCCAAGCGATGGCGTCTGAGCTCGAAGAAGATGTGAGCGATTTTGCTCACATCTATTTAGACAGCATGAATCGTGAGCAGACCGAGTATTTGCTGGATAAAGAGCTGACCGAGACCCTTCTGACTGGTTACAGCGCCAAAATGAGAAGGGCGGTGGTTCGCCGCTGGACCGAACTCGAAGAGCAGGTTCGCCCACGCGTCCTGGCAACGCTTCCTGACTTCTCCAATCCTGCCGCCGCCGCTCGCGCTTGGGCTGAGCAGTTCGAGCTTCAGCAGGCTGCCAATCAGGCGCTTATTGAAGCTGCGCCGAAGATCGCCTTTGTCGAAAAATATGTTGAGTGTACCGGTCTGAAAGGCTTCCGCCAGGTCGCCAAGCTGCTCAAGGCCAATGAAGCGCGTTTCCGCGAGTTCCTGCTCGACAAAAAAATCATGTACCGCATGGGCGGCGAGTGGCAGGCCTACCAGCCGCACATCGACGCTGGCCGCTTTGAGGTCAAGGCAGGCACCACTGACAGCGGTCATGCCTACAACCAATCCAAATTTACCCCCAAGGGCGTCAACTGGATTGCCGGCCTTTGGGCTCAATTCAAGCTGGCCGAGGCCTGATATGCAATTCACCGTCACGATCAATCAGGTGAAGGCGTTGGAGTGGGGGTTGAATTCTCAGCAGGCCCTGCTGTTCGCCTTCGTCTACGGCTGCCCGAGCTGGACCAAGCCAATCAAGACTGACGACGGGTTCTTCTTCGCGCTGAGCAAGGCCAAGATCATCGAGGAGCTGCCGCTGCTCACTGACAAACCAGACACTGCTTACCGCATGCTGAAGGCCCTGGAAGAGGCTGGTCTTATTGAGCTTTCCAGCACTTCGAATATCACGCTGTTCCGCCTGACCGAGAAGGCTATCGAGTGGAACCAGAAGCTGGATGGGTCGGAAAAATATCCGACCCCACCGAAGAACGAAGGTCGGAAAAAAATCCGATCTACCTCGGAAAAAAATCCGATCAAGGTCGGAGAAAAATCCGAGGAAGGGTCGGAAAAATCTCCGACAAATCAGGATACCAATCATCAGGGTACCAATCAGGATACCAGTCAGGACTTGCAAGGCGGCCGGGACAAGCCGGCCCGCAACCTGGTGCTGGTGGTTGATCGCACCGAAGCGCCCCGGGTCGAGATCCCCGCCGATATGCCTGGCCCCAAAGACCAATCCTGCAAAACCTTCAAGGTCTGGGCGAACTACGCCATGGCCTACCGCAAGCGTTACCACGGTGCTTGGCCGGTGTGGAACGCCAAGGTCGGTGGCCAGCTCGGCCAACTGGTCGACCGCCTTGGCGCCGATGTCGCACACCACGTCGCTGCGCATTACCTGAAAACCAGCGATGCCGCTGTCCTGCGCAAATGCCACAGCCTCAACGAGCTATTGGCCAACGCCGAGAGCTACCACACCCAGTGGGTGACCGGTCAGCGCGTCAATGGGACGACTGCCCGCCAGATGGAACGCACCGAGGCGAACGTCTCCGCCGCTGAGCAAGCCGCGCAAATTGTCTTGGCGAAGCGCCAAGCAGGGGAGCGCAATGAGTACCTTTGAAATGAATGACCAGCAGGTTGCCGGGCTCGCTGCAGCGATCTGCGCCACCGCCGAGGCCATGGGTCAGGAAATGAACCCAGGCACCGCGGCGATGATGGCCGAAGACCTCTGCGCTTACTCGGTGCCCGCCGTGAAGGCCGCGCTGAAGGCCTGCCGCTTCGAGGTGAAAGGCAAGCTGGCGATGGCCGACATCCTCCAGCGAGTGCAAGCCGCTGACGGCCGCCCGGGCAAGGACGAGGCCTGGGCGATCGCCATGACCACCAACGATGAATTCGAAACCGTGGTGTTGACCGACGAAATCCAGCTAGCCCTGGCTGCCGCAAAACCTGTCCTCGATGCCGGCGACAAGGTTGGTGCGCGCATGGCGTTCAACAGCGCTTACGAGCGTCTGGTGGGGCAGGCTCGGGAGGACAGCAAAGAGGTGAACTGGCACGTCTCTGTCGGCTTCGACGCTAACCGACGCACACAGGCGATCACCAAGGCCGTGCAGATGCAGCGCATCCCACAGGAACGCGCTCAGCAGTACCTGGCCGACTTGAGTGTCGCGCCGGTCACTGAGGACGGCCGGGCCGTCGTTGCGCTGCTCACCGGCGACGTAGCACGGCCTTCGCCAAAACTGCGCGAGAAACTCGCTGCGGTGAAGGACTCGATGTTAGCCATGCGCAAAGCCACGGACGAGGAAAAAACAGAACTGCGAATTTTGGCAGCCAACGAGCTGGCGGATCGCCGGGCGCTGCTTATTCAGCAGGCCGAACAATTGAAAGCAAGGAGCGCTGCTCAATGAATATCGATAAACAAAAACTCCAGAAATTGCTCTGGGCTGAAGCCGCGTCATACCGCGCCGATTGCGCGAACTGGAAACGGAACACTGAGGCTCTTCAGGACTTCCTTGGCGAGAAGACTGTAGAGGAGGTGGCGCTGGAGCTGCTGGCCGAGAACGAACGACTGACGCAGCAACTCGGTGAGTTGATCGACGGATTGCCTAACAAGGTGGCCGCCCATGGCTGACAGAATCTCCGTGAACTGCCAAGCCCGGCTCTCCGAAGCCATTACCAAGTTGAGCGCCATGTACCGCGACAAGAAGTTCGTCGTGGTCTCTCTGCGCCCGGGTAAAGATCGCAGTCTGGATCAAAACCGGCTGTGGTTCGCGATGTACAAGCGCATCGCCGAGATGACGCAGATCGGTGATGAGGCTGACGCCCGTCGCTACTGCAAGCTGCACATCGGCGTACAGATCCTGCTGAACGAGGATTCCGGGTTTCAGACAGAGTGGTACCGCGTCATGCGTCACCTTCCGTACGAGACGAAGCTGGTCATGATGGGCGGTTGCAAGTTGTTCGGCCCGGACGGTTTTCCGGTAACCAGCTTGTTCAATCGAGCTCAGGGCGTGGCCTACACGGACCGCATCGTCGCGCGATTCGAACAGCAGGGCGTGTACTTCAATGATCTACTGAGCCAGGAGGCCGCATGACCATCGAGCGAAAACCGCCCCGTGCCAAAAAATGCCGCGTCCCAACCTGCCGGGCATCATTCGTCCCAGCGCGCTTGGGGCAGGCAGTGTGCAGCCCAGCCTGCGCGCTGAAGGACGCGCCACGGAATGAACAGAAGGCGAAGAGGGCCATAGCTCAGCGCGATCGCCGCGAAATAAAAGTCCGCAAGGAGAAGCTGAAGACCAGGGCTGACCACCTGCGCGAAGCCCAGGCGGCGGTAAACGAGTACGTCCGCCTGCGTGATGCGCACCTGCCGTGCATCAGCTGCGACTCGATGCCAAACGACAGCGACCTCATGACGGGCAGCCGCTGGGACGCCGGCCACTACCGATCCGTCGGCGCCTGCCCGGAGCTGCGCTTCGAGCCGCTGAACATCCACCGCCAGTGTGTGAAGTGCAACCGCAACTTGTCCGGCAACGCCGTCGAATACCGCATCCGTCTGGTTCAGCGCATCGGCGCCGAAAAGGTGGCATGGCTTGAAGGACCTCATCCGGCCTGCAAGCACACCGTCGAAGAAATCAAAACCATCAAGGCCGAATATCGGGCAAAGACCAGAGAACTAAAAAAGGAAGCAGCATGAAACTGATCAACGCAAGGCAGGTATGGACTGAGGCTCAGCACGAATCGAACGCGTCGATCAGCGCTGTAGCAATTGAGCGGGGGGAATCAGCATCGGTCAAGAAGGGCGCCCGCATGCGCCGGCATGAGGCCGTATTCGCCGCGCTGGGCGATGACAAGGAAGAACGCATCGAGATTGTTCGACAGCGAATCAGCATCAGCGAGACGCGGCGTACTCCAGTTGGCCGGTCCACCGCCCGCGCCGCGCACCTGGCGATGATTGGCAAAGTGCTGCGAGCGATCGACACGCTGCCGTTCCAAGTACAACAGTTCGGGCACTATCTGTATCACCCCGCAATGAACATGCGGCATCTGCTGAATGCGGTGCTGCTGATCACCGCGAAGGCGGCGCTACCCGATCTGACTTCGGCCAAACGGGTGAAGGCGCAGTACCTAGTCACTCTGGCCCTGCAGTCGTACAAGGGGGAAGTCCAGGGGGCGGCGGAGTGGGGGCCGGCCCGAGTCGCCGCTGAGATGATGGCGTTCTTCGGGGCGTCCGTGGATCAAAACAACTGGAATCGCGACTGGCGAGATCTTTGGGTTTCCCTAAGAAAGGTCATAGAAGAAGTGGATATTGAGGCGCAACAACCATTGTGGCAGGTGATTCAATCGGAGAAAGATCAAGAGGCGGCATAATCATCTTGACATGAATGAAGATTACAGGTACTTTTTCCATAGTGCACAAGTAACGCGAAACGCACATGAATTCCTGAGCCCGGCTGATGGCCGGGTTTTTACTTTGCGAAGGAGTGCCTGTATGTATACGGTCAAAGAGGATAATGGCAACTGGGTTGTTGATGAGCAGGGCGAAGCTTGCTGGTATTTCTTCGTCGCTGATCGAGTTTCCGGTGAAAAGCTGGCTGGATTTTTCAACGAACCAAGCAACAAAAAATCTCTCGAGGCCCTCCGACACGAAGTTGGAGCTGAAAAAGCCACCCTCAAGCTATGGCTCCACGGGTTAAGAGATAAAGGTGTTGCTGTTACGACCTTTGCTTACAAAGGCACCGGCATTCTCGAAAAAAATAATGTTCTTGAGTAGCTCGCACGAAAACCCGGCCAACGCGCCGGTTTTTTTGTACCCGCCGCTCGTCCAATGATCGGCACTCGCAATGCAGTGATGTCCTCTCACGTTTGAGCACGGATCCCCGCGCATCAATGGAGAGGCATCATGGAAATTGACGAGAATGCACCTGGCAATAGATCGCAACAGGCTGTAACGCGAACGACGGACAACGAAACCGGTCACGATCCTTCGAGAGATACGCCTGAAGTACCCTTGCCGCCGGACGACGAGGCTCCTGTTGAAGAAGATATGTCCGACGTGGATGCGGCCAACTCAGTTGCGCGTGAGCATCCCGACTCTGGGAGCAAAAGCGGTGCGACCGATCCAAGCGGTGAGCTGGGTGATGGCATTAAAGAGCCCCGCAACATGCCCGCCAGCGATCCCGAATCAGGAGCTTGAAAATCACTAACTTCCAAATGCCCGCCAAGTGCGGGCTTTTTAATGCCTCGAATTTACCTGTAGCCAGGGCAGCCCTCGGGAAGGCCTGGACGTCGATAGCCGGATAGTGCGACGTACGGAATCAACACCGGCAGCCCGCGCACCCTGACCTCAAACTTGCTTTCGGGGTGGCGCGAGACTGGATTAGCGAGATCGATGCAAAGGGGCGTCGACGTTGAGAAGGCCTTTGGCAGACAGCTCGGAAAGACGAGCGCACTTATTCAGGGCCTCTGGGCTGTCAGACTTTTGATGGTCGCCCAGTCCCGGCTGCAAATGCACGCTCCCCTATAACCTGGAGACGAAGTCCGAAGTGATCTAGCGCGTCTTCCAGGCTCTCCAGTTTTGAAGTGTGCTCGAAGTCAACGAGGCGCGCCGCCGCTGTAGGTGAGATGCCAAGCATTGCAGCCAGGTCAGCTTTCGATTTCCCGTTGTGGATCAGCTGATTCCACAGGATTATTTTTGCGACGGTGACGCCGGAAAGACGAACGTAATGTTCGCCGTTGTTTGATGCGTGTGGGATCTCGCGCTTTTGGTCCACGTAGATCGAAAGCGCCAGGGTGATCCCGTCCACGGCATTCTTCAGCAGTTCTTCCAGTGTGTCGCCAACGCTATGAGCCTCTGGAATGTCGGGGCAGCTTGACCAGAAATGGTCGTGCTCTTCATGGGCGATGATTTTGTAGCTGTACATAGTTTTCCTCCTCTTGGGGATGACGTGTAACGAGTAAGAGTGGTCGGGGCCTCAATTGAGGCCCAGTTGCTTGATGATTTCCTTCCTAAGCCCTTCACCAATCTCTTTTGATCCGTGGCTTGGGAAGATCGTCTGGCGGTCCTTGTAGCGAATCTTGAAGTGGCTTCCTTTTGCTGACTTCGAAAACTCGACCCCTTGGGCCTCCAACCATCTCCTGAACTCGCTGTATTTCATCAACCCTCCTGTGTGTGTTGATGGAATCAGTATATACACATAAGTGTTAATAGTAAACAGAAGTGTTTATTTTAATCATGCATACGGAGTCGAGCGCATGGAGTTATTGCAGCGCCTGCTCGACAAGTTCGACAGGTTGGAGTTGCTGATCGCGGGACTGGTCGGCGCTGTCGTCGCGAGCTGGTGGCACAAGGATGATCTAACCGATTGGCGTGCATGGCTGATCTTCATCACGACGGGCTTGGCCTGCGCCGTGTACCTTACCGGCATGGTGAGCGCCTACCTCGGCGTGACAGAGCCGAACATCGTCGTCGGTGTGGGCTTCCTGCTGGGCACCTTCGGCGGATCGCTGCTCGCGGCCATCAACCGAGCCATCAAAGCCGCTGACCTCTGGGCGCTCATTCGCCAGCGGTTCGGGGGAGGCAATCCACCATGAACATCGAACTGACGAACGCCATCGCCTGCGGCTTGATTGCCTTGTGGGCGACCTGGTGTGTTCTGAGCGGTCGGGTGCGTGACGGTGTTATCGGCAAGCTGATCTATTCGGCGATCGCCATCAGCGGATTTGTGGTGATGAGCCGGGAGCAAAACATTTTCATGATGGGGCCGACCACTGCCGGTATCACGCTGCACGTCTCTCTGGCCCTTGCCGGTATGCGTCACATCTTCATGGTCATCTGGTGGCAGCGGGTGAAAGGCTGGCTGTGTCGGACGCTGAATTGTGAACACTGCATGCGGTGTGGCAAGGCGCCGGGTGGAGTCGAACGTCGATCCAAGTAAGTCGCGACACGTTTTGCGAATCAACAAATTGTGTCGCGACACTGGAGTGAGCATGACCGCAGACATCCACGACATCGCTGATCAGCGCCCGCACCTGACGGTCACGGCCGATGACGGCGTCCATGTGCTGCCTTCTGACCTGGTGCGATCTGTGATAACCGGTGACAAGCCGTCCGCCGTCCTGACCGAGCCAGTAGTGCGGCGGATCATTGAAGAGTGGTTCCAGAGGGTAACGGCATGACCGCAAAGCTCGTTGAGTTCAAGCGTGAAGGTTGGCGCGATGCCGCCAAGACCCTGCGCAAGATCGCAGATGACCTCGATGCCGGTGTGCATCCGGAATGCACTGTAGGCGCGCTGACCCTCATGGGGCCGAAAGGCGAAGTGACGGTGTTCGGGCTTGGTCCCAAGTGCGACGACTTGCAGTGCTTGGGTGCGATGCGCCTGGGTGAGCAGAAGCTGATTGATGTGCTGCTGGATAGCGGGGAAGGGTAGGCGTGCCGCAGGTGAATGCGGCACGGCCTTACTTAATATTCCCCATCACGCATTTTTTCCGCAATCCCTTCGAGGTAACCAATCAGCAGAGCGACCTGCTCAGGAGTAGTCGCGATTGGATAGTCACCAAGGACAGCCCTCAGAATTTCATGATGGTCGAAAAAGAAAAGGCCACCATCTACGTATGATGAGTATTCGCTGGGTGACATTTTGTACATTGATGGTATGTCAACAGCATTGCTTTCGGTGTCAATCGTGACATTGAGCTTCATGGCGTGACCTTTATTTTTGCATTGCGCTCTTCGCATTCAGCTACAGCATCAATTTCATCGTCGTGTTCGCCGTAGCGTTGATCGGTTTTTGTGTGCTCTACCACGAACCAGTACTGGTTTATTGGAGTGGGGCGCACCAGCTCTCCTGGCCTGATCCCCTGAACTACCACTTTGGGTACTTTCCTTACGACGTATTCGGGCTCCATGAGCATCTCCGTTGCATTGAGTTGATCCTCACCAATACCGGCAACGCGCCACTATTTCAAGCTCAAGGTGATCCATGGACAGGCCATACCCTCCAGCGTCACTGCTCGAACTATCGGACCTGTCCAGCTTCGGTGTTCGCCTGATCCCTGCTCCTGAGGTGTGGGAGTGGCTCCAAGCAGAGATCCTTGCCGACACCGGAAGCATCCACAACGAAGAACACGCCCATCTGATCGATGCGGACATTCGTGTGATGTGGGCGTCTGCTGCGTTTACGAAGAAGGGGCGCACGGTGGTGGGCCAAGCTGAGCAGGTCGCGTTCCGTGCAGGTGGCTGGCAGAAGGCTCGGATGGAACAGCAGATGCTGGATTGGTTCGGCGACGTGCCGGCCTACATCATCACGCTGGCTGCCGACTACTGCGCCCAGTGTTCTGACGCTGACTTCTGCGCACTGGTCGAGCATGAGCTGTACCACATCGCTCAGGCGACCGATAAGTACGGTCAGCCAGCTTTCACCCAAGACGGTTTGCCCAAGCTTGAGATGCGCGGGCACGACGTTGAAGAGTTCGTCGGTGTTGTTCGCCGCTACGGTACGAGTCTGGCGGTTCAAGAGCTGGTGGATGCTGCAAACAAGCCTGCTGAGGTAGGAAAAATGAACATATCGAGGGCCTGCGGAACCTGTCTGCTCAAGTCGGCCTGATCCTTGACAGGACCTTGACGGAATAAACCCATATGGCAGCCCTGAAAGATGAGGTGAAGCGCTTCATTGTGCAGGCGTTGGCCTGCTTTGATACGCCGACTCAGGTAGTGCAGGCGGTCAAGGAAACATTCGGAGTCGAGGTGTCTCGCCAGCAGTGCGAGCAGTACGACCCAACGAAGCATGCTGGCCGTGACCTGGGCGTGAAGTGGAAAGCGGTGTTTGAAGATACCCGCAAACGCTTCCGCGAGGAGACAGCCGAGATCCCGATCGCCAACCGAGCGTTCCGGCTCCGCGCCATGAACCGGTTTGTCGAGCGGGCCGAGACGATGAAGAACATCGGCCTCGCCATGCAGATCCTCGAGCAGGCCGCGAAGGAAGTCGGCGATGTCTACGTCAATCGCCATCGGAAGGATGAACCAGACGACGAGCCGGCAATTCCGACGCGCATTCAGGTCGACGTAGTGGACGCGAGGAAGCCGAATGCCGAGCCTTAACGTTCCGCAATCGCAGTTCCTCCTGTTGCCCCACAAGTTTCGCGCATTCGTTGCTGGCTTCGGCTCCGGGAAGACCTGGGTCGGGTGCTCGGCGCTCAGCAAGCATTTCATGGAGTGGCCGGGCGTCAACGCTGGTTACTTCGCTCCGACATACCCGCAGATTCGAGACATCTTCTATCCCACGATGGAGGAGGTGGCCTACGACTGGGGGCTGAAGACCAAGATCAACCAGGCGAACCATGAGGTTCACATTTACAGCGGCCGGCAGTATCGCGGCACTGTGATTTGCCGGTCGATGGAGAAGCCGCAGACCATCGTCGGCTTCAAGATCGGTCACGCTCTGGTCGATGAGCTGGACGTGCTGACGTCGATCAAGGCTCAGCAAGCCTGGCGCAAGATCATTGCCCGGATGCGTTACAACCTGCCCGGGCTTAAAAACGGCGTGGACGTGACTACGACGCCGGAAGGTTTCAAGTTCGTCTTTCTCCAGTTCGTGAAGCAGTTGCGCGACAAGCCAGCGCTGAAAGAGATGTATGGCCTGATCCAGGCCAGCACCTTCGACAACGAGCTGAACCTGCCTGACGACTACATCGCATCGCTGATGGAATCGTACCCCGAGCAGCTGATCCGCGCGTACTTGAACGGTCAGTTCGTCAACCTGACGTCCGGATCGATCTACCACGCCTATGACCGCAAGCTGAACCAGTGCTTCGACACTGTGCAGCCAGGCGAGCCGCTGTTCATCGGCATGGACTTCAACGTCGGCAAGATGGCGGCGATCACCCACGTCAAACGTGATCAGGGCCTGCCGCGCGCCGTGGACGAGTTGATGGATGGCTATGACACGCCGGACATGATCCGCCGCATCAAAGAGCGGTACTGGGAACACACCGGCAACGACTTCAAAAAGACCTGCGAGATCCGGATCTACCCGGACGCCTCCGGAGATTCACGCAAGTCGGTCAATGCCAGTCTCACCGATATCGCCATGCTCAAGCAGGCTGGGTTCACGGTGATTGCACCGGCGGCCAACCCGCCGGTGAAGGATCGAATCAACGCCATGAACGCCATGTTCTGCAACGCGCAGGGCGAGCGGCGGTACCTGGTGAACCCGTTTACATGCCCGACATACGCCGATGGCCTGGAACAGCAGATCTGGGCGCCCAACGGTGAGCCGGACAAGAGCCAAGGTAACGACCACGCCAACGACGGCGGCGGTTACTTCATTCACCGCGAGTACCCGATCATCAAACCGGTCACCGCTATCAAAATGGGATACGCCCGATGAGCAACGACGTCTCCTTCAAGCGGGCGGACTACATCGAAGTGCTAGATCGCTGGGCAACCGTGCGCGACGTTTGCGCCGGTCAGCACAGGGTTGTTGACCGACTGCCGTACATCAACGCTCATGACAAGTCGCCGGAGAACGTAGATCGAAACAAGGCCTATCGCGAACGGGCGGTGTTCAAGAACGCCACCGGTCACACGCGCAATGGCTTGCTCGGTTTGGCGTTTCACAAAGACCCGACGTTGACCGTCGCGAAGAAGATGGAATACCTGCAGGACAACGCCAACGGCTCAGGGGTGAGCATTTACCAGCACTCGCAAGGCACGCTGGAAAAGGTGCTTGAGGCTGGACGGCATGGTCTGTACGTCGACTATCACCAAGACGCCGGCGCCGGCGGGCACTCGGTGATCCTGTCTTACTGCGCCGAAGACATAATCAACTGGCGCACGGGCATGGTGAACGGTCACAGCGTGCTGACCCTAGTAGTGCTGCGCGAGTCACCGGAGATCGAAGACGGTTTCGGTTTCAAGGTGGTCGAGCAGTACCGGGAACTGGCTCTCGAGGAAGGCGGCTTTGTCTGTCGCGTTTGGCGCCGGTCCGGGCCTAAAGGCGGCGGGCCGCTGGCTGTCGTGGAGGAGTTCAAGCCCACCGGCGCCGCCGGCCGCCTGAAGGAGATCCCGTTCACCTTCGTCGGTGCGCAGAACAACGATCCGAGCATTGATGAGTCGCCGCTCTACGACATCGCCATGATCAACCTGGGCCACTACCGGAACAGCGCTGACTATGAAGACAGCGTCTTCTGGTGCGGCCAGGCACAGCCATGGATTTCCGGCTTGGACGAACAATGGCGCGACTGGATGGAGAAGAACGGCGTTTACGTCGGCTCTCGCGCCCCGATGATGCTGCCAACCGGTGGCGCCTTCGGTTATGCCCAGCCATTGCCGAACACGTTGGTGAAGGAGGCCATGGCTGACAAAAACCAGATGATGATCGAACTGGGTGCCCGGATGGTCGTGGCTTCTCTCTCGTCCAAGACGGCGACCGAAGCCCGCGGTGATCAGTCGGCATCGACGTCAGTGCTCGCCGGCTGCGTGGCCAACGTCAGCGAGGCATACACCCGGGCGATCATGTGGTGTTGCACCTACATGGGCGTTGACGACGCGAAGGTCGCCTACCAGATCAACCAGGAGTTCGTGGAACTGACGGCTGACCCGCAAATGATCACCGCATTGGTCGGCCTCTGGCAGAACGGTGGATTCGCCAAGGCGGATCTTCGGGCGTACCTGCGCAAGTTGGGCCTGATCGCGCCTGAGCGCACAGACCAGCAAATCGATGGCGAGCTGGCAGAGCAGGGCGACGGCTTGGGCTTGGACGATGAGGACAACACAAATGGCGGCAAACCAAGCAATCCTTGACGCCACGATCCGGCACGCGGTCTTCCTCGAAAAGCTGAAGGCTGGGGAGGTAGGCAAGTTCGCCCCCTTTCTCAAGGAGATCGACCGCTCGATACGCGATCGGCTCACGCAGTCAGATCTGACCGAGTACAACGTAAAGCGGTTGGAAGCGCTTTTGAAGGAGGTCGACAGTCTGCTGCTGGGCATCTTCGACCGCTACAGCGCGCAACTGAACCTCGACCTGATCGACATCGCCAACTACGAGGCTGAGTTTGAAGCGTCGAGCCTGGCCCGGTCGGCGCCGGTTGGTGTTTCGCTGGATGTGGTCGCGCCAACGGCAGCGGCTATCCGCACGGCGGTGCTGACCAACCCCCTCAGTGTGCGCGGCACCGGTGGCGGCAAGCTGCTGAAGTCGTTTATCAAGGGCTGGACCAGTGCTGAACGCGAGCGCGTCACCGGCACGATCCGGCAGGGCTTCTTTGAAGGACAAACGAACTTCCAGATCATCCGCAACATCCGCGGTACGAAGTCGGCCGGCTACAAGGACGGCATTCTCGCCGCCACCAACCGCAATGCCAGCACGGTAGTGCACACCGCGATTCAGCATGTGTCGTCACAGGCGCGCATGGAGGTGGCCAAGGCCAACACGGACATCGTGTCCGAGGTTGAGATGGTCGCCACGCTGGACAGCAAGACCAGCCAGCAATGCCGGTCGATGGATAAACGCCGGTTCCCCGTTGATTCAGGGCCTCGGCCACCGTTTCACCCGAACTGCCGAACCACCTTCATTCTGCTGACCAAGCTCAGTGAGATGTTCGCCAAGGACGCTACCCGGGCTTCCGTGGGCGCAGATGGAGCAGGGCAGGTCAGCGCGAGCCTCGACTATTACCACTGGCTTCAGCAACAACCAGCGTCGTTTCAGGACGTGGCAATCGGACCGGTGCGGGCGAAGCTTTTTCGCGAGGGCGGACTGAGTGTCGATCGCTTTGCCGAGCTGCAGCTTGATCGCAATTTCGCGCCTCTGACGCTTGCGCAAATGAAAGGGCTGGAGCCTTTGGCATTCGAGCGCGCCGGCATTTGACGCAACAAACTCAATCAGCCGCCTTCGGGCGGTTTTTTATTGCCTGCAAAGCAGGCAACACATACCCAAGGGGTGCATCAACGTGGCAGAAGAAAACGAAATCGACCTGGACAATCCGGCAATCAAGGCCGCTATCGCGACTGCTGTTGAGTCCTCTGTTTCTGGGTTGAAAACCAAAAACTCCGAACTGCTGGGCAAGCTGAAGGAAACCACAGGCAAGCTCACTCAGTTCGAAACGCAATTCGAGGGCATCGACATCGACGCCGTCAAAGGCCTGCTCAGCCGGGCCGGCCAGGACGAAGAAACCAAGCTGCTGACCGAGGGCAAGGTGGACGAGGTGTTCAATCGTCGCACCGAGCGTTTGCGTGGCGACTACGACAAGCAGTTGAAGACTGTTACCGCGCGGGCCGAGAAGGCCGAGGCATTCGCCGCCAAGTTCCAGGGCAAAGTCCTGGGTGATTCGGTTCGCGGTGCGGCGCTGAAAGCCGGCGCACTGCCGGAAGCAACCGACGACATCATCCTGCGCGCCAAAGGCGTGTTCTCGCTGAACGAAGAGGGTGAAGCGGTCGCCGTAGATGAATCTGGTCAGGTCATCCTCGGCAAAGACGGCAAGACCCCTCTGACTCCGCTCGAATGGGCGGAATCTCTGCGCGAAAGCGCACCTCATCTGTGGCCAAGGGCCTCAGGGACACAAGCCCCGGGCGGGGGTGGCGGCCAGGCTGCATTCAAGCGCTCCGAAATGACTGCCGAGCAAAAGCGCGACTACCAGCGCAAGCACGGCCAAACCGCATACCTGCAATTGCCCAAGTAAGGGGATTCACCCATGGCAACGACTGTTAACAGCGACCTGATCATCTACAACGATGAGGCGCAAACCGCATACCTGGAGCGTGTCCAGGACAACCTCGATGTGTTCAACGCATCGTCCAACGGCGCGATCGTGCTCGACAACGAGCTGATCGAAGGCGACTTCCGCAAGCGCTCGTTCTACAAGATCGGCGGCTCGCTGGAGCATCGCGACGTCAACTCCACCGGCAAAGTGACCGCGAAGAAGATCGGCGCTGGCGAAGCCGTTGGCGTCAAGGCACCATGGAAGTACGGTCCGTACCAGACCACCGAAGAGGCATTCAAGCGCCGCGGTCGTCCGGTCGACGAGTTCTCCCAGATCATCGGCGCCGACGTTGCTGACGCCACTCTGGAAGGTTTCATCCAGTACGCCACTGCTGCTTTGCGCGCCTCGATCAGCTCCAACGCTGACATGGTGGTTTCGGCCAACATCGAGACCGACGGCAAGAAGACCCTGACCCGCGGTATGCGCAAGTTCGGCGACAAGTTCGGCCGCATCGCGCTGTGGGTCATGCACTCCAGCGCTTACTTCGACATCGTGGACGAGGCGATCGCGAACAAGGTTTACGAGGAGGCGGGCGTCGTCATCTACGGCGGCCTGCCAGGCACTCTCGGCAAGCCGGTGCTGGTCACCGACACCGCGCCCGCAGATGTGATCTTCGGCCTGCTGCCAAACGCCGTGGTGATCACCGAATCTCAGGCACCCGGCTTCCGTTCTTACGCGGTGAACGACGAAGAGAACCTGGGCATCGGCTACCGCGCTGAAGGCACCGTCAACATCGATGTTCTCGGGTACAGCTGGAAGGAAACTGCCGGCGGCGCGAATCCTACGCTTGCCGCTGTGGGTTCGGCTGCGAACTGGGTCAAGCATTCCAACAGCAACAAGGTAACTGCCGGCGTGCTGATCACTCTGACCACTACGCCACCAGCCGGCGGCTGATACTGGCCTGACAGCGGCCAGCAATGGCCGCTACGGAGACTTTTATGGAACTGGTTTACTCCACTCAGAACTCGGACTTCGATCCGGAAAAGCGGTATCGCAATCCGGCGCACTTTGATCGGCCTGAAGCGGGTGTGACACACGCAGTTGTGATTGGCGATTGGCCGAAGGTGGTCGACGCTTATGAGGCACTTGGCGTTGAGGTCTCGGTGACGAAGCCTTTGATCAGCGACCCGGTTGATTTAGGTGGCGCTGCGGTCATTGCCAGTCTTGAGCAGGACAACGCCACGCTGCGCGCAGAGCGCGACGGCATCCTGCGATTGATCGACGCCGCTGAAGGTCTGTCGGGGCTGGAGCACCCGGGCGCCGGCGAGCTGCCGATTCGCCTGTTCGGTGCGCTGAAAGCCATTCATGAGGGCTTCGAAACCCTTACGGGTGAACGCGACAACTTGGCGGGCGAGGCTGAATCCCTCCGCGCTGAAGTCGCCCGTCTCAAGGCTTCAGCGGAACCGGTCGACAATGCCGAGAAGATCGCGATCCTCAAAGCCCAGCTCGACGCGGCCAATGTGCCGTATCGAGCGAATGCTTCGGTAGAATCGCTGGAAAAGGCAGTTGCTGACCTGCAGCAGGCGTAATAATCCGGATGCCCGGTAACGCGGCATCCGATCAAGAACACCACAGCGAGCTGATTCATGACTCTCATCATCGAGGACGGTACCGGCAAGCCTGACGCCGAAAGCTATGCATCCGCCGAGGATCTGGCCATGTACGCCGTGAAGTTCGGTGTGACCATCCCGGCAGGTGTGCCAGCACAGGAAGCGCTGCTGCGCCGGGCCGCGCTGGCAATGGACGGCATGACGTGGAAGGGTCGGAAGTTTAACAGCGAGCAGGCCCTGTCCTGGCCGCGCCGCGGTGTCGAGCTTGATTACGAGATCAAGCCTGACAACTACCTGCCTGCGCGGATCCAGTACGGGCAGATGGCCTTGGCCGCCGAGATCCACACCGACGATATCGATCCGGTCGATCAACGTCAGGGGGCGGTAATTCGCGAGCGAGTCGAAGGCGCGGTTGATGTTGAATACGCCCCGATCAGCAACAAAAGCGGCAGGCTATTGCCGGCAGCACCAGATCGCCCAAGCCGAACTCAGTTCGCCGACTACCTGGCCAAACGAGGCCTATTTGCTGTAAGGGCCTGACCATGAATGCGTTCTACGACCGCACGGCTGCTACCGCTCTGCGGTTGATTACGCAGTTCGGCCAGCCCGTGACCATCATCAAGACCGAACCGGGCGAGTACGACCCTGAGACCGGTGGCGACAGGCCGGGCGCCACCATTGAACAGACCGCCGAAGGCATCCTGCTCGACTTTACCGGTCAGGAGTTCCAGAACAACAGCCTCATCAAGCAGGGCGATAAGAAATTGAAAATCGCCGCGCAGGGGCTGGAGTGGGTTCCGGATCTGCTGAACAAGGTGATCATTCAGGGGCGCATCTGGTCCATCGTGCCGCCGTTGAAAGAGGTGAATCCCGCTGGGACGGCGATCCTTTATGAGCTGCAGGTGCGGTCATGAGCCGGGCGGGCGCTGGTCAATCCGGTAGCTTCGCCCTGAGCCTGGCCGAGTTCGCGGCCCAGACCAGCGAAGCCATCGACGCGAGCGTGCGCGAGATCATCATTGAGGTTGGCAGCAGCCTGATACGAATGTCTCCCGTGGGTAATCCGGAGATCTGGGCGCAAAACGCGGTAGCAACCCAGTACAACAAGGCCGTCGACGACCACAACACCGCGCTACGCAGCGATCCGGCCAATCTGACCAAAAGCGGCAGGCTCAAGAAGGGCCGCAAGCTCAACGACGGCATGGACATCAAGGTGCCCGAAGGCTACGTCGGCGGCCGGTTCCGCGCGAACTGGCACATTTCCCTCGGCGTGGTCGAAAGCGTCACCTTCGACGAGGTTGACCCGAGCGGCGCCGAAACCACTGCCGCGCTGGTCGCCGCAATGAGCGACTTCACCGCCGGCCAGATGGCCTACATCATCAACAACTTGCCCTATGCGATCCCGCTGGAATTCGGTCATTCGACCCAGGCCCCGAGCGGCATGGTCCGGGTAACCGTGGCTCGCTTCCAGCAGATCGTGCAGGAGGCCACCAGGAACAATCAGGTATGAGTCACGCACGCGCCCGTCAGGCCATTGAAACGAAGCTGGCCGCATGGTCGGCTGCGCGTCCAATACGAGTGGCCTACTCAAATCAGCCATTCACGCCAAATCCTTCTGAAACCTATCTCCGGGCTTTCCAGCTACCAGCTAGCACCACCTGCCGTTACCTCGGCGGGGACGCCTACGAGTATACCGGCGTCTATCAGATCAGCATCGTCTGTCCATCTGCACAGGCCATGGCCACCGCAGAGACGATCGTTGAAGAGCTGACACGGCTCTTTCGCGTAGACACACCACTGGCCCGTAACGGGTTCGATGGCCTCATCACTGAGCCATTAGACCAGGGGCCAACTATCACAGAGTCGGCGACCTATACGGTTCCGGCCAGCTTCACCTATGTGGGTGTCGCAGACCAACCGCCCGCTGGGGCATAACCTACCGCCGTCAGGCGGGCATTCAAGAGGAAACACACCATGGCCGCACGCTTTCCGCTGCCGAACGGCGCTGTGCTGGAGATCGCCAGCATTATGGGATCCGCCGTCGCTTTCACCGCCCTGACCAATGCGAAACCGCCGGTCGCGGCTTCTGTAGGGCACAGCATCGAAAACGGCGATGTTTTGCTGATCAACTCCGGTTGGGCGCTGATCAATGACCGCGCAGTAAAGGCGTCCGGCGTTACCGCCGATGCATTTGCGTTGGCCGGTCTCAATACCACCAACACCGACAAATTCACGGTAGGTGCGGGTTCTGGCTCCGTGATCCCGGTGTCTGGATGGACGCAAATCTCGAAAGTTACATCCTTCACATCATCCGGTGGCGAGCAGCAATACCAAACTGTCGGCTACCTGGAAGATGACGATGACAAGCAGTTTCCAACCAACCGTAACCCGACCACGATCACTATCGTGGTGGAGGATCAGCCGACCGCTCAATACGTCGAGACTGTCGAAGGCTTCGATGACACCAAAGAACTTGCCGTCGTGCGCATGAAATTGCGTAACGGTGATCAGATCCTCTATCCGGGTTATGTGAGCATCACTCCTGATCCGACGATGGAGCGAAACAACGTCATGACGCGAACCATCAGCATCGGGCTTTCGGCTCGCTCGCTCCGTTACTTGGCCGGCGCATAAGGATTTCCCATGGCAAAGATCAGGATCGCTCAGAACCCTACGTTCAAAGCTCTCGTGCACATACCGATCGTAGGGGCTGAGCCCGAAGCAATCGAGTTCACCTTCAAGTATCGCGACCGCCCGGCACTCGCCGCTCTGTTCGACGAGTGGAACCTGAGGGCGAAGGAGATGCGCGAGGGATTCGGGGAAGGTACCACATTGTCAGAAGTCGTTGCCGCCGAAACCGAGTATCAGGTGCAGCAGATCAAGGATCTGGTCGCGGGCTGGGGCTTCGATGACAAGTTCGACGACAAGAGCATCCTTGCCCTTGTGAAGTCGTGCCAGGGTACTGCCGAAGCGGTAGTGAATGCCTATCAGCGCGCATTCAATCAGGCCCGTTTGGGAAACTGAGGGCAGCAGCCGCAGCGTTGTACGAAAGTGGGCCATCTGCTGAGCAGTTGGCAATTCTCGGGCTGACGGCTGCCGATATGTCGGGTGACGATGTAGAGGTCTGGCCATGCAACTGGCCGGCCTTCCTCTTGTTCAACCGAATGTCCACGCAGTGGCGGGTCGGCACCGGTGGCGCCATCGGCCTCGATTACAACTGCATTCGCGACGTCGCCGAATTCCTCGGCATCAAGAAAAAGAAACTCGCTGAAATCTTTCCTGACCTGCAGGTGCTGGAAGGCGAAGCCCTGCGCGTTATGGCGGAGGAGAGGGAAAACAGCCCGTAATCACGGGCACTTATTCAAGGTGAGTCGATGAACATTGCAGAACTCGGCGTCAAGATCGACTCGGCCGATGCGATCGAGGCCAAAACGAGCCTGGATGAGATGGCGAAAGCCGGCGGCCGGGCCGAGCAGTCCGCCGTTTCGCTGATGAACGAAATGCAGGTGCTGGAGAAATCGCTATCTACCAGCGCCAAGACCACGCAGGACCTTGCCAAACAACGCGATGCGTTGGCGAAGCTGACCAAAACCGGCGCCTATGGAGAGGCTGAGGCCGCGAAGATATCGGCGCAGCTCGACAAGCAGCAGGTAGCTCTCGCCAAGTCGGCCATGGATGAACAGAAGGCACTCAATAGCCTGTTGGGCGCCATTGACCCGGCCCGCGCCGCACTGGCGAAGCTGGACACCCAGGTCGAGCAATTGGGCAAGCATCTGGATGCCGGACGGATCAGCCAGGACGAGTACAACACCGCCCTGAGCAAGATCGACAAGGACTACGACAAGCTCAACAAAACCACCACCGGCTTCGACAAGCTGCGCCTCGGCACACGCCAGGCACAGGAAAACGTCGTTCAGTTGGGGAATGCGCTGTCCTCGGGAGACTGGGGAAGTGGCGTACGGGCGGTTGCGCAATTGGGCGCTGGTGCAGGGGCAGGCGCGGCAGGATTGCTCGCTATTCTTGGCCCGCTTGCGCTGGCCACCGCCGCCGTCGGTGGTCTAGCATACGCTTTCTACAAGGGCAGCGAGGAGCAGGACAGCTACAACAAATCGCTGATCCTGACCGGCAACTACGCCGGTGTGAGCGCCGGGCAATTGGGCGACATGGCCCGTCAGGTCAGCGCAACCGTTGGCACCACTGGCCAAGCCGCAGCCGTGTTGGCTCTGCTGGCCGACAACGGCAAAATCGCCGGCGAGAGCTTCACTGGTATCACCCAAGCCGCTGTGTCGATGCAGGAAGCAACTGGCAAGGCCGTAAGCGAGACGGTGGCGGAGTTCGCCAAGCTTGCCGACGACCCGGTCAAGGCGTCAGCCGCGCTGAATGAGCAATACCACTACCTGACCGCCTCGGTTTACTCGCAGATCGCCGCGCTGGAGAAGCAGGGCGACCATGCTGGCGCAGTGAAGCTGGCTACCGAGTCTTTTGCCGACGCGATCAACGAGCGCACGCCGCGAATCCTGGAGAACCTGAGTTTTTGGGAGAAAGGCTACAACGCCGTTGCGCGCGCTGCTGACGGGCTGAAAAACATCGGGCGCAGCGATATCGGTGCCGATATCGAGCAGGCTCGTCGGGATCTATCCCGGGCTCAGTCCGGTGATGTAGGACTGTTCCAGAACAAGCAGGAGATGATTGACCTCTACCAGAATCGTCTCAACATGCTTGAGGACCAGAAAGCTGCTGAAGCGGATATCGCCAAATGGCAAGGAGAGCAGGCAAAAGCCCAGGGCGAAGCTGTTACCGGCATGGGCAAGATCGACGCGCTCACCAAGTCGGCATGGACGAATGAACAGAAGCGTACCGAGGCGATCAAGGAGTACAAGCGGCAGCTCGAAGATATTCGCAAGGTCGCCCCCAACGACCCGCGCCTGAATCAGGCCGCGATCGACAAGAATCTGGCGAACATCAACGACCAGTTCAAGGATGCGAAAACGGCAGGTACTCAGGTCGATTTGACCGGCTTCAACAGTGCCAAGAACAGCCTGGCCGCCATCAGCGAGGAGTACAAAAACGCCCAGAAGGAACTGGACGCCGCGCAGAAAGCTGGACTCGTTTCTCAAGCCGACTACGCCCTGAAGCGCGAAGCGCTGATCGGCAACGAGCGCGATGAAGTGACCGCAGCCTACGAGGCTGAGATTGCAGCGCTGGAAGTCGCCAAGGCGAAGAAAACCACTTCTGCTGCGCAAAGCATTCAGCTCGACCAGAAGGTCGCCGATGCGCGAGCTGGGATGGTCAAGGCACAGAAGGAGGCAGACAGCCAGCTCGAGGTTCTGGCCACGAACGAGACCGGTCGCCTTGCTCGACAAGAGCGGTCGATCACGACCTACGTTCAGGCACTGGCTCAGCAGCAGCGAGCGCTGGAGCTGGCAGGACAACGCGCCGTTCTTGGCGTCGGGCAGGGCGATCGCCAAAACGCGCTCAACAATGAGCTGAACAGCCAGCAGGATCGGTTCGTACAGCAATCGCTGGAGCTGGCAAATCAGAAGTCCGACCCGTCGAGGAATATGTCGGAGGAGGAGTTCACCCGCAAATCGCAGGCTCTCGCCGATGCGAACAAGGCGGCCACGGACCAGATCCGCCAGAACTATGCGGATGTGGAGGCAGCGCAGGGTGATTGGACTAAAGGCGCGACATCTGCCTGGGCCAATTACCTGGACTCGGCGAGCAACATTGCCAGCCAGACGAAAACCCTATTCGGCAACGCCTTCAGCTCGATGGAAGACGCGGTCGTCAACTTCGCCATGACCGGGAAGCTGTCGTTTGCTGACTTCACCAAGTCGATTCTGGCCGACATGGCGCGGATCGCGACCCGTCAGGCCAGCTCTGCGTTGCTTAGCAGCCTCGTCGGCGCTGCCACCAGTTACTTCACTGGCGGTGGTGGCGGTAACGGACTGGCGGCTGGATCTGCAGGTGCGACGTCATCGAATCTTGGTGCGTCCTCGGCTGGTTACTCCAGCAGCTACTTCCCGCAGGCACTCGGCGGTGCATGGTCGTCTGGCGTGCAGATGTTCGCTAACGGCGGCGCTTTCACCAACAACATCGTCAGCACGCCAACCGCCTTCGGGATGGCAGGCGGCCGGGCGGGCGTCATGGGTGAGGCGGGGCCGGAGGCAATCATGCCGCTGACCCGGACTTCCAGCGGCAAGCTGGGGGTTCTCGCGGCCGGCGGTGGCTCCGGGACTGCAATCAGCATCAGCGCACCGGTCACGGTGGTGACGCAGGATCGAGGCTCCGAAGGGATGCAGATCGACCAGCAGGCGCTGTCGAGAAACCTGCAATCGCAAATGCAGGCCGTGGCCGAGAAAGCCGTCGCTGACTCTTGGCGCGCG
This sequence comes from Pseudomonas sp. MG-9, assembly GCF_018729515.1. Classification (NCBI taxonomy): domain Bacteria; kingdom Pseudomonadati; phylum Pseudomonadota; class Gammaproteobacteria; order Pseudomonadales; family Pseudomonadaceae; genus Pseudomonas; species Pseudomonas sp. MG-9. Next base: position 68,958 of record NZ_JAHHZH010000013.1, read on the forward strand.
GGCGGTACCAGCTTCCGAAATGCAAATGGGAGGGCCTGATGGCCATCGAGAAATTCACCTGGCCGACCGAGCGGGGGGAAACGCCCGATATCAATTATCGGGTGCGTACCTCGAAATTCGGCAACGGCTACGCGCAGAACGTCGGTGACGGCCCGAATAACAAAGAGGACTCGTATCCGGTCACCTGCGTCGGCCATAAGGCCAAGGTGCAGCAGATCATGGCGTTCCTCGACCGGCACGCCGGGGCTAAGGCGTTTCTCTGGACGACGCCTCTCGGCGAACTCGGACTGTTCACCTGCAAAAATCCCGCTCCCACACCAATGGGTGGCGGGGTCTTCAAACTCACCACCACTTTCGAGCGGGCATTCCAACCATAAGGGGCAATCATGCCGCTGATCAGTGACATCCAGGTGCTTGAGCCTGGCAGCGAAGTTCTGCTCTTTGAATTGGACGGCACGGACTACGGCGCGGACGTTCTGCGCTTCCACGGGCACGCGATTCCGCATACGGCGGCCGAGCTGATCGCCGCCGGCGACAATGCCGACCAGCTGCCGGCGAAGGCCATCTACTGGCAGGGCAACGAGTACAGCGCCTGGCCGATGCAGATTGACGGCATCGAGGCGAATGGAGACGGCACGGCGGTGCGGCCGACGTTGTCGGTCGGCAACGTCAATGGGCGCATCACTGCGCTCTGTCTGGCGTTCGAGGATCTGCTCGAGTTCAAGCTGACGATGCGTCATACGCTGGGCACCTACCTGGACGCCGCAAACTTTCCGGCCGGCAATCCAACGGCAGACCCAACCCAAGAAACGATCGAGGTCTGGTACATCGACCAGAAGACGAACGAGGACGGGGAGAATGTCAGTTGGGAGCTGGCCAGCCCGGGCGACGTAGGTAACGAATCGATTGGGCGGCAGGCCACGACGCTGTGCCACTGGTGCCTCACCGGTGGCTACCGCGGGCCAAACTGCGGCTACACCGGCGGCTACGTCACGAAAGACGGCGTGCCTACTGACAACCCGGAGCTGGACGAGTGTGACGCCACCTTGGGCAAGGGCTGCATCCCGCGCTTCGGCGAGGGCAACCCGCTGCCGTTCGGTGGCTTCCCGGCCGTTTCGCTGATTGCAAGGAACTGACCATGCGCAAGCACATCCTGAGCGCGATCCAGGTGCACGCGGCGGCCGAGTACCCGAAAGAGTGCTGCGGCCTGCTGCTGGCCGTGGGCCGCAAACAGCAGTACTACCCGTGCCGCAACGTTTCCACCGAGCCGAACGAGGAATTCCGCATCGACCCGGAGGAGTACGCCGCGGCTGAGGACGTCGGCGAGGTGATCGGCGTGGTTCATTCGCACCCGGACGCTACCAGCCGGCCGTCACCGCGTGACCTGGCTATGTGCGAGGCCACCGCGTTGCCGTGGCACATCCTGAGCTGGCCCGAAGGTGATTTGCGCACCGTGATACCGTCCGGCGAGGTGCCGCTGTTGAAGCGACCCTTCGTGCACGGTGCATGGGACTGCTGGCAGGTCTGCGCCGATTGGTACAAGCGCGAGTGGGGGCTGGAGTTCGAAGCCTTCAAGCGTGCCGATGGCTGGTGGGAGAGCAAGGACAACGCCAGCCTGTACGAGGCGAATTACGAAGCCGCCGGCTTCTACCGGGTCGACCAGCCGCAGCGCGGCGACATGATCGTGATGGAAGTAGGGCGGACGGTTTACCCGAATCATGCCGGGATATTTCTCGGCTCAGATCCGGCGTTGCTCGGGGAGGATGCGGTGACCTTCGGCCCAGGACCGTTCCTGCTTCACCACCTATACGGGCGACCGTCAGAAGTAATCGTTTTCGGTGGGCCGTGGCTCGAAAGAACTCGCCTGATCCTGCGCCACAGAGCGTCTCTGCATAATTAGCTTGAGCAGATTTATGCGAGCTCGGGAGCGCGTTGAACTTGGTGGGCTATGTCGGCGCCGTGATCTATCTCGGCACGACGCAGATCATATGTCGCCTGTAGATTGGCCCAGAACTGAGCGCTGGTATCCAAGCAGGCCGCTAGCCTCAAAGCTACGTCTGCGGTGATTCCTCGCCGTCCGTGCACTATTTCGAGAACGGTAGGCGGAGAGACGTGGAGCATTCGGGCCAAAGCTGTCGGCGTAATGTCCAGCGGGTGGAGGTACTCTTCCACCAGTATTTCGCCCGGGTGGACGGGGCGCATGCCGTTATTAAACACAAGTCACCTCAGTGGTAGTCTACAATTTCAACGTTTTCAGGTCCGTGAGCATCCCAAGTGAAGCAAATGCGGTACTGATCATTAATTCGGATGCTATGTTGACCTTGCCGGTTCCCTTGTAGTGCTTCCAGCCGATTCCCTGGCGGCGATCCTAAATCGTGCAATGTGGTCGCCGCGTTGAGCATCGTCAGCTTTCTCTGAGCGACAGATGATATCGCTTGCCAGCGCCTGCAGGCTCCGGTCGTATATAGCGATTCAGTGTCGGCACAGCGAAAGCTGATAATCATCATTAATGCTTAACGTTGTTCGTTAACGGTGATTGTAGGTCTGCCGAAAATCATAATTTATTTTTTCGACGAACGGCTTTCGTTTTGGTTTTTCGTTACGCGACTGTACATTTTTATTTTTTCAGGATGAGAAGCGATTATGCGTGTTCTTTTAGGGGCGTTAGCGGTGGCGCTGTTGGCTGGGTGTGCATCTTCTGCCATTCCGGTTAGCCAGGCTGATCCGGTGCCGCGTGATGAACTGTACGCCTTTCAAAATAAGCCGGCCGGCGAAAGCGGCAAGGTCACGGTCGTCCGAGACTCGGGAATGGTGGGATCTGGTTGTGACATAGTCGTGTATTTCGATGGCCGAAAGGCCGCGAAAATCGGCACCGGGCAGCGCGCCTCCTTTTACCTGCCCCCGGGCAATCCAAGTATTGGAGCGGGTCTTGCTGGCTCAGGGCTGTGTGGCGGGGCGGCCATTCGTACGATCTCTGCCAATGTGCAAAGTGGAAAAGAAAGCCTCTACCGAATCAGTGGAGATATGAGCGGCTTCTTTCTGGGTCCGTATGTCGATTATCAGTAATTGAATTTCAAACAACCGCCTTCGGGCGGTTTTTTTATGCTCGGAGAAAGGCATGCATTCAACCGTCGCTCACTATCAGCCGATGACCACGATCAAGCTATCCGGGTCACTTGCGGCAAAATTTGGCAGGGTCCATCGTCGCGTTTTGGATTCAGGCCAGGCTTGGGAGGCATTCAGAGCGTTAAAGGCGACGCTTGATGGGTTCAAGGAGGAAATCCAGCGCCTTGACCGGCTAGGCATGCGCTTCGCCGTGTTTCGCAATAGAAGGAACGTTGGCGAGGCGGAATTTGGATTGGGGGGTACAACCGATATTCGGATCGTGCCGGTAATCCACGGGAGCAAGAAAGCCGGGTTGATCCAAACCATTGTTGGCGCGGTTCTAATCGTTGCCGGTACGTTTCTATCGACAACTCCCTTTGGTGCACCGCTGATCGGCGCCGGTATCGGCCTGGTCGCCGGCGGCGTGATCCAAATGCTAAGCCCCCAAGCCTCAGGCCTGAAGCAGAGCGCATCCCCCGAAAACTCACCGTCCTACGCCTTCGGCAGCGCCAAGAACACCACGGCCAGCGGAAACCCGGTACCGATCTGCATCGGCGAACGCCGGTGGGGCGGGATGATCATCTCGGCGTCGATCTTCGCTGAAGACAAAGTGTAAGCAGGACTGCAACACACCAACCGCCCGTGAGGCGGTTTTTTTATGCCTGGAGGAAAGCATGGGCGCAGCGCAACAGATCGAGATCTACGGCGAGAAAGGCGGCAGCAGCAAGCCGAAGTCGCCGGTCGAAGCCAGCGACAGCCTGCGCTCGACCAACCTTGCAAAACTGCTGATCGCCGTGGGCGAGGGGGAGTTCGACGGCATTCCGACCGACTACGACATCTACCTGGACAACACGCCGATCCGCGATGCCAGCGGCAACTACAACTTCCCGAATGTGAAGTGGGACTGGCGCCCAGGCTCGGTGGATCAGACCTACATCCCGGGCATTCCGTCCGTTGAGAACGAGACCTCCCTGAACATCGAGCTGCGCAGCGATTCGCCGTGGGTGCGCTCGATCAGCAATACCCAGTTGTCGGCGGTGCGCATGCGCCTGGCGTGGCCGGCGCTGCAACGGTCCGATGACGAAGGCAATGTCGGCGGCTACCGTATCGAGTACGCCATCGACGTGGCCACAGACGGCGGTGCCTATCAGCAGGTGCTGGTGGACGCGGTCGACGGCAAGACCACTACGCGCTACGAGCGCTCGCGCCGGATTGACCTGCCGACTGCCACCACTGGCTGGCAGATCCGCGTACGCCGCCTGACGCCGAACCAGAACAGCAACAAGGTCGCCGACACCATGCTGGTCGCCGGCTACACCGAGGTGATCGACGCCAAGTTGCGCTACCCGAACACCGCGCTGCTCTACATCGAGTTCGATGCCGAGCAGTTCACCAACATCCCGGCCGTTACCGTGAAGTGCAAGGCCCGGCGCTGGATGGTGCCGAGCAACTACGACCCGATCACGCGCACTTACACCGGCACTTGGGACGGCTCGATGAAATCGGCCTGGACCAATAACCCGGCGTGGATCACCTACGGCATCTGCACCGAAGACCGCTTCGGCCTGGGCAAGCGCATCAAGCCGTTCATGGTCGATAAGTGGGAGCTGTACCGGATCGCCCAGTACTGCGACCAGTTGGTGCCGAACGGCCTCGGCGGACAGGAGCCGCGCTTTCTGTGTGACATGAACCTTCAGGGCAAGGCTGACGCATGGTCGCTGCTGCGCGATATCTCGGCGATTTACCGGGGCATGACGTACTGGGCGCAGGGCCAACTGGTGATGCAGGCCGACATGCCGCGCGCGCAGGACTTCGACTACGTTTTCACCCGGGCCAACGTCATTGACGGAAAATTCTCCTACGGCAGTGCCTCGGCGAAGACTCGGTACACCCGGGCATTGGTCAGCTATGACAACCCGGCGAACAACTACGACACTGACGTCATTCCGTTTGCTGACCTCGACCTACAGCGCCGCTACGGCGACCGTCCGACCGAGCTGAGCGCCATTGGCTGCACCCGCGCCTCCGAGGCCCAGCGCCGTGGCAAGTGGGCGATCTTGAGCAACAACCAAGACCGCACCGTGTCGTTCAAGACCGGCATGGAGGGCGTGATTCCGCTGCCGGGCCACATCATTCCGGTGGCTGACTCGCTGTTGGCTGGTCGTGAGGTCGGTGGCCGGATTTCGTCAGCTGCTGGCCGCGTGGTGACGCTCGATCGCGATACCCAAGCCAAGGCGGGTGATCGTTTGATCATCAACCTGCCCGGTGGCCGCGCTGAAGGGCGCACCGTGCAGAGCGTCAGCGGCCGCGCAGTGACCGTCACGGTCGCCTACAGCGAGCCGCCAGTCGCGCAACTGCAATGGGCGCTCGACGCCGACGACCTCGCAATCCCGCTGTACCGCGTGCTGCGCACCAAGCGCACGACCGAAGGCGACTTCGAGATCAGCGCTTTGCAGTTCGAACCGAGCAAGTTCGCGCACATTGACACCGGTGCGCGCCTGGAGGATCGGCCGATCAGCGTGATCCCGATCACCGTTGTTCCGGCGCCGGCGAGCGTGTCCCTCACGTCGACCTCGTCGGTGGTGCAGGGCCTGGCCGTGGCCACCATGACCATCAGTTGGCCCGCCGTGGATGGCGCGGTTGGCTATGACGTGGAATGGCGCAAGGATAGTGGCAACTGGATCAAGGTGCAGCGCACCGGCATGACCAACGTGGACGTCGTCGGTATCTACGCTGGCGCCTACGTGGCTCGCGTCCGGGCGGTAAGTGCGTTCGACATCTCGTCGCAATGGCGCAACTCGATCCTGACGAACCTCAGTGGTAAGCAGGGATTGCCGCCTGCGCTGGCGTTCTTGACCGCGACGCCACTGCTGTTCGGCATCTATCTGAAGTGGGGTTTCCCTGCTGGCGCTGACGACAGCCAGCGGACTGAAATCTGGTATGGCCCTACAACCAGCCTGGAGGCTGCAACCAAGCTGACCGATTTGGCCTATCCGCAGAGTGATTTCTCCATGCTGGGCCTGCGCGCCGGTGTGACCTTCTACTTCTGGGGTCGCATCGTCGACAAAATCGGCAATATCGGTCCGTGGTATCCGATCGGGCTTGGTGTGCAGGGTCAGTCGAGTGGCGACGCGGCGGCCATTCTGGAAATGATCGCCGGGCAGATCACCGAGACGGAACTCGGTCCGGATCTGCTTACGGAAATCGAGAAGATCCCAGGCCTGCAGGCGCAGATCGACGCTCTCGACGGCCTGAAAGGCTACAACCCAGATGCCACCTATGAGGAGTATGACCTGGTGGTGCAGGGCAAGCGGATCTATCAGGCCACTGGCCCGGTACCGCTCAACATGCCACCGCCGAACCCGCTCTACTGGTTGGACGTCGGGCAGACCGTGGAAACGGTCAATGGCTTGGCACAACAAGTCGCCACAAATACCGCCGATATCTCCGAACTCGACGGCG
>NZ_JAHHZH010000014.1:0-73351 GCF_018729515.1 Pseudomonas sp. MG-9
GCCCGTTCTACTACCAGCTCGACCACCTCGGCACCCCGCAGGAACTCACCGACTACAGCGGCGAAATCGTCTGGTCGGCGCAATACGACGCCTACGGCAAGGTCTCGGCGATCACCCTGGCGGGCGAGGACTACCTGGACCAGCCACTGCGCTTTCAGGGTCAGTATTTCGATGCGGAGAGCGGGCTGCATTACAACCGGCACCGGTATTACGACCCGAGGCTGGGAAGGTATCTGACGCCGGATCCGGTGAAGCTGGCTGGAGGACTAAACCAATACCAGTACACGCCGAATCCGACGGGGTGGGTGGATCCGTTGGGGTTGGCATGCACCCCGTGTCCGGGAGCAATACAGGCTGATGGGCCATATAGTGAGATCGTTCCTGGGGGTGGATTGGCCACGCATGAAGCTCAAGGCGGCCACCTGATTGCCAAACATATTGGAAGAACTGACTCGCAGTTGGCCCAAAGACTAAAAGCAGAACCCAATATTCCAGCAGCGTCTACATTTTCAGATCGTGCCGCAGCTGAGGCTGCGGTATCGGAAGCATTAAGTTTGAACATGCAAAAAGTGAGAAGACTTTTAACAAGCAGTAGAAGCAAAACCACTATCACCCATCATTTCAATCAACCGGTGGGAGTAAGTATGCTAAATGGCTCTCCCCATTCACAAACGGCGTCGAAGATTCTTTTAGTACTAAAAAAAGACCCAACATTGCCTTTGGGATATTATTTATTAACCGGATTTCCAGAACTATGAATTACGAATTCCCAGAAATTCAAGATTTTTTCGGATCTTACTTCCATCAAGATTGGATGGTAGAGCATGATACTCCCGATCAAGTCATAGCTGATTTCTTGCAAGCTTCGGATACGGAGACATTGCTTTCGATTAATAAAGAATTACGCTTCTTGCTTAAGCAGAATAAGGAAGAGCTTGTTCTGAGGGAGTATTTATTGAAAGAGCTCAGTTGCTACTACTGCTACTGGAATGAGTGGGAGTCAGGCCGAGCTTGGTTAATGCACGTGCTAGCGGCTCTGAATGGAGGGTTAGAGGAAATAGATTAATGCGAATATTTAAACTCTACGAAAACCGGGAATTGAAATCGAGGTTTGCAAATGACAAATGAGGAACTTCCACAGCTATTTAAGTAGTACTCAGGCATATCACAGACATCGTGGTCCTTCTGCTCACATCCCATCTCGCACCTCCCAAAGGGCCTGAAAGAACCGCAGGCCCTGAAGACTCGAAAAGCATCACTACGAAGCAGGATCAAAAGAACAAACAATCACTGCTCATCCTCATCCTCTTCATAATCCTCATCCAAAGCCTCATCCGCATCATTTAACGGCACCGTCGCATCATCCATCAGCGACCCCGGATCCTCATTCCCCGGATCATTGATATACGGCAGACCACTCGGGCCTTTTTCTTCCTTGCCTTCAGTTTCGGGGGTCATGGCAAACCTCTGCGTCTGGTGGGTTGTATAACGTTCGAAAAGCTCCACGGCCAATCGTTCCAGCGTCCGGCCGCCAGATGCGAAAAACCCGGCACCAGGCCGGGTTTCTTTTCGGTATTCAATCAATGATGGCGGTTTTTATGTTTGTACTTGTTGTGCTTGTAACCACCGCCGGAATGCCCCTTCCCGCCGTCATCACCCAGGTTGTTGCCCACCGCACCACCGGCTGCGCCGCCCAATCCTGCACCGATGGCTGAGCCGGTAGAGCCGCCCAGGCTGTTGCCGATCACTGAACCACCGGCTGCGCCGAGACCACCACCAATGGCGGCTTCCGTGCGATTGTGTTTATTCGCGCCGACCGCGCTACCCGCCGCGCCACCGACGCCCGCGCCGACCGCCGCACCGGTGCTGCCGCCGAGCTGGCCACCGACCACATTACCGAGCACACCGCCCAGTCCGCCACCCACGGCGGCGCTGCCATCTCCGGCGGCCATCGCGCCTTGAGCGATCAATAATCCGAAAAACAGTGCAGACAATGACAAACGCATTTGAACCTCACAGTTCCCGAATCGGGACGTTATGCCCATAGGGCCTATGTCAAATTGGAGACATTTTTCGGGAAAACGTTCAGCCATGAAAAAGCCCGGCATCGAGCCGGGCTTTTTCTGACAAGCGTTCGCTATCAGTGACGCTTGTGACCTTTGGACAGGTTGGCGCCAACGGCACCACCGGCCGCACCGCCGAGACCGGCGCCAATGGTCGCGCCGTTCTTGCCGCCCAGGCTGTTGCCGATCACCGAACCACCGGCCGCGCCGACACCACCACCGATGGCCGCTTTGGTCCGGCTGCCCTTGCCGGCAGCCATCGCACTGCCCGCCGCGCCTGCGACACCGGCACCAATCGCTGCGCCGGTGCTACCGCCCATTTTCTGGCCGACGACATTACCCAGCGCACCACCCAGACCACCGCCGAGTGCAGCAGTGCCTTCGCCGGCCACCGCACCTTGAGCAACCAGAAGCCCCAGAACCAGAGCAGGCAATGTTAGACGCATGACAAAAACCTCAAAAATAGGGAGATCAAAAGGGGCCGAGATTGAATGCTGCCGGCGCGCTAAAGTCCAGACAAAATCACCTGCCATCACGCACTTGGCGCCGATTGGACAGCGATTGTGCAAAAGGTTTTATCGCAGACAAAAAAAAGCCCGCTGGGGAGACGGGCTGGAGACTTGCTTTCTAACGGATGGCTTCACCCTACGTCCGTGGACGTGAAAAGTTTGTGAAAAAAAACAAAACATGCCCTACCGCTTGTAGGAGATTTCCCTTCATAAACTTCAGGCATAAAAAACCCCGTTTATAGACGGGGTTGTGAGGTCGCCGATTACTTTCTCGACCGAGTCGAGACCTTCGGAAGAAACTTGGCTTTCGGCCCCTTGGGCGCGGTGGACTTGATCTTGCCGGTCAGTACCGGATCCTCGCCAAAGCCCGCCTGGTACTCCGTCTGGCCGCAGCGGACGCAGTTGTTGAATGAAAATTCGGCTCCATCGTCTTCGATATACGGATCAGTCATACCTTCGCCCTTTTCCAATGGATCGATACCGGCAAAACCCTATTGCCTGAAAAAATACCGACCTCCAAGACTTTTGAGACTAGCCGGTCATTCCTGGACTTGTGGTTCAGATCCGCTGATGGCCGACGAATGGCCTACGCCAATTCAACACACCACTCACCTAAAACGCCCTGTGGCCCGCGCACTCAAACCACGGGGCTGAACTTAAGCAATAAAAGCAAAAAGCCCATTCATCGTCTGAATGGGCTCGTTTGAACCGGCAACTGCATCAACGCAACTTGACCGCCGTACCCGTCGCGAACACGACAACCATGCCGCCCTTGCCCGCCGGCATGCTGATCTCGAAATCCAGCCCGACCACCGCATCCGCCTGCAACGCCCGCGCCCGCTCCTTGATCTCGTCAGTCGCCTGAACCCGCGCCTCTTTCAATGCACGCTCCAGCGTCTGCGAGCGCCCACCGAAAAAGTCGCGCATGCCGGCAAACATGTCACGGATCACATTGACGCCCTGCACCGACTCCGCGCTGACAATGTCCAGGTACGCGGTGATCTGTCGGCCTTCGATGGCGTGAGTGGTGGAGATGATCATGGGAACAGTCCTTTTTTCTACTGATAAAACGACGATTGTAATGCGCTATGGCAAATCAGGCTGAGCACTTGCGTGCATGACTTCCTTAGCGGATTGAAATCCAGATGCCAGAAACCACAAAACCCCTGATCTCTTTCGAAATCAGGGGTTTTGTGTACTTAATTTGGCGGTGAAGGAGAGATTCGAACTCTCGATACAGTTTCCTGTATACACACTTTCCAGGCGTGCTCCTTAAGCCACTCGGACACTTCACCGTATCTCTTCAAACATGTTCTGTCTGTCGAGGCGCGCTAATGTAGTCGAAAGCTTTTCTGATGGCAAACTTTTTTTCAGAATTTTCATGCGCTTAAGACAAAAAGGCGTTTCACCCACCGGCGGCCGATGGCAAACCGGCCATTCTCTGGTAACGGCACCCCTTCTATATAGAAGCAGAACGGCGCGCTACGCCGGGCGAGCCGGGAAACGGTGACCGGCGAGTCAGTCACGGCGCTTTACCTGGCCTACGGTGGTGAGTAACGTCTGCCCATCTTTCTTACAAGGAATTGCGTCATGAGTGAGTTGATTGCCTACCACCTCGAAGACGGCATCGCGACCCTGACCTTGAACAACGGCAAGGTCAATGCCATTTCCCCTGACGTGATTGCGGCGTTCAACGCGGCGCTGGATCAGGCGGTGACTGATCGTGCCATCGTGATCATTACCGGTCAGCCGGGGATTCTGTCCGGTGGCTACGACCTGAAGGTGATGACCGCCGGCCCTAAAGAAGCCGTGGCGCTGGTGACTGCGGGGTCGACCCTGGCGCGTCGCCTGCTCTCTCACCCGTTCCCGGTGATCGTTGCGTGCCCTGGGCACGCGGTGGCCAAGGGCGCGTTCCTGTTGTTGTCTGCCGACTACCGCATTGGCGTCGACGGTCCGTTCAGCATCGGCCTGAACGAGGTGCAGATCGGCATGACCATGCACCACGCCGGCATTGAGCTGGCGCGTGATCGCTTGCGTCGTTCGGCGTTCCACCGTTCGGTGATCAACGGTGAGATGTTTGATCCGAAGAGCGCTGTGGATGCCGGTTTCCTCGACAAGGTGGTCGCTGCCGAAGAACTGCAAGGCGCTGCCCTGGCCGCCGCGCGTCAGTTGAAGAAGATCAACATGAACGCGCACAAGAACACCAAGCTCAAGGTGCGCAAGGCGCTGCTTGAGGCCCTCGACAACGCGATCATCCAGGACCAGGAGCACCTGGGCTAATCCCTCGTTGCCCGAGCCGAAGAAAAGCCCGACCGTCGTGTCGGGCTTTTTCTTGCGCGTTCAGTTGATGAATCGTCAACGGCTCTAGGACGCGTCTGACGCACACTCCGGAAACATGCGCTTAAACATCGCCTATCTCCGGACTCTATAGCAGCAATTGCCGAAAACAGTGCACATCCGTACACTGCGCCACCTTTTGTCCCGGTGGGGCCTGAAAATGCTGTTTGTGTTTCGTATGTTGTTGATGGGCCTGCACTTTATTCTGGCCGGTGTACTGGGAGTGATCCTCGGCCTGTGCCGTCCGTTCAACCCGGACAACAGCCGTCTGTGCGCCCGCCTCTACGCGCTTCCGGCCATGTGCATTCTGCGCCTGCGGGTAAAGGCCGATGTCGGCCCGTTGATGAACAAGCCCGACAGTTGCGTAATCATCGCCAACCATCAGTCCAACTACGACCTGTTTGTGTTCGGCAACGTGGTGCCCCGGCGTACCGTGTGCATCGGCAAGAAAAGCCTGAAATGGGTGCCGCTGTTCGGGCAATTGTTCTGGCTGGCCGGCAATGTGTTGATCGATCGTGGCAATGCGCAGAAGGCGCGCAAGTCGATGCTCACCACGACCCACACCTTGCAGCACGAAGACACCTCGATCTGGGTGTTCCCGGAAGGCACGCGCAACCTCGGTGAAGAGCTGCTGCCGTTTAAAAAGGGCGCGTTCCAGATGGCGATTGCCGCCGGCGTGCCGATCGTGCCGGTGTGCGTCAGCAGCTACATCAAACACATGCGCCTGAATCGCTGGCGCAGCGGGGAAATTCTCATACGCTCGCTGCCGGCCATTCCTACAGCCGGGCTGACCATGGATGACATGCCCATGCTCATGACCCAGTGCCGCGAACAGATGCGCGAATGCATCGCCGCGATGGATCAGCAGCTACAGGCTGCGTGAAAAACAAACCCGCCTCGTGCGGGTTTTCTTTTGCCGGGTGAACTGTGCAGATTTCACCTGACTCTCAAGCAGCGACGCAGCTAAGCTGAAGCCTTGTACTCCCTGCCATCTGCCAAGAAGAAGTGAATCACCACCATGGGTCGAGTTGTTGCTGCTGCGGTTTACAGCGCCGGTAAGAAAGTCACCAATATTACCCTCGATGAGGGCGCCGCCTGGGCCGCCAAAACCGGGCACTTTGTCTGGATCGGCCTCGAAGAGCCGGACGCTCAGGAACTGGCCAACCTGCAACGCCAGTTCAACCTGCACGAACTGGCCATCGAAGACGCCCTGGAAAAACACAGTCGGCCGAAGCTGGAAACCTTTGGCGACGCTTTGTTTATCGTCATCTACTCGCCGATTCGCGAGCACGGGATTTTGCAGTTCATCGAAACGCATATCTTCGCCGGCAAGGGCTACATCATCACCGCCCGCAATGGCCACTCGGCGTCCTACGCGCATGTCCGTCAACGCTGTGAGGCGCGTCCGCTGTTGTTGGAGCACGGGGAAGATTTCGTACTCTATGCGATCCTGGATTTCGTGATCGAAAACTACCAGCCGGTGGGCGAAGCGATTCATGCCGAGATCGATGAGCTGGAGCGCAACGTGCTGTGCAGTGCGTTGAACGAGCATGACATCCAGAAACTTCACGGCCTGCGCCGCGATGTCCTGCGCCTGCGCCGTTATGCGGCACCGATGGTGGAGATCGGTGAGGAGCTGCAGAAGCTGAGCTTCCCGTTCATCGACAAGAACATGCGTCCGTACTTCCGCGATGTGCAGATCCACGTCACGCGGCAAATGGAAGACTTGACCACCCTGGCGGACATTGCCAGCCAGACCATCGAGGTCGGCGTGTTGCTTGAGGCCTCAAGGCAAAGTGTGGTGCAGCGCAAGTTTGCCGCGTGGGCAGCGATTCTGGCGTTCCCGACGGCGGTGGCGGGAATTTACGGGATGAACTTCCAGAACATGCCGGAGCTGAGCTGGCACTACGGCTACTTCGGCGTGCTGGGGTTTATCACGGTGGGGTGTGTGAGTTTGTGGGCGAGTTTCAAGAAATCGGGATGGTTATAGAGAGGCAAAAGCAAAAGATCGTCCGAACGCGGCCCGAACCTTCGGCAGCTCCTACATTGGGATGGTGTACACCCTGTAGGAGGTGCAGGCTGCGATCTTTTGATCTGCTGTTAAGCCGCTTCTGGTTTGTGCGCCACAAAGCGCATCATCCATTCCGCCACGGTCGTGCCATGGTGCTCCTGCTCCAGACTGGCGACGCCTTTGGAGTAGATCTGAGAGCCCAGCGCTTCCTGGCGCAGATCCAACAGCGCCCGCGAATAGTCGTGAATGAATTCCGGGTGGCCCTGGAAGCACAGCACCTGATCGTTGATGTGATACGCGGCAAACGGGCAGAAATCGCTGGAGGCGATGACTGTAGCGTTTTCCGGCAGCGCGGTGACCTGATCCTGGTGGCTGATCAGCAGCGTCAGTTCTTCACGCACCGGGCTCATCCACGGCGCCTTGGCCGCCAGTTTGTAGTTGTGGGTGCCGACACCCCAGCCCTGGCTGGCACGCTCGCTCTTGCCGCCCAGCAGCAGCGCCAGCAGTTGGTGGCCGAAGCACACGCCGAGCAGCTTGTCGCCGCGCTCATAGCGCGTCAGCAGGTATTGTTTGAGGGTCTGGATCCACGGGTCGGTGCCGAACGAATCGGCCTTGCTGCCGGTGATCAGGTACGCGTCGAAGGTCAGATCATCGCTCGGATATTCGCCCTGCATCACGTTGTACACGGTGAACTCGGCGGCAATCGGTTGCTGCGAGAACAGGCGCTGGAACATCTGCCCGTAACCCTGATATTGATCGACCAGTTCCGGACGCAGGATGTCGGTTTCCAGAATGCAGATGCGTAGCGACATAAAAAATACCTGACACGTGATGGGAATAATGAACACCCCAGAGCCTGCCTTGAAACACCCAGGCAAGGCAAGCCCCGCAGCGTTCATCCGATCACTTAAAACAACTCGCCTTTCGCCGCTTTCTCCAGCAGCAGTGCCGGTGGCGCAAAGCGCTCGCCATACTGCTCGGCCAGGTATTGCGCGCGCGCAACGAAGTCCTGCACGCCGTACTGATTGATGAACTGCAGCGCACCGCCGGTCCACGGCGCAAAACCGATGCCGAAGATCGAGCCGACGTTGGCATCCGCCGTCGAGGTCAGCACGCCCTCCTCCACGCAGCGCACGGTTTCCAGGGCCTGCACAAACAGCAGACGATCACGCACATCCTTCGGCGAAATCTGCCCGTCCGCCTTCTCGAAGCGCGTCTTCAACTCCGGCCACAGATGTTTCTGAGCGCTGGCCGGGTAATCGTAGAAACCACCACCGGCGGCTTTGCCCGGACGTTTGTATTCGTTGAGCAGCAAGTCAATCACGGCGAACGCCGGATGCTCTATCAGCGGTTTCCCTTCTGCTTGCAGGTCTTTGGCCGTTTGCTGGCGGATATGGCTCATCAGGCTGAGGGAAACTTCGTCGGAGATCGCCAGCGGCCCGACCGGCATCCCGGCCTTGCGCGCTTCGGTCTCGATCATCGGCGCGCTCACACCCTCGCCGAGCATGGCGATGCCTTCGTTGGTAAAGGTGCCAAACACCCGCGAGGTAAAGAAGCCACGACTGTCGTTGACCACGATCGGGGTTTTCTTGATTTGCAGAACGAAGTCGAAACCCCGCGCCAGGGTTTCATCGCTGGTCTGCGCACCTTTGATGATTTCCACCAGCGGCATTTTTTCCACCGGACTGAAGAAATGCAGGCCGATGAACTTGCGCTGGTCCGGCACTGCCGTCGCCAGCCCGGTGATCGGCAAGGTCGAGGTGTTGGAGGCAATCACCGCATCGCTACCGACCACTTTTTGCGCCGCCGCCGAGACCTTAGCTTTCAGCTCGCGATCCTCGAACACGGCTTCGATAATCAAGTCGCAGCCGGCCAGATCGGCATCGTTCTCGCTGGGCTGGATCCGCGCCAGCACCGCGTCGCGTTTTTCGGCGGTCATCTGGCCCCGGGCGACTTTCTTGTCGAGCAACGCAGCCGAATGCGCCTTGCCCTTCTCGGCCGCCGCCAGGTTGATGTCCTTGAGCACCACGTCAATACCGGCCGAGGCGCTGACGAAGGCAATTCCGGCACCCATCATCCCTGCGCCCAGCACGCCGACCTTGCGCGTGACATATGGCTCAAAACCCTGCGGGCGCGAACCACCGGCATTGATCTCGTTGAGCTGAAACCAGAAGGTGCCGATCAGGTTTTTCGAGATCTGCCCGGTGGTCAGTTCGGTGAAATAACGGGTTTCGATCAGGTGCGCGGTGTCGAAGTCCACCTGCGCGCCTTCCACCGCCGCGCACAGAATCTTCTCTGGCGCCGGCAGCGTGCCCTGGGTTTTCGCCCGCAGGATCGACGGCGCAATCGCCAGCATCTGCGCGACCTTCGGATTCGACGGTGTGCCGCCGGGGATCTGATAGCCCTTCACGTCCCAACGCTGCACAGCCGTCGGGTTGGCGACAATCCATGCGCGAGCCTTGCTCAGCAGCTCGTCACGATCCGCCGCCAGTTCATCGATCAAACCGGCCTGCAACGCCTGTTGCGGGCGTACCTTCTTGCCTTCGAGCAGATAAGGCAGGGCTTTTTCGATGCCGAGCATGCGCACCATGCGCACCACCCCGCCGCCACCTGGCAGCAGGCCGAGGGTCACTTCCGGCAGACCGAGCTGCACCGAGTCATCGTCCAGCGCCACCCGGTGATGGCAGGCCAGACAGATTTCCCAGCCACCGCCGAGCGCCGCACCGTTAATGGCGGCGACCACGGGTTTGCCGAGGGTTTCCAGGGTGCGCAACTGAGCTTTGAGGCTCAGCACCCGGTCGTAAAAGGCTTTGGCCTCGGGCTTGCCGACCTTGATCAGCTCGTTGAGGTCGCCGCCGGCAAAGAAGGTCTTCTTGGCCGAGGTGATGATGACTCCGGTGATGCTGTCTTTATCCGCCAGCAGACGCGCAACGCAGGCGCCCATGGCCTGGCGGTACACGGCGTTCATGGTGTTGGCGCTCTGGCCCGGCAGGTCGATGGTCAGCACGACGATGCCGTCCTGGCCTTTTTCGTAACGAATGGCTTCGCTCATAACAAGGTTCCTTGAATTCGGGGCTCAGAGGCGTTCGATGATGGTGGCAATGCCCATGCCGCCGCCGACGCACAGCGTCGCCAGGCCGTAACGCAGGCGTCGGGTTTCCAGTTCATCGAGCAGGGTGCCGAGGATCGCGCAACCGGTGGCGCCCAACGGGTGGCCCATGGCGATGGAGCCGCCGTTGACGTTGACCTTGTCCGGGTCCACTGCCATGTCTTTGATGAACTTGAGCACCACCGAAGCAAACGCCTCGTTAACCTCGAACAGGTCGATGTCTTCCACGCGCAAACCGGCCTTGGCCAACGCCTTGCGCGTAGCCGGTGCCGGACCGGTGAGCATGATGGTCGGGTCAGTGCTGGTCACCGCCGTGGCGACGATTCGCGCCCGTGGTTGCAGGCCGAGTGCACGGCCCTTGGCTTCAGAGCCGATCAACATCAGCGCCGCACCGTCGACGATCCCGGAGCTGTTGCCCGGCGTATGCACATGGTTGATCCGCTCGACGTGGCTGTAGACCCGCAACGCCGTGGCATCAAAACCCATCTGGCCGATCATTTCGAAACTCGGCTTGAGTTTGCCGAGGCCTTCCATCGTCGATTCGGCCCGAATGAATTCGTCGTGGTCGAGCAGGATGATGCCGTTCTGATCCTGCACCGGCACCAGCGACTTGTTGAACGAACCGTCGGCCCGTGCCCGCGCCGCTTTGCGCTGCGAGTGCAGCGCGTAGGCATCAACATCCTCACGGCTGAAGCCTTCAAGGGTGGCGATCAGGTCCGCGCCAACGCCCTGCGGGGTGAAGTGGCTGTGCAGGTTGGTTTGCGGGTCCAGCGCCCAGGCACCACCGTCGCTGCCCATCGGCACCCGCGACATCGACTCGACGCCGCCGACCACCACCAGGTCTTCGAAGCCGGAACGGACTTTCATCGCACCGAGGTTCACCGCTTCCAGACCCGAAGCGCAGAAGCGGTTGATTTGTACGCCCGCCACGCTGACGTCCCAATCCGCCACTTGCACCGCAGTCTTGGCGATGTCCGAGCCCTGATCGCCGATTGGCGTGACGCAACCGAGCACCACGTCATCGACCTGGCTGGTGTCCAGCGCGGTGCGGCTTTGCAGCGCGGTCAACAGCCCCGCCACCAGATTCACCGGTTTGACGCTGTGCAGCGCGCCATCGGCCTTGCCTTTGCCACGGGGCGTGCGTAACGCATCGAAAATCAAAGCTTGGGTCATGACGTCCTCGAACCTGTGCGGTGAGTGAAATTCGTGGTGTCACTGTTGTCCCGCGTGGTCGAGGATTCAATGACCACAGCGCTCAATGACGTTGACGCGCACGCTCAGACGGACGGTCATCCACCATTGGGTGAACCGGTTCAGGTCGGCGAGTTGTCTAGCAAGCGGGCGGCAAAGAAGCTGGCAATACGCCTCATGCCTTTTTTATCGCTATCGGCAGCAAATACATACGAAATGGATCTAAGCCGCGCGTGACGCGGGCTCTAAGGTAGTACATGTACGTCAGAGTCGTCGGGTTTTGCCGGGGCCGACGTTCTTCAACAGGAAGTGCAGCGTTTGCCGTCATGGATATGCAGGCAGACATCAGGAAATAACAATAAAGGCGGTCAAGCCATGTTCAAACAACCGAAAGTTCGTCAAGCAGGGCTCATTCTTTTCGCCACGACGCTGTTGTTGATTTTGCCGAACCTGACCAAGGTGCTCGGCTGACTCAAGCGGCAGGCGCTCGTCATCGCCACAAAAAATGTGACTGGCCCCGCTACCCGGGCCAGCGTGGCTGTGCCAACCTTTGCGCACTTCCACGACATGGACGGCGATCATTTGAAAACGCTCATTGTGTTCTGGGCCTTGCTGCTGAGCATGCCCTTGTCTGCCGCCCAGCTGAATCTGCAGCTGGGCGCCAACAGTCGCACCTGGCAGACCGAGGAATTGCTCAAGCATCCGCAGGTGCAAACCCTCACCATCAAGAACGATGTGTCCTACAAGAAGGACATGACTTATCGCGCCATCCCCGTGGCGGCGCTGCTCACCGGCATCAAGCCGGACGACCACTTGCAAGCGGTGGCGCTGGACGGGTTTGCCGCAGAATTGAGCGCTGCACCGCTGCTCAACAGTAAGGGCGCGCGGGCCTGGCTGGCGATCGAAGACCCGGCGCAGCCATGGCCGCCGCTGTCGGAAGGCAAGCACAGTGCAGGGCCGTTCTATCTGGTGTGGACCGATCCGCAGGCCGGCAATATCAGCCCGGAGCAGTGGCCGTTCGAAGTGGCCAGCATCCAGCGTATCGCGCCAGTGGCGGCGCGTTTCCCTGCCCTGTTGCCGGATCCTGCGCTGAAAGCCGATGACCCGGTGAATCAGGGTTTTGCGCTGTTTCAAAAAAACTGCCTGGCCTGTCACCGCTTGAACGGTGCGGGGGATGCGCAGTTCGGGCCGGATCTGAATATTCCGTATAACCCGACCGAGTATTTCGGTGCGGACTTCCTCAAACGCTATATTCGCGATCCGCAGAGTCTGCGCCAATGGCCACAGGCGAAGATGCCGGGATTTTCCCCGCAGGTGTTGCCGGATGGGGATTTGCAGAAGTTGATTGGCTATTTGCAGCACATGGCCGGGCGCAAGGTTAAGCCCTGAGCTTGTTCAAAAACTCTTTGCAACACCACTTCCTGTAGGAGCTGCGGCACGCTGCGATCTTTTGACCTTGATTGTAAAAAACAGAATCAAAAGATCGCAGCGTGCCGCAGCTCCTACAGGGGGATGGTGTTTACTGCTGTTGCACGGAGATGACCGGCGTTGGCGAGACAAACACCTTCGCATGCATCTGCTCGCTCCCCCCGCCCCGGCGCATGCCGCGTACCGGGCAGGCATCCAGGTAATCCAGGCCCACCGCCAGTTTCAGATGGCGTTCGGGCCGGGCCAGTTCGTTGGTCACGTCGAAGCTGTACCAGGCGTCATCCAGCCACGCTTCGGCCCAGGCATGGCTGGCCAGGTGCTCGCAATCCTCGCTGTAGAGATAACCCGAGACATAGCGTGAAGGGATCCCCAGGCTGCGCGCGCACGCCAGAAAGGCATGGGTGTGGTCCTGGCAAACCCCGGCGCGCCCGGCGAAGGCTTCGGCCGCACTGGTGTCGACTTCGGTGGAACCCGGGGTGTAGGTCATGTGCTGGTTCAAGCCGTGCATCAAGTCGATCAGCGCGGTGCGATCACGTCGCTGCTTGCAGGATTTGTCGGCAAACGCCCGCAACGCTTCGTCGGCCTCGGTCAGGCGAGTAAAACGCAGGAACGGCAGCGCCGACTGACTTTCATGCTCGGCCTCGCGCAATTCGTCGATATCGACCTGGCCCCGGGCGCCAATGATGATCGCTTCGTGCGGCTCGTCCATGGTCAGCACATGCAGGATGTTGCCGAACGGATCGAGCTGGGCGCGCACCGGGCGCGGCAAGTCGAGCTGCCAGCTCAACACGTGCTGACGCTCGCTGTCGTGCGGGGTCAGGCGCAGATACTGGATGCTCGCCCGCACCTGATCTTCATAGTGATAGGTGGTCTCGTGGCTAATGGAAAGTCTCATGCAGCCTCCAGGTATGAACTGTGAATGGCATTGCCCAACTGGCGCACCAGCGGGATGAATTCGGTGAGCCAGGCGTGCAGGCCTTCGGCGAGGATTTCGTTGATGCCGGTGTAGCGCAGGCGCGCGTCCATTTCGGCGGCCAGGCGCTGTGCCGGACGACCGTTGGCCCCTGGCAGTTGCGCGAGGATCTGGTCGATTTCTTCGGTGCAGGCGCGCAGCGAGCGCGGCACATCGGCGCGCAACAGCAGCAGTTCGGCGACATGCCGGGCACCGGGGG
Source organism: Pseudomonas sp. MG-9 (assembly GCF_018729515.1). NCBI lineage: Bacteria > Pseudomonadati > Pseudomonadota > Gammaproteobacteria > Pseudomonadales > Pseudomonadaceae > Pseudomonas > Pseudomonas sp. MG-9. The sequence continues at coordinate 13,821 of NZ_JAHHZH010000014.1, forward strand.
CATCGCGGTAGATCTCGGTGTAGGCCTCGAACGACGACAGGGCCCGCAGCAACGCACTCCACTGGTAATAGGCGTGGGCGGTGCCGTCACTGACGGCTTCGGCCTGATCGCCGGCCATTTCGTAGCGCGCATCGAGCAGTCGTAGCGTGTTGTCCGCGCGCTCGATGAAGGTGCCGAGGCGAATGAAGCGGAACGCATCGTTACGCATGATCGTGCCGTAGGACGCGCCCCGGAACAGGTGCGAACGCTCCTTGATCCACTCGCAGAAACGGCTCATGCCGTAACGACTGAGGCCCTGCTCGGCGATCCCGCGAATCTCCAGCCAGGTGGCGTTGATGTTTTCCCACATGTCCGCGGTGATCCGCCCGCGCACCGCATGCGCACTCGCCCGCGCCGCGCCGAGGCAGCTGTAGATGCTCGCCGGGTTGGCCGCATCGAGGGCGAAAAAGTGCAGCAGGCGTTCGGCGTGCAGCTCGCCGTGACGCTCCAGGTAATCGTCGAGGGTGCCGGTGATCAACAGCGGCATGGCCAGTTCGTGCAGACCGTCGCCGCGACCGTCCTGCGGCATCAGCGACAGCGAATAGCTGACATCGAGCATCCGCGCGAGGTTTTCCGCTCGCTCCAGGTAACGCGACATCCAGTACAGATCCGAGGCAGTTCTACTTAACATGGCAAGCTTCCTTCAATCCTCGACCACCCAGGTGTCCTTGGTTCCGCCACCCTGGGAGGAATTCACCACCAGGGAGCCTTCACGCAGGGCGACACGGGTCAAACCGCCGGGCACAACCCGGGTTTCACGCCCGGACAAGACGAACGGGCGCAGGTCGATATGGCGCGGCGCAATGCCGTTTTCGACAAAGGTCGGACAGGTCGACAGTGACAGCGTTGGCTGTGCGATGTACGCGTGGGGCTTGGCTTTGATTCGCTCGCGGAACGCATCGATTTCCGCCGTTGTCGCCGCCGGCCCCACGAGCATTCCGTAACCGCCGGAGCCCTGGGTTTCCTTGACCACCAGATCCGGCAGATTGGCCAGCACGTGGGAAAGCTCCGAGGGGTTGCGACACTGCCAGGTCGGCACGTTTTTCAGGATCGGTTCTTCGTCGAGGTAGAAACGGATCATCTCGGTGACAAACGGGTACACCGATTTGTCGTCCGCCACGCCGGTGCCGATGGCATTGGCCAGCACCACGTTGCCGGAGCGATAGGACGACAACAGCCCCGGCACGCCAAGCATCGAGTCCGGGCGGAACGCCAGCGGGTCGAGGAACGCGTCGTCGAGACGCCGATAGATCACGTCCACCGCTTTCGGCCCGTCGGTGGTGCGCATGAAAACCTTGTCGTCACGCACGAACAGGTCCGCGCCCTCCACCAGTTCGACGCCCATTTCCCGCGCCAGAAAGGCGTGTTCGAAGAACGCACTGTTGAAGCGCCCGGGCGTCAGCACCACCACGCTCGGATTATCGATCGGGCTGGAGCTCTTCAGGGTATCGAGCAACAGGTTGGGGTAGTGGTCAATGGGCGCGATGCGCTGGGCGGCGAACAGTTCGGGGAACAGACGCATCATCATTTTGCGGTCTTCGAGCATGTAGCTCACGCCGCTCGGAGTGCGCAGGTTGTCTTCGAGCACGTAGTAAGTGCCGTCGCCATCGCGCACCAGATCAACGCCGGAGATGTGCGAATAGATGTCGCGGTGCAGGTCCAGACCCTGCATCGCCAACTGGTACTGCTCGTTGGCCAGCACCTGTTCGGCGGGGATGATCCCGGCCTTGATGATGCGCTGCTCGTGATAGAGGTCGGCGAGGAACATGTTCAACGCCTTGACCCGCTGGATACAGCCGCGCTCGACGATCCGCCACTCGCTGGCGGGAATGCTGCGCGGAATGGTGTCGAAAGGAATCAGGCGCTCGGTGCCCTGCTCGTCCCCATAGAGCGTGAAGGTGATCCCGGCCCGGTGGAACAGCAGATCGGCCTCGCGTCGCCGTTGTGCCAGCAACTCGTCAGGCGTATCGGCCAGCCAGCGGGCGAACTCCCGGTAATGCGGGCGGACCTGGCCGCCGGCATCGTACATTTCATCAAAATAGGTGCGGATCATGCCGTACTCCTTGTCACCCGGACCTACAGGCCTTCGCAAGGCCCGTGCCATCGGCATAAACGCTTTGATTTCAATCGGTTGGATATTCACGTCAGCAACACCGCACCATTCCTGTGCGGCAAATGCCCCGACCTGATCGCCCCCGCCTCATTGCGACGCAGTGCGGTCGCCTATCACCAGCATAGTCAGAGTTGATTTCACTGCTCGGCGTCAGCTACGGATAATCCGTGCATTCGCTGAACGAACCTCTACGCAGAAGTCTTCAGCCCCACTGATCCGCACTGCCAACGCAGCCCGCAAAGCCTTAACCCTGACCGGTTTCCTCTCCTTATCGGTCTTCCCTTTAGCCACCCTCTCCGGTGGCTTTTTTTTGCCTGTTTGAAACGTTTTGAAAGCAAAAGCCAAAGATCGCAGCCTTCGGCAGCTCCTACAGGTGATGGGTTGTAGGAGCTGCCGAAGGCTGCGATCTTTTGATTTTCAAAAACAACAACGGCCGACCCAAGGGCCAGCCGTTGCTTACGTTCATGCAAGAGATCAGTTCAGACGGTAGCGACTGCGCACCTCCTGCTTCACGCCCCAGCCTTCGATGATGCCGCCCAGCGGCTCGACCACGGCAGAGAAACCCTGCTCGAAATCGCCAATGTCGTCATAGGTTGCGTACATCACTTTGCTCAATTCCAGCGACCAGGCACCATCGTCGCGCGCACTGACCTGGGCATTGATGGACTCACCGCGAAATTTGCCTGCCGCCCTGCGCGCCCGCTCCTCGTCCGGGAAAATGGCGTAGAACTCGATGGGATGGAATCGGGAAAAGTCGAAACCGCCTTCTTTCATGCGGCGCAGCACATTGCTGCTGATGTCTTCTTGATAGGCTGTGCTCATGAATCGTCCCCCTCGGATAGATGGATAGACTTTCCGTATTCCCGCCCCGGGCCTTACAGGCCAAAGTACATCGGCAACCGGGTTGCCGGCGGGAAACAAGCATGTAGCTGACAAGACCAGACCTTAGCGATTGGTTCGCTGATCTCACTTGCAGAGTAGCCCCAAGATAGAGGCGCTGCCAAGGCCTGGCACAGCAGGTGACAAGAAGAATTTCAGATAGGCGTGATGCTGCGGATTTCGATGCTGTTCTGGGTTTTCAGGCTTTTCACCCCGGCATCGGCGGTACGACCTTCCAGATCGTTCATGTCCAGTTCGGCGGCGACGGGCAGGAGCCGTTCCTTGATCAGGCGTGCGGCCTCGTCATCACTGGGGCATTCCGCGCGCTCGAACACCTCATCGACAATTTCACCATGATCGTCCACGAAAGTGACTTTCCACTTTTGCATCGGTGCCTCCTCGAACAAACCCGCAAATGGGCTTACTACTATCTCGACTTTTGGCGAGATTGATCGTTCAAAAGGATTGCAGCGGGCGACCATGAAAAAAAGACATCGACCGTAGGAACTGCCGCAGGCTGCGATCTTTTGACTTTGATTTTTAAAAACAAGATCAAAAGATCGCAGCTTGCGGCAGCTCCTACAGGGGTTTTGCAGTGCTTTTAGTCGTTGCTTGGCTTGTTGATCGCCTGCAGCACGTACTGTGGCAACGCGAACGCGCCGATGTGAATTTCCGGGTTGTAGTAGCGGGTGACGATGCCGCTGCCGATGAAGCGCTGCTGCAGGGTTTCGCGGCTCAGCTTGCGGTAGGCCGGGTTGGTCGAGCCCCAGGCGAACGTCATCGAACCGCCGATGTAGGTCGGCACGGCTGCTTGATAGAAGTGCCAGTCCGGGAACAGGCTGCGCAAGCGACCGGCGGTGGTTTTGACTTCGTCGATTTGCATGAACGGCGTGCCATTCTGGGTCACGAGGATGCCGCCCTCGTTCAGGCAGCGATGGCAGGCCTGGTAGAAGTTTTCCGAGAACAGCACTTCGCCCGGGCCGATCGGGTCGGTGGAGTCGGAGATGATCACGTCGAATTTTTCAGTGGTGGTGGCGACGAAACGCATGCCGTCGTCGATCACCAGGTTCAGCCGTGGATCGTCGTAGGCGCCCTTGGAGTGGTTCGGCAGGAATTCCTTGCACATGTCGACCACGGTGCCATCGATCTCGACCATGGTGATGTGCTCGACGCTGGCGTGTTTGGTCACTTCGCGCAGCATACCACCGTCGCCGCCGCCGATGATCAGCACGCGCTTGGCGGTGCCGTGGGCGAGGATCGGCACGTGGGTGAGCATTTCGTGGTAGATGAACTCATCCGCTTCGGTGGTCTGGATCACGCCGTCCAGCGCCATCACCCGGCCCATGCGCGGGTTCTGGAAAATCACCAGGTGCTGGTGCTCGGTGCGCACTTCGTGCAGCAGTTTTTCCATGCGAAAACGCTGGCCGTAGCCTTCGTAAAGGGTTTCCAGGTATTCGCTGGTCTTGGTGACGGTCATGGTCAAGTGCTCCGATGAATGCGCGGGCGTCGATCGTGGGGACGATTGCCCGGGAAAGGCGCGCATTCTACGTCGCCGAAGATGACAGGTCGAACCCTGTAGGAGTGAGCCTGCTCGCGATAGCGGTTTTTCAGTCACAGATTCGTTGACTGGGAAATAGCTATCGCGAGCAGGCTCACTCCTGCAAAGGGTATTGCGCTGTTCTCAGGCTCAGATCCGCACGTTGCCCCGTGGCCCGGCGATCGCCCAGATGATCAGGCCCAGCACTGGCAGGAGGATGATCAGCAGGACCCAGAGGATTTTCATCCCGGTCTCTGCGCCGCTTTTCAGCACGTTGATGATGGCCCAGATGTCGAGGGCAAGAATGATCAGGCCAATCAGACCGTTGAACGTGGAACCCATGGTGTCACTCCAGAATAGTGGCATGCACTTTTAGGATAGACGGTCGCGCGCAGGGTTCCCTTTTATTGCGTTCAGACGTGAACGGCGACCTTCAGGGCTTCCAGCGACGGCGCCGCAGCGATGCCGACTTCGGCGCACAGTTCCAGCACCCGTGGCACGTCGTTGCCGTAGACCAGCACCACTTGCAGCTCGTCGTCGAGCAACTGGCTGAAGTTCATCAGCGTGTAACCGCCGTTTTCCTTGTTCAGGCTGCTCATCTGCACCTGAATACGGTTGAGTGCGGTCAGTGCTTCGGTCTTGGCCAGTTGTTTTGGCTTGAGGTTGAAATCGACGCCCGGGCCGAACGACGCGACGATCTGCGCGAACAGGTCAACGTAGGTGTCGGCCTGGAACAGCACGGTCTCCGGCAGGCTGCCGACCACGACCCACTCGCCCAGCGGAATCGGGAAGGTGTCGTCGTAGTTGATATCGGGGTTGGCCGCCAGGAAAGCCTCGGCATCGGCGTAGGCCTGTGCGGCTTCATCGGCCACGTTCAGGATCTCGTCCTCGCCCATGCAGCCGGAGCTGATTTTGCTGATGAGTTCGACGAGTGCGGCTTTCATGAGAGCGGATCCTGTGGAAGGTAAATATGAGGGCGCGGAGGATAGCGCACAAAGCAAAAGATCGCAGCCTGCGGCAGCTCCTACAGGTTTAGCGTTCGTTCACCAAATGGATGGCGAACGCATTCATGTAGGAGCTGCCGCAGGCTGCGATCTTTTGACTTTATCAGGCCAGCAGTTTTTCCAGCTGCGCCGTGGTGTCGACCGCGCCCATGGTCCGGGCCGCATCCAGCGCGGTGATGCCGTTGGCATCCTTGGCTTTCGGGTCGGCGCCTTTGCCGATCAGGTAATCGACGATTTCAACCCGGTTGAACATCGCCGCCATCATCAGCGCAGTGCGGCCATCGAACGACGAACCTTCGATTTCGGCGCCCGCCTCCACCAGCGCCTTGACCACGGCCAGATCGCCCTTGAACGCCGCGCCGGCAATCGGGCTCTGGCCGTTGCCGTTACGCAGTTCCGGGTCGGCCTTGTGCTTGAGCAGCACTTGCACCGCGTCGACGTGGCCGTAGTAACTGGCAAGCATCAGCAGCGTGTCGCCCTTGCTGTTTTTCAGGTTCACCGGCAAACCGGCGCTGATCAGCCGATCGAGCATCAGCGCATCACCGTCGCGTGCCTTGTTGAAAACCTGCTCGGTGAATTCGGCAGCTTCTTCAGGGGTCATCTGGCGGCTTTGGTCAGACATGGGCAACTCCACTTTCGGTTATTCGCAAAGCCGACAGTTTCCCGAGCGCGACGATAGCTGTCACCCCCTTTTTCTCAAGTCATGCCATAGCCAATATCAATAGCGGTACTTGCCCTGATGAATATCGGCCAACACGTCGTCCGTCACCTGCACGTAAGTCTGCGTGCCGGGCAACCACGCATAGATCGGGTCATCGCCCGTCTGAGCGGGGTCGAAGCCTTCGTTTTTCAAGCGGGTCTTCTGGTATTTGAAAGTGCCGGTGGTCTCCATCTTCACCTTCACCCGCAGAAAGAGCGGCACCGCATAGGCCGGCATGCGCTGACGGGCAAACGCCAGCAGTTCGGCGAAGTCCAGGGTCGCCAGGGACTCGGCCGGGGTAATCGCGGCCATTCCGGCGCGGCCGTTGGTGTTGCGCACTTCCACACCGTAGGCCACTGCCTCGGAGATGTGTGGATGCTGCAGCAGCAGGTTTTCCACTTCAGTGGTCGAGACGTTTTCGCCCTTCCAGCGGTAGGTGTCGCCGAGGCGATCGACGAACTGCGCATGGCCGAAGCCGATATTGCGCAGCAGGTCACCGGTGTTGAAGAAGCGGTCGCCCTTGCTGAACACGTCGTGCAGCACCACCTTGGCGGTTTTCTGCGGGTCGGTGTAGCCGTCCAGCGGGGCTTTTTCGTCGATCCGCGCCAGCAGCAAGCCCTGCTCGCCCTTGCCGACCTTGCGCATGAAGCCGTCGGCGCTGCGCAACGGCTGACCGCTGTCGTGGTCGTACGCCACCAGTTCCCAGGCCATCAGCGAGAAACCGATGGTGTTGTCGAAGTTGAGGATGTTGCTGAAGCCGATGTTGCCGTCGCTCGCTGCGTACAACTCACAGATGTGCTCGACGGCAAACCGGGTCTTGAACTCGGCCCAGGCGCCGGGGCGCAAGCCGTTGCCGATCATCTTGCGCACCTCGTGACGACTGTCGTCGGCGCTGGCCGGTTGATCGACCAGATAGCGGCACAGTTCGCCGACGTAACCGATGGTGGTCGCGCGATAGCGGCGTACGTCGTTCCAGAACTGGCTGGCGCTGAACTTGCGGCGGATCGCGAACCCCGAAGCACCGTTGATCGCCGAGCCCCAGCACACGCAAAGGCCGGTGGCGTGGTACAGCGGCAAGGTGCAATAGACGACGTCGTCGGGGTGCATGTTCAAGGCGATCGTGCCGAAGCTGGCGGAGCTGCGCATCCAGCGGCCGTGCTTGAACACGCCGGCCTTGGGCAGGCCGGTGGTGCCGGAGGTGTAGATGTAAAAGCACGGATCGTCGAAGAACACTTCGCGGCTGCTGGGCGGGTTGTCAGCGCAGGCATCGGCACTGGCGCTGATCAGGTTGATATAGCCTTCGGGCGCAATGCCCGGGTGGCTGTGGGTGTCGCCGTCGGCGATAAACCAGGTGCGCTGCGCGGCGATCGACACGTGCTCGCGAATCGTGGCGAACGCCGGCTGCAATTCCTCACCAAGCACGATCGCCACTGGCGCCACCAGGTTCACGCTGTGAATCAGCGTATCGCGGGTCTGCGAGGTATTGAGCAGCGCGCTGACGGCGCCGAGCTTGGCCAGCGCCAGAATGGTCACCAGCAGTTCCGGGCGGTTTTCGATGAACACCGCAACCACGTCACCCTTGCCGATGCCCTGCACGCTCAGATAGTGGGCGATGCGATTGGCCCACTGGTTGACCTGCGCATAGGTCAACAGGACATCGCCCTGCAATAACGCCAGGCCTTCGGGATTGCGCAGGGTCGCTTGTTCGAAGGTCCAGCCAAGACCACAGGCCTGGGTCGGGTCCTTGACGTTAGCCACCTTCATGCCCTTGACCACTCGCGGGAGGGCCCTGGCGATCATCGGCAGCTTGCGGAGCATCATGCCCCAGGTAATCGTGTCGCTTGGCGCGTGACTCATGAAGGCTCCCCGTTCGACCTTGCTGGCCGTTTTTTTATTGTTCGGGCTGTGGGCATGACCCTGCGTTGTGGGCAAAGGTCGAGACCGAAAATACGTCAGCGCTTCTCGGCCTGTACACGCGGTTTTTGCAATGTTTTGTATCCGCAGCCGCAGGGACGACAGCGGGGATCATGGCCCAGCGAATAGGTTCCATCGTGTCGACGACGATCCCGCAAAATGCAGGATGCACGATGGCCATTCATGCAGATTGCACGACCCTTGCAAAATTCACGAATCATAAGCTACTGATTTATAACGAATTATAATTTTCGAAATGCTGGCACAATCGCTGCAACCTCCTCTGCATGCTTGCCATTCAAGTGCATAAGGAGCTGATAGACATGAGCCTGATCCAAGAAAAATTTACCTCGCTGTTCTCCAACTTCAACGTCACCACTGCGCCACGTCCCGATGGCGGGATCCTGCTGACCCTGCGCAGCAGCGAAGGCAAAGTGTTCAAGCGCGCCCTGACGTACCAGCAAATGCACAACGCCGACCAACTGTCGTGGGCGATCAGCGCGATTCGTCGTGACCTCGCGGAAGAAGCCAGCGAGCTGCCGCAAATTGCGATGCTGCAGAGCCAGCAGCGCTTTGCACTGCCGACATATCATTCGCTGTAACTGATTCGAAGCTTTAAACAAAACAGGCCTGGCAGCTTTCACTGCCCGGCCTGTTTTTTGTACGCGGTTTTTATGTAGGAGCTGCGGAACGCTGCGATCTTTTGATCTTGATCTTTAAAACCAAAATCAAGATCAAAAGATCGCAGCGTTCCGCAGCTCCTACAGGGACTTGTGGGTTTAGAAGGCTTCCGGTTCGATGCCGGTAAAGCTGTCGACGGTGACATGCCCTTGCAGCTCGCCACCGTCGCGAGCCAGGCCGCAGGTTTGCAGGCCTGCCGATTGAGCGGCGTCGAGTTCCTGCACGATGTCTGAGAGGAACAAAATTTCCTCCGATTTAACGCCAATGGCCTGCTGGATATTGGTGTAAGACTGCGCCTCACGCTTTGGCCCCGACGTGGTATCGAAATAACCGCTGAACAGCGGCGTCAGGTCCCCCGCCTCGGAACAACCGAAGATCAGCTTCTGCGCCTGGATCGACCCCGATGAATACACAAACAGTTGATAACCGGCCTGATGCCAGCGCTTGAGCGCTTCAACGGCGTCCGGGTAAACGTGACCCTTCAACTGCCCGGCCTGATAGCCCTGCTCCCAGACCATGCCTTGCAGTGCTTTGAGCGGCGTGGCCTTGCGGTCTTCGGCGATCCAGCTCAGGAGAATTTCAACCACCCGTTCAACGTCAGCCTGCGGCTCGTTGCTGTCGCGGCGCACGGCGGCGATCTGCTCGGCCACATCGGCGCGCTCGGCGTTCTGGCGCACAAAGTCCGGCAGATGTTTGGCGGCATACGGGAACAGCACGTCGAACACGAAACTCACCGCGCTGGTGGTGCCTTCGATGTCGGTGAGGATGACTTTGATCGACATCGGCTCAGTCCTCCAGACGCGGGAAGCGCCCGGCGATGTCTTCACCGGTGAAGTTGGCGACCCAGCCTTGCGGGTTGTTGAACAGGCGAATCGCCACGAAGTGCGGGTTCTCGCCCATATCGAACCAGTGTTTAGTGCCAGCCGGTACCGAGATCAGGTCGTTCTTCTCACACAGCACCGCGTAGACATAATCGTCGATGTGCAAGGTGAACAGGCCACGCCCGGCGACGAAGAAGCGGACTTCGTCTTCGCCATGGCGGTGTTCTTCGAGGAACTTGGCGCGCAGCTCGGCTTTTTGCGGGTGATCGCTGTTGAGGCTGATCACATCGACGGTGATGTAGCCGCGTTCGGTCATCAGCTTGTCGATCTGCTGCTGATAGGCGCTGATCACTTCTTCCTGGGTGGCACCGGGCTGGATCTTCGCCGCGGCTTGCCAGCGGTCGAAGCGCACGCCTTGCTCGGCGAGTGTCGAGGCGATGTCTTCGAAATGGGTCAGCACCTTGTTCGGAAGGTCAGGGCTGGAAACGTGATAAACGGACAGGCTGCTCATGGGCAATTCCTCGGTATCGGCCTTGCCGTCCGGTTCTTGCTGACCGGTCGGGCAGTGCATTTCATCAGGCAAATGGGCTGCTTCTGGTGAAGTCAGCCTTGGCGGTTCATGACGCTGCGGGTTTTCAACTCGCATTCAAACAGGAATTCGAAGGCCTCGATCTGCCGCAGGGCGTCGCTCATCTGCGCGCCCCAGGTGTAGAGGCCGTGGCCGCGAATCAGATAACCGACGCAATCGGGATGGGCGTCGAGCCAAGGCTGCACCTTGGCAGCGAGGCGCGCAATGTCCTGATCGTTGTCGAAAATCGGCACACGCACCCGGGATTCGTGAGTGGAGATGCCACTGAAGGCTTTTTGCAGTTCGTAGTCTTCGAACTCGATGAAGTCTTCCGGCGTCAGGCGCGACAGCACCGTGGCGTTCACCGAATGGGTGTGCAGCACCGCGCCGATCTCCGCGCGCCAGCTGTAGAGCTGGGTGTGCAGCAGGGTTTCGGCGGACGGCTTTTTGCCCGGTTCCAGGCTGTTGCCGGACAAGTCGGTGGCGAGCACGTCGTCCAGACCCAACTGGCCCTTGTGCTTGCCGGACACGGTCAGCAGCGCTTCGCTGGCCGACAGGCGCGTCGAATAATTGCTGCTGGTGGCCGGCGACCAGCCGCGACCATAAAGAAAACGCCCGGCGTCGACGATCTGCTGGGCGAGCTGTTCACGCGTAAGGCTCATGGCCTGTCCTCTTGCATACGTGTGGCAATGATAACGGCAGCAGCGAGCGCCGCGAGACTGGCAATACTAAAGGTCAATGTCGCGCCGAGGGCATTCCAGCTGTAACCGGAATACAACGCGCCCAACGCACCGCCAGTGCCGGCCAGCGCTGCATACAGCGCCTGGCCCTGGCCTTGCTGGCGCGCACCGAAGCTACGTTGCACGAACGCGATGGCAGCGGCATGAAAGCTGCCGAAGGTCGCCGCATGCAGCACCTGAGCGAACAACAGCACCCACAGGAATTCGGCGAACGAACCTAGCAGCAACCAGCGCAGCGCCGCCAGCAGAAAACTCGCCATCAGTACCCGACGCAACGAAAACCGCGCGAGAATCCGGCTCATGAACATGAACATCAGTACTTCGGCGACCACGCCCACGGCCCAGAGCATGCCGATCACGCCCCGGCTGTAACCGAGTCGTTCAAGGTGCAAGGTCAAAAACGTGTAATACGGGCCGTGGCTCATCTGCATCAGCGCGACGCAGCCGTAGAACGCCAGCACACCGGGGCTGCGCAACTGCTTGAGAAAGCCCTCCCCGCTAGGCCGGTTACCTTGAGGCGGTTGCGCATTCGGCACCCACAAACTGCTGAGGACGATACCGGCCATGATCAGCACCAGCGCTGCCGGGTAGATGTCGAGGCTCAGCCATTCGAACAAGCGCCCCAGCGCGACCACGGTGATGATGAAACCGATCGAGCCCCACAGGCGAATCTGGCTGTAGCGCGAGGTTTGTCCCTGCAAGTGCGCAAGGGTGATGACTTCGAACTGCGGCAGCACCGCGTGCCAGAAGAACGCATGCAACGCCATGACCATCGCCAGCCAGGCGTAGGTCTTGCTGACGAAAATCAGCGAGAACGTCAGCAGCGTGCACACCGCGCCGAAGCGCACGATGGCCAGCCGTTTGCCGGTGTAGTCGCCGAGCCAGCCCCAGATGTTCGGCGCCACGCAGCGCATCAGCATCGGGATCGCCACCAGTTCGCCGATGCGCGCAGCGCTGAACCCGAGGTGATCGAAGTACAGCGCCAGAAACGGCGCTGTCGAACCGAGCAAGGCGAAATAGAACAGATAGAAACTGGACAGCCGCCAGTACGGGAGCGCCGCCACGGGGGTTATGCCGCAGCGGCCTTGAGATCACCCATCAAAGCTGACCCAGCACCGGGGTGCTGACACGCACATCGGCGTTCTGCCCACGGTGACGCAGCAGGTGGTCCATCAGCACGATGGCCATCATCGCTTCGGCAATCGGCGTGGCGCGGATGCCGACGCAGGGGTCATGACGGCCCTTGGTGATCACGTCCACCGGGTTGCCATGGATGTCGATCGAACGGCCCGGGGTGGTGATGCTCGACGTTGGCTTGAGCGCCAGATGCGCGACGATCGGCTGACCCGAGGAGATGCCACCCAGAATGCCGCCGGCGTTGTTGCTGAGGAAACCTTCCGGGGTCAGTTCATCGCGATGCTCGGTGCCGCGTTGTGCGACGCAGGCGAAACCGGCGCCGATTTCCACACCTTTGACCGCGTTGATGCTCATCAGCGCGTGCGCCAGTTCGGCGTCCAGACGGTCGAAAATCGGTTCGCCAAGGCCCGGCATCACGCCTTCGGCGACCACGGTGATCTTCGCCCCGACCGAGTCCTGATCGCGGCGCAACTGGTCCATGTAGGCTTCCAGCTCCGGCACCTTGTCCGGATCCGGGCTGAAGAAGGCGTTCTCTTCCACCGAATCCCAGGTCTTGAACGGGATTTCGATCGGGCCGAGCTGGCTCATGTAGCCACGGATGACGATGCCCTGGGTCGCGAGAAACTTCTTGGCGATCGCACCGGCCGCCACGCGCATCGCGGTTTCCCGCGCCGAGCTGCGACCGCCACCACGGTAATCGCGCTCACCGTATTTGTGGTGGTAGGTGTAATCGGCATGGGCCGGGCGGAACAGGTCCTTGATCGCCGAGTAGTCCTTGGACTTCTGGTCGGTGTTGCGGATCAACAAGCCGATGGAGCAGCCAGTGGTGCGGCCTTCGAACACGCCGGAGAGGATTTCGACTTCGTCGGCTTCCTGACGCTGGGTGGTGTGGCGGCTGGTGCCCGGCTTGCGGCGATCGAGATCGCGCTGCAGGTCTTCGAGGGAGATCTCCAGGCCCGGCGGGCAGCCGTCGACAATGGCGACCAACGCCGGACCATGGCTTTCGCCAGCGGTGGTGACAGTGAACAACTTGCCGTAGGTATTGCCGGACATGCAGGACGCTCCGTGGAATCAAACCCAAATTCGTGATGCGCGCCAGTATACGCAGGCTAACCGACTAGTTCATCCTCGAACCTTAGTGGTGTTGGTGAGTCCAACCGGCACCTTGGCGAATGATGGCGTGATGATGCTGCGAGTTCTGATCTTGAGTCTTACCCTGTTTACCGGCTTTGCCCACGCAACTGTCCTGCAGCGCCCGATCTCTCTGGACACCGGCAACGGTGAACTTTTCGGCTCCCTGTTGCTGCCAAAATCCGACAACCCGGTGCCGGTTGTCCTGATCCTTGCAGGCTCCGGTCCTACGGATCGTGACGGCAATAACTCCGATGGCGGGCGCAATGACAGCCTCAAGCGGCTGGCCTGGGTGCTGGCCAAACACAACATCGCCAGCGTGCGTTACGACAAGCGTGGTGTGGCCGCGAGCTTTGCGGCCACACCCGACGAGCGCAATCTGTCGGTGGAGGCCTACGTCAACGATGCCGTGGCCTGGAGCCAGAAGCTGAAAAGCGATCCACGGTTCGGTCCGTTGATTCTGCTCGGTCACAGTGAAGGCGCCCTCATCGCCACCCTCGCCGCCCCGCGCGCCGACGCCGCGGCGCTGATTTCCCTGTCCGGCAGCGCCCGGCCGGTCGATCAAGTGGTTCGCGAACAACTGGCGCGCAGCCTGCCGCCACCGTTGATGCTGCGCAGTAACGAACTGCTCGACAGCCTCAAGGCCGGCCACACCGATGCCAACGTGCCGGCGCCGCTGCAGCCGATTTTCCGGCCAAGCGTGCAGCCGTACCTGATTTCGCTGTTCCGCCAGGAGCCGGCCAAGGCCTTTGCGCAACTGAAGATGCCGGCGCTGATCGTTCAGGGCAGCAACGACATGCAAGTCGGCGTTGGCGATGCGCGGGCGCTGAAAGCCGCCAAGCCCGACGCCGAACTGGTGGTGATCGAGGGCATGAACCACGTGATGCGCATCGTCCCCGCCGATGTGAAGCGGCAATTGGCCTCCTACAAGGACCCGAATTTGCCACTGGCGGCGGAACTGGGCGGCAAACTCATCGAGTTTATTGACGGACTTCGCACCCGTTAACCGTAGTTTGCCCTCTAGTCTTGTCAGAAACGGCCGATAAGCCTTTGTCGCCAGCGTACTGGCTGGCGACAAGCAGAGCTTGGACAGGATCTCGCCGCTATGACTGATACCCAGACTTCACCCGACACCACCGCTGAAAAAGACGCACCGCCAGCGGTCGAGCTGCCATGGGCGGACGTCAGCGTCGAGCACCACAAGATGCTCCGCCTGGCCCCGCTGCAGACTGACCGTCACACCGGTGGCCGGCCGTTGCGCTTTGTCGAATTCGGCTATGCCGAGCGTAACAGCAAAGAACACAGCCTGATGCGCATGGCGATCAAACTCCCCGCCCAGCGCGTACGCAAAGAGCAGAACCAGCTCGACGTGTGGGTCAATCACACCACCAAGCGCGTGCATTTCGGCCCCGACAGCGGCTTGCAGATCGAACCGCTGAACCGCGGCATCGGCCGCTTCATGGCTGCGCAAGGCATCAACTGGGCGAAAAAGCGCTGGCCGACCTACACCATCGACGGCATGGACTTGAACAACAAGGACGCGCTGAACGAAGACACCCGCCTGCGTCGCGATCACTTCTTGCGCGTACATGGTTTCGACGTGGTGTATGCCGACGCCCAGCATTTGAAGGGCAGCGTCAAAGAGGTGCAGGTCGGTGACTTGCTGGGCGACTGGAACAGCGAGAAGCTGCAGATCGTCGAGATTCTCGAAGCGGCGCAGATGCTGCAACAGGCCGAGCAGAACCTGGCCGAGCAGGAAGTGAAGCTGAAGAAGCAGGAAGAGAAAGTCAGCAAGTTCAAGCGTGAAGACGCGGGTTTGCGCTTCACCATTACCTGTCTGGTGGCGTTTGCGGTGTTTCAGGCGGGGTTGTTGATCTGGATTGCTACGCACCGGTAGATCAAAAGATCGCAGCCTTCGGCAGCTCCTACATTGGGATTGGTGTACACCCTGTAGGAGCTGCCGAAGGCTGCGATCTTTTGCTTTTAGGCTTTAGACGCGGGAGGCGAACAGGGCCTGGTGATCGCGGCACTGCTCCGCTGTCAGCATGAACACGCCATGCCCGCCGCGCTCGAAATCGAGCCAGGCGAAGTCGACTTCCGGGTACAGCGCTTCGACGTGCACCTGGCTGTTGCCCACTTCAACGATCAGCAACCCCTTCTCGGTCAGGTGATCCGCCGCTTCGGCGAGCATCCGTCGTACCAGGTTCAGACCGTCATCACCGCAGGCCAGGCCCAGCTCCGGTTCGTGCTGGTATTCGTCCGGCATGTCGGCGAAATCCTCTGCGTCGACATACGGCGGGTTCGACACGATCAAGTCAAAACGCTGCCCCGGCAGCCCATCGAAACCATCGCCCTGCACGGTATACACGCGCTCATCGACGCCGTGGCGCTCAATGTTCTGGTTGGCGACTTCCAGCGCTTCGAACGACAGGTCCGCCAGCACCACTTCAGCGTTCTGGAACTCGTAGGCGCAGGCGATACCGATGCAGCCGGAGCCGGTGCACAGGTCGAGAATGCGTGCAGGCTCGTCGCCGATCCACGGTGCGAAGCGGTTTTCGATCAGCTCGCCAATCGGCGAACGCGGGATCAGCACGCGCTCATCGACGATGAACGACATGCCGCAGAACCACGCCTCACCCAGCAGGTAAGCGGTCGGGATGCGCTCTTCGATGCGGCGCTTGAGCAGACGCTGGAGGTTGACCAGTTCATCATCCTCCAGCGCGCAATCGAGGTAGCTGTCGGCGATTTCCCATGGCAGGTGCAACGCACCGAGCACCAACTGCCGGGCTTCGTCCCAGGCGTTGTCGGTGCCATGGCCGAAAAACAGATCCTCCCCATGGAAGCGGCTGACGGCCCAACGGATGTGGTCGCGCAGGGTACGAAGTCGGGAAGTGATCACGGGGCAGAACTCCAGAAAAAACGACTGGCGATTCTAGCAGCCAAAACGCGTCACGACGACGCGGGAAACATACGGGGGCGACAGTAGGACTTTTCTGATTTTTGCATCAGCTATTGAACGGAACGTGTAACTTGACAAGGCTGCAGGCCAGTAACGACGGCGCTTGCGATGGTAGCGGTTCACAGAACCGCTCAGCCAGAGGACAATGCCGCAAAAGCCCCACCCCAAGGAGCCCCAGAATGTCCGTTCCAAAAACGATGTTTCAACTCAGCGGCCGCGGTTACGCAGCGGCCACGCTGAGCCATGCCACCGTGGTCATCATCGATGCCCAGAAGGAGTACCTCAGTGGCCCGCTGGCCCTGAGCGGCATGGACGCGGCCGTCGCGAACATCAAACAACTGGTCGCCGCAGCCCGTGCAGCCGGTCGGCCGATCGTGCACGTGCGTCATCTCGGCACCGTCGGTGGCCTGTTCGACCCACAGGGCGAGCGCGGCGAATTCATCCCCGGCCTTGAGCCACAGGGTGATGAAACCATCATCGGCAAACTGCTGCCGAGCGCCTTCCACGGCACCGAACTGCTGGACCGTTTGCAGAATCTGGGCTCGCTGGACCTGATCGTCTGCGGCTTCATGAGCCACTCCAGCGTCAGCACCACCGTGCGCGCGGCGAAGAACCTGGGTTTCCGTTGCACCCTGGTCGAAGACGCCTGCGCCACCCGCGACCTGCCATTTAAGGGCCGTGTGCTCAGCGCCGCCGTGGTGCAGGAAGCGGAAATGGCGATCATGGCCGACAACTTCGCCACCCTCGCCTTGACTCAGGATCTGATCTGATCGCGGGCCTGCTTCAAACTCCGGTGAGCGGCTCACAGCGCCGCTCATCCGCAAAAGCCTCGCATTGGCTTCAATTGCCTTAGCCTCAGGAACAACCCGGTCAACTCCCGGTCGAAGGGCCGATACCCATTGAGGAAGGTCGGAATGAAGTTATCCGATGGATTTGACGCACGCCGCTTGCGGCCCAAAGGCCAAAGCAACTGGCGTTTTCGATTTGGCGCAGCGATCGCCGCCATTCTGGCGATGTTCGGTGTGCTGCTGGCGATGGCCGGTGCCGCCAGCCTGCTGGGGCGCCCACCGGCGCTCGGCGACTTGAATGCCACGCCGATGGGTTCGGCGATCATTCTGGCGGTCGGTTTGTTGTTTCTGTACTTCGGCGTGGCGCTGTGGCGTCGTTGCCGGCGTCGCGCCCGGCAATCGCGGGAACTGAACATGTCCCCGCACCTGATGAAAAAACACGACTGAGGTGATGGCCTGGCTTTTTGCCGGGCCGTTTTGTTTCGACTTGGGTAAACTGGCCGCCCTTCGCGGAGGCTGACATGCAAGACGACGATTTTTCCCTGTTCAAAAGTGCGATCCAAGGCGTCAAGCCGATCAAGCACGACCGCGCCGACACCGGCAAACCCAAAGCTGACCGCGCCCAGATCGCCAAACTGCGCCAGTCCGCCACCGTGCGCACCGACACCACTACCGTGGATGGCCTGTCCGATCAGTTCGTGATCGACGTCGGCCCCGAAGACGAACTGATGTGGGCCCGCGACGGGGTGCAGGAAAGTCAGATGCGCAAGCTCAAGATCGGCCAGATTCCGTTCGAAGGCAGCCTCGACCTGCACGGCATGAACGTCGAAAAAGCCCGTGAGACCCTCTGGGCATTTCTGGCGGAAGCGACCCGATTCGAAATCCGCTGCGTGCGCGTCACCCACGGCAAGGCTGTACGCCTGGACGGCAAGCGGCCGATGATCAAAAGCCACGTCAACACCTGGCTGCGCCAGCATCCGCAAGTGCTCGGCTTCTGCTCCTGTCAGGCCAGGCATGGCGGTGCCGGTGCGGTTTACGTGATGCTCAAACGCACCATGATGGAAGGCCGCGACGAATAATCGCGTTACACCGAACTTGCAGGGTTGTGTCCGCCACCGTACCCTTGCCCTTTGCGAAAATCCCCACAGGTAGTTTCATGTCCCTGGAACAGAATTACACCGCGATTCTCGGCCAACTGGGCGAGGACGTGTCCCGCGAGGGCCTGCTCGACACGCCAAAGCGTGCCGCCAAAGCCATGCAGTATCTCTGCCGCGGTTATGAACAGACGCTCGAAGAGGTCACCAACGGTGCCCTGTTCAGCTCCGACAACAGCGAAATGGTGCTGGTCAAGGACATCGAGCTGTACTCGTTGTGCGAACACCACCTGCTGCCGTTCATCGGCAAGGCGCACGTCGCGTACATCCCTAGCGGCAAGGTGCTGGGCCTGTCGAAGGTTGCGCGGATCGTCGACATGTACGCCCGTCGCCTGCAGATCCAGGAAAACCTCAGCCGCCAGATCGCCGATGCGGTGATGCAAGTCACCGGCGCGCTGGGCGTCGCCGTGGTGATCGAGGCCAAGCACATGTGCATGATGATGCGCGGTGTCGAGAAGCAGAACTCGTCGATGATCACCTCGGTGATGCTCGGTGAGTTCCGCGAAAACGCGGCCACCCGCAGTGAGTTCCTCAGCCTGATCAAGTAATCGGCTGCAGAAAAAAACCGGCGTTGATCGCCGGTTTTTTTTCGTCCGTGAAAAATCGGGTAAGCTGCGCGCCTTTCTCCATTTGCACCGTGAGGCTTTCAACGTGTTCGTAAAAGCGCTTCGTGTCGGCCTTGGCCAACTGATCATCTTCATCGACTTCATCACTCGCCCGGGCAAGAAACAGCGCCCGGCCGAAACCCAGGCCCAGGTCAACGCGGCCGCCAAAGGCCTGACTCTGTATCAGTTCCACGCCTGCCCGTTCTGCGTGAAGACCCGCCGCACCCTGCGCCGCCTGAACGTGCCGGTGGTGCTGAAGGACGCGAAAAACAACGAACAGGATCGCCAGACGCTGCTGGACCAGGGCGGCAAGATCAAGGTGCCGTGCCTGCGTATTGAAGAGAATGGACAGACGACCTGGATGTATGAATCCAAGGTGATCATTGATTATCTGGACAAGCGTTTCGCTGCAGTCTGATGGATTTGTGCCGGGGCTGATGGCCCTATCGCGAGCAGGCTCACGCCTACAATTGGAATGCGTTCCCCCTGCTCGCGAAGAGGCCCGACCAGTCGCCATAAAGTCCAGACAAAAATAAACCGGCCCTCAGCCGGTTTATTTGTTTTCAGGCCGCCTGCACCGCCTGAGCCTGACGCACCACCGCCGCCAATCGCTTCAGCCCTTCATCCAGCCGCGCCGGTTCGATGTGGCTGAAATTCAAACGCAGATGCCCAAGATTTTTATCCGGTTCGGGAAAGAACGGTTCGCCCGGCATGAACGCCACGTCGTTGGCCAGCGCCTCGTTGAGCAAGGTGCGCGTATCCAGCGGTTGCTTGAGCGTCAGCCAGAAAAACAGCCCGCCCTGTGGCATGTTCCAGTCTGCCAGATCAGAAAAATGCGTTTCCAGCGCTGACTGGAACGCATCGCGGCGCTGCCGGTAGAAGCCGCGCAACTCACTCAAGTGCTGCTGATATTTTTCACTGCCGATCCATTGCAGCGCCTGCCACTGGCCGATGCGGTTGGTGTGCAGATCCGCCGATTGCTTGAGTTTGAGCAAGTGCGGAAACAGGTTCGGGCTGGCGATCAGGTAGCCGACGCGCAACCCTGGCAACAGGGTTTTCGACACGGTGCCAGTGTAGATCCAGCTGGCTTTTTTCAGGCGCCCGGCAATCGGTTTGGCGCTGCCGCCATCGAAGGTCAGTTCGCGGTACGGTTCGTCTTCGATCAGCGTCACGCCGAATTCATCCAGCAGCGCGGCGACGGCAGCGCGCTTGGCTTCGCTGTAGCGCACGGCGGACGGATTCTGGAACGTCGGGATCAGGTAGATGAACGCTGGGCGATGCTGCTCAAGACGAGTGCGCAGTTGGGCCAGGTTCGGGCCGTCGGCCTCTTGCAGCACGGTCAGGCAATCGGCGCCGAACAGCTGGAAGATCTGCAATGCGGCGAGATAGGTCGGTGCTTCCAGGAGAATTTCAGTGCCCTTGTCGATGTACAACTTGGCCGCCAGATCGAGGGTTTGCTGGGAGCCGCTGACCACCAGCACCTGACTCGCTTCACAGGCCAGCCCCAGCGCCCTCGCCTGCGCCGCCAACGCTTCACGCAGCGCCGGTTCGCCTTCGCTCATGCCGTACTGGCCGAGAGACAGCGGCATGTCGGCCCATTCGACTTTCGGCAGCATGGCTTCGGCCGGCAAGCCACCGGCAAACGACATCACCTCCGGGCGCTGGGCGGCGGCGAGGATTTCACGGATCAGAGAACTTTTAAGGCGCGAGACACGTTCGGAAAAAGCCATGGGAGTCACCGGTAGCGAGGCTTGGGAAAAATGAGTCAAACTGGTTGACTGAAACTACGACAGCTTGAGCGAGTACGTCAACATGCTTGACCTTAAAAACCCGGTTAGCCAGCAACAGGCGATGGAAGCGTTTTTCTTCGGCTATCAGGCGTTCACCGCCAAGGCCGATGAAATGCTCGAGCGGCGCGGCCTGTCCCGGGTGCATCAGCGGATTGTGTTTTTCATCGCGCGTTATCCGAATCTCAGTGTGAAGCAATTGCTGGGATTGCTCGGCGTAAGCAAACAGGCACTGAATATGCCGTTGCGCCAGTTGCAGGAAATGCATCTGGTGGAAAGCGTGGCGTCAGAGGCGGACAAGCGTAAGCGCCTGCTCGAGCTGACCGCTGAGGGTGCGAAGTTCGAGCAGGCGTTGCGCCGTGAGCAGGTGAAGTTGCTCGAGCGGGTGTTTGCCGAGGCTGGGGAGGCAGCGGTGAATGGCTGGCTGGCGGTGAATTTAGCGTTGGGGAATAGTCAGTCACACCTCGATTGAATGGGCCGGCCTCTTCGCGAGCAAGCCCACTCCCACAGGGGAACGCATTTCAAATG
This sequence comes from Pseudomonas sp. MG-9, assembly GCF_018729515.1. NCBI lineage: Bacteria > Pseudomonadati > Pseudomonadota > Gammaproteobacteria > Pseudomonadales > Pseudomonadaceae > Pseudomonas > Pseudomonas sp. MG-9. The sequence continues at coordinate 34,906 of NZ_JAHHZH010000014.1, forward strand.
TGCGGGCTCGTTCGCGAAGGCGTCCGAACAAACGATATACCCCTAAAGTCGGAACTTTCTCAAACAAAATCAAAAACAATATTTGCTTTATTTGTACACAAAAGCATAATCCACTGCGTGCGAGTTCCTGACCGCATGGTCAACAAATTCGCGTATGCCTCAAAGGGCTGCTGCCACCCCTCATGGGTCCAGCCCTGGAAATAACAATAAAACTCTTGAGGAGTACTCGCTGTGGAAAGCCGCAAATCCGAAGCATCGACGCTGGACCTCTCACCGCCCTTACGCACCGGTGTGCTGGAGCGCATCTTCAAACTCAGCTTGCATGGCACCACGGTGAAGACCGAGCTGATTGCCGGTCTGACAACCTTCATCACCATGGCTTACATCATCTTCGTCAACCCGAACATCATGGCCGATGCCGGGATCGATCACGGTGCAGCCTTCGTCGCCACCTGCATTGCCGCCGCACTCGGCTGCCTGCTGATGGGCCTGTACGCCAACTGGCCAGTGGGTCTGGCACCGGGCATGGGCCTCAATGCGTTCTTCACCTACACCGTGGTCGGCACCATGGGCTACAACTGGGAAACCGCGCTCGGTGCGGTGTTCGTCTCCGGTGTACTGTTCATGATCCTGACCTTCTCGCGTATCCGCGAGTGGCTGCTCAACAGTATTCCAGTCAGCCTGCGCTTTGCGATGGGCGCCGGTGTCGGCCTGTTCCTCGGTCTGATCGGCCTGAAAACCGCCGGCATCGTCGTCGACAGCCCGGCCACACTGATCAAGCTCGGTTCCCTGCGTGAACCGGGCCCATTGCTGGCGGCGATCTGCTTCCTGATGATCGCAATCCTCAGCTACCACAAAGTCTTCGGCGCGATCCTCATCAGTATCATCACCGTGACCCTGGCCGGTTGGGGCTTGGGCATCGTGCACTACTCGGGAATCATGTCGACCCCGCCAAGCCTGGCGCCGACCTTCATGGCGATGAACGTGGCCGGCGTGTTCAACGTCAGCATGATCAGCGTGGTCCTGGCTTTCCTCTTTGTGCACATGTTCGACACCGCTGGCACCCTGATGGGCGTTGCCCAGCGCGCCAATCTGGTCAACGCTGACGGGCGTATCGAAAACCTCTCCCGCGCCATGAAAGCCGACAGTGCGTCCAGCGTGTTCGGCGCCGTGGTCGGTGTTCCTCCGGTGACAAGCTACGTGGAAAGTGCCGCCGGTGTGGCCGCTGGTGGTCGGACTGGTCTTACCGCAGTCACCGTAGGTGTGCTATTTATAGCCGCGATGTTTTTCGCACCGCTGGCCGGCATGATTCCCGCCTATGCCACCGCCGGTGCACTGATCTACGTCGCAATGCTGATGATGGGTGGCATGGCCCACATCGAGTGGGACGAAGCCACTGATGCCATTCCGGCGATCGTCACCGCGATCATGATGCCGCTGACCTTTTCGGTCGCCGACGGCATCGCGCTGGGCTTCATCACCTACGTGGCGTTGAAGGCCGGTACCGGCAAGTACAAGGAAATTTCCGTCAGCCTGTGGGTGCTCTGCGCGATCTTCATCGCCAAGTTCATCTTCTTGTAAGCGTCACGCGGTTCAAGCTTCGACACAGCCTCACCCTCGCGGGTGGGGCTTTTGCACATTCTTGAGTACAACAAAAAAGGAGCAAAGTGATGAGTCTGGAAACCTGGCTGCTGTTCAGCGGCGCTGCGTTGGTGGTGATCCTGATCCCGGGGCCGCTGTCATTGCTGATGATCAGCAACAGCCTGAACTACGGCTTGCGCCGTTCGTACCCGGCGTTTCTCGGCGGCGTGATCGCCTCGATCTGCCTGCTCAGTGCCTCGGCGCTGGGGCTTGGCGCCCTGCTGCTGGCGTCGGAACAGCTGTTCAGCGCGCTGAAAATCGTCGGTGCGCTGTACCTGTTCTATCTCGCCTGGCAGAGCTGGCAGCAATCGCGTCAGCCGTCGGTAGGCGCCGAAGTGCCGCAAGCTGCGCCGGTACCGCGCTTTCGTACACTGTTCGGGCGGGCCTTTGTATTGGGCGCCAGCAACCCGAAAGACATCCTGTTCTTCGCCGCATTTCTGCCGCAGTTCCTCAGCGCGCAACAGCCGTTCCTGCCGCAGTTGCTGATCATGATTGTGACCTGGGTGGTGCTCGACCTGGGCTGCAAACTGGCTTACGGACTGGGTGCGCATGGCGCGGCACGCTATCTGCGCAGCGGCAAGGGGCAGAGCTGGTTCAACCGGGTGAGTGCCGGGTTGTTCAGTGGTGCGGGGGCTGCTTCTTTGTTGAGCCGCTAAAGAGCAAAAGATCGCAGCCTTCGGCAGCTCCTACAGTTTGAAATACAGTCCCCTGTAGGAGCTGCCGAAGGCTCGGGCCGCGTTCGGACGATCTTTTGACTTTAAGGCAGACGAAAAAAAGCCCGCAGTGTGAGCGGGCGAAAGACCAAAGAAGCTATATGCGCAGTCGCTTCCCGGTGGGGGCAGCTGCTTGGGGGTCAGCTGCCCCGGTAGGTGGAATAGCTGTAAGGCGAGATCAGCAGTGGCACGTGGTAGTGATCCTGTTCGGCAGAGATGCCGAAACGCAGCACTACCACGTCCAGAAACGCCGGCTCCGGCAACTGCACGCCACGGGCGCGGTAGTAATCGCCGGCGTGGAACTGCACCTGATAGACCCCGGTGCGGTAGTCATCGCCTTGCAGCAGCGGCGCATCGACCCGGCCATCGCTGTTGGTAACCGCACTGGCGACCAATTCCAGGTGCGATCCTTCAACGCGGTACAGCTCGACCTTGATCGAGCTGCCCGGGCAACCGTGTGCAGCGTCCAAAACGTGTGTTGTCAAACGTCCCATTGATTCTGCGCGCCTGGCCGCAAAGAGCAGTCAGACTTCGCGCCTCCCGAAGTCAGGTAAAAAGGAGACCGCACCGATTCGGAGCACGAAAGGCTGCGGCGAGCGATTGATTAAGACACTTTCCATGAAAATTGTACACAATAAAAACGACATTTTTCGCGTCACCCCCGCCATTCGGGCGTTTACCGCTGATCTGCGCAGTCAGCGCCTATCTATTGAACCTGCGATCCATTAGCTGACTGATCAGGCAGGTTTCTTGCAGGCTCACGCCATTAACAGCAAAAGAGGACAGTCGGTGAAAAATGCGAAAATTCAGGCTTACAAAGTGAGATTAAAGTTGTATACAATCAGCCCATCGCTGTGACGCCAGCCTGCTTACTCACCGCCAGGCCGCCACACCCTCTGTCAACGAATAAGAAGGAAGACTGCAGTGAGCGCTGACTACCCACGCGACCTGATCGGTTACGGCAGTAACCCTCCTCACCCACACTGGCCGGGCAATGCCCGCATCGCCCTGTCGTTCGTGCTCAACTACGAAGAAGGCGGCGAGCGCAACATTCTGCACGGCGACAAAGAATCCGAAGCCTTCCTCTCCGAGATGGTTGCCGCCCAGCCGCTGCAAGGCGCGCGCAACATGAGCATGGAATCGCTTTACGAGTATGGCAGCCGTGCCGGCGTCTGGCGGATCCTGAAACTGTTCAAGGAATTCGACATTCCGCTGACCATCTTCGCCGTGGCCATGGCCGCCCAGCGCCACCCGGACGTGATCCGCGCGATGGTCGAGGCCGGTCACGAGATCTGCAGCCACGGCTACCGCTGGATCGACTACCAGTACATGGATGAGGCGCAGGAGCGCGAGCACATGCTCGAAGCGATCCGCATCCTCACCGAACTCACCGGCGAACGCCCACTGGGCTGGTACACCGGCCGCACCGGCCCGAACACCCGTCGCCTGGTGATGGAAGAAGGCGGTTTTCTCTACGACTGCGACACCTACGACGACGACCTGCCCTACTGGGAACCGAACAACCCGACCGGCAAGCCGCACCTGGTGATTCCGTACACCCTCGACACCAACGACATGCGCTTCACCCAGGTGCAGGGTTTCAACAAGGGCGACGATTTCTTCGAATACCTCAAAGACGCGTTCGACGTGCTCTACGCCGAAGGTGCCGAAGCGCCGAAGATGCTTTCGATCGGCCTGCACTGCCGACTGATCGGCCGTCCGGCGCGCCTGGCTTCGCTCAAGCGCTTCATCGAATACGCCAAAAGTCATGAACAGGTGTGGTTCAGCCGCCGTGTCGACATCGCGCGCCACTGGCACGAAACCCACCCGTATCAAGGGGCCGCCCAATGAGCCGCTTTCAAACCCTGCAACCGTCGACCCTGAGCCGCGACGCCTTCGTCAAAGCCTTCGCCGACATCTACGAACATTCGCCATGGGTGGCCGAGAAGGCCTACGACCTGGGCGCAGATGCCTCGATCGACGAGATCGAAACCCTGCACCAGCGCATGAGCGACATCCTGTTGAGCGCCGATCACGCAAGCCAGCTTGCGTTGATCAACGCTCACCCGGACCTGGCCGGCAAAGCGGCCGTCCAGGGTCAACTGACCGAAGCCAGCACTCATGAACAGGCTGGCGCCGGTATTCACCAATGCACGGCCGAAGAGTTCCAGCGCTTCACCGAGCTGAACGACGCCTACAAGGCCAAGTTCAAGTTTCCCTTCATCATGGCGGTAAAAGGCAGCAACCGGCATCAGATCCTCGCGGCGTTCGAAACGCGCATTCACAACTCGCAAGACACCGAGTTCAAATGCGCGCTGGCGCAGATCAACAAGATCGCCCTGTTCCGTTTACTGACTCTTTAGCAAGCCTGGCCCGAGCATGTCAGACGCGGAGAATGCCCAGGGCCTCGCAAGCATCCCCAGCCACTTATTTAAAGGCAGACAAGAAGAATGAAAGCTTACGCCGTACCTTTCGAGAAGTTCGTCAACCTGGCCGATGCCCGTCTGGGCACCAAAATCATCTCGGTCACCGATGACTGGTTCGCAGACGCCAATCGTCTGTTTCAGCCGACCCCGGCCGTGTGGAAAGAGGGTGTGTTCGACGACAACGGCAAGTGGATGGACGGCTGGGAATCGCGTCGCAAGCGCTTTGAAGGCTACGACAGCGCCGTGATCCGCCTGGGCGTACCGGGTTCGATCAAAGGCGTAGACATCGACACTTCATTCTTCACCGGCAACTTCCCGCCATCGGCCTCGCTGGAAGCGTGCTTCCTGGCCTCGGGCGAGCCGGACGAAAACACCCAGTGGACTGAAGTGCTGTCGGCCGTCGAGCTGCAGGGCAACAGCCACCACTACCACGAAATCAGCAACGACAAAGCGTTCAGCCACTTGCGCTTCAACATCTACCCGGACGGCGGCGTGGCCCGTCTGCGCGTGTACGGCATTCCGTTCCGCGACTGGTCCGCGGTTGGCGACAACGAGCAAGTCGATCTGGCTGCAGCCCTGAACGGTGGCCGCGCCCTCGCCTGCTCCGACGAACACTTCGGTCGCATGAGCAACATCCTCAACCCGGGCCGTGGCATCAACATGGGCGACGGCTGGGAAACTGCACGTCGTCGTACCCCGGGCAATGACTGGGTGATCGTCGCGCTGGGTCACCCGGGCGAGATCGAAAAAATCATCGTCGACACCCTGCACTTCAAGGGCAACTACCCGGACACCTGCTCGATCCAGGGCGCGTTCGTCAAGGGCGGTACCGACAGCCAGATCGAAACCCAATCGCTGTTCTGGCGCGAACTGCTACCAAGCCAGAAGCTGGAAATGCACGCCGAACACACCTTCGTCGAGCAGATCAAGGCACTGGGCCCGATCACCCACATCCGCCTGAACGTGTTCCCGGACGGTGGCGTGAGTCGCCTGCGTGTATTGGGCAAGGTCGCGAAGTAAGGCTGAGTCTGCAGGAGCTGCCGCAGGCTGCGATCTTTTGATCTTGATCTTAAAAAACAAAGTCAAAAGATCGCAGGCTTCGCCAGCTCCTACAGGGATCGCGCAAGACGCACTGACAAGTTGAACAACACAGAATTCGGATAAGAACAGCATGCGCACACTACAGATTGAACCGCTGACCAAAGAAGCCTTCGCCCCCTTCGGTGACGTGATCGAAACCGACGGCAGCGATCACTTCATGATCAACAACGGTTCGACCATGCGCTTCCATAAACTGGCGACGGTCGAAACCGCTACGCCTGAGGACAACGCGATCATCAGCATCTTCCGCGCCGACGCGCAGGACATGCCGCTGACCGTTTGCATGCTGGAACGCCATCCGCTGGGCAGCCAGGCTTTCATTCCGCTGCTCGGCAACCCCTTTCTGATCGTGGTCGCGCCACTTGGCGATGTACCTGTATCAGGCTTGGTCCGCGCCTTCGTCACCAACGGCAGGCAGGGCATCAATTACCATCGCGGCGTCTGGCACCACCCGGTGCTGACGATCGAAAAGCGGGATGACTTCCTGGTGGTTGATCGCAGTGGCACAGGCAATAACTGCGATGAGCATTTTTTCAAAGAGGATGAGCGTTTGATCCTCGCCCCCCACCAATAAGAGAAGGTCTGATCACTCGACAACAAGAGTGACAGGCGAGAGGTAAAGACTGTGGAAGCACATCTGTTGGAATGGCTGAACCTGAGCGTGCGCTGGGTTCACATGATCACTGGCGTGGCCTGGATCGGCGCGTCGTTCTACTTCGTCTGGCTGGAGAACAACCTCAACCGCGTCAACCCGAAAACCGGTCTGGCCGGTGATCTGTGGGCGATTCACGGCGGCGGTATCTATCACCTGGAAAAATACAAACTGGCCCCGCCGTCGATGCCGGAGAACCTGCACTGGTTCAAATGGGAAGCCTACTTCACCTGGATGTCGGGGATCGCGCTGCTGTGCGTGGTGTTCTACTCCAATCCAACGCTATACCTGCTGGCTCCGGGCAGCACACTGAGCGGCCCTGAAGGCGTGGCCATCGGTATCGGCTCGCTGTTCCTCGGCTGGTTCATCTACTCCTTCCTGTGCGACTCGGCGCTGGGCAAACGCCCTGCTCTGCTGGGCTTCATTCTGTTCGTGCTGATCATCGGCGCGGCGTACGGCTTCAGCAAAGTGTTCAGCGGTCGTGGCGCGTACCTGCACGTCGGCGCGATCATCGGCACCATCATGGTCGGCAACGTGTTCCGCATCATCATGCCGGCGCAGCGCGCACTGGTCGCTGCCATCGCCGAGAACCGCACGCCGGACCCGGCGCTGCCCGCCAAGGGCCTGCTGCGTTCGCGTCACAACAACTACTTCACCCTGCCGGTGCTGTTCATCATGATCAGCAACCACTTCCCGAGCACCTACGGCAGCCAGTACAACTGGTTGATCCTGGCCGGGATCGCCGTGTTGGCGGTGTTGGTGCGTCACTACTTCAACACCCGTCACGACAGCCACAAGTTTGCCTGGACCCTGCCCGTGGCAGCGGTGGGCATGATCACCCTGGCGTACGTCACCGGCCCTGCGCCGATGCCAACCGCGCCGGACGTGGCCAAGGCGCCAGCGAAAATCGACTACCAACCCCTGCCGGAAACGGCACTGGGCGGTGGCGCGAAACCGGCTGAAGCTGCGGCACCGGCGCAAGCGTCCAACGCAGGGCCTGCGTTCGACAAGGTGCACAACGTGATCCAGGAACGCTGCGCGGTCTGCCATTCGGCCAAACCGACCAGCCCGTTGTTCAGCGCGGCGCCCGCCGGTGTGATGTTCGACACCCCGGAGCAGATCCGTCAGAACGCGGCGCGCATCCAGGCGCAAGCCATCACCACGCAGATCATGCCACTGGGCAACATCACCCAGATGACCCAGCAGGAACGTGACCTGATTGGTGCATGGATCGCCCAGGGAGCCCAGACCAACTGAGCCACACCAAAGCCTGTGTAAAAGCAGGCTTTTGGGATGAAGGGATTTACCTGTGGTGAGGGGGGCTTGCCCCCGTTCGACTGCGCAGCAGTCGCAAACCGGCAATCGCAATCTGCCTGATGTACGCGGTTAAAGGTTTTGGGGCTACTTCGCAGCCCAACGGGGGCAAGCCCCCTTGCCACAAAATGCCTCCAGCCAAGCATACGAATGATGCACAAGGACAGCTGTGAGCCACCCGGCAGCTGTTCAATCACAAGAATAAAAAGATCCGAGGTGTTGCATGTCCGAGCTGTCCAAAGCGCGCATCCCCGACGCACCCGCCATTCAGCGTTTGCCCCTTTTGCAACTGATCCTGGTCGGTTTGCAACATGTTCTGCTGATGTACGGCGGTGCCATCGCGGTGCCGCTGATCATTGGACAGGCCGCTGGCCTGAGTCGTGAAGAAATTGCCTTCCTGATCAACGCCGACCTGCTGGTCGCCGGTATCGCCACCATCGTCCAGTCGCTCGGCATCGGCCCCATGGGCATCCGCATGCCGGTGATGATGGGCGCCAGTTTTGCCGCGGTCGGCAGCATGGTCGCCATGGCCGGCATGCCTGGCATCGGCCTGCAGGGGATCTTCGGGGCGACGATTGCCGCCGGGTTCTTCGGCATGCTCATCGCGCCGTTCATGTCCAAGGTCGTGCGCTTCTTCCCGCCGCTGGTGACCGGCACGGTCATCACCTCGATCGGTCTGTCGCTGTTCCCCGTGGCCGTGAATTGGGCCGGTGGCGGTGCCGCCGCTGCGCAATTCGGTTCACCAATTTATCTGGCCATCGCCGCTCTGGTGCTGGCGACCATTCTGCTGATCCACCGTTTCATGCGCGGTTTCTGGGTCAATATTTCCGTACTGATCGGCATGTGCATCGGCTACGTGCTGTGCGGCGCGATCGGCATGGTCGATCTGAGCGGCATGGCCAACGCGCCATGGATTCAGTTCGTCACTCCGCTGCACTTCGGCATGCCGAAATTCGAACTCGCGCCGATCCTGTCGATGTGCCTGGTGGTGGTGATCATCTTCGTCGAGTCCACCGGGATGTTCCTGGCGCTGGGCAAGATCACCGGCCAGGAAGTCTGCCCGCGCATGCTGCGTCGCGGCCTGTTGTGCGATGCCGGCGCCTCGTTCGTCGCCGGTTTCTTCAACACCTTCACCCACTCCTCGTTCGCGCAGAACATCGGCCTGGTGCAAATGACTGGCGTGCGCTGCCGCTCGGTGACCATCGTCGCCGGCGGGCTGCTGATCGTGCTGAGTCTGCTGCCGAAAGCCGCATTCCTTGTCGCGTCGATTCCACCAGCAGTGCTGGGCGGTGCGGCGATCGCGATGTTCGGCATGGTTGCCGCGACCGGAATCAAGATCCTTCAGGAAGCCGACATCGGTGACCGGCGCAACCAGTTGCTGGTGGCGGTAAGCATCGGCATGGGCCTGATCCCGGTGGTGCGTCCGGAGTTCTTCGCCCATCTGCCGCTGTGGATGAGCCCGATCACCCACAGCGGCATCGCCATGGCCACGCTCAGCGCACTGACGCTGAACCTGCTGTTCAACATCCTCGGCGGCGCCGAACGCGCAGCGATCAACGACTGCCACGCACACCCGCATTAACAGCAACGCCTAAAGTCAAGGCAATCCCCTGTGGCGAGGGGGCTTGCCCCCGTTCGGCTGCGAAGCAGTCGTAAACCTGCCAGCTCGATTTGACCCATAAAAATGCAGGGGGCCGCTTCGCGACCCAACGGGGGCAATCCCCCTCGCCACAGAAAAATAAAAACAAGAGGGAGCACCCGATGATTCGCACGCAAACCAACGTTCTGTTGAGTGGCGGCCTGCTGGCCGCGAGTCAGGCCATGGCCGGCGATTTGCTGCTGTGGCAGACCAACAGCCTGAGCTATCTGTACGGCAAGAACTTCGCGATCAACCCGTCGATCCAGCAGACGGTGACGTTCGAGCACGCCGACAAGTGGAAGTACGGCGACAACTTCCTGTTCGTCGACAAGATCTTCTACAACGGTCAGGAAGACCGCAACAAAGGCCCGCACGCCTTCTACGGCGAATTCACCCCACGCTTCTCGTTCGGCAAGATCTTCGACCGCAAGATCGAGTTCGGCCCGATCAAGGACGTGCTGCTGGCGATGACCTACGAGTACGGCGAAGGCGACAGCGAGGCCTACCTGATCGGCCCCGGCTTCGACCTGAAAGTACCCGGTTTCAACTACGTGACCCTGAACATCTTCCGCCGCCAGACCGAGGGCCCGCGCCCCGGCGACGGCGTGTGGCAGATCACCCCGGGCTGGTCGTACAGCGTTCCTGTGGGCAATTCCGACCTGCTGATCGACGGCTATCTGGACTGGGTCGTCGACAACGACCAGAACTCGCGCGGCACCTACCACGCCAACCTGCACATCAATCCGCAGATCAAATACGACTTGGGCAAAGCCTTGGGCTGGAGCCACAAGCAGCTGTATGTCGGCACCGAATACAGCTACTGGAAGAACAAATATGGCGTCGAAAGCAGCCACAACCTCGACACCAACCAGAACACCGCCAGCCTGCTGGTGAAGGTGCACTTCTGAAGATGGCCCGCAACCGTGCCCCATACCTGTCGTCGGTGCTCTGTTGCGGGGCACTTGAGACCTGGCCGAGGAGTCAGTATTCTCCGCGGCCTCTTGAATTCGGTCTAAAAAAAAGCCCGAATTTAATTCCTGACCAGCAGGCCAACTTATCCCGGCCCCGGTCAGTACCGAGGCATCCCGAAAACACGCTCAATCGACTGTTTTTCAGCAGCCGAACGGGCGTTTTTTGGCTTTTCGAAAGCCTTGGCTCAGCTCTTGCTAACAGCATCAAAGCTGACCAGTCGGATGACTTTTGCAGCAACGAAAAAAGGCGCCACACCAGAGCGCCGATCTTAAAAAAATAAACGTGGAACACCTACTTTGGGAGCAACCGAATGAAACGTATGTGCACCAGCCTGATGCTCGCGGGATCGATGCTGGCCGGCGGCCAGGCCATGGCCGACGGCCTGCTGCAATGGCAGAACAACAGCCTGACCTACCTTTACGGCAAAGACTTCAAGGTCAACCCGGCGATCCAGCAGACCGTCACCTTCGAGCACGCCGATGCCTGGAAGTACGGGGATAACTTCCTGTTCGTCGACAAGATCTTCTACAACGGCAAGCCTGACGGCGGCGTCGGCAACAACACTTACTACGGCGAATTCAGCCCGCGCCTGTCGCTCGGCAAGATCCTCGACCAGAAGATCGAATTCGGCCCGGTCAAGGACGTGCTGCTGGCGATGACCTACGAATTCGGTGAGGGCGACGTCGAGTCGTACCTGATCGGCCCTGGTTTCGACCTGGCGATTCCCGGTTTCGACTACTTCCAGCTGAACTTCTACCAGCGCCACACCGAAGGCTCGCGCGCTGGCGACAACGTCTGGCAGATTACCCCTGTGTGGTCCTACACCATTCCGGTCGGCGACTCGAACATCCTGATCGACGGCTTCATGGACTGGGTGGTCGACAACGACGTCAACAGCAAAGGCGAATACCACGCCAACCTGCACTTCAACCCACAGGTCAAATACGACCTGGGCAAGGCGCTGAATTTCGGCGAGAAGCAGCTGTACGTTGGTGTTGAATACGACTACTGGAAAGACAAGTACGGGATCGACGACACCCGTGCGTTCACCACCAATCAGAACGTGACCAGCTTCCTGGTGAAGTTCCACTTCTGATGCTGATGTAGGTGGCGTCTGCAAGGACGCCATCGCGAGCAGGCTCACTCCTACAGGGGTTCATTGTTGACGCCATTTGCGCGCCCGACATAAATCCTTGTAGGAGTGAGCCTGCTCGCGATGGCAACACCACAGATTTCAGGCCGGAACCACCGCCTCGGTAATCCCCAGAAACCGGCACAGTTCCTCACGCTTGGCCAACGCATCGCGCCGTCCCAGGTCGATCAGCTCGCTGCAATACCCCGCCTCGAACAGCAGATAACTCAACACCCCTGCCCCACTGGTCTTGGTCGCCCCCGGTCCGCGCAAAAACAGGCGCAACGCCGCCGGCAACTCCTGGCGATGCCGCGCCGCGATTTCATCGATCGGCTGACTCGGCGCAATCACCAACACCTCCACCGGCGCCACCCCCAGCTCGCGAGTCGGAATGCCCTCGGGCATCAGGTGACTGAACTGGTTCAGACGCTGCAGCAACTCGATGTCGCTCTCCAGGCTGTCAATGAACGTGCTGTTGAGCAGGTGCCCGCCGATCTGCGCCAGCGTCGGCTGTTGCCCGGTGTAGGCGCGCTCCAGCGGCTGCTGCGGATCGAAACCGCGCGGGTTGCCACTCACGCCCACCACCAGCACCCGGCTCGCGCCCAGATGCAGTGCCGGGCTGATCGGCGCTGATTGGCGCACCGCGCCGTCACCGAAATATTCCTCGCCGATTTTCACTGGCGCAAACAGCAACGGGATCGCCGAACTGGCCAGCAGATGGTCCACCGACAACTGCGCCGGCACGCCGATCCGCCGGTGGCGCAACCACGCATCGATCTTGCCGCCGCCCTGATAGAACGTCACCGCCTGCCCCGACTCATAGCCGAACGCGGTCACCGCCACCGCATGCAATTGCTTGCGCGCGATGGATTCGGCGATGCCGGGCATGTGCAGTTTTTCATTGAGCAGATCGCGCAGCGGCGAGCTGTTGAGCAGAGCCACCGGCAGTTGGCGGCCGATGCCGAGCAGGCTGTGACTGACAAAACGGCTGGCCTGACGGATCACCCCGGGCCAGTCGCTGCGCAACACCCGGTGACTGCGAAAGCCCTGCCAGAACAGCGTCAAACGTTCGATGGCGGCGCGAAAGTCGGTGGCGCCGCTGGCCAGGCTGACCGCATTGATCGCTCCGGCCGAGGTGCCGACGATCACCGGAAACGGATTGTCCGCGCCCAGCGGCAGCAATTCGGCAATCGCCGCCAGCACCCCCACCTGATACGCCGCCCGAGCCCCGCCGCCGGAAAGAATCAAACCTGTGACCGGTTCAGCTGGGCTCATCGCAACGCTCCATGGTGCTTAAAGGGATAGGTCGATCAACGGCGCCGTTTGGCGTACAACTTGGGCTCGCCCGGTGGCCGGCTCTTGAAGCGGCGATGCGCCCACAAGTATTGCTCAGGGCAGGCGCGCAACGCACTTTCCACCCACTGGTTGATGCGGATGCAGTCGGCCTCTTCGGTTTCACCGGGGAAGTCTTCCAGCGGCGGATGGATCACCAACCGGTAACCGCTGCCGTCCGCCAGACGCTCCTGAGTGAACGGCACCACCAACGCTTTACCCAACCGGGCAAACTTGGTGGTCGCGGTCACCGTCGCCGCCTGAATGCCGAACAGCGGCACGAAGATGCTTTGCTTGGCGCCATAATCCTGATCCGGTGCGTACCAGATCGCCCGGCCCGAACGCAGCAACTTGAGCATGCCGCGCACGTCGTCACGCTCCACCGCCAGCGAGTCGAGGTTGTGCCGCTCGCGACCACGACGCTGAACAAAGTCGAACAACGCATTCTTGTGCTCGCGGTACATGCCGTCGATGGTGTGTTGCTGGCCGAGCAGCGCTGCGCCGATTTCCAGCGTGGTGAAGTGCGCGGCCATGAGGATCACGCCCTTGCCTTCGCGCTGAGCTTTTTGCAAATGCTCCAGCCCTTCGACGTGGGCCAGTTTCGCCAGGCGCTCACGGGACCACCACCAGCTCATCGCCATTTCAAAGAAGGCGATACCGGTGGAGGCGAAGTTTTCCTTGAGCAGGCGTTTGCGTTCGGCGGCGGATTTTTCCGGGAAGCACAGCTCAAGATTGCGCTTGGCAATGCGCCGCCGGTCGCCGGCCACGCGATACATCAACGCGCCCAGAACACGACCGATCGTCAGTAAAACCGGATACGGCAACTGCACGACCAGCCACAACAGCCCCAGACCGCACCAGAGCGGCCAGAAGCGGGGAGAAAGATAGGCTTTTCGAAAACGCGGGCGATCCATTAAAGCTTCCGTAAATACAGTGGCCGCGCATTCTACATCGTTCGACCCGGCTTGCGGCTCGCGGGCGTTCTCGTTATAAGTCTCGGCACTTTTAGTGACAAGCCGTTGTATGCCGATATGAGCCAAAACGAATCGCCAGACCAAGATCCCGTGTTCCAGTTGAAGGGCAGCATGCTGGCCATTACGGTGCTGGAGTTGTCCCGCAACGACCTCGACAGCCTTGATCGGCAACTGGCCGCCAAAGTCGCCCAGGCGCCGAATTTCTTCAGCAATGCACCGTTGGTCCTGGCGCTGGACAAACTGCCGCCGGGTGAAGGCGCGGTCGACCTGCCCGGGCTGATGCGCGTGTGCCGCCAGCATGGCCTGCGCACCCTGGCGATCCGCGCCAGCCGTATCGAAGACATCGCTGCCGCCATCGCCATCGACATCCCGGTGCTACCGCCCTCCGGCGCCCGTGAGCGGCCGCTGGAAACCCCGGAACCGGAAGTCAAAAAGAAGCCGGAAAAACCACCAGAGCCGACCATCAAGCCGACCCGCGTCATCACTTCGCCAGTACGTGGTGGCCAACAGATATACGCCCAAGGTGGCGATTTGGTCGTGGTTTCTTCGGTCAGTCCGGGGGCGGAACTTCTTGCCGATGGCAACATCCATGTATACGGCCCGATGCGCGGTCGCGCGCTGGCCGGCGTCAAAGGCGACACCAAGGCCCGGATTTTCTGTCAGCAATTGAGCGCTGAACTAATCTCCATCGCCGGGCATTACAAGGTTTCCGAGGATTTGCGTCGCGATCCGCTGTGGGGCTCCGGCGTACAGGTCAGCCTGTCGGCCGACGTGTTGAACATCATTCGGCTTTAACGGATACTGCCGCATTTTCCAAGCATCTCTAAAACGTAGCGAAAACGGCTCAAACGAAGTAGGAAAAAGGATCAAGGAGTGTTTGCCCCCGGCAAGTGCGACTTGCGCCGAATTCCAGCCAAGGCTGTCCGACTGCAGTAGTTTTCAAGAGATGTTTTTCAGGGGCTAAAAAGTCCTTCTTCCTTAGGGGTGAAACACCTTGGCCAAGATTCTCGTGGTTACATCCGGCAAGGGTGGTGTGGGTAAGACCACCACCAGCGCCGCTATCGGTACCGGCCTCGCTCTGCGCGGCCACAAAACAGTGATCGTCGACTTCGACGTGGGCCTGCGTAACCTCGACCTGATCATGGGTTGCGAGCGTCGCGTGGTGTATGACTTCGTCAACGTGGTCAACGGCGAAGCCAACCTGCAGCAGGCCCTGATCAAAGACAAGCGCCTGGAAAACCTCTACGTGCTGGCCGCCAGCCAGACCCGCGACAAAGACGCGCTGACTGTCGAAGGCGTGGAAAAAGTTCTGATGGAGCTCAAGGAACAATTTGAGTTCGTCGTCTGCGACTCTCCGGCGGGCATCGAGAAAGGCGCACACCTGGCCATGTACTTCGCTGACGAAGCGATCGTCGTGACCAACCCGGAAGTGTCTTCCGTACGAGATTCGGACCGCATGCTCGGCCTGCTGGCGAGCAAGTCGCGTCGTGCCGAACGTGGCGAAGACCCAATCAAGGAACACCTGCTCATCACCCGCTACCACCCGGAGCGTGTTGAAAAGGGCGAGATGCTTGGCGTGGAAGACGTCAAGGAAATTCTCTCGGTAACCCTGCTCGGCGTGATCCCGGAATCCCAGGCGGTGCTCAAGGCATCCAACCAGGGCGTACCGGTGATTCTCGACGACCAGAGCGACGCCGGTCAGGCATACAGCGATACCGTCGACCGTTTGCTGGGCAAAGAAAAAGCCCACCGTTTCCTCGATGTCGAGAAGAAGGGATTCTTCGAGCGCCTGTTTGGAGGTAGGTAATGAACCTTTTTGACTTCTTTCGTGCCAACAAAAAGCCAAGTACCGCCTCGGTAGCGAAAGAGCGTCTACAGATCATCGTGGCGCATGAGCGCGGCCAGCGCAGCACGCCGGATTACTTGCCAGCCTTGCAAAAGGAACTGGTCGACGTGATCCGCAAGTACGTCAACATCGGCAACGACGACGTACATGTTGCACTGGAAAGCCAGGGCAGTTGCTCGATTCTGGAACTCAACATCACCCTGCCAGATCGCTGAGTCGATCCGGCAGGAACGACGGCGGCTCGGGCTGTTGATGCTCGTGCAGGCGCTGCCGAAGGCTGCGATCTTTTGATCTCCAACGTCAAAAGATCGCAGCCTTCGGCGGCTCCTGCAGAGTTATCGGCAGTCTGAGCCGCCGTTGGCATTTGTTACGAGGCTGTTTTAATGCCGTTGTCCAACATCCGCATCATCCATCAGGACGCCGCCGTACTGGTGGTCGACAAACCGACGTTGTTGCTCTCGGTGCCCGGTCGCGCCGACGACAACAAGGACTGCCTGATCACCCGCCTGCAGGAAAACGGCTACCCGGAAGCGCGCATCGTCCATCGCCTGGACTGGGAAACCTCCGGCATCATTCTGCTGGCCCGTGACGCCGACACCCACCGCGAACTGTCGCGGCAGTTTCACGACCGCGAAACCGAAAAGGCCTACACCGCCCTGGCCTGGGGTCAGCCGGAACTGGACAGCGGCAGCATCGACCTGCCCCTGCGCTACGATCCGCCGACCAAACCGCGGCACGTGGTCGACCACGAATTCGGCAAGCATGCCCTGACCTTCTGGCGCGTACTGGAGCGTTGCGGCGACTGGTGCCGTGTCGAACTGACGCCGATCACCGGTCGCTCGCACCAGTTGCGCGTACACATGTTGTCCATCGGCCACCCGCTGCTGGGTGACGGGCTCTACGCCCACGAGCAAGCTCTGGCAGCCTGGCCGCGCCTGTGCCTGCACGCGAGCATGCTGAGCTTTACCCACCCGCAAACCGGCGAGCGCCTGCGCTTCGAATGCCCGGCACCGTTTTAAGCGCTACCTGAGAGGCAGCGCTGTTTTCAGACAAGGATTTTGTTTTCGGATGAGTTGTATTGATTCCCTGGTACCCCCCCTCAAAAAAGTTCGTCACCAACTGCTTTACCTGATTTACGGCAATCAGGATGTGTACCGGCGCGAAGCCAAGTTCAGCATCCTGACGGCGTTGTCCCACGCCAAAAACGGCGAGCGTCCGGCCATCCGCATTCTCACCGACCGCCCCGACGACTATGCCGGCTGGCCGGTCGACACGGTGTTGCTGGACGAAGCAACCCAGACCCGCTGGCAAGGCACTCACGGCTATCACCACCGGCGCAAGGCCTGCGCCATTGCCGCCGGCATGCAGTGGGCGGAAAAGACCCTGTTCGTCGACACCGACACCCTGTTCACCCGCCACCCGAGCCAACTGTTCAAATTCATTGAGCCGAACCGCTCGGTGATGGATCGCTTCGAGTACGACTGGAAAGACGTGCACCTGCGCGCCGAGTATCAAAAACTGGGCCGCGACCTGCGCAGCCACGGCGTGACCCCGGATAACGGCTTCAAGCTCTACAACAGCGGCCTGTGTGGCGTGACCGAGCGTGATTCGGCACTGTTCGAAGAGTCGATCCGCCTGATCGATGAGTGGACACTCGGCGGCTTCGAAATCCACACCATCGAACAGATCGCCCTGTCGTACGCCATGCGCGAGCGTCAGGTGGTGGAGGCGCGCAAACACGTCTACCACTACTTCGCGGAAAAACGCTTCTTCCACGCAATGCAGACGTACTTCTTCTCCCAGCACGGCGAGCAGTTCAGTCAACGCCTGGTGGACCTGTGCACCGACGTACCGCGGGTCAAACCGTTCCCCTCCGCCTGGCACCGACTGAAAATCAAATGGAAGCTGCGCCACCAGAACGGCGCGCTGCGCAAGGTCGGTCGCGACCTGCTGTACGGCAGCGCTGCGCCGGAGGATCCGTACTACAGCGCCTGCCGGCACGAATGGTGGGAATGTGCCTCACGGGAAATACTCCGCTGGGACGAGAGCCGGCAGAAAAAACTGCTGAGCCAGAAGCCCTGGCCACAACAGTTGCCGCGCCCGGACAAGCCGGAAGATGAAAAAATCATCATGAGCTACCTGAAAAAACGCGTGACCGCCGCCCGCTAAGCCACACATCCCCTGTAGGAGTGAGCCTGCTCGCGATTACGTCATGTCAGTCAACAAATCTGCTACTGATACGACGTAATCGCGAGCAGGCTCACGCCTACAGTTTTTGTGCAGACAATGAACTGCGCATTGTCATGCCCCAAGCCCCAAGCCGATGCGTTAAACTCCCGCCCATTGCTGTCTGGAGCTTCTTATGCGCGAAGAGTTGAACCAAGGCCTGATCGACTTCCTCAAGGCCTCCCCTACCCCGTTCCACGCCACCGCCAGCCTCGTTCAGCGTCTGGAGGCCGCCGGTTACGTGCGCCTCGACGAGCGCGAGCCGTGGAACACCGAGGCCAACGGCCGCTACTACGTCACCCGCAACGACTCCTCGATTGTCGCGATCAAAATGGGCCGCAACTCGCCGCTGCACGACGGTATCCGTCTGGTCGGCGCCCACACCGACAGCCCGTGCCTGCGGGTCAAGCCGCAACCGGAACTGCAACGCCAGGGCTTCTGGCAACTGGGCGTCGAAGTCTACGGCGGCGCACTGCTCGCACCGTGGTTCGACCGCGACCTGTCGCTGGCCGGCCGCGTCACCTTCCGCCGCGACGGCAAGGTCGAAAGCCAGTTGATCGACTTCAAGGCACCGATCGCGATCATTCCCAACCTGGCGATTCACCTCAACCGGGAAGCCAACCAGGGCTGGGCGATCAACGCGCAGACCGAGCTGCCGCCGATCCTCGCGCAATTCGCCGGTGACGAGCGCGTCGACTTCCGCGCCGTGCTCACCGATCAACTGGCCCGCGAACACGGTCTGAACGCCGACGTGGTGCTGGATTACGAACTGAGCTTCTACGACACCCAAAGCGCTGCGGTGATTGGCCTTAATGGCGACTTCATTGCCGGTGCGCGCCTGGACAACCTGCTGTCGTGCTACGCCGGCCTGCAAGCCTTGCTCACCGCCGAGACCGACGAAACCTGCGTGCTGGTGTGCAACGACCACGAAGAAGTCGGTTCCTGCTCGGCCTGCGGTGCCGACGGCCCGATGCTCGAACAGACCCTGCGCCGCCTGCTGCCCGAAGGTGATGAATTCGTCCGTACCATCCAGAAATCGCTGCTGGTCTCGGCCGACAACGCCCACGGCGTACACCCCAACTATGCGGAGAAGCACGACGCCAACCACGGCCCGAAACTCAACGCCGGCCCGGTGATCAAGGTCAACAGCAACCAGCGCTACGCCACCAACAGCGAAACCGCCGGGTTCTTCCGCCACCTGTGCATGGCCGAAGAAGTACCGGTGCAGAGCTTCGTAGTCCGCAGTGATATGGGTTGCGGCTCGACCATCGGCCCGATCACCGCCAGCCATCTGGGCGTGCGCACCGTCGACATCGGCCTGCCGACCTTCGCCATGCACTCGATCCGCGAACTGTGTGGCAGCCACGACCTGGCGCACCTGGTCAAAGTGCTGAGCGCGTTCTACGCCTCCCGCGAACTACCGTAAGTTCTAAACGATCATCTCTTTCGGGGTGATCGCAAATCACTGTAGGAGCTGCCGCAGGCTGCGATCTTTTGATCTTGCTTTTGAACTGCAAAAACACAAGATCAAAAGATCGCAGCCTTCGGCAACGCCTACACAGATCAATACCCGTCAGCGAAAACCGACCTAGACTCAAATCATTCCCTTCGACAAGGCAGTCACCATGATCTCGATGTCTTCATTCCACGCCATGCTCGTGCCCATCCTCACCGGGATGATCCTGCTGGCCATCGGCTTCAACTTCCGCGACAAGAACGCCGGAGTGTTCGCCATGTGGATCGGCATGCTGATGATCCTGGCGACCGTGGTCTACAAGATCCTCGCCAAACTCAACGAATAAATCAGCGCCCGGCTCGCATTGATTCTGGCTGCCTCGTACACTCGCTCAATTCGCCCCTTTGCGAGGTTGACCGCCTAGTGTTCGCTCGTCTGTTTGCTCTGCCCTGCCTGTTCCTTGTCTGCCTGATGACATTGCTGCCACTGTCCCCTGCCCATGCAGTCGGCTTGCCGGGGCTGCTCAGCAACACCAAGGCGCAGCCCGAGGCGCAGGAACCGCTGGGCCAGTCGCTGGATGAAGTCATCAAGTCGCTGGAAAACGACAAGCAACGCGCGCAATTGCTGACCGACCTGAAAAAGCTGCGCGACGCCACGAAAAAGGCCCAGGTCTCTCCGGAAGAAGGTGTGCTGGGTCTGATTGGCGGCACGCTGGCCAATTTCGAGAAACAGTTTTCCGGTGCCGACAGCCCGCTCACCCGCTGGTCAGACGAGTTCGATCAGGCCAAGGATGAGCTGAAGGCATTGATGCTGCCGGCCAGCGAATGGTTGCCGATCATCTTCGCCTTCGCCGTGATCCTGATGGTCTGGAGCCTGCTCGCCGCCGCGTTGATCTGGCTCGGTCACCGGGTGCGCATGCGCTTCGGCCTGACTGAAGAACTGCCCCAGCACCCCAAGGCCCTCGACATGCTGCGCTTTGCCCTGCGCAAGCTCGGGCCGTGGTTGATCGCACTGGTGATCACCGTCTACATGAGCTACGCGCTGCCGTCGTCATTGGGCAAGAGCCTGGCGATGGTGCTGGCTTATGCCCTGGTGGTCGGCACCTGTTTCTCGGCGATCTGCGTGATCGCGTTCTCGCTGCTCGACGGCCCGCATCGGCATCGGGCGCTGTACATCCTGCGCCATCAGGCCTTCCGCCCGCTGTGGCTGATCGGCAGCTTCGCCGCGTTCGGTGAAGCGCTCAACGACCCGCGTCTGGTGGAAGCCCTCGGCGTGCACCTGGCGCATAGCACCGCGACGATCACCAATGTCCTCGCAGCGCTGTTCACCGGCCTGTTCATCCTGCGCTTCCGCCGGCCGATCGCGCACCTGATCCGCAACCAGCCCTTGTCCCGCCGCCTGACCCGCCGCGCCCTCAGCGACACCATCGATATCCTCGGCACCTTCTGGTACGTGCCGGCGCTGGTACTGGTCGGGATCTCGCTGTTCGCCACCTTCGTTTCCGCCGGCGACACCAGCACCGCGCTGCGCCAGTCGCTGATCTGCACAGTGCTGCTGGTGCTGTGCATGGTGATCAACGGCCTCGTGCGCCGTCACTCGCTCAAACCGCAACGCGGGCCGAAACGCCATGCGCTGTATTCGGAACGCCTGAAAAGCTTCTTCTACACCCTCGCCCACCTGCTGGTGTGGCTGACCTTCATCGAACTCGGCCTGCGCGTATGGGGCAAGTCGCTGATCGGTTTCGCCGAGGGTGAAGGGCATGACGTCAGCGTCAAACTGTTCAGCCTGATTGGCACGCTGATTTTCTCTTGGCTGATCTGGATCCTCGCTGACACGGCCGTGCATCACGCCCTCACCCGCTCGCGCAAAGGCCTGGCCAATGCCCGTGCGCAAACGATGATGCCGCTGATCCGCAACGTGCTGTTCGTGGCGATTTTCATCATCGCGCTGATCGTCGCCCTGGCGAACATGGGCATGAACGTCACGCCACTGCTGGCCGGTGCCGGTGTCATCGGTCTGGCCATCGGTTTCGGTGCGCAGTCGCTGGTGGCGGACTTGATCACCGGCCTGTTCATCATCATCGAAGACTCACTGGCGATCGACGACTACGTGGATGTCGGCGGCCACCTCGGCACCGTCGAAGGCCTGACCATCCGCACCGTGCGCCTGCGCGACATCGACGGCATCGTCCACACCATCCCGTTCAGCGAAATCAAAAGCATCAAGAACTACTCCCGGGAATTCGGCTACGCGATTTTCCGGGTGGCCGTGCCGTACAACATGGAAATCGACGACGCGATCAAACTGATGCGCGAAGTCGGCCAGAAAATGCGCACCGATCCCCTGCAGCGGCGCGACATCTGGTCGCCACTGGAGATTCAAGGCGTAGAAAGCTTCGAGTCCGGCAGCGCGATCCTGCGGGCCCGTTTCAAGACCGCGCCGATCAAGCAATGGGAAGTTTCCCGAGCGTTCAACCTGTCGCTCAAACGCCACCTCGACGAGGCCGGCCTGGACCTGGCAACGCCGCGCATGAGCGTGCAAGTGATCACCGCCGGCGGTGGCCAGCCCAAGGAATAGCACTTGGGCGCGATGTGCGGGTCACAGGCAGGGAAGCCAGAAAAACAATAACCATGGAGAAACCCGATGCAGCTGACACGCATTGCCCAAGCCCTTCTGCTCAGCCTGTTCGCCGGCCACGCCGGTGCTGCCACCCTGGACAGCACCCGCGAACAAATCGCCGCGCAGGCCAAGGCACTTGAACCCGAACTGCTGGAAACCCGACGCGACATCCACGCGCATCCGGAACTCGGCAACACCGAAAAACGCACCTCGGAACTAGTCGTCAAACAACTCAAGGCCATGGGCCTGGAAGTCAAAACCAATGTCGCCCGCACCGGCGTGGTCGCCATCCTCAAAGGCGCCTTGCCCGGCCCGACCGTGGCCCTGCGTGCCGACATGGACGCATTGCCGGTCAAGGAAGTCGCCGACCTGCCGTTCGCCTCGAAAGCCAAAGGCACCTACCTGGACAAAGAAGTCGACGTGATGCACGCCTGCGGCCACGACGCTCACACCGCGATCCTGCTGAGCACGGCGAAAATTCTTACGAACATGCGCGCCACCCTGCCCGGCACCGTGGTGTTCTACTTCCAGCCCGCCGAAGAAGGCCCGAGCGACTTCATCCCCGACGGCAAAAACACTTGGGGCGCGAGAATGATGGTCGAGGAAGGCGTGATGAAAGCCCCCAAACCCGACGCCGTCTTCGGTCTGCACGTCTGGGCCGGCGTCCCCGCCGGCCAGATCGCCTACCGCCCCGGCCCCACCCTGGCCAGCTCCGACGACCTGCGCATCAAAATCCTCGGCAAACAGACCCACGCCGGCCGCCCCTGGGACGGCATCGACCCGATCACCGTCGGCGCACAAACCATCGTCGGCCTGCAAACCGTGGTCAGCCGTCGCACCGACATCTCGTCCTATCCGTCAGTCGTCAGCATCGGCACCATCAACGGCGGGACCCGCTACAACATCATTCCCGAGTCCGTGGACATGAGCGGCACCATCCGCTCCTACGACTACGGCATCCGCCAGAAACTGCACGCAGACGTGCGCCAGACCATCGAAAAAATCGCCGAAAGCGGCGGCGCGAAAGCCGACGTGACCATCATCGAAAAATACGACCCCACGATTAACAACCCGGCATTGACGGAAAAAATGCTGCCGACGTTGAAGTGGGCCGCCAAGGATGATGTGGTGAATGCACCGCTGGTGGGCGGCGCGGAAGACTTCTCGTTCTTTGCCAAGGAAGTGCCGGGGCTGTTCGTGTTTCTCGGGGTGACGCCAAGGGATCAGGACATGAGCAAGGCCGCGCCGAATCATAATCCGGGGTTCTTTGTGGATGAGTCGGCGCTGGTGGTTGGAGTGAGGACGATGGCGTCGTTGGCGACGGATTATTTGTATGGGAATGCTGAGGCAGCCCGATAGAGATGGGGTGACTGTGGGGGCGGCTTCGCGAGCAGGCTCGCTACATTTGGACCGTGTGCAGCCTGTCAGAATTGGTCGGCTGGCAGGCCGTCATCGCGAGCAGGCTCGCACGCAGTGGGATTGAGTGCATTCAGTTGGTGATTGGTCGGCTGGCAGGCCGCCATCGCGAGCAGGCTCACTCCTACAGTGGGATTGGGTGCATTCAGTTGGTGATTGGTCGGCTGGCAGGCCGCCATCGCGAGCAGGCTCACTCCTACAGTGGGATTGAGTGCATTCAGTTGGTGATTGGTCGGCTGGCAGGCCGCCTTCGCGAGCAGGCTCGCTCCAACAGTGGGATTGAGTGCATTCAGTTGGTGATTGGTCGGCTGGCAGGCCGCCTTCGCGAGCAGGCTCGCTCCAACAGTGGGATTGGGTGCATTCAGTTGGTGATTGGTTGGCTGGCAGGCCGCCATCGCGAGCAGGCTCACTCCTACAGTGGGATTGAGTGCATTCAGTTGGTGATTGGTCGGCTGGCAGGCCGCCATCGCGAGCAGGCTCACTCCTACAGTGGGATTGGGTGCATTCAGTTGGTGATTGGTCGGCTGGCAGGCCGCCTTCGCGAGCAGGCTCGCTCCAACAGTGGGATTGGGTGCATTCAGTTGGTGATTGGTTGGCTGGTAGGCCGCCATCGGGAGCAGGCTCACTCCTACAGTGGGATTGAGTGCATTCAGTTGGTGATTGGTCGGCTGGCAGGCCGCCATCGCGAGCAGGCTCGCATACAGTGGGATTGAGTGCATTCAGTTGGTGATTGGTCGGCTCGTAGGCTGGCTCCCACAATTTTGAACTGTGTGCACCGCACGCGGCAAAGCCGCCCCACTCAACAGGATGAGCGTTAGCTCGGCTGCAGCTCTTGATCTGCCGGCCCCTTCGGCAGGCTGAGTGGAGGGGTTTATCCGGGGGTGGGAGCGCAGCGACCGTTTGGCGAAGCCAAACACATCGAGAGGAGGTGCAGCGAAGCAAACCGTAGGCGATGCCCCCCGGATGAATTCCGGAACGAAGGAACCCCGAGCCTTAGCGAGCGGGCCGAACGCTGGGGCGAGCCTTTTTGGTTACTTTTTCGGCGTCTGGAAAAAGTGACTCGCCGTAAGGGCGAAACCGCCAGCCGCAACACCCGAAGCAACGGATATTCACCCCAAACCCAAGAACCTGGTCGGCCCAAAGGCCGCCAAGGTCAAACCACATCTACACCTACGTGAATCGCATCATGCCGCCAAAACTCCAGATCACAATCAATCAACCGCCCATGCTGATCATAATTGACCCGAGCAATCCGCAACCCCGGGCTCCCCACCGACACCCGCAATGCCGCCGCCGCATCCGCCGACAATGACGTCGGCACAATCTCGAACCGCACCCGCCCATAGTGCAAATCGTAATGCCGCGCATACAACTCGGTAATCGACTGATTCAAATCGAACCCCAGAATCCCCGGAAAAAACTGCGGATTCAGATAGTGCTCCACATACAGCACCAACCGCCCGTCAATCCGCCGCGACCGGCAAATCTGAATCACGCTCGACAACGCCGGTAACTGCAACCACGCACACACCGCCGCCGAAGCCGGCTGCAGGCGCGCCGAAATCATCTCGGTCGACGGCACCCGCCCCTGCGCACTGACCATCGCGTGAAAGTGGCTTCGCTGCATCAGGTTGTACGCCAGACGCGGCGGCGAGACGAACCAGCCACGCCGCTCCTCGCGATAGATCTGCCCCTGCGCCTCCAACTGCAACAGCGCCTCACGCACCGTGATGCGCGTGGTACCGAACAACTCACTGAGCTTGCGCTCGGCCGGCAGCTTGCTGCCCGGCGCCAACAGGCCGTGATCGAGCTGCTCCTGCAGCACCTGGCCGATGGCTGTCACCGCTTTTGTTGCCTCATCGCGCATCAACGTTACCTATCTGGACTAGACCAGCACTGTTTCAGGGCAAAAACCGCACGGCCTGCAAGCCGTTTCCATGTATTGCAAGCCTAGGCAGTGCAGATGACCGAGAGATGACAAACCCGCCCGACGGTCGCCCTCATGACTTGCAATACATCGGCCAAGTCCCTTGCCGGCCGGGGCTTTGACCTTGGTCTACGCTTACCGGGCAAGCGCCAGAACCGGGCGAATAAAAGCCCTGTCGGGCGACCGCCGACATCAAAGTGTCATCCAGCCCCCTTAAATTGGCTCAGGTATTGCTGACCTAGACCAACACAAACCGCAATCGCAGCGTTGAACACGACCAAGGAGCTTCGGAATGAAACAGCTTTTCCTGGCAACACTGTTAGGCTCGACCATTGCAATGTGCACCGCCGCCATGGCGGCCGACACCGACCTGAAAACCCTCGAAGCCGCTGCGAAAGCGGAAGGCGCCGTCAACAGCGTCGGCATGCCCGATGACTGGGCCAACTGGAAAGGCACCTGGGAAGACCTGGCCAAAACCTACGGCCTGAAACACATCGACACCGACATGAGCTCGGCCCAGGAAATCGCCAAGTTCGCCGCTGAAAAAGACAACGCCACTGCCGACATCGGCGACGTCGGTGCCGCCTTCGGCCCGATCGCGGTCAAGCAGGGTGTGGTGCAACCGTACAAGCCAAGCACCTGGGATCAGGTTCCGGCCTGGGCCAAGGACAAGGACGGCAACTGGGCACTGGCCTACACCGGCACCATCGCCTTCATCGTCAACAAGAAGCTGCTGCACGGCTCCGAAGTGCCGACCAAATGGGCTGATCTCAAGGGCGGCAAATACAAGGTCTCCATCGGTGACGTGAGCACCGCTGCACAAGCCGCCAACGGTGTACTGGCTGCGGCACTGGCCAACGGTGGCGACGAGAAAAACATCCAGCCGGCCCTGCTGCTGTTTGCAGACATCGCCAAGCAGGGTCGCCTGTCGATGGCCAACCCGACCATCGCCACCATGGAAAAAGGCGAGATCGAAGTCGGTGTGGTCTGGGACTTCAACGGCCTGAGCTACAAGGCCAAGATGGCCAACCCGGATGACTACGTGGTGTTGATTCCGTCCGACGGTTCGGTGATTTCCGGCTACACCACGATCATCAACAAGTACGCGAAAAACCCGAACGCCGCCAAGCTGACCCGCGAATACATCTTCAGCGACGCCGGCCAGACCAACCTCGCTCGCGGCAACGCCCGTCCGATCCGCGCCGAACACCTGCAACTGCCGGAAGACGTGAAGGCCAAGCTGCTGCCGAACGAGCAGTACAAGAAGGTCACGCCGATCAAGGACGCCGACGCGTGGGAAAAAACCTCCAAGGCCCTGCCGCAGAAGTGGAACGAAGAAGTCATCGTAGAGATGAAATAAGGCGGCGAATCACCGCTGTGTGATCTGAAACAAATCCCTGTGTAGGAGTGAGCCTGCTCGCGATGACGGTGGATCAGTCAACACTGTCGTTGAGTGTTCGACCGCCATCGCGAGCAGGCTCACTCCTACAGGGGATCTCGATTGAATCTGAAATTTTCTGTTTCGCGGAGTTTTTGCCCCTATGAAGCACAACGTCATCCTTGTCGTGCTCGACGGCCTCAATTTTGAAGTCGCGCGTCACGCCATGGGGCACCTGCAGGCTTACGTTGGCGCAGGACGCGCCGCACTCTATCCGTTGGAGTGCGAGTTGCCGGCCCTGTCCCGACCGCTTTACGAATGCATCCTCACCGGCGTGCCGCCGATCGACAGCGGCATCGTTCACAACAACGTTGCGCGCCTGTCCAATCAGCGCAGCATCTATCACTACGCCCGCGACGCCGGCCTGAAAACCGCCGCAGCGGCCTATCACTGGGTCAGCGAGTTGTACAACCGCTCGCCGTTCATCGCCGCTCGCGACCGTCATACCGAGAACCTGTCGTTGCCGATCCAGCACGGCCACTTCTACTGGACTGACCACTACCCGGATTCGCACCTGTTCGCCGATGCGGAAAACCTGCGCCTGCGCCATGCGCCGAACTTCCTGCTGATCCACCCGATGAACATCGACGACGCCGGCCACAAGCACGGCCTCGACTCCTCGCAGTATCGCAACAGCGCGCGCTCGGCGGACATCATCCTCGCCGACTACCTGCAAGGCTGGCTCGACGCTGGCTATCAAGTCATGGTGACGGCCGACCACGGCATGAACAATGACCGCTCGCACAACGGCCTGTTGCCGGAAGAACGCCAGGTGCCGCTGTTCGTCCTCGGTGACGCTTTCAGCCTCAACGCTGACGCCGCACCGAAACAGACTGACATCTGCGGTACCGTCTGCGAGCTGCTCGGCGTGCCTCACGACAAACCTGTGTGCCGGGAGCTGCTCAAGTGAATGCCATGACTCGCGGCAAATGGCTGGCGGCCCTGTGCCTGGTGCCCTTCGCCCTGTTCTTTATCGTGTTCGAAATCGCCCCGCTGGTCTGGGTGATGATCAACAGCCTGCAGTCGGAAGAGTTCGGCTGGGGCTTCGCCAACTTCAGCAAGATCTTCAACTCGAAGTTCTACTTGCAGGCGATCCAGTACAGCCTCGAGATCAGTTTCTGGTCGAGTGTGTTCGGCATCATCATCGCCGTGCTCGGTGCGTATTCCCTGCGCCGGGTCGACTCGAAACTGCGCAACTTCGTGAATGCCTTCGCCAACATGACCAGCAACTTCGCCGGCGTGCCCCTGGCCTTCGCGTTCATCATCCTGCTCGGCTTCAACGGCAGCATCACCATCATGCTCAAGCAGGCCGGGATCATTCAGGACTTCAACCTGTATTCGAAAACCGGCCTGATCATCCTCTACACCTACTTCCAGATTCCCCTCGGCGTGCTGCTGCTCTACCCGGCCTTCGACGCCTTGCGTGAAGACTGGCGTGAATCTGCCGCGCTGCTCGGCGCCAACGGCTGGCAGTTCTGGCGCCACATCGGTCTGCCGGTGCTGACCCCGGCGCTGCTCGGCACCTTCGTGATCCTGCTGGCCAACGCGCTCGGCGCCTACGCCACGGTCTATGCCTTGACCACCGGTAACTTCAACGTACTGCCGATCCGCATCGCGGCGATGGTCTCCGGCGACATTTCGCTGGATCCGAATCTCGCCAGCGCCCTGGCCGTGGTGCTGGTGGCGTTGATGACCATCGTCACCGTCGTGCATCAACTGCTGTTGAAGAGGAGCTACCATGTCTCGCGCTGAATCCGGCCCGGCCGGCGTCTACCACCGCGTCGTGGTTTATCTGTTGTTCGCGATCCTGCTGCTGCCGCTGGTGGGCACGCTGGTCTACTCGATCGCCAGCAGCTGGTCGGCGACCATCCTGCCCAGCGGCTTCACCTTCAAGTGGTATATCCAGTTGTGGAGCGATCCGCGCTTTCTGCACGCCTTCGGCCAATCGTTGCTGGTGTGCGTCGGCGCGCTGGTACTGTCGGTGGTGCTGATTCTGCCGCTGCTGTTCGTGGTGCATTACCACTTCCCGAAACTCGATGCGCTGATGAACATCCTGATCCTGCTGCCCTTCGCAGTGCCGCCGGTGGTGTCGTCGGTGGGGCTGTTGCAGCTCTACGGTTCCGGGCCGCTGGCGATGGTCGGCACGCCGTGGATCCTGATCGGTTGCTATTTCACCGTGGCATTGCCATTCATGTACCGGGCGATCACCAACAACCTGCAGGCCATCAACCTGCGCGACCTGATGGACGCCGCCCAACTGCTCGGCGCCAGCACCTTTCAGGCCGCGTTCCTGGTGGTGCTGCCAAACCTGCGCAAAGGCCTGATGGTCGCGTTGCTGCTGTCGTTCTCGTTCCTGTTCGGTGAGTTCGTGTTTGCCAACATCCTCGTCGGCACGCGTTACGAAACCCTGCAGGTGTATCTGAACAACATGCGCAACAGCAGCGGTCACTTCACCAGTGCGCTGGTGATTTCCTACTTCTTTTTCGTGCTGGTCCTGACCTGGGTCGCCAACATCTTGAACAAGGACAAAAGCGAATGAGCTATGTCAGCGTCCAAACCCTGAAGAAAAACTACGCGGGCACCACGGTGTTCAGCGACATCAACTGCGAAATCAACAAGGGCGAATTCGTCACCCTGCTCGGCCCGTCGGGTTGCGGAAAGTCCACGCTGCTGCGCTGCATTGCCGGCCTGACGCCGGTGGATGGCGGCAAGATCCTGCTCGATGGCGTCGACATCGTGCCGCTCAGTCCGCAAAAACGCGGGATCGGCATGGTGTTCCAGAGCTACGCGCTGTTCCCCAACATGACCGTCGAACAGAACGTCGCCTTCGGCCTGCGCATGCAAAAGGTCAATGCCGACGACAGCCACAAGCGTGTCGCCGAAGTGCTGAAACTGGTCGAGCTCAATGACTTCGCCAGCCGCTATCCGCACCAGCTCTCCGGCGGTCAGTGCCAACGCGTGGCCCTCGCCCGCTCGCTGGTCACCCGCCCACGCCTGTTGCTGCTGGATGAACCGCTGTCGGCGCTGGACGCGCGGATTCGCAAACACCTGCGCGAACAGATCCGGCAGATCCAGCGCGAACTCGGCCTGACCACGATTTTCGTCACCCACGATCAGGAAGAAGCGCTGACCATGTCCGACCGGATTTTCCTGATGAACCAAGGGAAAATCGTCCAGAGCGGCGACGCCGAAACCCTCTACACCGCGCCGGTCGATCTGTTCGCCGCCGGCTTCATCGGCAACTACAACCTGCTCGACGCCGACAGTGCCTCGAAGCTGTTGCAACGACCGATCAACCACCGCATCGCGATTCGTCCGGAAGCCATCGAATTGAGCCTCAATGGCGAACTCGATGCGCAGATCCGCAGCCACAGCCTGCTCGGCAACGTGATCCGCTACCGGGTCGAGGCACGCGGCGTGGAATTGGTGGTGGACGTGCTCAACCGCTCAGCGGCGGATCTGCATCCCGACGGCCAGCGTCTGGCACTTTCCATCGATCCGACGGCCCTGTGTGAAGTCGCTTGAAAGCAGCTGCAAGCTTCGAGCTACAAGCCTCAAGCTGTAGACTGCGGCGAACCTGATTCCAATTCTTGCAGCTCGAAGCTAGTAGCTCGCAGCTGTTCTCGGAGAGAACCGATGGCTTTGGCAATTTTTGATCTGGACGAAACCCTGATCCACGGCGACTGCGCCACCCTCTGGAGCGAGCAGATGGGGCGCCTGGGCTGGGTCGATCCTGAATCGTTCATGCGCAAGAACAACGAGCTGATGGACGCCTACAGCCATGGCAAATTGCGCATGGAAGAGTACATGGCGTTCAGCCTCGAACCACTGATCGGCCGTACTCCGGAAGAAGTCGAGCACCTGGTCGGCCCGTGGGTTGAAGACTTCATCGAACCGATCATCTTCAGCGATGCGACCAAAACCATCGCGGCCCACCGCAAGGCCGGCGACCGGATCCTGGTGATATCAGCCTCGGGCACGCACCTGGTCAAGCCGATCGCCGACCGCTTGGGCATCGACGAGATTCTGGGGATCGAGCTGGACGTCGCGCACGGCGTTTACAGCGGTCAGACCGTCGGCACGCTGACCTACCGCGAAGGCAAGATCACCCGTTTGCTGGAATGGCTGGATGCCGAGGAAGAAAACCTTGAGGGCGCGAGCTTCTACTCCGACTCACGCAATGATCTGCCGTTGCTGCTGAAGGTGGACTTCCCGCATGTGGTGAATCCGGACCCGGTGTTGCTGGAACACGCCGAGCAGGCTGGCTGGCCGATCCATCTCTGGAAATAAAAACAAAGATCGCAGCCTGCGGCAGCTCCTACAGGGTGTACACCCTCCCAATGTAGGAGCTGCCGCAGGCTGCGATCTTTTGATCTTGTCCCTTCAATCAGCTCAAGGTTTCGTCGATCACCAATACCAGTTTCCCGGAAACAGTATTGCTCGCCAGCTCGGCAAACGCTGCTTCGGCATCCTTCACCGGGAAGGTTTTCGCCAGTTGCGGACGCAGCCGCCCTTCGGCAAACAGCGGCCAGACCTGCTGACCCAGATCACTCAACAGGTCAGCCTTGAACTGATCGTCACGATTGCGCAATGTCGAACCGAGCAACTGCACACGCTTGGCCAGTACCTGCGCCAGGTCCAGTTTCGCCTCACGCCCGCCCATCAGACCGATCAGCACCCAGCGACCGTCGAGCGCCATCAGCTTGAGGTTCAGCGCGGCGTAATTGCCGCCGACCGGATCGAGGATCACGTCAAACGGGCCAAAGTCGCGAAGGCTCTCCAGATCATCGCTGCGCACTACTCCGCCCTGGGCGCCCAGCGCTTCGCAGTAGGCCAGACGCTCGGCCGAGCCGACGCTGACCCAGCACGGGTTGCCGAACGCCTTGCACAGCTGAATCGCCGCTGAACCAATTCCACTTGCACCGGCATGCAGGAGAACTTTCTCACCCGGTTTCAGCGCTGCCAGCTGAAACACATTCAGCCAGACCGTTGCATAAACCTCGGGTAATGCCGCAGCCTCGATCAACGAGACACCCTCGGGCACCGGCAGCACGTGCCGTCCGTCGACGACCACCTCTTCGGCCATCCCGCCCCCCGCCAGCAAGGCGCAGACCCGATCGCCGACCTGCCACGAGGACCCGGCGCCGACTTCGCTGATCACCCCGGAGCACTCAAGACCGAGCACCTGACTGGCGCCGGGTGGCGGTGGATAAAGCCCGGCTTTCTGTAATAAATCGGCACGATTGAGGCCAGCTGCCGCCACGCGAATGCGCACTTGTCCTACATCACACACAGGACTCGGCTCTTCAACCCATGCCACTTGACCTTCAACGCCTTGCAATGCCTTCACAGTGCCTCCATAGTGAGTCTGGACTGAGCCCGAAGCTGTAGCGCCGGGCTTTTTGCATTATGCGACCGGCTCTCGTAGAACCGGCGACTTCAAAGACGGCCTAATATGCGTTATCAATTGTCCCCGCGTCGAATCAGCATGAAGCATTTGCTCCCCAGCACCGCCCTCGCTCTTTTCATCGGTATCGGTTTGTTGCCGATGTCGGGCAATACATTCGCAGCCAACAGCTGGGACAAGTTGCAGCCTGATCGCGACGAAGTGATCGCCAGTCTCAACGTCGTCGAGTTGCTCAAGCGTCACCACTACAGCAAGCCACCGCTCGACGATGCGCGCTCGGTGATCATCTACGACAGCTATATCAAGCTGCTGGATCCGTCGCGCAGCTATTTCATGGCCAGCGACATCGCCGAATTCGACAAGTGGAAGACCCAGTTCGACGACTTCCTCAAAAGCGGCGACCTCAACGCCGGGTTCACCATCTACAAGCGCTATCTGGACCGCGTCAAGGCGCGTCTGGACTTCGCCATTGCGGAGCTGAACAAGGGCGTCGACAAGATGGACTTCACCACGAAGGAAACCTTGCTGATCGATCGCAAGGACGCCCCTTGGCTCAAGTCCACCGCTGAACTCGACGACCTGTGGCGCAAACGCGTCAAGGACGAAGTGCTGCGGCAGAAGATTGCGGGCAAGGACTCCAAGCAGATCCAGGAAACCCTGACCAAGCGCTACAAGAACCAGTTGGCGCGCCTGGATCAGACCCGCGCGGAAGACATCTTCCAGGCGTACATCAACACCTTCGCCATGTCCTACGACCCGCATACCAACTATCTGTCGCCGGATAACGCGGAGAACTTCGACATCAACATGAGCCTGTCCCTCGAGGGCATCGGCGCCGTGTTGCAGAGCGACAACGATCAAGTGAAAGTCGTGCGTCTGGTGCCGGCAGGCCCGGCCGACAAGACCAAGCAGGTTGCTCCGGCCGACAAGATCATCGGCGTTGCCCAAGGCAACAAAGAAATGGTCGACGTGGTGGGCTGGCGCCTGGACGAAGTGGTCAAGCTGATCCGCGGCCCGAAAGGCACCGTGGTGCGCCTGGAAGTGATTCCGGCCAGCAATGCGCCGAACGATCAGACCAGCAAGATCGTGTCGATCACTCGCGAAGCAGTGAAGCTTGAAGACCAGGCGGTGAAAAAATCCGTACTGAACCTGAAACAGGACGGCAAGGATTACAAGCTCGGCATCATCGAGATTCCAGCCTTCTACCTCGACTTCAAGGCATTCCGTGCCGGTGATCCGGACTACAAGAGCACCACCCGTGACGTCAAGAAACTGCTGACCGAACTGCAGAAAGAGAAAGTCGACGGCGTGGTCATCGACCTGCGCAACAACGGCGGCGGCTCCCTGCAGGAAGCCACCGAGCTGACCAGTCTGTTCATCGACAAGGGCCCGACCGTCCTCGTGCGTAACGCCGATGGCCGCGTCGATGTACTGGAAGATGAAAACCCGGGCGCGTTCTACAAAGGCCCGATGGCACTGCTGGTCAACCGCCTGTCCGCCTCGGCTTCGGAGATTTTCGCCGGCGCCATGCAGGACTACCATCGTGCGCTGATCATCGGTGGCCAGACCTTCGGTAAAGGCACCGTGCAGACCATTCAACCGCTGAACCATGGCGAACTGAAACTGACCCTGGCCAAGTTCTACCGGGTTTCCGGTCAGAGCACCCAGCATCAGGGCGTGCTGCCGGACATCGATTATCCGTCGATCATCGACACCAAGGAAATCGGCGAAAGCGCCCTGCCCGAAGCCATGCCGTGGGACACCATCAAGGCCGCGATCAGACCGGCATCCGATCCGTTCAAGCCGTTTCTGGCACAGCTCAAGTCCGAGCATGACACACGTACCGCCAAGGACGCCGAGTTCGTGTTCATCCGCGACAAGCTGGCCCTGGCGCAGAAGCTGATGGAAGAAAAAACCGTCAGCCTCAACGAAGCAGACCGCCGTGCCCAGCACACTGACATCGACGCCAAGCAACTGGCGATGGAAAACATCCGTCGCAAAGCCAAAGGCGAAGAGCCGCTCAAAGAGCTGAAGAAAGAAGATGAAGACGCGCTCGCAGCCGCCGAGCCGGACAAGGTCAAACCAGAGGACGACGCCTACCTGGCCGAAACCGGGCGTGTACTGCTGGATTACCTGAAGCTGAGCAATCAGGTGGCCAAGAAGTAAGATGATGGCAATTTAGTGCTGACGCTCCTCGGAGCGTCATCAAACAGTCATCATTCTGTCGTGAAATAAAGGACTGGGAGCGCCTCTCTTCATCGAGAGCGCTCCCAGTCCTTTTTTTATCGCCAGAGATTGCCATGACCACGACCGAACAGCTGAGTGCCTTGAGCTCGATCCTGACTCAAAGCGGTTTGCACAGTCTGTTCCAGCCGATCATCTGTCTCTCCGAGCGCCGCATCCTCGGCTACGAAGCC
Source organism: Pseudomonas sp. MG-9 (assembly GCF_018729515.1). Lineage (NCBI taxonomy): Bacteria > Pseudomonadati > Pseudomonadota > Gammaproteobacteria > Pseudomonadales > Pseudomonadaceae > Pseudomonas > Pseudomonas sp. MG-9. Next base: position 69,554 of record NZ_JAHHZH010000014.1, read on the forward strand.
CTCACCCGTGGCCCGTCCAACAGCCCTCTGCACTCGCCTATCGCCCTGTTCGCCGTGGCCCGTCAGGCCGGTCGCTTGAGCGAACTGGAGATCGCCTGCCGCCAATCGGCCTGCCGCCGGTTCAACGAGCAGCAACTGCCGGGCAAGCTGTTCCTCAACGTCTCCCCGGAATCCCTGCTCGAAGCCGCGCACCAGCCGGGACGAACCCTGCAATTGCTGCAGGACTTCGGTATCCCGCCGAGCCAGGTGGTGATCGAACTCACCGAACAGACCCCGATCGACGATTTCCAGTTGCTGCAAACCGCCCTGCATCACTACCGGGCGATGGGTTTTTCGATTGCGCTGGATGACTTGGGCGCCGGTTATTCAAGCCTGCGTCTGTGGTCCGAGTTGCGTCCGGATTACGTGAAGATCGACCGCCATTTCATCGACGGCATTCATCAGGATGCGCTGAAACGCGAGTTCGTCGGCTCGATCCTGCAAATCGCCAAAGCCTCACGGGCGCAGGTGATTGCCGAGGGTATCGAGTTACCGGAGGAGCTGGCGGTGCTGACCGAAATGGGCGTCGATCTGGTGCAAGGTTACTTGCTCAGTCGTCCGCAAGAACATCCGCCGCGCGATGCCCGGGCCTTGATGCCCAAACACGACAGCAGCGCCGTGGCGCTGAATGACGAAGGCAGCGACCTCAGCGCCCTGCTCAACGACCATCCGGCCGTGCATCGCGATACGCCGACCGCCACGGTGCTGGAGGCCTTCCGCCGCCAGGCCAATCTGAACTCGCTGGCCGTGCTCGACGAACAAGGCCAGCCGTGCGGCATCGTCCACCGCCACTCACTGTCCGACGCGCTGCTCAAACCGTTCGCCACCGACCTGTTTGCGCGTAAACCGATCAGCCGCCTGATGAACGACGATTTCCTCGCCGTGGAAATGAGCCAGTCGCTGCAACAGGTCAGCCGCCTGATCACCAGCCGCGCGCGGCAACGCATCGAAGAAGACTTCATCATCACCCTCAACGGTGGTTATCTCGGCCTGGGCCGGGTGATCGACGTACTCAAACTGATCACCGAACTGAAAATCCAGCAGGCCCGCTACGCCAACCCGCTGACCCTGCTGCCCGGCAACGTGCCGATCCAGCAATGCCTGACCCGCCTGCTGCAACAGGGCCGCGAATCAATCATCTGCTACGTCGACATCGACAGCTTCAAACCCTTCAACGACATCTACGGCTACGGCCGGGGCGACGAAGTGTTGCTGTGTCTGGCGCAATGCCTCAACGAACGCGTCGACCCGTCCCGCGACTTCGTCGGCCACATCGGCGGCGACGACTTCCTCCTCGTCCTCGGCCCGGAAGACTGGCGCAAACGCCTCAACCAACTGCTCGACGACTTCCAGAGCCAATGCCGGCGCTTCTATCGCCCGGAACACCTGGAGGCGGGATGCTTCATTGCGCCGAACCGTCAGGGCGTGCGGCAGGAGTTTCCGTTGCTGTCGCTATCGATCGGCGTGGTACATCTGCACCCGCAGTCCTGCGCCGAACTGGATGCAAGCCAACTCGCGGAGATGGCTTCGCAGGCGAAACATCATGCGAAGAATGTTCCGGGGTATAGCGTGCATGTGATTGATAGCCTCACTGCCGCCGACCTTCATCCACCGCAACTAATCGGTCAACGCTGAGGCCTAAGACGACACAAATCCCTGTGTGGGCTTGCTCGCGAAGGGGTCAGTAAAGTCACCCTAGATTCAGCTTCTAGTGCCGCCCCGCCTACCACGATGAGCAATCTTCCTGACTGGCGCGGTATAACTCATCAATCCAGACTTCGGACAGGATAGAGTACACGTGCTCAAAAAAACTTCTCGGATCTTTCATTTCGTTCCAGCCAACTGGAAGCAATGAATGAGAGAAAGGATCATGTTTAAAGACCTCAGAGAGCTTACTCGTATCGTCATCCAGAGCCTCACCCAATACGAAAAACAAGACAAACTTGTGCCGATGAGTCAAGCCCGAAAATCTTCTCACAATAAACTTAGAAATTAGGTCTGCTCTATCTGAAGGACACTCAGGATCGTATTTCGCCAACTCCGCACCCAGCGTCTCCTCGCGATCGTATATATCGAACCCTCCAAGAAAGTGCTTCAACTGAGGGCTGTATGGAATGTCAAGATAGGGATGCATCAACATCAAACACTCTCCACCGGATACAGAGCGAAGGGCTGCAACGTTTCAAAGTCAAATTTCACTTCAAACCCATTCATATTTTGAATGAAGCGGGGTTCTGAGGGATCTAATGGGTTAGGTTCGTATCCTTGCCCCACATTTTCGGCAGCCATTCTCACAACTAAATTACCCATACTGTCCTCGCCCGTAAATCGCGACATCTTCCTTGTCTCTCTTGTCATCGCTTCGTTATAAGCATTCAACTGCGCTCGATGGGTTACAAACCGTGAACTATAAACGCCTCTAAACATTTTCCATCACCACTCCACAACAACATCATAATTCACTAAACGCATTCACCACGTAGCTTGGTCTTCCAAGCTAGCCTTCTTTAATTCTGCCCCCCACTCAACCATAGCTATTCGATATATATCTTCAAAAAAAACCCTTGAATCGACCATCTCATCCCAACCATCCGGAAATGAAGAACAAGCTTCAGGATCATATTGGAAAAGGGATTTAAAATCGTATCTCTCGTCTTGCAACGCAGACTTCAGACATCCTACAAGTAAAAATTTCTGCCGATACGACCGCTTCATAGGCATGCAATATTTTAGAATAAGCACCTCCCTATCTACCGCGATATTCGGGTTATATTGCTCAAGCTCATCCCCCAGAGTTTCTTCACGATCATAAACATCAAAACAACACAAAAAATATGCGGGGCTCGGTAGATAAGGCTTCGATGTTTCAGGATCTATATACATAAAGTCACTCCGTCGGATAAAGAGTAAATGGTACGTTTGTAATGGGATCAAACTTCATTTCGAACCCTCCCATATTGGTAATCAATCTAGGATTTTCTTTGTCCCTTCTATTTGGTTTGTAACCTTCCCCTGCGTCAGGAAGCCTCATCTTTACAACGTTGGCGCCCTGCCTATCCTGTCCGGTGTAACGAGGAAGTCCGCGTTCAACCCTAATGGTTGCGAGGACATAGGCTTCAAGCATGATTTCCCAACTGTAAAATCTGGAGCTCGGGTTGCCTTCACCAGCATTTCGCCCCCTTCTTTGTTGACCCGTAATCGGGTCCGTTCCATCAATAGCCCTTTGTTTAAATTTTTCATCTGGTAGCTCAGGGCCATGCTTACCAACCATATGCATCCGCTGACTGTCATTTAACCTCTCAATCTCTTTCTTCGCGGCCTCCCTTGCGCTTAATTTCGGCTTCGGAAGCTCAGGTTCTCCTTCATCAACCTTAGCCCCACCAGCCCCACCCGGCACCTCGCAGCCCGGCCTGTTCGGCGGCGGACAGTTCGAGCTCAACCCCAACGGATCCACCCACCCCGTCGGATTCGGCGTGTACTGGTATTGGTTCAGTCCTCCAGCCAGCTTCACCGGATCCGGCGTCAGATACCGTCCCAGCCTCGGGTCGTAATACCGGTGCCGGTTGTAATGCAGCCCGCTCTCCGCATCGAAATACTGCCCCTGAAAGCGCAGTGGCTGGTCCAGGTAGTCTTCGCCCGCCAGGGTGATCGCCGAGACCTTGCCGTAGGCGTCGTATTGCGCCGACCAGACGATTTCGCCGCTGTAGTCGGTGAGTTCCTGCGGGGTGCCGAGGTGGTCGAGCTGGTAGTAGAACGGGC
>NZ_JAHHZH010000015.1:0-63342 GCF_018729515.1 Pseudomonas sp. MG-9
CGACCTGGTCGACAACCGATAATTTAAAAGCCAGTGTGTAATCACGCTGACTGCGCTTCGTGCCCGTATCCATTGCACCTTCCTGAAAAGAAGTCAGAAGGTGTAAACCTTATTCAGGACGGGACAGCTGAAAAACAAAAGCCCCGGCATGTGAGTGCCGGGGCTTTTTTATTCCAAACAGGTTTAACGAACTGTCAGATCTGACAGTAGTTCTCCCCTGCTGAAAAGTATTCAATCGGGTTTCGTCCAACAGCCATTTGCTTCGATCTAAGAGCAGTGAGCTATCCAAATGGAATCTGGCGAGTTGCAGTCCCTCTTAAACGACTGAGTACTGAAGATGAAAACCTCTGAAAACACAAAGGCTGGAACACTGGATCCGTCATTCGGAGATAACGGAATGGTCATTGTTGACTTCCCGAATCCCAACCCCCGCTATATACGCGATGTCATGATTCTGGGCACGGGCCCAGATGCGAAAATCTATTTTGCAGGTGAGACAATCCCATTCAGTTCTTCTGACGGTTATTTTGTAGGTCGACGGAATTATAACGGAACACCTGACACCACCTTTGGCTATAAGGGCCTGATATCGGGGAAGTTTCCTGGGTATCCCAATATATCTGTTAAGTCGTTTGCCATTCAAGCCGACGGCAAAATTGTCCTGCAAGGGTATCACGTGAATGCTTTAATCACGACGACACTTTTCGCGCGTTTTGAACCTGACGGCACACTTGATGTTGCCTTCGGGACGAATGGTTACACTTGGGTTACTTTTGCACGTCAAACAGCGCCCGAGGCACCTATAGATGATAAAAAGCCACAACATACCGCCAGCAACGGGAGTCTATCTAGCATAGAGATTTTACCCGATGGAAAGATACTCGCTTGTAACCAGAATAGCTGGATAATTCGTCTTACCCCTGAAGGAATCCTGGACGAAACATTCAATAAAAATGGCTTTGTTCGTGTGGTACATCCCGATTATTCCGCCGACAGCATGCGATTGTTTAGAGTGCAGCGTCAAAACAGTGGCAAGTATGTCGGTTGCGGAGTAATTATTGGCACTCACAACCAACCCTACTTCGTCCGTCTCGATGACACAGGCACGATCGACAACTCGTTTGGTCCTAGCGCAAATGGATTTGTTGTCATAAAAGGGCCAATTGATACCCCCGTATATATCGACACGATTGCCAAGCAACCCAATCAACGGATTCTTGGAGTGGGGGCAACCTATACGTTCCCCAATGAAATCGGAGTGATGACCAGCATCGAGCCTGATGGTACACCCAATATCCAATTCAATAGGGGCGAGCCTCTCTTTACGAAGTTTGAGGATTGGAATGCGACGTTCTGGATGGGCGCTGCCGTTCAAAAGGATGGAAAAATTGTCGTAAGCGGAGGTGTGGGTCATGCCCGGAAGGGAGAAGAAGGATATGAGGTTGTAGTTGCCCGCTACATCAATGCAGATCTGGATACATCCTTTGGTGACGGAGGTTGGAGCACTACAGCTTTACCCACCACATCCAGGGGAGGTTATGCAACATCCATGGCGCTTCAGGACGATGGAAAAATCGTAGTAGCAACCACCGTCATGGAGTTAGACAAAGGGATAATTTTGCGTTATTTGTCCTAATCGTTTGATGGTTTTTTCGTTGGGCACCCGTCCAGCTTCCCAGCAACCATTCGTTGAACAACTAAAGCCCCACCCTGTGAATGGCGGGGCTTTTACCTTTCTGATCCAGCAGTTGGATTATCCAGGCTCGCGATGGGGCCGGCCCTGATTCCGAAAACTCAATGCCGCTTGATAAACCCGGTCAACGCCGCCAACGCTTCCGGCGAGCGCAACCGCTGGGTGAACAATGCGCCTTCCTCCTCGATCACTTTACGGATCAGCTCGCGGTCCGGCGCCTTCATCAGTTGTTTGCTGATGCGCACCGCTTCCGGCGGCAGCTCATCGAAGCGCAACGCCATTTCCCGCGCCTTGCTCAAGGCGGCTTCGCCACTGCCCAGCGCCTCGCTGGCAATGCCCCACTGCGCCGCCTGTTCACCGGTAAACCCTTCGCCGAGCAACAACAGCTCAGCCGCCTTGGCCTGACCGAGCAAGCGCGGCAGGATCAGGCTGGAGCCGAACTCCGGGCACAGCCCCAGATTGACGAACGGCATGCGCAGCCGGGCATCGCGGGCGACATAAACCAGATCGCAATGCAGCAACAACGTGGTGCCGATGCCCACCGCTGCGCCGGCCACGGCGGCGACTATCGGTTTTCGGCATTCAAGCAGATTGAGCATGAAGTGGAACACCGGGCTGTCGAGGCCGCTCGGCGGTTGCTGGATGAAGTCGGCGATGTCGTTGCCAGCGGTGAAGCATTCGGCGCTGCCGGTGATCAGCACGGCGTTGATCTCAGGATCGTTGTCGGCCTGCTTCAGGGCTTCGGCCAGGTGGCTGTACATCGCACGGGTCAGGGCGTTTTTCTTGTCCGGGCGATTCAGGCGCAGGGTCAACAGGCCGCGTTCGCGTTCCAGCAGGATGGCTTCGGTCATCAGCGTTACTCAGCATTACAGGCCGACAAAGTTCAATTGTGGCGAGCGAGCTTGCTCGCGCTTGAGTGCGCAGCGCTCACACGCTTTTCGGGGCCGCTGCGCAGCCCGGCGGGAGCAAGCTCCCTCGCCACAAAAATAGTTTCAGCGCTCAACCACGGCTCAGAAAGACGTCCGCCAGCAGTTGATTGCGCGGCAATCCGGCCAGGTACAGACGCCGGGCAAAGGCATCGACGCGGGTCGGTGAGCCGCAGACTAAGGCCAGGGTTTGCCGGGAAACAAGGCGCAGTTGCGCCAAAGCGGCGGCTGACTCGGCCGCCGTCCACAGCTCGACGCTGAGGTTTTCGCGCTGCGCGGCAAGCGCCGCAAGGGGTTTGGCCAGATAGTGCTCGCGCGCGTCATGGGCCAGGTGAATGACGCGGATGGCGCCCTGATGATCCTGGCGCAAGGCTTCGCGCAGCACGCCGAACAATGGTCCCAGCCCGGTGCCGGCCGCCAGCAGCCACAGCGGTCGCGTGTGCCAGTCCGGGTCGTAATGCAGCGCGCCGCCACGCAGTTCGCCAAGGCGGATCGGGTCGCCGATCTGCAAGCGCCGCGCCGCATTGCTGAATTCGCCGGGCTGGCGACAGTCGAGGTGGAATTCGAGAAAGCGGTCTTCCTCCGGCAGGCTCGCCAGCGAATACGGCCTGGCGATGTGATTGATCCACAGCACCAGATGTTGCCCGGCGCTGTAGCGCAGCGGTCGTTGCGGGGTCAGGCGCAGGCGCAGCACGTTGTCGCTGAGCCAGTCCAGCGCTTCGACCAGCGCCGGCCGACCGTCCGTGACCGGGTCGAAGGTGTGCACCTGCAAGTCTTCAGTCACCTGACACTGACACGCCAGACGCCAGCCCTGCTGACGCTGCTCGGCACTCAGGGCATCTGGCCGATTGTCCGCAGGCAGGCCGCTCACGCACTGCACCAGACACGCATGGCAACTGCCCGCGCGACAGCTGTAAGGCACCGCGACGCCGTGTTGATTCAGGGCATCGAGCAGGTTGCTGCCCGCTGCCACTGACCATTGTTGTTCACCGACCCGAAGTTCAGGCATCCACATTCTCCCACGCGGCCGCACAGCGATTGCGCCCGTCGCGCTTGGCCCGGTACAGCGCCTGATCGGCACGCTGCAAGGCATCGTCCAGATCGTCGTCCAGTTCCAGCAAGGTCATGCCCGCCGAAAGGCTGAGGTCGCGCACATTCAGGCCCACCAGTTCGACGTCGGTAAAAGCGATGCGCAAGCGCTCACAACAGGCCGTCAGGCGTTCGGCATCGCAGTCGGGCAGCAACACCACGAATTCCTCGCCACCGTAACGCGCCAGCACGTCGCCGTCACGCAGGCAGGCGCCCGCCACCCCGGCGAAGGCCTGCAACACCTGATCGCCGGCAGCATGGCCGTGCAAATCGTTGATGCGTTTGAAGTGATCAAGGTCGATCAGCGCCAGACCATGGACCACGCCGGGGTCCATCGCATCGAGTTCGCGGGAAGCCAGGCGCAAAAAATGTCGACGGTTGAACAGCCCGGTCAGCTCATCGGTGGCCACCAGGTCTTCGAGCTGGCGCATCATGCCGCGCAGGGTGTCCTGATGCGCCTGCAGGGCGAACCGGCGCTGACGCTGACGCTGTCGCGACACCTGGACAAAACGGGCGTAGATCACCAGCCACGCCAGCACCATCGCCAGAATGCACACCTGCAAGGCGGCCAGCGCCGGATCCGGCAGCCGGAAGTAGTAGCCATCCCAGAGGGTGATCGCACAAAAACTGAAGAACACCAGCAGCGCACAACGAATGAACGCACGCCGGGATAAATGAAACAGGCCGAACAGCAGAATCAGCACGTAGAACACCAGAAACGCGCCGCGGGCCTCCTCCAGATGGGCGACCAGCCAGGTCTGCCAGCCGAGCCCCAGCAGCACTTGCACCTCGGTCAGGCTGGGGTCGGCAAAACGCAGGTTGCGCCCGGACAAGAACAGCGCGAACAACGTGGCCTGACTGATGACCACCAGCGCGCTGCCGATGGCCACACTGTTCAATGATTGCGGGTAATGACCAGTAAAAAACGCCAGCCACAGCAGCAGCAAAGCCAATCCGTAGGTGGCTGCAGCGAGGGCAAAGCGCTTGAGCAGAAGGCGTTGAATGGCGTTATGGGTCAATCGTTGACTCACCGTGCGATAGGAGGCTGACCGAGTGTCCTACTCTACAGACCGGATGCCACTTTAGAGGCGCGGTCGAGAAATGACCACCGATTTTCGGAGCCAAAAATTGACGTCAAATGCATGACCCAATTGCAGGATTGATGCCGCCCTCCTGTGGCGAGGGAGCTTGCTCCCGCTCGGCTGCACAGCAGCCGTAAACCGGTATACGTGGTGGAACTGAAATATTGAGTTGGCTGGATTTGGGCCTGCTGTGCAGGCGAGCGGGAGCAAGCTCCCTCGCCACAGGGGGCCGGCAGTGTTCGGTATGCGACCAACGAATGACTGTCGGCGCGTGTATGCCCTGAAGAGGCGCGGTATACTGCCGCGCCTTTTTAGCGTCGCGCCACAGAGGGACAGCTACGAGCCGCAAGCTTCAAGCGGCAAGCTCAAGCTCAAGCTGTCCGCGTACTGCTTTAACTTGCCGCTCGAAGCTAGAAGCTTGTAGCTGCCCCACCGTTTTTTAGAGGAGCGCGACTCATGACCGTGATCAAGCAAGATGACCTGATTCAGAGCGTTGCCGACGCCCTGCAATTCATTTCCTACTACCACCCCGTGGACTTCATCCAGGCGATGCACGAAGCCTACCTGCGCGAAGAGTCGCCAGCGGCCCGTGACTCGATCGCTCAGATCCTGATCAACTCGCGCATGTGCGCCACCGGCCACCGGCCGATCTGCCAGGACACCGGCATCGTGACCGTGTTCGTGCGCGTGGGCATGGACGTGCGTTGGGATGGCGCGACCATGAGCCTGGACGACATGATCAACGAAGGCGTACGCCGCGCCTACAACCTGCCGGAAAACGTCCTGCGTGCCTCGATCCTCGCCGACCCGGCGGGCGCTCGTAAAAACACCAAGGACAACACCCCGGCGGTCATCCACTACTCCATCGTCCCGGGCAACACCGTGGAAGTGGACGTGGCGGCCAAAGGCGGCGGCTCCGAGAACAAGTCGAAAATGGCCATGCTCAACCCGTCCGACTCGATCGTTGACTGGGTGCTCAAGACCGTTCCGACCATGGGCGCCGGCTGGTGCCCACCGGGCATGCTGGGCATCGGCATCGGCGGCACCGCCGAGAAAGCCGCAGTGATGGCCAAGGAAGTGTTGATGGAATCCATCGACATCCATGAGCTCAAAGCCCGTGGCCCGCAGAACCGCATCGAAGAGATCCGTCTGGAGCTGTTCGAGAAGGTCAACCAGTTGGGCATCGGCGCCCAGGGCCTCGGTGGCCTGACCACCGTGCTCGACGTGAAGATCATGGACTACCCGACCCACGCCGCCTCCTTGCCGGTGTGCATGATCCCGAACTGCGCCGCCACCCGTCACGCACACTTCGTGCTCGACGGTTCCGGCCCTGCTTCGCTGGAAGCGCCATCGCTGGACGCCTACCCGGAAATCGTCTGGGAAGCCGGCCCGTCGGCCCGTCGCGTCAACCTCGACACCCTGACTCCGGAAGACGTGCAGAGCTGGAAGCCGGGCGAAACCGTCCTGCTCAACGGCAAAATGCTCACCGGTCGCGACGCTGCGCACAAGCGCATGGTCGAGATGCTGAACAGGGGCGAAACCCTGCCGGTGGACCTCAAGGGTCGCTTCATCTACTACGTCGGCCCGGTCGATCCGGTCGGTGACGAAGTGGTAGGTCCGGCTGGCCCGACCACCGCCACGCGGATGGACAAGTTCACCCGTCAGATCCTTGAGCAGACCGGTCTGCTGGGCATGATCGGCAAGTCCGAGCGTGGCCCGACCGCAATCGAAGCGATCAAGGACAACAAGGCCGTGTACCTGATGGCCGTGGGCGGCGCCGCTTACCTGGTGGCCCAGGCCATCAAGAAGTCCAAGGTGCTGGCATTCGCCGAGCTGGGCATGGAAGCGATCTACGAGTTCGAGGTCAAGGACATGCCGGTCACCGTTGCGGTGGACAGCAACGGTGAGTCGGTACACATCACCGGCCCTGCGATCTGGCAACAGAAGATCGCCGAAAGCCTGGCGGTAGAAGTGCAGTAAGCGTTTCACAGCCGAAAAAAATCAGGCCGGCCCGTCACATGACGGGCCGGCCTTTTTTTTGCCTGAGAGAAAAACTCACACCTTTGGCCTGATCGCACCTGTCAGATCTGACAGGTGTGCGCCGCCGCGATTCTTGCTAGCGTCAATCCACCCACGCCTTCACCTGTGCAATGGATATGACCCATGGCTGATCAAGACCTCAGCATCACCCCACCGTCCATCGCCAAGAGTTCGACGATTGCCACCATCGGCAAAAGCTGGGGAGCGGTGGGAACGACGGGCGCTGCGTCGATTGAGGTGTCATTGCCCCTGTCCGCCGGTCGCGGCTGGGATCCGCAACTGTCGCTGACTTACAGCAGCCAGGCCGGTAACGGACCGTTCGGCGACGGCTGGAGCCTGGGTGTCAGCCTCATCAGCCGTCGCACTAACAAAGGCGTGCCGCACTACACCGCCCATGACGAGATCATCGGCCACGACGGTCAGGTGTGGACGCCGGAGCTTGACGATAACGGCCAGATCCAGTCCCGCCAAGAGAACAAATACAACGGGGTGGAGATCGGCCCGCATGACGTGGTGCGTTACGGGGCGCGGATGGAAAGCGATTTTGCCCTGCGCGAATACTGGCAGCCGCAGACCGGCGAGCAACCCGGGTTCTGGCTGATTCACGGCGCCGACGGCTCTTTGCACCTGTATGGCAAAACCGCCGCTGCACGTCAGGCCGATCCCGATGACCCGCTACGAGTCTTCAGTTGGCTGCTGTGTGAAAGCATGAATACCCACGGCGAACACATCGGGTTCGATTACAAGGCAGACGACCATGACCTCGACCCCGATAGCAACTCGCGCGCGCAGCGCTACTTGCGTGCGGTTTTCTATGGCAATGCCAGCGCCAGTCAGGACCTGTATGGCTGGACCCAGGAAAGTCCAGCCGAGGGCGACTGGCACTTTCATCTGCTGTTCGACTACGGCGAGCGCACCACCTCGCTGACCGAGATGCCCGAGTACGCAGAGAACCCTCTGCACCCCTGGCCAGTACGCCCCGATCCCTTTTCGACTTTCATCCAGGGCTTTGAACTGGGCACCCGACGCCTGTGCCGACAGGTGTTGTTGTTCCATCATTTTGCCGAACAAACCGGCGCCACGCCGGTGCTGGTTCGCCGACTGCTGCTTGAATATTCGCAGGTCACGCCACTATCGCCATTCAGTCAACTCACCGCTGCGCACAAACAGACCCGGGATGCCGACGGTTTCGTGGAAGACCAGCCGCCGACCGAGTTCGAGTACTCCTCCTTCACCCTTGACCCGACACCGCGTCGCTTGCTTGAACTGGAGACACAACCGGGTATCGATGAGCAGCCCTATCACCTGGTCGATCTGTTCGGCGAAGGCTTGCCGGGGTTTCTCTGCCGCTATGACCAGTGCTGGTATTACCGCGAACCTGTGCGCGCCAGCACCGGCCCGGAGGCCATAACCTACGCTGCCTGGACCTCCCTGGAGCAGGTGCCGGTGGCCAACCGCAATCAGGCCGTGCAGCAGTTGTTGACCGACCTGACCGGTGACGGGCGCCTGGACTGGGTCAGCGCGATGCCGGGCATGAGCGGATTTCGCACGCTGAACGCAGATCGCAGCTGGGGACCGTTCATTACTTTTAAAGGGTTTCCCGCAGAGTTTTTCCACGGTCTTTCGCAACTGGGCGACTTCTGCGGCGATGGCCTCGACTCCCTGGCGATGATCGGCCCCCAGGCCGTGCGTCTGTATGCCAACCGCCGTGAAGCTGGATTCGGCCCGGCCACCGAGGTCGAACACCCACTGGACGACCGCTTGCCGCTGTTGAGCAATGCCCGCAACGAACTGGTTTTTCTCGGCAACCTGCTGGGCAGCGACATGACCGAGCTGTGCCGCATCCGGCACGACGAAATCCGCTGCTGGCCGAACCTGGGGCACGGCCGGTTCGGCAAGGGGCGCCGAATCAGCGGCCCGGTGTTTCCTTATGAGCAATTCGATGCCGCACGGGTGCGGATCGCCGACCTCAACGGATCCGGGGCACCGGCGCTGATCTATCTGAATTCGGACGGCTTCGACATTTACCTGAACCGGGGCGGCAACGGCCTGGAGAGCGAGGCCGTGCACGTTCCATGGCCCCCGGGCGTGCGCTACGACCGGTTGTGCCAGGTCACCCTCGCCGACCTGCAGGGATTGGGGGGCGCCAGCCTGATTCTAACGGTGCCACACATGACGCCGCAGCACTGGCGCTACGATTTCGTATCAGCCAAGCCCTATCTGATGACGGCCAGCAACAACAACATGGGCTGCAGCACGCAGGTGTTCTATCGCAGCTCCGCCCAGACATGGCTCGACGAAAAAAGCGAGCAGCTCGCGCATTACCCGGACCGGGTCCCGGCGTGTCATTTGCCGTTCCCCGTGCAGCTTGTCAGTCAGCAGGTGCAACTGGACGAAGTGACCGGCAACCGTCTGACGCAGAGTTTCGAGTATCGCGAAGGCACCTACGATGGCCGGGAGCGTGAGTTTCGCGGCTTCGGCCGACTGCAGCAGATCGACAGTGAATCAGCCACCGGTGACGACGATAGCGGTTTCACCGAGCCCGTGCGGGTATGCACCTGGTTCCACACCGGGCAGGCCATGGACCGCTCGCCCGAGCGCTATTTCAACCGCGATCCAGACGCGGTCCCCTTGGGCAACACGCTGTTCAGCCGTTATCACGCGGGTGACGAATGCGATGAAACGATAACGCCGCCCGATACCACCACCGAGTACGAAATCGCCCGGGCGCTGGCAGGATCCGTCGCCCGCATCGAAACCTGGGCCGCCGCTGACGACCTCGCCACGGGCTATCCCTATGCCGTAGCAGAGCACCGTTATCGGGTACGCGAAGTACGACCGCGCGGCCTTTACCCGGACTCGGTGCTATTGCTCCTGCCACTGGAGCAAATCAGCTACGCCTACGAACGCCTGGCCGACGATCCGATGTGCGCCCACGACGTCGTGTTGTGCACCAATCATTACGGCATGCCTACCCACACGATGACCATCAACTACCCGCGTCGCCGCAAGGTTTCGGAAACACCGCCCTACAGCGATCCGGACGAACAACAATGGTGGCGCGACGCCCACGATGAAGCTCAGCAGTCATGGTATGTAAGCGAGACCCGAAGCCGCTACATTGATCTGGACAATGACCCACAACAATGGCGACTGGGGCTGCCCTGGCAGCAACGCAGCAATGCCCTGAACCTTCCCACGGGTACGTTGCCGAACGGCCTCACCCCCAAGCAGGTGTGCTACGAGCAACTGATGCAGCATCAGGATTCATCCGCGTGGAACACCCTGCGCGTGTTGACCCTGCAATCGGTGCAGCGTTACCTCAAGACTACCGACCAGTCCCCGTTGCCGGATGGCGAGGCCGCTTTCGAAGCGCTGGCCGGGCCGGTGGAAGTGGCGCAACTGGACAAGACCGCGTTGGCGGCCTACGACACCGTGCCGCCACCGTTCGACATCCGCGCAGAGCTGAAAAACATCGGTTATGCACCGATGCCCTTTCTGTTCGAAACCGCGCTCACCGCCGACGATGAACAAAACCTCTGGTCTTCCCGTTACAGCTTTGCCGGATACGCTGGCCCCGACCATTTCTACAAGGTGCTCAAGTACCAAGAGACGCCCAGTCATGGCGTGACAGAAGCGCAATACGACCCTTACAGCCTGGCGCTGATATGCATCAAACTGCCGGACGGCTGCACGACCCGCTTCGAATACGACTATCACGCCGTGCAACCGCTGTGCATCATCGATGCCAACGACAATGTCCAGGAGGCGATGTACGAACCCTCCGGACAACCACTGACCATCACGTTTCATGGCACTGAAAACGGTCAAATTGCAGGTTTCAGACCGCTGAGCGAATACCAGCGACCGGAGAATCATCACCCGGATGCGGCAATTGCCAACCCGGCGCTGGCTGTGCAAAAAGCCGCCAGCACGCTGCGCAAGGATCTGTTCAGCTGGATGGGGCAACTGCCTCTCGTGCTGCGCGAGCCCCCTGAACTTTTTAGCGTGTGGGTCAACGCCGGCCTGGTCCTGCCCAGCGGCCATATTCGCGCCAGCGCCCGTCGGTGCCTGGCGCAAACTGTCGCACCGAGCCCGATGCAACAGGCACTGATTACGGCGATCGCCAGCATCGCGCGCGAGCCGGTGCACAGCGTCATGCTCAGTGCCGACCGCTATCACGATGACCCGATCGCCGCACAGTTTCAAATCGTCAAAAACTGCTTCGATGGCTTCGGGCGGTCATTGCAAACCCAGCAATTGGTCGAGTCCGGAGACGCTTATGTGGTTGATGAAAACGGCGCACTGCTCATCGAGGACGGCAAGCTGGTGATACGCCACGCCGACTCGCGCTGGCGCATCAGCGAACGGGTCGAATACAACAACAAGGGACTGGCGGTGCGGCAGTTCCGACCGTTCTTTGCCGACACTCACCGCTACGTCAACGATGTCTCCCTGCGCGAGCACGGTTATTTCGATCAACTGTTTTACGACGCACTCGGGCGCCCGATCAAACTGATCAATGCCAAAGGCTATTTTTCTCTCGAGACGCATCACCCCTGGTACCGCACCAGTCAGGACTTCAACGACACCGATGAATCGGAACCACAACCATGAACGTCCATCGGCGCACACCCGCACTCACGGTGCATGACAGCCGCGGCTTGCCGGTGCGCCAGGTCGCTTACCTGCGCACTGTCGCCGAGGACACCCCGGTGCCACTGCTGACCCGCCAACAACATGACGTAGCCGGGCGCAGGGTTGCGCAGTGGGATCCGCGCCTGTCGGTCGCCAGTCGGGTGACGGTGTATGGTCTGGGTGGCGAACCGTTGAAAAGCGACAGTGTCGACGCCGGCATGCGCCTGACCTTGCCGGGCCTTGCCGGCGAAGCGCTCGAGCGCTGGGACGCGCGTGGCAACCATTGGCGCAGCAGCTTCGATGAACAGTTGCGCGTGCTGTCCGTTGACAACAGCCTGCAGCCGGACCGCGAGACCTTCACCTACGCTGATGCCTCGGCCAGCGCCGCCTTCAACCTTCGCGGGCAACTGATCTCCGTGCACGACACGTCGGGGACGTTGCAATTCAACAGCTTCGGCCTGTACGGCGAGGCACTGCAGGAGACTCGCCGGTTCGACGATGAGCAGGCCTTTGTCACCCGTCGCACTTACAGTCCTTTGGGTGCCCTGCTGGAGCAGATTGATGCCGGCGGACACCATCAGCAGTTGCGCTATGACGCCGCCGGGCAACTGCGATTCAGCCAGCTTCGGCTGAGCCTCAACCCCGACTGGCAACCGGTGTTGCAGGACGCGCAGTACAACGCTGCCGGACAGATCATTGAACAGCGGACCGACAATGGTGTGGTCAGTCGCTGGTACTACGATCCAGCCGATGGTCGTTTGAACCGGCAATCCTCGAACAAGGGGACACAATCTGTTCTTCAAGACTTCGAGTATGCCTTTGACCCCAGCGGCAACATCACGCGCATCATCGACCATGCGTTCAGCGTCAGCCATTTCGCCAACCAGCGGGTCGACGGTGAACGCCGTTTCAGCTACGACTCGCTGTACCGACTGCACAGTGCCAGCGGCTACGACGACGGCCCGCTGACGGACATCCCCGGCTTGCCGCAGCTCACTGACCCGCGCAACCGGCTCAACTACACCCAGACCTATGCCTATGACCGTGGCAATAATCTGATCAGGCTCAGCCATGTGCGTGACGGCGCCAGCCATACCCGCCAGATGTTCATCGACCCGCAGAGCAATCGCGGTGTTCGCTGGCAGGAGGGTGACCCTGCTCCGGACTTCACCAGCCTGTTCGATCGCCACGGCAACCTCCTCGCCCTGCAACCTGGCCAACCCCTGCAATGGAATGCCCGGGACCAATTGGCACAGGTGACACTGGTACAACGCGATGACGGCCTCCATGACCGCGAATATTACCGTTACAGCCAGGGGAGCCGGATCTACAAACGCCATGAGCGATACACCACGAACGTCAGCCATTTCGAGGAAGTGCGCTACCTGTCGGGCCTGGAAATCCGCCGACGCGACAATGGCGAAGAACTGCACATCATCTCCATCAGCGCCGGATCAGGCAGTGTCCGCTGCCTGCACTGGGTCGCCGGCCAGCCAACAGGCGTCGATGCCGATCAACTGCGCTACACCCTCGGCGATCACCTGGGCTCCTGCGTGATGGAACTCGATCAACAGGCGCGCCTGGTCAGTCACGAGGGCTATTACCCGTTCGGCGCAACCGCGTGGATGGTTGGTCGGTCGGCACAGGAAGTCAGTTACAAGACCGTGCGCTATTCGGGCAAGGAAATGGATGTCAGCGGCCTTTACGCCTATGGCGCGCGCTATTACGCGCCATGGTTGCAGCGCTGGGTCAGTACCGATCCGGCGGGGGATGCCGATGGCCTCAACCCGTATGGTTTTGTCGCAAACAACCCGCTGCGCTATGTCGACCCTGACGGCAACACCCGGGCAGAAAGTGTGATCATGCTGTACTCGGCGTTTATCTCAACCGTCCAGGAACACTCCACGCAGGTGGTCGGGCAAATCCACAGCATTCTCCATGATGAAGGTGTCGCGGGGGGGCTGGCCCTGAACATGGCAGGCGAAGTCGTCAGGGGCGTCATCGGCTATGAAGGCGGTGTCATCGGCGCTGGGCTGGTGGACCTGGTGGCGCCCAATGTGCCTTTCACTACGCCGTTCACAACCAGTGGCGGCGTGGTCGGCGGCAATATCGGCGGCGATGCCGCCACCGCCATGGTCGAGCCGCTGGCAAACAGCGCAAGGCTCAGGGTAGGCCCGTTGATTCCGCAGACCTCGCAGATATCCGTCAGTGCGATTGACCAGGGCCTGGGTATCGAGGAGACCGTCAAGGAAATCAAATCCTGGCGAGACATGAAGGATGAGTTGATTCACCCGGGCCTGAATGCGGTGTTCAACCCGTCATTCGTGATGGGCAGGCTCATGGCCTCGTGGATATCGATTCTTCCCGGGGCAATCAACATGTTTGCCAGGGCCATCGAAGCCGAGGACATCAAAAATCGCCTTGATCCGATGAAGGTGCAGAAAATTGAAACCCTGCTCGGCGACTGGAAAACAGCCATCGAGCAACGTGCCGCCTGGTCCGAAAATGCCTTTGATGCATTGGGTACCGACACGGTTTACCCGGCCAACTCGCTGCCCAACGTCAACCACATGACACCCACAGAGGCCCTGGCGCCCATCAACCGCGCGGACCTGCAACGCCAGACCCGCTTCACCCTGTCCAACATCAAGCGCGCTCAGGACATGATGACGTTGTACAAGGAGCTGGGCACTACCGACAATCAGTTCCTGCTGGCGCAGCGGCGAGTGCGGAAAAATGCGGCCTGAAATGAACCGTTGTGCGGGTGTGCGGGCATGAAACGTTCCGTGCATTGGCGAACGCCTGCCGTGTCGGCTCATGATCCCAGGGGCTTGCCCGCCAGGAAAGTGGCTTACCTGCGTGCGGTGGCGGGCGCCGACGTCGAATGCCAGATCACTCGCCAACACCACGACACGAGCGGACACCTGACCGAACAATGGGACCCGCGCCTCCACGTGCCTTGCCTGACTACGGTTTACCGGCTGGATGGCGAGCCATTGAAAATCGACAGCGTCGACGCCGGCTGGCGCCTGAGCCTGCCAGGCCCTGGCAGTCAATCACTGCAGCGCTGGGATGCCCGCGGTAACCACTGGCGCATGAGCTATGACCAGCAGTTGCGCTTGATGACGGTCGAGGAAAACGAGTTCGATGTCGAGGTACTGACTTACGCTGAAGCCTCGGCCGATGCCGCGCATAATCTGCGCGGCCAGTTGCTCGAACACGAAGACCACGCCGGTACACTGCGTATCGACAGCTATGCCCTGTCCGGTCAGCCTCGGACTGAAACACGTACCTTTCACGACGGCGAAGCATTCACCAGCCAGCGTGTTTTCAGTCCGCTGGGCGCGGTGCTGGAACAGATTGATGCGGGTCAACATCGACAGCAGTCACAGTACGGTCTGGCCGGGCAACTCAAGCAGGTTCGACTGCAGCTCAACGGACACACCGACTGGCACTCGGTATTGATCGAGGCGCAATACAACGCTGCCAGTCAGATCATCGAACAGGTGGCCGGCAACCGGGTGCGCAGCCGCTGGACGTATGACCCGGCCGATGGTCGATTGCACACCCATGTCTGCCACAAGAACGCTGGCCCTGTGTTGCAGGACTTCGAATATTTCCACGACCGGGTCGGTAACATCGTGCGCATCGATGACCATGGCTTTCAGCCGGTTTACTTCGCCAACCAGTTGATCGACGGCCACCGCACCTTCGGCTATGACTCGTTATACCGGTTGATCCGCGCGACCGGTCATGACGAAGGCCCACTCTCCGACATCCCGGGACTGCCACAGCCGAGCGACCCGAATAACCGCCTCAACTACACCCAGACCTACGAGTACAACGCCGGCGGCAGCCTGATCAAGCTGCAGCATGTACGGGCCGGTGCCAGCCACACCCGCCAGATGCGTATCGATCCACAGAGCAACCGCGGGGTGCGCTGGACGCCTGGCGATGCCGAACCGATATTCGACCGGTTGTTCGACCGTCACGGCAACCTGCAAGCGCTGCAACCGGGGCAAACATTGCACTGGAACACTCGCGACGAGCTGGCCAGCGTCATCCTGATCCACCGCGAGGACGGTCGACACGATGCCGAGCACTACCGTTACAGCCAGGGCGAGCGGGTGTTCAAGCGCCACGAGACCTTCACCGCACAACGTGCTCATTTCCAGCAGGTGCGCTACTTGCCCGGGCTGGAAATCCGCTCGAAGGACAACGGTGAAGTACTGCACGTCATTCAACTGGACATCGGTATCGGCCATGTCCGGTGCCTGCATTGGGCACAGGAAAAACCCGACGAGCTCCGCTACAGCCTCAACGATCATCTGGACTCCTGTGAGCTGGAACTCGATCAACAGGCGCAAGTGATCAGCCAGGAAGGTTATTACCCGTTTGGCGCCACTGCGTGGATGGCCGCGCGTTCGGTGATCGAAGTCAGTTACCGGTTCATCCGTTATTCAGGCAAGGAAATGGATGTCAGCGGCCTGTATTACTACGGCGCCCGTTACTACGCCGCGTGGCTGCAGCGCTGGATCAGCGCCGACCCGGCAGGCGATGTTGACGGGCTGAACCTGTACGCGATGGTCAGCAACAACCCGTTGTGCTTCGTCGATAACGGCGGGACCGAACAGACGCCCAGCGAAGCACAGCAAAAAGTCAGCGAGTTTTCCAATGTGCTGACACACATGACCAGCGAATTGCAAAAGCTCAACTATCAGCTCTACAACCTCACGCGTACTCGCGACATCTACAAGACCGCCGCAAAAAAACTCGCGTTCAGCGTGGCAACGTTTGCCGTGGCGATCAAGGCCGGTGCCGTAGGGAGCACCGTCGGTGCCGGCGTCGGTAGCCTGAGCGGCCCCGCCGCGCCAATTGTGATGCCGGTGACATCAACGGTAGGGGCCATTTTCGCCGCAGAGGCGTCAGTCAAGCTCATGGCCAAGATCGGCGAAGAAACCACGCTCGGCTATTCGATCATGCCGGATCAGGCCGCGCTTTCGGTGAAAAGCCTGCAAAGCAAAGCCAAGGCTTCGCCGAACTCAGTGAGGGGGACCCTGGAAAGCTTCAATCCGCAGACCTCAGGGGGCCTGGTAAAGATCGGTCTGGAAACCACCGCCCGGTCATTGGGCAAACACCTCAAGATTCCTTACCTGAAACAGTCATTGAACATCGCCCGCCAAATGGCCCAACTCACAGAAGCGCTCAACGACTCATGGGGGCAGGGAGACCTGAACCGCATCAGTGCGCGGCTGGATGAATTGACCGGTTACCTCGACAGCCAGCAGGCCGGCCTCCAGCAACACCTCGACACGCTGGCCGGTGCAGCGCCTGCACCGGTAAAACTGATTGGCATCGCCCAGATGCCGGAGCGTGCCGACAGCGACCTGGCACACCTGCAACAACAAATGACGGTGGCTCGCGGCACCATCAAGCACGCCAGGGATTTGCTGGGTCGGGTATCGGCCTATCTGGCGCTGAAACAGCAAGCGGCATAGCGCCGGATTCGCAGAGCAACCGAGAGTGAACAATGGCGACGTCGCTGTTTCACCACACCCCAACCCTGCGTAGCCACGACCCTCGGCACTTGCCGGTGCGTCAGGTGGAATACTTGCGTCAGGTCGCAGGTGAAGCAGCGCAGGCCCTCGTCAGCCGTCATCTGCATGACCCTGCCGGCCGCTTGGTGACACAGCGCGATCCGCGCCTTTTCGACGGTGCGTCGCCGCCCAATCTGCAAACGATCTATACGCTGGATGCTCGTCCGTTGTGTGTCGACAGCGTGGACGCCGGCTGGCGACTGATGTTGCCGGGGCTCGGCGGTGAAGAACGGCAACGCTGGGACCAGCGCGGCAACCACTGGCAGTATGAGCACGACTTATTGCTCCGCGTGATCGCCGTCACTGAAAACGCGCAGGCCGGGACCGAGTGCTACAGCTACGCGGACCACAACGCGAATGCCGGGTTTAACCTGCGCGGCGCATTGACCACGCAAACAGATCCGTCCGGCAACGTAGTGTTCAGCAGCTATAGCCTGCTCGGCCAGGGAATGAGTGAAACGCGCACCCTCGTCGACGCAACCGGCACCTTCACCACCCAGAGGCATTACGATCCGCTGGGCAATATATTGCAGCTCACCGACGCCGGCGGCCACCGGCAACAGTCGCAATACGACGTCGCCGGGCAGTTGCAGCAACTGTCGCTACAGCTGGCGGGCTCCGACACGGCGCAACCGGTGGTCAGCGAAACACGCTACAACGCTGACGGCCAGCTGATCGAGCAACTGGCCGGCAACGGCGTTCGCCGCAGCCAGCATTACGATCCGGCCGACGCTCGTCTGCTCCGCTTGCTGGCGTACAAGGACCCGGCCGCTCCACTGCAGGACCTGCATTATGTCTACGACCCGGCAGGCAACATCCTGAGCATCGAGGACCACACTCTGGCCACGGTGTACTTTGCCAACCAGCGCGTCGATGGCAATCGACACTTTGTCTACGACTCGTTGTATCGCCTGATCGACAGCCGCGGCTTCGAGGGCGAAACACCCCCACAATCGCCGGGGCTGCCGCAGCCGATTCAGCCCATCGATCCCGGGCAACGCTTCAACTACCGCGAACATTACCGGTATGACGAGGGCAACAACCTTGTCGAGTTACAGCATGTGCGTGAAGGCCACAACTTCACTCAGCAGATGATCATCGATCCACACAGCAACCGAGGGGTACGCTGGAAAACCGGTGATCCCGAACCGGTCTTCGCTGAACACTTCGACCTGCACGGTAATCAACTGCGTCTGCAACCCGGCACCCAGCCACTGCTGTGGGACAACCGCGATCAACTGGCCCGTGCGACATTGCTGCAGCACAGCAATGGTCTGCCCGACGATGAGGAAATCTATCGCTACAGCCAGGGTGAGCGCGTCTACAAGTGCTCACTGAGCCATACCCCGTCAGTCACGCACCGCCGCGAGGTACGTTATCTGCCGGGGCTGGAAATCCACGCCCGCAGCGACGGCCAGCACCTGCACGTCATCATCCTGCCCGGCGTCCGCTGCCTGCACTGGCTCAGTGGTCGGCCACCTGGACTGGAAGACGATCAACTGCGTTACAGCCTCGACGATCACCTCGGTTCCTGCGCACTGGAACTGGACCACCGCGCCGCCGTCATCAGCCTGGAGCATTACTACCCGTTCGGTGGCACAGCGTGGTGGGCTGCCCGCTCAGCGCTTGAAGCCAGCTACAAAACCATCCGCTACTCGGGTCAGGAGATGGACGCCAGCGGTCTCTATTATTACGGCGCCCGCTATTACGCACCGTGGCTGCAACGCTGGATCAGTGCCGACCCGGCCGGGGATGTCGATGGACTGAATCTGTATGCCTTTGTCGGTAACAATCCGGCAGGTTTCATCGACACCGATGGCCAGGCCCTGAGCGATTTTCTTCAGCCCGAAACCCGCGAGGAACGTGACCTGAGAAAGGCACGAGGCGCCGAGCAGAATCGACGACGCCGAGCGCGGGTGGAATTGTCATCTCAGGTCGAACGGCATTTGAACATTCTGGCCCTGTCATTGCGCCGTGGTCTGGATGCTCAACAGCAGATTCTCAATCACCGCACGACATCTGACTTCGCCGGCTCGACCCTGCGCCGCAGTGCGACGCATATCGCTGGACAGGTGGTCGCCTATGGTGGCGGAATCGCAGTGGGCATCGGTGCCCAGGCGCTGGGCGTTGCAGCCCCGGGCGTAGGCAACGTGGCAGGGGTTGTGATCGGATTCGCGGCGAAAAAAACCATCAGCCTGCTGTGGGACTATGCAGCCGAACGCACAGGCGCCAGCGCCTCGATCAAATTCAAGGCCAGCCGGGTATCGGCCGAAAAAATCATCAAGAAGACCGAGTACAAGACTATGTCGCCCTTGAGCTACATGGAGCAGAAGTACGCAAAAATGCTTCCTGACACGCAAAAAGGCGCGTTCAAGGGCTTGAAGGAAAGCACCAGCACCGCCATCAGTCTGGGGGCCAAACAAATCACCCCGAGCATGGCAGCCGAGGTCAGTGCTACCGCCAGCGCCCTGCTGGGCGCTGTGGAAATCGGCCATGAAATCGCCGGTGCTGTCGGCGGTCTGACAGCGGAAAAAATTGCCCAGGGCGAGCGCAACCTGACGGATCTGATCAATACCCTGCAAGGCAATCTGTCCGAAGTTGCCAATTATTTCGAAATGGCCGGTGTCGATGCCATTCACACCTTCGGCCTGTTCAAGGATAGCCCCGGCGACAGCGTCGAAAGTCTGACACAGACAACCCAGGCAGTGATCACCGAACTGGCCTACGCCAGAACCATGCTGCTCTCACATTCACACAAATTCAGCCATGTCTGATCAGGTAACGCGTCAGGCGAACAGGACGGGCAGGCGCATGCTATCGTGCCCGCCCGTCCCTTTATCCATTAGCCCAGCATGCTGCCGACTTCCCGTACCCTGCGTCTGTCGCTGTACACCCTGCTGATCATCGCCGGTGCGGCCATCGCCGCCACCCTTGCCATCCGCCACGCCGAACGTCAGGCGCTGGAGGAAGACGCCACCCGCGCCAACCAGCAATTGGCGCTGTATGCCAACTCCCTGCACACCCTGATCGACCGCTATCGCGCTCTGCCCGCCGTGCTGGCGCTGGACCCGCAATTGCGCGGGGCGCTGGCCGGGCCGGTCGATGCCGAACAGCAGAACGCGCTGAATCTGAAACTGGAAAAGATCAACGGCGCGGCGCAGTCCTCGACCCTCGAACTGCTCGATCGTACCGGCCTCGCGGTGGCGGCGAGCAACTGGCGTCTGCCCAGCAGTTATGTCGGCCACAACTACGGTTTTCGCCCGTACTTCAGTCAGACCCGCACCCAGGGCACCGGACGTTTTTATGCGGTGGGCGTGACCAGTGGCATCCCCGGTTATTTTCTGTCCAGTGCCGTGCTGGGCGACAACGATGAGTTCCTCGGGGCGATGGTGGTCAAGCTGGAGTTCCCGGAGCTGGAGCGCGAATGGAGCCAGGGCAGCGACACGCTATTGGTCAGCGATGCGCGCGGGATCATTTTCATCGCCAATCAGCCCGGCTGGCGCTATCGCTCGTTGCGGCCGCTGGACAGCCGCGATATGGCCGAGATCAAGCGCACACGTCAGTACGACAAGCAATCGCTGAGCCCGCTGACGCACTTGTCACTGCGCCACTTCGACGACAACAGCGACCTGCGCCGGGTCGAAGGCCCGCAGGGCACGGCGGATTATCTGTGGGAGTCGCTGCCACTCACTGCCGAAGGCTGGACCTTGCATCTGTTACGGCGCCCGCAAATAGCCTTCGAAGATTTGCGCAACGCCGGGCTGGCCGCTGCCGGGGTGTGGCTGGCACTGGTGTTTCTGCTGCTGTTCCTCAACCAGCGCTGGCGCCTGGCGAAAGTCCGCCAGCGCAACCGCGCAGAACTCGAACAACTGGTCGAAGAACGCACCCGCGACCTGCGCACCGCTCAGGACGGTCTGGTGCAATCGGCCAAGCTCGCGGCGCTGGGGCAGATGTCCGCAGCACTGGCCCACGAAATCAATCAGCCGCTGACCGCGCAACGCATGCAGCTCGCGACGCTGCGCCTGCTGCTCGACCATGGCCGCGTCGATGACGCGTACAAGGCGCTCAAACCGGTGGACGACATGCTCACGCGCATGGCGTCGCTCACCGGCCACTTGAAAACTTTCGCGCGCAAGAGCCCCAGCGGCCTGCGCGAACGGCTGGATCTGGCGACCGTGGTCGACCAGTCGCTGCAACTGCTCGACGCTCGTCTGCGCGACGAACAGGTCAGCCTGGTGCTGCACCTGACGCGTCCGGCGTGGGTGCGTGGCGATGCGATCCGCCTCGAACAGGTGCTGATCAATCTGTTGCGCAACGCCCTCGACGCGATGCAGGGCAAACCGTGCAAACGCCTGGAAATTCGCCTGGAAGTTGACGAACAACTGTGGCGCCTGAGCGTAATCGACAATGGCGGCGGGATTGCACAAGAGCACCTGAATCAGGTGTTCGACCCGTTCTTCACCACTAAACCCGTGGGTGACGGCCTCGGTCTGGGGCTGGCGGTATCCTTCGCTATCGTGCATGAATCCGGCGGCCGTTTGAGCGCCGAAAATGGCGAGTCCGGTGCGGTGTTCACCCTGACCCTGCCGATCGATCTGGAGGCGCACATCTGATGCTCAATTCGGTGATGGTGGTCGATGACGAAAGCAGTATTCGCAGCGCTGTCGAACAGTGGCTGAGCCTGTCGGGATTCGAGGTGCAGTTGTTCAGCCGCGCCGAAGATTGCCTGGCGGTACTGCCCGCGCACTTCCCCGGGGTGATTCTCAGCGATGTGCGCATGCCCGGGCTCAGTGGCCTGCAGTTGTTGGCCGAAGTGCAGCGCCGTGACGCCGACCTGCCGGTGATTCTGCTGACCGGCCACGGCGATGTGCCGATGGCGGTCGAAGCCATGCGCGACGGTGCCTACGACTTTCTGGAAAAACCGTTCAGCCCGGAAACCCTGCTCGGCAGCCTGCGCCGGGCGCTCGACAAGCGTCGGCTGGTATTGGAAAACCGCGCCCTGCACGAACAGGCCGACCACCGCGCCAGGCTCGATGCCACGCTGCTCGGCGTGTCCCGTGGCATGCAGACCTTGCGCCGGCAGGTGCTGGATCTGGCGGCGCTGCCGGTCAACGTGCTGATCCGTGGCGAAACCGGCAGCGGCAAGGAACTGATCGCCCGCTGCCTGCACGACTTCGGCCCGCGCGCGGACAAACCGTTTGTGGCGCTCAACTGTGCGGCGATCCCCGAGCAACTGTTCGAGGCTGAATTGTTCGGCCACGAGAGCGGCGCCTTCACCGGCGCCTCCGGCAAGCGCATCGGCAAGCTGGAGTACGCCGACGGCGGCACACTGTTTCTCGATGAAATCGAAAGCATGCCGCTGGCCCAGCAGGTGAAACTGCTGCGAGTGTTGCAGGAACAGAAGCTGGAGCGCCTGGGCTCGAACCAGAGCATTCGCGTCGACCTGCGGATCGTCGCCGCGACCAAACCCGACTTGCTCGATGAAGCCCGGGCCGGACGCTTTCGTGAGGACCTGGCCTATCGCCTGAACGTCGCCGAGCTGCGCCTGCCGCCACTGCGTGATCGCCGCGAAGACATTCCGCTGCTGTTCGAGTCGTTTGCCTTCAGCGCCGCTCAGCGCCTGGGCCGCACCTTCCCGCCGTTGAGCGGAGCGCAATTGAGCCACCTGCTCAGTCACGACTGGCCGGGCAATGTGCGTGAACTGGCGAACGTCGCCGAGCGTCAGGTGTTGGGGCTGGATGAGCCGGTGCAGGGCATCGACCCGGGCCAGTCCCTCGCCGCGCAGCAGGAAGCCTTCGAAGCCCAATGCCTGCGCGCCGCGCTGACCCGGCACAAGGGTGACGTGAAAGCGGTGCTGGAGGAGTTGCAGCTGCCGCGCCGCACGTTCAATGAGAAGCTGCAGCGGCATGGGTTGAGTCGGGAGATGTTTGTCAGCTCCTAAGATCAAAAGATCGCAGCCTTCGGCAGCTCCTACCGTTTCACCGTCGTCCACAGATTTCCTGTAGGCGCTGCCGCAGGCTGCGATCTTTTAAGCGATTTTCCGCTCAATCAAATCAAACAATAAGCGGATTTCCGCTCATTCAATCTTGCCACCCCCTCTAAACCGGCCCTCTCCCCGTTGGCACAGCTCCTGCTATAGCCCCAGCAGGCTGCGTTTTAACGCGCTCCACAAAAACAATTAAACGAAGGATCCTTCAATGGATAACTCCAACGCCCTGCCCCTTGGGTCGGCTGCCGCGCCCGCCAAAGCAAGAACCACCGCCAGCCGGATCAAATCGATTTTCAGCGGTTCTGTCGGCAACATGGTCGAGTGGTACGACTGGTACGTCTACGCCGCCTTCTCGCTGTACTTCGCCAAGACCTTCTTCCCTGCCGGTTCCACCACCGCCCAGCTGATGAACACCGCCGCGATCTTCGCCGTAGGTTTCCTGATGCGCCCGATCGGTGGCTGGCTGATGGGTCTGTACGCGGACAAGGTCGGTCGCAAGAAAGCCTTGATGGCCTCGGTTTATTTGATGTGTTTCGGCTCGCTGCTGATCGCTCTGAGCCCGAACTACGAAACCATCGGCATCGGCGCGCCGATCCTGCTGGTGTTCGCGCGACTGCTGCAAGGCCTGTCAGTCGGCGGCGAGTACGGCACCTCGGCCACCTACCTCTCGGAGATGGCGACCAAGGAACGTCGCGGCTTCTTCTCCAGCTTCCAGTACGTGACCCTGATCTCCGGCCAGCTCATCGCGCTGGGCGTACTGATCGTGCTGCAGAACATGCTGACCACTGAGCAGCTGTACGCGTGGGGCTGGCGCATTCCGTTCGCCATCGGCGCACTGTGCGCCATCGTCGCGCTGTACCTGCGTCGCGGCATGGAAGAAACCGAGTCGTTCACCAAGAAAGAGAAGTCCAAGGAAAGCGCGATGCGCACCTTGATGCGCCACCCGAAAGAACTGCTGACCGTGGTCGGCCTGACCATGGGCGGTACGCTGGCGTTCTACACCTACACCACCTACATGCAGAAATACCTGGTGAACACCGTCGGCATGAGCATCTCCGACTCGACCACCATTTCTGCCGCCACGCTGTTCCTGTTCATGTGCCTGCAACCGATCATCGGTGGCCTGTCCGATAAAATCGGTCGTCGCCCGATCCTGATCGCCTTCGGCGTGCTCGGGACGATCTTCACCGTGCC
This sequence comes from Pseudomonas sp. MG-9, assembly GCF_018729515.1. Classification (NCBI taxonomy): domain Bacteria; kingdom Pseudomonadati; phylum Pseudomonadota; class Gammaproteobacteria; order Pseudomonadales; family Pseudomonadaceae; genus Pseudomonas; species Pseudomonas sp. MG-9. Next base: position 24,249 of record NZ_JAHHZH010000015.1, read on the forward strand.
GATCCTGATGACACTGCACACCATCCAGAGCTGGTGGGGCGCGTTCTTCCTGATCATGGCGGCACTGATCATCGTCAGCGGCTACACCTCGATCAACGCCGTAGTGAAGGCCGAGCTGTTCCCGACCGAAATCCGCGCGCTGGGCGTCGGCCTGCCATACGCACTGACCGTGTCGATCTTCGGCGGTACCGCCGAATACATCGCGCTGTGGTTCAAGAGCATCGGCATGGAAACCGGTTACTACTGGTACGTGACCGCGTGCATCGCGGTGTCGCTGCTGGTGTACATCACCATGAAAGACACGCAGAAACACTCACGGATCGTGACTGACTGATCGTGTTCATGCAGCCACTGCAACGGTGGCTGTGATGGCCCCTTCGCGAGCAAGCTCGCTCCCACATTGGAACTGTGATCAACACAAATCCCCTGTGGGAGCGAGCTTGCTCGCGAATACGGGCAACGCGGTATCAGGTCAAACGGCAATCTGCGGCTTGCCATAGCGTTTCTGCACATACGACGCACCGACAATCATCACCAGCAGAATCCCCGCCAGCACTGCCGACGAGCCGATGGTGCCGAAGTCCAGACCACCCTTCTCATGAGTTTTGGTCATCAAGTCGCCCAGGGTCGCACCGAACGGCCGGGTCAGCACGAACGCTACCCAGAACAGCAGCACAGTCGAAATCTTCGTGAAGTATTTGAGCGCCACGACCACGGCAATGGTCGAGCCGATCAGCAGTGCGCCACCGGCAAAGCCCAGGCCCGAATCATCGGCCAGGTAGTCGCCCAGCGCGGTGCCCAGGGTGTTGGAAAACAGAATCGCCATCCAGTAGAACATCTCGCCCCGCAAGGTCTGCACCTTGTTGACGTTCAGCGAATCGCCGCTCAGGCGCCAGGCCGCGAAGATCGCCAGCAGAATCGCAATCAGGATCATCGACCCGGTGGCGTAACCCAGTTCGAGGGTGCGGTCCATGAAGTCGGACATGGTGGTGCCGGCGGTGCTGGTGGACAGAATCACGATCCAGTACAGCAGCGGCTTGTAGGTCCTGGCCATCAATTGGGTGATCAGCGTCAGCACGAATACGCTGATCAGGATCAGCGAGCTGAGGGCGTACCCGACGTTGAGGGTCATCGACAGCAAATCCCCCGCGGTTTCCCCCAGGGTCGTCGCGCAGATTTTCATGACCCAGAACGCCAGGGTGATTTGAGGCAGTTTATTCATCGCAAGCAAAGCTCCAGTGTGAGACGGCCGTTTCTTGGTTTTCTGGCCGTGGGCAGACTGGCGTTGCGCCGGTGAAAAACCGGTCGGCAACAGATGAAAAATCTGTCATGTCGCCAAAACAGCGATTAATCCCCTATTAATGCTGCCCTTGCATCCTGCCAATACCTGATCGATTACCTGCGCGGCGTTCGCTCCCGACAGTGGAAGCCCATCAGTGCGCCGCCCTTAACATCAAGTTAATCGATTGTTTTTAGCATTATTTTGCACTTTTTAATCAATTTAGTTGGCGTAGCATTAAACCCAAGCAAGACACATCGCCAACCCATCTGGAGTCACCCACATGAAAACCAAACTGATCCTCGCCCTGACCCTGTCTGTACTGGCTGCCAACACCTTCGCTGCCGATGGCTCGGACAAAACCAAATCGGCCGACTTCATTTCCGGCGCCAGCGCCGCCATCGAAACCAGCCACTCGGGCACTTACGCCGCTGACGGTTTCGATAAAACCAACATCGGCAAAACCGTTGCTGCCGATGGCTTCGACAAAACCGGTACCGCCAACGCCATCGCGGCTGATGGCTTCGACAAAACCGGTACTGCTGCAGCCATCAGCTGAATCTCAGCGGTTCTTCCACAGCCCGGCTTCGGCCGGGCTTAGTCATTTCTGGGGCATCACAAACATTCCCTGTAGGAGTGAGCCTGCTCGCGATAGGGTCATACCAGTCAATGCATTGGGTGACTGTTACACCGCTATCGCGAGCAGGCTCACTCCTACAGGGGATCAGCGTTTGACTGGAAATACGCGGTGCGCTCTTACACTATGGCGTCTTTCAAAACGCCCTCTTCAGGAACCCCAGCCATGTCCGATGACATCCATTTCTACGAACCCGCCAACGGCCACGGCCTGCCCCACGATCCGTTCAACGCCATCGTCGGCCCGCGCCCCATCGGCTGGATCTCTTCGCAGGATGCTCACGGCCGGCTTAATCTTGCGCCTTACAGCTTCTTCAATGCGTTCAACTACATTCCGCCGATCATTGGTTTTTCCAGCGTCGGGCGCAAAGACAGCCTGAACAACATCGAGCAGACCGGCGAATTCGTCTGGAACCTCGCCACCCGGCCGCTGGCCGAGCAGATGAACCAGAGCTGCGCAATGGTCGCGCCTGAGGTCAACGAGTTTGAATTGGCCGGACTGACGCCCGTGGCGTCGAAGGTGATTGCGGTGCCACGGGTGGCCGAAAGCCCGGTGTCCTTCGAGTGCAAGGTCACGCAGATCATTCAGTTGCAGCGCGCCGATGGCGAAACCGTGCCGAGCTGGCTGATTCTCGGCGAAGTGGTCGCCGTGCATATCGCCAAGTGGCTGTTGAAGGACGGCATCTACGACACCGCCGCGGCAGAACCGATTCTGCGCGGCGGCGGGCCGGCGGATTATTTCCAGTTGGGGCCAGAGGCCTTGTTCAAGATGTGGCGCCCGGGCGCCGGCAAATAAGCGCAGTTACCAGATCAGCTCGGCGTCATCAGTGACGCCCTGCAGACGGTCCAGCTCTTGGGTAGCCGCGTCATCGGCAGCGATGGCGCCGGGGAAAACCTGATCACCCAGCAGTTTGTGAAAGCGCGGCGCACCGCCATCGACCAGGGCCTTGACCGCGATTGCCGCGTGATAACCCTTGTTGCCGCCCAACTCGACGGGGACGATTGCGGAGACTGCTTCGAAGTGTTCGAACTCTTTACGTGCCATGGCACACATCCTGGCTCAGACGAATAAGCCGGACATTAAACCCTCAACCGGCGAGTTTGTGTATCGGTGCCGGGCATTGACCGAGGGCCTGTGCCGCCGACACCTCTTTGAAGGTGTGAAAATCCAGGCTGTTGACCACCAGGTCCTGGACCAATTCGGCAAAGATCTGCATCGACGGGCTGCTGAAATACGCGGTCATCGCCTGCTGATGGCTCCAGAAACCGGAGACCAGCCACAAGTCCGGATCACACTGCGAATGCTGCAGGGCAAAGTTCAGGCAACCGGGGGCGCTGCGCGACGGTTCGATCAAGGCACTGAGGCGTACACCCAGTTCGGCGGAGCGTCCGGCGCGCGCTCGAACGAAGGCCATATGACTGACGGGAATCTGCTTGGACATGTTCAACCCTCCCAGGGAGTCGCGTGGCAGCCGGGGGACGGGCTGCGACAGGATCAAAGGTTAAGGGCCGGGCGCAAGGTGCCGTTAGTCGATTCCTGTCGCTGCGTTGCACAATCCTGCGAGAGTTGTCTGAACGCCTGTAACAACCTGCAAACTTGCGTAACACGGCTGTCATATGCGTTTTGTGTAGGAGCTGCCGAAGGCTGCGATCTTTTGATTTTGCCTTGAAGATCAACAGATCGCAGCCTTCGGCCGCTCCTGCAAGGTTGAGTGGCGGCAGGTGCGAAATCATCCCGATGCAGAATCAGGCAAGCATTTGACAGAATGTGTCTACCGCTTGCGCTTGCACAAACTTAAGCTCTGCTCCATTCCAGATCCCTTGCCGAGGATGCCGTGCATGACGTCATTCGATCGTTTCCAAGCCCCGCCCGATGCCGACATGGAAAAACAGCGCGCAGAACTGGCGGCGATCATTCGCCGTAACACCACGGACGACGGCAGTTATCAGACCGCCGTCGGCTCGCTGTTCATGTCGCGCCACACTAAATCCCACGACTTCGCCCCGGTGCTGGCGCAACCGGCGCTGTGCATCATGGCGCAGGGACGCAAAGAGGTGCGGCTGGCGGATGAGTACTTCAACTATGACCCGTTGAATTACCTGGTGGTCTCAGTCTCGATGCCGCTCAGCGGACGCGTTGTGAATGTCTCGCCGCAGGATCCGATCCTCGCTGTGCGCCTGGACATCGACCCGGCCGAAATCACCGCATTGATCGCCGACGCCGGCCCCATGGGCGTGCCGACCCGGCCGACCGGGCGAGGCCTGTATGTCGAGCAGATCGACAGCGCGATGCTCGATGCGGTACTGCGCCTGGCGCGGCTGCTCGACACGCCGAAAGACATCGCCATGCTCGCGCCGCTGATCCGCCGGGAAATTCTCTATCGCCTGCTGCGCAGTCCGCAGGGCCATCGTTTGTATGAGATTGCGATTGCCAACAGCCAGAGCCACCGCATCAGCCAGGCGATCAAATGGCTCAACGGCAACTTCGAACAGCCGTTGCGCATCGATGATCTGGCCAAGGAAGTGAACCTCAGCGTCTCGACCCTGCATCACCGCTTCAAGGCGATGACCGCGATGAGTCCTCTGCAATATCAGAAGCAATTGCGCCTGCAGGAAGCGCGACGCCTGATGCTGGCCGAAGGGCTGGAAGCGTCGGCGGCGGGGTATCGGGTGGGGTATGAAAGTCCATCGCAGTTCAGCCGCGAGTACAGCCGCTTGTTTGGGGCGCCGCCGTTAAGGGATCTGGCGCGGTTGCGGCAGTCGGTCTGATCCGAAATCTGCGGTGAGGCTTATGGCCCTATCGCGAGCAGGCTCACTCCTACAGTTGGAATGCGTTCCCCTGTAGGAGTGAGCCTGCTCGCGATAGCGTCGCAAGGCCAACATCAAATCCGGATCAAACCCCTAACACCCGACACGCCTCCACCGGCAACGTCACCGACACCGGATGCCCGATCCCCAAACCAATCCCCTGACACGGCGTACTCAACGCGGTGAACGTCACCCCGGAACACTCCACCGTGGTCTCGATGGTCGCGCCGATATCGCGCACGAACGTCACCTTGCCGAGCAAGCGATTGCCCGCCGTCGCCTGCGGCGCGGACAGTTGCAAGTCTTCCGGACGAATCAGCATTTTTACCTTCTGCCCCACCACAATGCTGCTGCAGATCGGCACTTGCAGCGCATCGCCGCCCGGCAGACTGACCTTGCCGTCGCCCAGCACCGTGGCCGGGAAAATGTTGCCCGAGCCGATGAAGTCGGCGACGAACTCGTTGGCCGGGTGCCGGTAGATTTCGATCGGTGTGCCCACCTGCTGCACCTTGTGTTCGCCCAACACCACGACGATGTCGGCCATGGTCATGGCTTCGCGCTGGTCGTGGGTGACCATGATCGTGGTGATGTTCAGGCGCTGTTGCAGTTGGCGAATCTCCACCTGCATCGACTCGCGCAGCTTGGCGTCGAGCGCCGACAGCGGTTCGTCGAGCAAAAGAATTTTCGGCCGCGAGGCAATGGCCCGGGCAATCGCCACCCGCTGCCGCTGCCCACCGGAAAGCTTCGCCACCGGCCGATTGATCATCGCTTGCAGCTGGATCAACTCCAGCAATTCCACCACCCGCGCCTGCTGCTCGGTTTTGCTCACGCCGCGCAGTTTCAGCGGATAGGCGATGTTCTCGCCGACGGTCATGTGCGGGAACAGCGCCAGCGACTGGAACACCATGCCAAAGTTGCGCAGGTGCGCCGGGGTGTGGCCGATGTCCTCGCCGTCCAGGCGAATCTCGCCGCCGGTGAGGGTTTCCAGCCCGGCGATCATCCGCAGCAAAGTGGTTTTGCCGCAGCCCGACGGGCCGAGAAAACACACCAGTTTGCCTTCCGGCAAATGCAGGTTGACGTCTTGTACCGCGCACGCCGAGCCGTAGAATTTCTCGACGTTTTCCAGAATCAGACCAGTCATGTTGCACCTCAAATCAAAAGGAAACGCCGCCCTCGCCCACCAGCTTCTCCAGCGCCCAGATCAGGACGAAGTCGATCAGCACGATCAGCACGGCAAACGAGAACACGGTAGGGTCGAGCGATGACACGGTGCGGCTGTACATCCAGATCGGCACGGTCATGACGTCGATGGTGTAGAGGAAATAGGTCACGGTGAATTCGTTGAACGAGACGATGAACGCCAGCAGCATCCCCGCCAGAATCCCCGACTTCATCAACGGCACCACCACGTCGACAATCGCCCGCAGCGGCGAGGCACCGAGCATTCGCGCCGCTTCTTCGACTTCGCTGCCGATGGAGAGCATCGCCGCGGTGCAGTTTTTCACCACGAACGGCAGCGCCAGAATCACGTGGGCAATCACCAGCCGCGAGGTGGTCAGGTGAAACGGCAAGCTGTCGAACACCAGCAGCAATGCCAGGCCCAGCACCACCATCGGAAACACCAGCGGCAGCGACATCAGTTGCAACGCCACCGCTTTGCCACGGAACTCGCAGCGGGTCAGAGCATAGGCGGCGGGCACCGCGATCAGCGTGGCGAAGACCATGGTCAGACACGACACCAGCAAGCTGGTGGCCATGGCCTGGCCGAGGCTCAACACATCACTGGCGTCCGGCGAAACGAAAGTGTGCCAGGCCGCCTTGTACCATTGCAGGCTGTAGCTGCTCGGCGGGAAGTCGAGGTTCGACGCACCGCTGAACGACATCACGATCATGGTCAGGATCGGCAACACCGCCAGCAGCAGAATGACCCCGGAGAGGATCCCGGCAAACTTGCCGGTGTCGCCGGGCAGCAGCGCCATGCGCTTCTTGGTCAGGGTACTCATTGCGAAGCCTCCAGCAGGCGCCGACGACGGCCAGTGATGTATTCGGACAGGGTCATGATCGCCAGCGTGGTGACGATCAGCACCACCCCGGCCGCCGACGCGGCGGGCCAGTTCATCAGCGGCGCGATCTGGTCATGCACCATCACCGCGAGCATCGGCACACGGCGGCCACCGAGCAGCAACGGCACGACGAAACTGCTGGCGTTGTAGGCGAACACCAGCGTCGCCCCGGTGATGATCCCCGGCAGACTCATCGGCAACACCACCTGACGGAACACCTGAAAACGACTGGCGCCCAGCGTTGCTGCCGCCTCTTCGTAGGTGCGCGCGACGCCGCGCATGGCGCTGGCAATCGGCAACACGGCTAGCGGAAACGCGGTCTGCACCAGGCCCATCAGCACACCGTTCTGGTTGTACAGCAACATGATCGGGCGCTTGATCAGGCCCAGGCCCATCAGCGTCTGGTTGAGCATCCCGCCCGGACCGAGGATCACCAGCCAGCCGTAGCTTTGCAGCAGCAGGTTGACCAGCAGCGGCAACAGCACCGCCGCAAGGAAAATCCGCCGCACGAACGGCGAGGTCAGCCGCGACATGGTGTACGCCACCGGGATCGCCAGCAGCACGGCGATCACTGCGCTGATCAACGCCAGACGCAGGGTCAGCAGCAGGGATTTCAGGTAATAGGGTTCGAGCAATTGCGCGTAGCTGGCGAGGCTGAACCCGCTCCACTCCGCGCCTTTGGTGCCGACGCTCATGCGCAGCACCAACAGACTGGCGGCGATCAGCACACCGAGAAACAGCATCGACGGCGTGAGGAAAAACCACGCCCGGGCGGTCGGCGAAATACCGCGCGCCGGGCGCACGTCACTGGCGCCGACCGGTTGGGTCAGGGATTGATGTTCCATAGCAATGATCTCGTCAATGGAAAGCCAAACAACACATCCCTGTAGGAGCTGCCGAAGGCTGCGATCTTTTGATCTTGCTGTTGATCCTCATCTGCTCAGAGAAGATCAAAGGCAAAAGATCGCAGCCTTCGGCAGCTCCTACAGGGGGAGTTCGGGTCAGGAAGAAAAGATTTCCGTATAACGACGAATCCATTGGTCATGCACGGTCGCCAGGAAGGCGTTGTCGTGCATGATCGCCTTCTCGGCAATCTGCTCCGGCGTGAGGATGTACGGGCTCTTGCGCGCCTCGGCGGAGATGATCGCCTTGGCGTTGACCGGGCCGTTGAAGATGTCTTCGGCCATCTTGCCCTGCACCAGCGGGTCGAGGGAGTGGTCGATGAAGGCGTAGGCCAGATCGGTGTCGCCCGGACGGTTCTTCGGCATCACCGAGAGCATCAGGTCGGTGTAGAAACCTTCCTTCATGCCGAACGTGGCACCGAGGCCGTAGTTCGGATCGCGGATCTGCTTGGGGAAAAATGCCGGGGCGTACAAGCCGCCCATGTCCAGCGAACCGGTGCGGAACAGCTCGGCGATCTGGTTCGGGTTTTCGCCGAGGGTGACCACGCGATCCTTCAGCTCGGCGAGTTTCTTGAAGCCCGGCTCGATGTTGTGTTCATCACCGCCGGCGAGTTTGGCGGCGATGATGATCAGGTCCATGGCCTCGGTCCAGTTCGGCGGCGGCAGGAAAATGTTCGGTGCCAGATCGGCGTCCCACAGCGCGGCGTAACTGTCCGGTGCTTGTTTGAGCGTGCGGGTGCTGTAGACCAGACTGTTGCACCACAGCAGGTAACCAATGCCGTGACCGTTGGCGCCCGTGCGGTATTTTTCCGGTACGTCGATCAGGTTGGGAATGCGGTTGAGGTCGGGTTTCTCCAGCAGTCCGGCGGCGGCCAGACCTTCGGCGCCAACCCCGGCCAGAGTGATGATGTCGTACTGCGGACGGTCACCGCCGGCCTTGAGTTTGGCGACCATTTCCGAGGTGCTGCCGGTGCGGTCAGCGATGACTTTGGCGCCGGTCTTGGCCTCGAACGTGGCGGCGATGTTGCGCAATGCAGCGAGGCCGGTGTCATCCGACCAGGTCAGCAAGCGCAGGGTCTTGCCGGCAAAGCGCGTGTCGCTGGCACTGGCCCGGATGAAGGGCATGCTCAGGGCCGCCGCCGCTACCGAGGCGACGCCGACGGTTTTAATGAATTGACGCCTGTTCAGATCATGCTCGCCCATGACGGACTCCCTTTGTTCTTTTAAGTATGAGGTTGGTCGCAACCGTTGCATCCGCGCGGCCGGATCCGCTGAAGGCCTTGTTTTCAAAGGCCTGCAGCGCTGCCGACGGGTTCATCCTGAGGTCGTGCAATACACCTGACTATCGATAAAAACTCATCGAAGCCATGACACCGGCGCATGCCTCGTTGCGAGGCATGCGTTCACCGTTTTCGGGCGTTCAAAGCGCCCGGATCACGTGTTTGATTTCCTGAAACGCGGCCAGGCCCCACGGCCCCAATTCGCGGCCGATGCTGCTCTGCTTGTAGCCGCCCCACGCCGTCTGCGGGAAGATCACTTGCGGCGCGTTGAGCCACACAAGCCCCGCCTGTAGGGCGTTGGCGACCCGGTCGGCAGCCTCGGCGTTACGCGTCACCACACTGGCGACCAGCCCGAACTGGCTGTCGTTGGCCAGGGCAATCGCCTCGGCCTCGCTGCTGAAACGGCGCACGCACAACACCGGGCCGAAAATCTCTTCGCACCACAGCGCACTGTCGAGGGGCACGTCGGTGAACACGGTGGGCTGCAAAAAATAGCCGCGCGGCAGATCCGCCGGACGATTGCCACCACACACCAGCTTCGCTCCGGCACTCAAACCCCGGTCGATGTGGCCGAGCACCCGCTGGTATTGCGCCTGGTTGACCAGTGCGCCCATCTCCACGTCCGGGTCGAACGGGTCAGCCACGCGAATCGCTTGCGCGCGTTTTTGCAGACGCTCAAGAAATTCATCGGCCAGCTCATCGGCGACCAACACCCGACTGGTGGCCGAGCACATCTGCCCGGCGTTGAAAAAACCGCCGCCGCAGGCCAGCTCCACCGCCAGTTCCAGATCGGCATCGTCGAGCACCAGCAGCGAAGATTTGCCGCCCAGTTCCAGGCTCACGCCTTTCACGGTTTCCGCGGCGCGTTGCATCACCTGCACGCCGACGGCGTTGCTGCCGGTGAAGGAAATCTTGGCGATGCGCGGGTCAGCCGAGAGTGGCGCACCGACCGCCAGACCGGTGCCGCAGACCAGGTTGAACACACCTTTGGGCAGGCCGGACTCGGCGATGATCGCCGCCAGTTCCAGCTCCGGCAGTGGCGTGACTTCCGACGGTTTGAGCACCACACAGCAGCCGGCGGCCAGCGCCGGGGCGAGTTTCCACGCGGTGGTGACCATCGGGAAATTCCACGGCACGATCAGCCCGACCACACCGCACGGTTCGCGGCGCAGACGTGCGCTGAAATCGTCGCTGGGCAGCGCTACGTTGCTGTCGAGTTGTGCGTCGAGGCCGTCGGCCAATTCGGCGTAATACTCGAACGTGGCGATCACGTCATCGACGTCGATGGCCGCTTCGAATTGCGGTTTGCCGTTGTTGCTCGACTGCAGCTTCATCAGGTGATCGCGACCATTGCGCACGCCGTTGGCGATGTTGCGCAGAATCGCGCCGCGCGCGGCGCCAGTGGTTTTCGACCAGTCCTTGAACGCTTCAGTGGCAGCACTCACAGCCAGGTTGACCGCGTGTTCATCACCGCCATTGACCGTGATCAGCAGCGCTTCGGTGGCCGGGTTGATCACCCGCAGGTGTTCGCGGCCGGCCGACCATTGGCCGTTGATGTACAGGCCATCGAGTGTGGTTGGAAAACTCATCATTGGGCCACCGCCCGCATCCATTGGGTCTGGTCGATTTCGATCAGGGTCGGGCCCTGACGATCGGTGGCGGCACGTAGCGCGCTGCGCAGTTGCTCAACCGAGCTGATCGCTTCGGCGGCGCAACCCAGAGCCTTGGCAACGCCGATGAAGTCCGGGGTGTAGATGTCGACGCCGACCGGCTCGATGGCGCGGTTGACCATGTACTTCTTGATCTCTTCGTAACCCTGGTTATTCCACAGCAGGATGATCACCGGGGTACGCGCTTCGACGGCGCTGGCCAGCTCCGGCAGGGTGAACTGCAAGCCGCCGTCGCCGATCAGGCACACCACCGGCGGACGAGCGCCATGCTCGAGGCTGCCGCCGAGCCATGCGCCGATCGCCGCCGGCAAGGCGTAACCGAGGGTGCCGTAACCGGTGGACGAGTTGAACCAGCGGCGCGGACGCTCCGGGTTGAAAGTGAGGTTGCCGGTGTACACCGGTTGCGTGGAGTCGCCGACGAACACCGCCTCCGGCAACTCGTGCAGGACGGTTTCGAGGAAACGCGTCTGGGCCAGAGTCGGTGCGTCCCAGGATGCGGCCAGATCTTCACGCAAACGCGCAGCGCGCACCTGGCCCCAATCGTTGCGGCGCGCGGTCAGCGGTTTGTGCGACAAAGCACTGAGCAGTGCTTGTGCAGCGTTGCGCGAGTCGGCGACCAATGCCAGGTGCGGCGGATAATTGCGCACGGTCTGATCGGCGTCGATGTCGATGCGCAGCAGCTTGCCGGGGATCTCGAAACCGCCGGCGAAGGTCACGTCGTAATCGGTTTCAGCCAGTTCGGTGCCGATCGCCAGCACCACGTCGGCATCGGCCACCAGTGCGCGGGTCGCGACCAGGCTTTGCGTCGAGCCAATCAGCAGCGGATGACTGGACGGCAGCATACCTTTGGCGTTGATGGTCAGCGCCACCGGGGCGTCGAGCAGTTCGGCCAGTTCGGTGAGTTCGGCGGCGGCATCGATGGCCCCGCCACCGGCGAGGATCAGCGGACGTTGGGCGCCGGCCAACAGTTCAGTCATGCGGCTCACAGCCGTCGGCGCCGCCCCGGCGCGGTCGATGTTGACCGGGATGCTGGCGAGCAGGTCATCGGCTTCCTCGACCAGCACGTCCAGCGGAATTTCGATGTGCACCGGACGCGGACGCCCGGCCTGGAACAGCGCGAAGGCCCGGGCCAACACGCCCGGCAATTGCGCCGCCGACATCAGGGTGTGAGAGAACGCAGCGACGCCGCCGACCAGCGCGCTCTGGTTCGGCAGCTCGTGGAGCTTGCCGCGACCACCGCCCAACTGGCTGCGCGTCTGCACGCTGGAGATCACCAGCATCGGAATCGAATCGGCGTAGGCCTGGCCCATCGCGGTGGTGATGTTGGTCATGCCAGGGCCTGTGATGATGAAGCACACACCCGGTTTGCCGCTGGTGCGCGCATAGCCGTCGGCCATGAACCCAGCGCCCTGTTCATGCCGTGGGGTGACATGGTTGATGCTCGAACGGGCCAGTCCGCGATACAGCTCCACGGTATGCACCCCGGGAATGCCGAACACCTGCTCGACCCCATAATCCTCGAGTAACTTGACCAGTACTTCGCCACACGTCGCCATGTCGATTGCCCTTGTTGTTCATTTGAGACACAAGGCCTTTGTGTAGGAGTGAGCCTGCTCGCGATGGCGTCTTCGCATTCAACATTACGGTGACTGACACACCGCTATCGCGAGCAGGCTCACTCCTACAAAGGGCCCTTCAATGGGCTCATTGAACGGGCGGCAGGTAGCGGCAACAATCGATTAAAAGTCATACTAGCCATGTCCTCACGTCATACCTTGGATCCACATGAAACGACTGCCTCCCCTGCCCGCCCTGCACACGTTTCTGATCACCGCGCAGTGCTGCAACTTCACGCGGGCCGCCGAGCAGTTGCACATCACCCAAGGCGCGGTGAGCCGGCAGATCGCCGGGCTGGAGGATCATCTGGGTTATGAGTTGTTCATTCGCCGGGCCCGGGGCCTGGAGCTGACCGCCGAAGGGCGTGAATGGCTGCCACGGGTGGAGAAGGTCTTCGGCCTGATCAGCGAAGCCACCGAGCAGATTGGTCTGAAGCGCGAAACCCTGCAGCTCAAGGCGCCGAGCTGCGTGATGCGCTGGTTGGTGCCGCGCCTGCTGCAATGGCAAAAGGAACGCCCGGACGTGCCGGTCAAACTGACCACCACCCTGGCCCACGGCGTCGACTTTCAGCGCGAGCAGTTCGATGCCGCGGTGATCTACGGCACACCGCCGGACAACTCATCGACCGCCCTGCACCTGTTCGATGAGCAACTGACACCGGTGTGTTCGCCGGCCCTGCTGAAAGGCCCGCCAGCGCTGACCGAACCGGCCGACCTGCAACAGCATCTGCTGCTGCATCCGACCCGCGACACGCAGGACTGGACCGTGTGGCTGACCGCCGCTGAATTGCAGTTGAGCAACGTCAACATGGGCCAGCATTTCGAGACGCTGGATCAGGCGATGTCGATGGCGTCCCATGGGACGGGTGTGGCGATTGGCGACTGGTCGTTGATCGGCGATGACCTGCGCGCCGGGCGGCTGGTGATGCCGTTTGATTTGAAGGTGAAGACGGGGTTGGGGTACTTCGTGGTGATGCCGCAGGGTGGAGAGGCCTCGCCGCAGCTGGAGGAGTTGATGATCTGGCTGGTGGAGCAGGCGCATACCCGCTGAAACACACAAATACCCCGTAGGAGCTGCCGCAGGCTGCGATCTTTTGATCTTGTTTTAAGATCAAAAGATCGCAGCCTGCGGCAGCTCCTACAGGGATTGTGCTTACAGGTCAGTAGCCGACCGTAAACCGCTGCCGCGAATGCTTCGGCGTTTCCACTTCGTCGATCAGCGCAATCGCGTAATCGGCAAAGGTGATCCAACTGCGACCTTCTGCACTGAACAACAAGTGATCCTTGCCGACACGGAAGGTGCCGGTGCGCTCGCCTTCGACGAACTCGGCCGATGGCGACAGGAAGGTCCAGTCCAGCGCCTTCTCTTGACGCAAGGCATCGAGGAACGCCGCGCCAGCGCTGGCCTCGGCTTTGTATTCGGCGGGGAAACCTGTGCTGTCGATCACTCGGGTGTCGTCCGGCAGCAACAACGAACCGGCGCCGCCGACCACCAACAGACGCTTCACGCCTGCCTGCTTCACCGGCCCGACCACGGCGCTGGCGGGTACGGTGGCGAAATGCGCGGCGCTGATCACCACGTCGTGACCGGCCACTGCGGCTTGCAGCGCCGCCGCATCCAGCACATCGACATTCTTGCTGACCACACCGGCACGGCTGCCGATCTTCGAGGTATCGCGAGCGATCGCGGTGACGCTATGGCCGCGACGCAGGGCTTCTTCCAGCAGTTGGCTACCGGCACGGCCGGTGGCACCAATGATTGCGATCTTGCTCATGACATTCTCCAGTTGGCTTGAGAGTTTCAACGACGGCATAAATCTAATCTTGAAGCGGTATTCCCTGTGGCGAGGGAGCTTGCTCCCATTGGAGGACGAAGCACTCCCCGCCTGTTTCAGATACAACGCATTTGCAGGTTTTACGCCTGCTGCGCAGGCGGGCGGGAGCAAGCTCCCTCGCCACACATCAGTTTTTCAGCACAGAAATCGGTGTATCTCAAAGGCAGTTGATCACCACTGCATTTCGCCCTTGGCGACTTTGGCGCTCAGCTCCAGCGAGCTTTCTTCGCCCAGTTTCGGGTAGCGCTTTTTCATCGCCGCGATCAGTGCGGCAGAATCCTTGGCCTTGGCGGTTTCGGCGTCGAAAGCCTTAATGTAGTCGGCGGTGAATTTCACGCTGGCCAACGAACGGCTGCTCTCGCCCAGGTAGTGACCCGGCACCACGGTTTTCGGTTTCAGGGTTTCGATCGAATGCAGGGTTTGCAGCCAGTCGGCGTGGGATTGCGCGGTCTGGGTGTCGGCCATCCACACATGGATGTTCTCGGCCACCACGACGCCACCGACCACGGCCTTGAGCGACGGAATCCATACGAAACTGCGATCCGGCTGCTTGCCTTCAAGGCCGACCACCTGCAGTTTCTGCCCTTCGAGCATCAGGCTGTCGCCCTTGAGCACGCCCGGCACGATGGTTTTGGCCGGTACGTCGGCGCCCATTTTCGGCCCCCAGAAGGCGAGTTTGCCGGCGACGGTTTTGTTGATGTGATCCACGGTCGGCTGCGAAGCCAGCACCTCGGCGTCGGGGAAGGCCTTGGTCAGGGTGTCGAGGCCGAAGTAGTAATCCGGGTCACCGTGGCTGATATAAATGGTGGTCAGGTGCTTGCCGCTGGCGCGGATCTTTTCCACCACCTGCTCGGCCTGGGCCTTGCCGAATTGTGCGTCGACCAGAATGGCGTCTTTTTCGCCGCTGACCAGCACCGAGGTCACCGGGAAGATGGCCTGGGTGCCAGGGTTGTAGACGTCCAGGGTCAGGTTGGCGGCCGCGGCGTGGGCCGCGAAACCGAGGGTGGCGGTGGCCAGCAAAACGCGCTTGAGGGTAGTGAAGCCGATCATCTGTTGCTCCGTGGTCCGAATGCCGTGTTTGGCGATGGGACAGAGCTTAGTTGCCTGACTCGGTACAAAAAATGCGATGCTTGAACATAGTTTGTTTCTGAAAGCGGGCAAATCATGGATCGTCTTCAAGCAATGCGGGTGTTTGTCACAGTGGTGGACCTCGGCAGCCAGTCGGCGGCAGCCGATCATCTGGACCTGTCGCGGCCGGTGGTGTCGCGCTATCTGGCGGAGCTGGAGGACTGGGTCGGCGCGCGCCTGATGCACCGCACCACGCGCAAGTTGAGCCTGACCGCCGCCGGCAGTGAGATCCTGCCGCGCTGCCGGCAGATGCTCGAACTCTCGACCGACATGCAGGCCGCCGTCAGCGAACCCGACGAGGCACCGCGCGGACTGCTGCGCATCAGCGTCAGCACCTCGTTCGGCCAGGCGCAACTGGCTGACGCGATGGCGGCGTACGTCAAGCGCTACCCCGGCGTCAGCATCGATATGCAGATGCTCGATCGCACGGTGAACCTGGTGGATGAGCGCATCGATCTGGCGATCCGCACCAGCAATGACCTGGACCCGAACCTGATCGCCCGACGTCTGACGGTGTGCCGTTCGGTGGTCTGCGCCGCGCCCGCCTATCTGCGGGACAACCCGCCACCGCAGCGGGTCGAGGACCTGAGTCGGCACAACTGCCTGACCCACTCCTACTTCGGCAAAAGCCTGTGGCATTTCGAGGAACACGGTGAACCGGTGTCGGTGCCGGTACAGGGCAACATCAGCGCCAACGAGGCCAGCACCCTGTTGCGCGCCACCCTGGCCGGTGCGGGCGTGGCAATGTTGCCGACCTATCAGGCCGGGGTGCATGTGCATGCCGGTGAACTGGTGCGCCTGCTGCCCGATGCCGAGCCACGGCAGATGAACATCTACGCGGTGTACGCTTCACGCAAGCACATGCCGGCGGCGTTGCGCAGCATGCTGGATTTTCTGGTGCAGCGTTTTCCCGAGAATCCGGCGTGGGATGAAGCAGTTTCCAGCGCAAAGCCACAAGCTACAAGCTAGCTGCGCCGCCATTCATCTTGGCGCTTGCCGCTCGATGCTTGCAGCTGCTTCTACCTGACCTATGCTGAAAGTAATACCGCAGGGTATACGTTCAGAGGTCAACGCCATGAACATCAGAACAAGAAGGTACTTCGCAATTTTCATCACCTGCGCCGCCACGCTGGCGCTGTACGGCACCGCGGCCTGGCGGGTCGAGCAGCTGCGACAACTGCCCCGCGAATACGCCAGCTGCAATTTCGAGCGCTGCATTCCGCATAACGCGACGCTCAATGCGCTGCGCTGATCGAGCGGTCACTGATTTCCCTTTGTAGGAGTGAGCCTGCTCGCGATAGCGGTGGATCATTCAACCTGGTGATGTCTGACCCGACGTTATCGCGAGCAGGCTCACGCCTACAGGGGGCGTGTCTGACTTATTGCTCGGCCTTCAACCGGTCGCGAAACGCCTTTGGTGAAATCCCCACCCGGCGCCGGAACAGGCGCGTGAAGTTGGTCGGATCGGAAAACCCCAACAGCTCCGACATCTCGTAAATGGTCATGCTGGTGTACGTCAGCAAACGTTTGGCTTCCAGTAACTGACGTTCATGCATGATCTGCAGCGCCGGCTGCCCTGCCAGTTCCCGGCAAGTGCCGTTGAGGTGCGATACCGAGATGCCCAGGCGATGGGCCAGGTCCTCGACCTTCACATGCTGGCGGTACGTCTCCTCCACCAATTGAATGAAACCGTTGAGGTACTCGCGCTGGCGTTGCGGCCGCTGGCTGGCGTTATGGCGCACGATCGCCTGACGGCTGACCCAGACCATGATCACGCTGACCAACGAATGCATGAGCATTTCCCGCGCAGGTTGATGGCCGTTGTACTCGGCCTGCAACGCGCAAAACAGACTGTGCAGGTACTCCGCATCCTTGCCCGCCGGGTAGTGCCCGACCTGGGCCAGGGCGTGGACTGAATTGCCCAGTTGCGCCTGCAGGTGGTTGATCAACGGATTGGCGAGGGTGACGACAAAGCCTTCGACGTCCTCGGAAAAACGAAAGCCATGCACCGACAACGGTGGCAGGACCTGGATGGCGGGTTCGTTGAGCTGCGTGCGTTGACCTTCGATTTCAAGCTCTGCCTGACCTTTGAAGACGAAGAGCAACTGGCACAAATCGGCGTGGCGGTGGGGTTTGATTTCCCATTGATGTTCGCGGCTGCGTTTGGAAATGGTTTCACAGTGCAGCAAGTCAGGGGTCGGCCAGTCCAGGCTTTCACCGTAGAGCTTGAACACCGGAATCGAAGGCAGGTCAGGCTTGTTCATCACTTCAATCCAGGCCTCGAGGTTGCGGGCGATAATCGCACCGATTGGCAGAATGTACAGGTATCGGCTCAGTTTTCACCTTCAATTGACAGACCCGCGAGGGAAAAATGCAAGCACTCGATCCATAAAAATCATTCACCGGTTGATCCCGCGTGAAGCTTGCGAGTCATAAAAACAATGAAAACGCTGAAAACGCTGAAAACCCAAGTCGCCATCATTGGCGCCGGTCCTTCCGGATTGCTCCTCGGCCAGTTGCTGCATAACGCCGGCATCGACACCCTGATTCTCGAACGCCAGACACCCGAATACGTGCTTGGACGAATTCGCGCCGGCGTGCTTGAACAAGGCATGGTAGAGCTGTTGCGCCAGGCCGGCGTGGGCGCGCGGATGGACGCCGAAGGGTTGGTGCACAGCGGCTTCGATCTGGCATTGGACGGGCGTCTGGCACACATCGATCTGCAGGGTTTGACCGGCGGAAAAACCGTCATGGTTTACGGCCAGACCGAAGTCACTCGTGACCTGATGGCCGCTCGTCGGGAGGCCGGTGCGCCGACGATTTACGCGGCGAGCCATGTCGTTCCGCACGGCATGAAAAGCGACGAGGCGTTTGTCACCTTCGAAAAGGACGGTGAAACCTGGCGCCTCGATTGCGACTACATCGCCGGTTGCGATGGTTTTCACGGCGTGGCCCGGCAGTCGATTCCCGAGAACTGCCTGAAGATTTTCGAACGGGTCTATCCGTTCGGCTGGCTGGGGATTCTCGCCGACACCCCGCCGGTGCACGAGGAACTGGTCTACGCCCGCCATGAACGCGGCTTTGCCCTGTGCAGCATGCGTTCGGCCACGCGTACCCGTTACTACCTGCAGGTGCCGGCCGAAGAAAACGTCGCAGACTGGTCTGATCAGCGCTTTTGGGATGAACTCAAAACACGCTTGCCCGCCGCGCTTGCCGAGAAACTGGTCACCGGCCCGTCGATTGAAAAAAGCATCGCGCCGCTGCGCAGTTTCGTCGTCGAACCGATGCAGTACGGGCGGATGTTTCTGCTCGGTGATGCCGCGCACATTGTTCCGCCCACCGGCGCCAAGGGCCTGAACCTGGCCGCCAGCGATGTCAGTACGCTGTTCAATATTCTGTTGAAGGTCTATCGCGAGGGCCGCACCGATCTGCTGGAGAAGTACTCGGAAATCTGCCTGCGTCGCGTATGGAAAGCCGAACGGTTTTCCTGGTGGATGACCTCGATGCTGCACCGTTTCGAGGAGCATGATGACTTCAGCCAACGGATCAGCGCCTCGGAGCTGGACTATTTCGTCAGTTCCGAAGCCGGCAGAAAAACCATTGCAGAAAATTACGTCGGACTTCCGTATGAGGCTATCGAATAGCCTGCTATCGACTTACACTGGCGAGCATCCCCGCTCGCCTGACGACTTGCGGGACTCTCACTGCCCGCAGGTTCCGCCCGTGACCAACCTCAATCACCCTGAAACGCCCAAACCGGCCATTCGCAGCGTGCTGGTCGCGCTGATGCTGGCGATCTTTCTCGGCGCGCTGGACCAGACCATCGTCGCCGTGTCGATGCCCGCCATTTCCGCACAATTCAAGGACGTCAGCCTGCTGGCCTGGGTGATTTCCGGCTACATGGTGGCAATGACCGTGGCGGTGCCGATCTACGGCAAGCTCGGGGATCTGTACGGGCGACGCAAACTGATGTTGTTCGGCATGGGCCTGTTCACCCTCGCCTCGCTGTTCTGCGGCATGGCGCAGAGCATGGAACAACTGGTGCTGGCGCGGATTCTCCAGGGCATCGGCGCCGGCGGGATGATTTCGGTCAGCCAGGCGATCATCGGCGACATCGTCCCGCCCCGCGAACGTGGGCGTTATCAGGGTTACTTCAGCAGCATGTACGCAGTCGCCAGTGTCGCCGGGCCGGTGCTCGGCGGCTACATGACCGAATACCTGTCGTGGCGCTGGGTGTTTCTGATCAACCTGCCGCTGGGGCTTGGTGCGTATTGGGTGGCGCGACGCAACCTGCGCGGGCTGCCGATTCCGCAGCGCAAACCGATCATCGACTACCTGGGCACCCTGCTGATGATCATCGGCCTGACCGCATTGCTGCTGGGCATCACCCAGGTCGGTCAGGGCCATTCGTGGCGCAGCAGCGAAGTGCTGGGACTGTTCGCCTGTGCGGTGCTGGTGCTGGCGGTGTTCGTCTGGCATGAACGCCGGGCGCGCGAGCCTTTGCTACCGATGCACTTGTTCACCAACCGCAATGCGTTGCTGTGCTGGTGCACGATTTTCTTCACCAGTTTCCAGGCGATCTCGCTGATCGTGCTGATGCCGCTGCGCTTCCAGAGCGTCACCGGCGCCGGGGCCGACAGTGCCGCGTTACACCTGTTGCCGTTGGCCATGGGCTTGCCGATCGGTGCCTATTTCGCCGGCCGGCGTACGTCGATCACCGGGCGCTACAAGCCGCAGATCCTGACCGGGGCGACCTTGATGCCGATCTCGATTCTCGGCATGGCGTTCAGTCCACCCGAAGCAACGTTGTTCAGTGGTTTGTTCATGTTGCTCAGCGGCATCGCTGGCGGCATGCAGTTCCCGACGTCGCTGGTCGGTACACAAAACTCGGTGGAACAACGCGACATCGGCGTCGCCACCAGCACCACCAATCTGTTCCGCTCACTGGGCGGCGCGGTGGGTGTGGCGTTGATGTCGGCGCTGTTGCTGGCCTTGTTGCAGGATTCGAGTTTCGCCCATCTGGCGAGCAGTTCGCTGATCAGCGAGGGCCATTCGGGCAACGTGCTGCTGGACGGTTTGAACGCGGCCCCCGGGGATGCACAGAACGCCTTGCGCGCCGAGCTTTCGGTGACGTTCCGGCATCTGCTGTGGGTGAGTACCGCGGTGTCGCTGCTGGGGCTGGCGGCGGCGATCGCGATGCCGAACAACCTGCTGCGCGGGCGGGAGCACGGCGCCAAATAAAAGCAACACCGCGATCCCCTGTAGGAGTGAGCCTGCTCGCGATGAGGGTGTGTCATCGAACAGTGGTGTCGACTGACACACCCTCATCGCGAGCAGGCTCACTCCTGCAAAGGCCGTTCACTCAAGGGCTGTAGTAACCCGCCGCCACCAGAAAATGCCCGACCTTCTTCAGGTAGGCATGCTTGTCTTCGACCTTGCCGGTCACCGGGTTTTTCCAGCGGTATTCGTATTCGCCGTCATCCTGTTTGGCGACCAGCGCCAGAATCGGCTCGCCCACCGGTTTACCCTCCGGGTCCTTGATCTTGCTGAAATCGGTGTTGATCAGCCGCAGGTTGGTGCCGTGGGCAACATAGCGCTGGGTGTCCAGATCGACCACGAACACGTACAGGTCATCCTGCAGATAACCGCCCTTGAGCGAGTTGATTGCCGTCAGCGTGCCTTTCTCGTTTTTGCCCAAGTCAGTCGCAGCCTTGTCGAGCAGGGTCTTGGCCTGTTCCGCTGAAGCCCTCGGCAAGTAATACCCGACCGCGAGGATCCGCTGGCCGATGCGCTGATAGTAGACATGCTTGCGCTCGACCTTGCCGTCCGCCCAATTCTGCCAGCGGTATTCGGCTTGCTGGATGCCGTTGCCTTCAGGTACCAGCAACGCGTCCTTGAAGGCCTTTTGCAGATCCGGCCCGAGCACTTCGCTGACATCGCGACCGATCAAGGCAGAGGATGGCCCGCCACTGGCGAGCATCACGCCCTTGGTGTCGACCACGAACACGTAGCGATCCTTGTCGACGAACTCACCCTGACGGCTGAACGCAGCGAAGGCCTTGTCGCCGTTGTCGTGGTAATAGGCCAGGGCCTTTTCCAGCAAGGCGATGGCAGCCTTGCTGTCGTCCTTTTGTGTGGTGGCGGCATTGACCTGCCCTGCCCCCACAAGCAGCATCACACCGAGCCACGCCACTTTATGCAGAAACCCCATAACGCATCCCTCGTTCTTGTTGGTGTTTCAAGAGCGTAGACGGCTTGGGGGGATGTATGGATATTCAGCGCGTTTGGAAAGATTGCACCAGATGTCTGTGGCGAGGGGGCTTGCCCCCGTTGGAGTGCGCAGCACGCCCTGGCATTCTTGAGCCAGACCGTATGGTGCCGAACCGGGTCTGCTTCGCAGCCCAACGGGGGCAAGCCCCCTCACCACAGAATCATCTTCACAACAGAGCTATCTTCATCACAAAGATATCTCCACCACAGGTGTTGCTGACTCGGGTTCTATGGCCGGGCGTTGATCTGTTGCTGCAGGTTCTGGATCTGCGCCTGCAGGGTGTTGAGGTTGCGGGTCATCTGGCCACGGAACGCATCGAACTCGGCGGTATTGCCGCCACCCTGTGGCGTTGCCGGACGGTTGTCCTGCTCGCTTTTGAGGACCACGATTTCCTGCTCCAGACGCTCGATCGCTGCGTTCGAGTTGCCCTGCTTTTTCAGCGCAGTGATATCAGCACCGAGGCTTTTCAGTTGGGCGTCATAACTCTTGAGCTGGGCGTCGACCTTGCCAGTGTCGGCCGGGGCGCTTTTGAGGGTCGCCAGTTCGGCGCTCAAGGCTTTGACCTGAGCCTGCAACTGGCTGTTGGCGTTCTGCTGTTCAGTGGTCTGTGCGGTCATCTGCGCCAGGCGCTTGTCCAGATCGCTGGCCTGACCGACCACGCCCTGTTGCTGCTTGCTCTGATCCACCAGCTTGTCTTCCAGCTGTTTGATCTGCAGCTTCAACGCTTCGCTGTCGCTGGTGACGTTGCTCTGACTGGCCACCACCTTGCCGGAAATGTCCTGCAGGCGCCCCGCCGCTTCCTCGCTGATGCGCGCAAAGCTTTCCTGGGTCGCGACCAACTGCTGCTCCATCAGCGAAATCTGCTGGAAACTCCACCAGGCCAGACCGATGAAGGCAAAGAACAACGCGCCGACCAGTGCCCACAGCGGCCCGGTACTCGCGGCCTTGACCTTGACCACTGGCGGCGTGCGCGAATGCACGGAGGTGCGGGCGCTGGGCGGAATGTCATCGTCGTCAAAGGTGTCGGCCCGCAGGCTCGGTACATCGTCGAAATCGTCGTTGGCATCGTTACGCATGGACATTGAGGCAACCTTTGTGGAACGCGGTGATGGCTAAATGCTGCGAAGTATAACCGCCGCAGCCGCAGGGATTGACCCTCAAGCGGCAGCGCGGTTCATTGCCGGCCGACCGACTTGTATCAACGGATGTCCTGAGCTTTCCACCAACCGCAGAACTCATCGAGGGCCGACCACAGGCTGACTTTCGGATCGTAGTCCAGATAATGCCGGGCGCGGCTGATGTCGAGGGTGAAATTTTTCTTCATGACCTGCATGCCCAGCCGCGACAGCGTCGGCTCCGGACGCCCCGGCCAGAGTTTGCACGCGCCTTCGTTGAGTGCCGCAACGCTGTAGGCCAGACCATACGAGCGATATCGGGTGACCTGCGGCACTTCCATTTTGCGCATCACGTAATTGACCACATCCCACAACGGCACCGGCGCGCCATTGCTGATGTTGTAGGCCTTGCCCAGCGCCGAACCGGCCGCCAGCAGACTGCTGAGCAGCGCTTCGTTGAGGTTCTGCACGCTGGTGAAATCGACCTTGTTCAAGCCGTCGCCGATGATCGCCAGACGACCCTTGCGCTGCATGTTCAGCAGACGCGGGAAGATGCTCATGTCGCCAGCGCCGGTGACAAAACGCGGGCGCAGGGCAATGGTTTCCAGACCAAATTCCTGCGCGCCGAAGACCTTTTGCTCGGCCAGGTACTTGGTCGCGGCGTAGTGATGTTTAAAACGCTTGGGCACTTGTTCTTCAGTCAGGCCGAGGTGATCGCGGCCATCGAAGTAGATCGACGGTGACGACAGATGCACCAGTCGCCGCACGCGCTGCTTGAGGCAGGCTTCAACGACGTTTTCGGTGACCTGCACGTTGCCCTGATGAAAGTCCTGATAACGCCCCCACAAGCCGACGGCACCGGCACAGTGGACCACCGCTTCGACGTCGGTGCAGAGGTCGCGCACCAGATCCGCATCGGTGAGGTCGCCCGGAACGAACTCGGCACCACGGCGCACCAAATGCTCGACGCTTTCGGCCCGGCGACCGTTGACCCGCACGTCCAGGCCCTGCTCAAGGGCAAAACGCGCAAAGCGTCCGCCAATGAAGCCGCTTGCGCCGGTGACCAGAATTTTCATGCAAAACTCCAACAAAAAAGCAGCTGCGAGCGTCAAGCCTCTAGCTGCAAGTTTAAAACGGTGCGCAGCGCTTTACTTGCCGCTTGCAGCTTGACGCTTATGGCTGCTTCCAGGGCACCAGCCATCGTGGTGATGAACGTACCAGTTGCTCGGTCAGCAACCCCAGCAGCTGACCGCCATTGCGCCAATGATGCCAGTACAACGGCACATCGATCGGTTTATCTGGCAACAGTTCGCGCAACACGCCGCGCTGCAACTGATCGCGCACTTGCAGTTCTGGCACCAGTCCCCAGCCGAACCCGGCTTCGGTCAGGCGCACAAAACCTTCGGAGGACGGGCACAAATGGTGCTCGAATCCGCCATCGACGCCGAGGGATGCGAGGTAACGATGCTGGAGAAAATCATCCGGCCCGAACACCAGCGCCGGGGTGCGCGGCAACTGCTCGGCGCGTACGCCATCAGGGAAATGCCGCGCGATGAACGCCGGGCTGGCCAGCGCCCGGTAGCGCATCGCCCCGAGCAACACGCTGCGCGCGCCGGCCACCGGGCGTTCGCTGGCACAGACACACGCCGCCACTTCCCCGGCACGCATGCGCTTGAGGCCGACGGTTTGATCCTCCACCACCAGATCCAGCAATAAATGCTGCTCGGCGCAAAAAGCGCCCACGGCTTCGGCCCACCAGGTGGCGAGGCTGTCGGCATTGAGCGCAATGCGCAGGCGTTCCGGCAGGCCTTCTTCGTCGAGCGCCGGCACCAGAGTCTGCAAGTCGCGTTCGAGCAGGCGCACCTGCTGCACATGGTTGAGCAGGCGCCGGCCAATCTCAGTCGGCGACGGCGGCGTGCCGCGTACCAGCACCGGTTGGCCGACCCGCGCTTCCAGCAGTTTGATCCGCTGGGAAATCGCCGATTGCGAAAGGCCCAGAACCTGCGCAGCGCGTTCGAATCCAGCTTGTTCGACCACGGCGGCCAGAGCGGAAAGCAATTTGTAGTCGAACATCAGTTTTCCTAATGAGCGATCAGGACTATTCGTTTTCCTTATACAGCTTCCGACCGGAGAATAGCCAGCAAGCACTCTTTATCAAGGACTACCCAATGGCTGGCGAAACCTCTCTCACGACGTTGCTGCGCAGCATGAGCCCGCAGCTCAACGCCGGCGAATACGTGTTCTGCACCCTGCGCGACAGCCAGTTGCCGAGCGGTCTGGAGATTGTCGGCAGCTTCCGTGAACAGGAAGGCCTGACCGTGATCCTTGAACGCGCCCACGCCGAACAGGCCGGTTTGAGCTTCGACTATGTAGCGGCGTGGATCACCCTGAACGTGCATTCGGCCCTGGAAGCAGTCGGCCTCACCGCCGCGTTCGCCACGGCACTGGGCAAGGCCGGAATCAGTTGCAACGTGATCGCCGGTTACTACCACGATCATTTGTTTGTCGGTCAGGCCGACGCCGAACGCGCCATGCATGTGCTGCGCGAACTCGCAGCCAACGCGGAGTAACGCTTTATGTGGCAAAGCTATGTGAACGGGCTGTTGGTGGCCTTGGGGCTGATCATGGCGATCGGCACGCAGAACGCCTTTGTATTGGCCCAGAGCCTGCGTCGCGAACATCACCTGCCGGTCGCCGCGCTGTGCGTGGCCTGCGATGCGCTGCTGGTAGCCGCCGGAGTGTTTGGTCTGGCCACCGTGCTGGCGCAGAACCCGACATTGCTGGCAGTGGCGCGCTGGGGCGGTGCAGTCTTTCTGATCTGGTATGGCAGCCAGGCACTGCGCCGGGCATTCTCGAAACAGAGTCTGGATCAGGGCGAGAATCAGACCGTGCGCTCGCTGCGGGCAGTGATGCTCAGTGCGTTGGCAGTGACGTTGCTCAATCCGCACGTGTATCTCGACACGGTATTGCTGATCGGCTCCCTCGGTGCGCAACAGTCGGTGCCAGGCGCTTACGTAGTGGGCGCGGCGAGTGCTTCGCTGCTGTGGTTCTTCACCCTCGCCCTCGGTGCGGCATGGCTTGCGCCATGGCTGGCGCGACCGAGTACCTGGCGGATTCTTGATCTGGTGGTGGCGTTGATGATGTTCACGGTGGCGGGCCAATTGATTATCGCCAACTGATTTATTCCAAAAGGCTCTGGAACCTCTATCCCACACAGTTGTTGCGTGGTTAAGCCGTAACCCCGGTGCTATGATCCGAACCCTGCGCCGCAAAGAGTAAAAACTCGTCGGTGCATTTCTGGCCGCCCGTGATCGGCCTTGCGCTCACCGCAACAGACCTGATTAGGAGAATCATCATGGCTTTCGAATTGCCGCCGCTGCCTTACGCACACGATGCCCTGCAGCCGCACATTTCCAAGGAAACCCTGGAATTTCACCACGACAAGCACCACAACACCTATGTCGTGAACCTGAACAACCTGGTGCCAGGCACCGAGTTCGAAGGCAAGACCCTGGAAGAGATCGTCAAGACTTCCTCGGGCGGCATCTTCAACAACGCCGCTCAGGTCTGGAACCACACTTTCTACTGGAACTGCCTGGCGCCAAACGCCGGTGGTCAACCAACCGGCGCACTGGCTGAAGCCATCAACGCTGCTTTCGGTTCGTTCGACAAGTTCAAGGAAGAGTTCAGCAAAACCTCGATCGGCACCTTCGGTTCCGGCTGGGGCTGGCTGGTGAAAAAGGCTGACGGTTCCCTGGCTCTGGCCAGCACCATCGGCGCCGGCAACCCGCTGACCAGCGGCGACACCCCGCTGCTGACCTGCGACGTCTGGGAACACGCTTACTACATCGACTACCGCAACCTGCGTCCGAAGTACGTTGAAGCGTTCTGGAACCTGGTCAACTGGAAGTTCGTTGCTGAGCAGTTCGAAGGCAAAACCTTCACCGCTTAAGCTGCGCGCCAGACAAAAAACCCGGCATTGCCGGGTTTTTTAATGCCTTTGATTTATGTAGGAGCTGCCGCAGGCTGCGATCTTTTGATCTTGTTTTTAAAGGCTACGTCAAAAGATCGCAGCCTCCGGCAGCGCCTACAGTGGGTAGCGTGTTTCCTGCTACGAAAGCAGCCTTCGATCTATTGCCGCCAGGCCGTGGCGGGCTAACATCAAACAGAGGAAAAATTGTCCCGTTCCCCTCAAGTTGCAGGCTCAAACTACCGACACAGTACAATCAGGGTGAAAACTCCAGACAGCTGCATTTCGGCCAACGCCACGGGCAATTATCCCTGGGGTTGATTGTCCCTTTGACTGCCAACACCGGATTGCCAATACTCATGGCAACCTGACGCTACCCGCACGGAACAAGGAATAACCCTTTGAAGCTGGAACTCAAGAACAGCTTGTCGGTGAAGTTGCTCCGGGTCGTGCTCCTTTCGGCATTGATCGTCGGCGTGGTCTTGAGCTGCGCCCAGATCGTCTTCGACGCTTACAAGACCCGCCAGGCCGTGGCCGGCGACGCCCAACGGATCCTCGACATGTTCCGCGACCCGTCCACTCAGGCTGTCTACAGCCTGGACCGGGAAATGGGCATGCAGGTGATCGAAGGCCTGTTCCAGGACGACGCCGTGCGCCAGGCCTCCATCGGCCATCCCAACGAGGCGATGCTCGCGCAAAAGTCCCGTGAGTTGCAGCATTCCAACAGCCGTTGGCTGACCGACCTGATCCTCGGCCAGGAACGCACCTTCACCACACAATTGGTCGGTCGTGGTCCCTATAGCGAGTATTACGGCGACCTGAGCATCACCCTCGACACCGCCACCTACGGCGAGAGTTTCATCGTCAGTTCGGTGATCATTTTCATTTCCGGTGTGCTGCGCGCCCTGGCCATGGGCCTGGTGCTGTATCTGGTCTATCACTGGCTGCTGACCAGACCGCTGTCGCGGATCATCGAGCACCTGACCGAAATCAATCCGGATCGCCCCAGCGAACACAAGATTCCGCAGATCAAGGGCCACGAGAAAAACGAACTCGGGATCTGGATCAACACCGCCAACCAGTTGCTCGAATCGATCGAGCGCAACACCCACCTGCGCCACGAAGCGGAAAACAGCCTGCTGCGCATGGCGCAGTACGACTTCCTCACCGGCCTGCCGAACCGCCAGCAACTGCAGCAGCAACTGGACAAGATTCTGGTCGACGCCGGCAAGCTGCAACGCCGGGTCGCGGTGTTGTGTGTGGGCCTGGATGATTTCAAAGGGATCAACGAACAGTTCAGCTACCAGACCGGCGATCAGTTGCTGCTGGCACTGGCCGATCGCCTGCGTGCCCACAGTGGCCGCCTTGGCGCCCTCGCCCGTCTGGGTGGCGATCAGTTCGCCCTGGTGCAGGCCGATATCGAACAGCCTTACGAAGCGGCGGAACTGGCGCAGAGCATCCTCGATGATCTGGAAGCGGCGTTTGCCCTCGACCATCAGGAAATCCGCCTGCGCGCGACCATCGGCATCACCCTGTTCCCTGAGGATGGCGACAGCACCGAGAAGCTGTTGCAGAAGGCCGAGCAGACCATGACGCTGGCCAAGACCCGCTCGCGCAATCGCTATCAGTTCTACATCGCCAGCGTCGACAGCGAAATGCGTCGGCGCCGCGAACTGGAAAAAGACCTGCGCGACGCATTGATTCGCGACCAGTTCTATCTGGTCTATCAGCCGCAGATCAGCTATCGCGATCACCGCGTGGTCGGAGTCGAGGCATTGATCCGCTGGCAACACCCGGAACACGGTCTGGTGCCGCCGGACCTGTTCATCCCGCTGGCCGAGCAGAACGGCACGATCATCGCCATCGGCGAATGGGTGCTCGATCAGGCCTGCAAGCAATTGCGCGAATGGCACGATCAAGGCTTCGTGGATCTGCGCATGGCGGTCAACCTGTCCACCGTGCAACTGCACCATGCCGAGCTGCCGCGGGTGGTCAACAACCTGCTGCAGATCTACCGTTTGCCGCCACGCAGCCTGGAGCTGGAAGTCACCGAAACCGGCCTGATGGAAGACATCAGCACCGCCGCCCAGCATCTGCTGAGCCTGCGCCGTTCCGGGGCGCTGATCGCCATCGACGACTTCGGCACCGGCTATTCATCGCTGAGCTATCTGAAAAGCCTGCCGCTGGACAAGATCAAGATCGACAAGAGCTTCGTGCAGGACCTGCTGGATGACGACGACGATGCAACCATCGTTCGCGCGATCATTCAACTGGGCAAAAGCCTGGGCATGCAGGTGATCGCCGAGGGCGTGGAAACCGCCGAACAAGAGTCCTACATCATCTCCGAAGGCTGTCACGAAGGTCAGGGTTACCACTACAGCAAGCCGCTGCCTGCCCGGGAACTGAGCGCCTATCTCAAGCAGGCCCAGCGCAGTAACGCGGCTATTTTATAAAAGCCAAAGATCGCGTAAATAAGAAATATTTCCAGCCACAGCCCTTTACACATAATGCGAAAGATTTGCATTATGTCGCAGCTTTGCGCACCCGCGCCCTGTCCATTCAATTACCGAAGCAGGATGTTCGCCATGATTCGTATGCCTCTGGCTACCGCCAGTCTGCTGGCCATCGCTATTTCCCTCGCCGGTTGCGGCGAAGGCAAAGAGAAGGCAGCCGCCCCGGCCGCGCCGACTCCGGCCGCCAGCACCGCCGCTGCAGCAGCACCTGCCGCTGCCGGTAAAGTCGATGAAGCCGCCGCCAAGGCTGTGGTCGCGCACTACGCCGACATGGTCTTCGCCGTCTACAGCGATGCCGAATCTACCGCGAAAACCCTGCAAACCGCCGTCGACGCGTTCCTCGCCAAGCCGAACGCCGACACCCTGAAAGCCGCCAAGGCTGCCTGGGTCGCCGCGCGCGTGCCTTACCTGCAGAGCGAAGTATTCCGCTTCGGCAACACCATCATCGACGACTGGGAAGGTCAGGTGAACGCCTGGCCGCTGGACGAAGGCCTGATCGACTACGTCGACAAATCCTACGAACACGCGCTGGGCAACCCGGGGGCCACCGCCAACATCATCGCCAACACTGAAGTGCAGGTCGGCGAAGACAAGGTCGACGTGAAAGACATCACCCCGGAAAAACTCGCCAGCCTCAACGAGCTGGGCGGTTCCGAAGCCAACGTCGCCACCGGCTACCACGCCATCGAATTCCTGCTCTGGGGCCAGGACCTGAACGGCACCGGCCCGGGCGCCGGCAACCGTCCGGCTTCGGACTACCTGGAAGGCGCAGGCGCCACCGGCGGTCACAACGATCGTCGCCGTGCCTACCTGAAAGCCGTGACCCAGCTGCTGGTCAGCGACCTGGAAGAAATGGTCGGCAACTGGAAGCCGAACGTCGCCGACAACTACCGTGCCACCCTGGAAGCCGAACCGGCTGAAAGCGGTCTGCGCAAAATGCTGTTCGGCATGGGCAGCCTGTCCCTGGGTGAACTGGCGGGCGAGCGCATGAAGGTTTCCCTGGAAGCCAACTCGCCGGAAGACGAACAGGATTGCTTCAGCGACAACACCCACAACTCGCACTTCTACGACGCCAAAGGCATTCGTAACGTGTACCTGGGCGAGTACACCCGTGTTGACGGCACCAAGATGACCGGCGCCAGCCTGTCCTCGCTGGTGGCCAAGGCCGACCCGGCTGCCGACACCACGCTGAAAGCCGATCTGGCCGCTACCGAAGCCAAGATCCAGGTCATGGTCGATCACGCCAACAAGGGTGAGCACTACGACCAGTTGATCGCTGCCGGCAACACCGCCGGCAACCAGATCGTTCGCGACGCCATCGCATCCCTGGTCAAGCAGACCGGTTCGATCGAAGCCGCTGCCGGCAAACTGGGCATCAGCGACCTGAACCCGGACAACGCTGATCACGAGTTCTGATCAACGCTGGCTGCACAAGAAGGCGACCTTGGGGTCGCCTTTTTCATGCCTGCCAAACACATTCCCATGTAGGAGCTGCCGCAGGCTGCGATCTTTTGATTTTGCTTTTTAAGATCAAGATCAAAAGATCGCAGCCTGCGGCAGCGCCTACAGAGGATTTGCAGAGGCCTTCAGAGTTGTTCCATATCAAGCAAACGATAATTCCTCTTATTCAAACTCCCTCGCCCTGTTAGACTTTGCGCCTTTGTTTTCGCCCCTTCGCAGGATGTCTGATGCCCTCGCTGCCTCTTCGCTTGTCCGCACTGATTCTGGCCCTGGGCCTGAGTGCCTGCGATGACGCCCCGCGCTTTACCAAGGCTGAGCCCGGTGAAGCGCGTTCGGGCGGCGCGGCGACCGTGCGCAAGACCGATCAGAATGCATTCTCCCTGCCTTCGGCCAATCTGCCGCCGTCGCGCCGGGTCGATTTCAGTGTCGGCAACAGCTTCTTCCGCAGCCCCTGGGTGATCGCGCCGTCGACCACCACCGCCCGCGATGGCCTCGGTCCGTTGTTCAACACCAACGCCTGCCAGAACTGCCACATCAAGGACGGTCGCGGCCACCCGCCAGCACCGGATGCGGCGAACGCAGTGTCGATGCTGGTGCGCCTGTCGATTCCCGATTCGCCGGCCTATGCCAAAGTCATCGAGCAGCTCGGCGTAGTGCCGGAGCCGATCTACGGCGGCCAGTTTCAGGACATGGCGGTGCCCGGGGTCACGCCGGAAGGCAAGGTGCGCGTCGAGTACACCCCGCTGCCGATCCGCTTCAAGGACGGCACCGAAGTGGAGCTGCGCAAACCGGTTCTGCAATTCACGCAATTGGGCTACGGCCCGATGCACCCGGACACGCGCTTCTCGGCCCGTGTCGCGCCGCCGATGATCGGCCTCGGCCTGCTCGAAGCCATCCCGCAAGAGGCGATCCTCGCCAACGCCGCCGCGCAGGCCAAGGCAAACAACGGCATCAATGGCCGGCCGAATCGGGTCTGGGACGATGAGCTACAGAAAACCGTCATCGGTCGATTTGGCTGGAAAGCCGGGCAACCGAATCTCAATCAGCAGAATGTTCACGCGTTTTCCGGCGACATGGGCCTCACCACCCGCCTGAGGCCCTTCGATGACTGCACCGACACGCAAACCGCCTGCAAACAGGCGCCCAACGGCAATGGCCCGGATGGCGAGCCGGAAGTCAGCGACAACATCCTGCGCCTGGTGCTGTTCTACACCCGCAACCTCGCGGTGCCGGCGCGCCGTGGCGTCAACGACGAACACGTGCTGGCCGGCAAGAACCTGTTTTTCCAGGCGGGCTGCCAGTCCTGTCACACCCCCCAATACACCACCGCCGCCAACGCCGCCGAACCTGAACTGGCCAATCAAGTGATTCGCCCGTACAGCGATCTGCTGCTGCATGACATGGGCGACGGTCTGGCCGACAACCGCACTGAATTCCAGGCCTCCGGTCGCGACTGGCGCACCCCGCCGTTGTGGGGGATCGGCCTGACGCAGGCGGTCAGTGGCCACACTCAGTTTCTGCATGACGGCCGCGCCCGCAATCTGCTCGAAGCCGTGCTCTGGCATGGCGGCGAAGCGCAGAAGGCGCAGCAACAGGTTTTGTCTTTCAACGCCGAACAGCGTGCCGCGCTGCTGGCGTTCTTGAACTCACTTTAAACACTTAAAAGAATCGGGAGCCCGACATGTTCCGTCCCAAGTTGTTGTTCACCAGCCTTGCCGCGCTCGCCCTCGGCGCCTGCTCGCCGCAGGATCCGCAAGCAGTCACCTCGGCGGCCATCGCCAAATCGGTGATCCTGCCGACCTACACTCGTTGGGTCGAAGCCGACAAGCAACTGGCCGTCAGCGCCCTCGCCTACTGCCAGGGCAAGGAAACCCTGGAAACCGCCCGCGCCGACTTCCTGCATGCGCAGAAAGCCTGGGCCGAGCTGCAACCGCTGCTGATCGGGCCGCTGGCCGAGGGCAACCGTTCGTGGCAGGTGCAGTTCTGGCCGGACAAGAAGAACCTCGTCGGCCGTCAGGTCGAGCAACTGGTCGTCGCCCAGCCGCAGATCGATGCCGCCGCCCTGGCCAAGTCCAGCGTGGTGGTGCAAGGCCTGTCGGCTTACGAATACATCCTGTTCGATGAAAAGCCGGACGTCGCCAACGCTGAACAAAAAGCCAAATACTGCCCACTGCTGATCGCCATCGGCGAGCGTCAGAAGCAACTGGCCGAAGAGATTCTGCAAAGCTGGAACAACACCGACGGCATGCTCGCGCAGATGAGCAAGTTCCCTAACCAGCGCTACGCCGACTCCCACGAAGCGATCGCCGATCTGCTGCGTGTGCAGGTCACCGCCCTCGACACCCTGAAGAAAAAACTCGGCACGCCGATGGGCCGCCAGAGCAAGGGTGTGCCGCAGCCGTTCCAGGCAGATGCATGGCGCAGCCAGTCATCGCTGACCGCGCTGGAAGCCAGCCTTGCCGCGGCCAAAACCGTCTGGGAAGGCGTCGACAACAAAGGCCTGCGCGGTCTGTTGCCGGCCGAGCAGAAACCGTTGGCAGACAAAATCGACGCCGCCTACGCCGCGTCGCTGGAACTGTTCGGCAGCACTCAGCGCTCGCTGACCGAAATGCTCGCCGACGACGCTGGTCGCCAGCAACTCAACGACCTCTACGACAGCCTCAACGTCGTCCATCGCCTGCACGAAGGCGAACTGGCCAAGGCGCTGGGCATTCAACTGGGCTTCAACGCCAACGACGGTGACTGATGAGGGCAAGTGCCATGCTGCGACGCCAGGCTCTGACTTTAGGTAGTTTGCTGCTGGGAGCAGTGACACTGGGCGGCTGGACGCTGTTCAAGCGCAAGGATCAGAGCCCGCTGTTGCTCTCGGCGCGCGATGACACCGATGGCAGGCACTACGCCGTCGGCTATCGGCTGGACGGCACCCGGGTGTTCGCCACCGAGGTCGGCCAGCGCTGTCACGACATCATCAACCACCCGACGCTGCCCATTGCGCTGTTCGTCGCCCGCCGCCCGGGCACCGAAAGCTACCTGATCGACCTGCGTGACGGGGCCTTGCTGCAAACCGTGACGTCGCAGCCGAACCGGCACTTCTACGGCCACGCGGTGGTGCACAAGGACGGTGAGTACCTGTACGCCACCGAGAACGACACCACCGATCCGGGTCGCGGCCTGCTTGGGGTGTACAGGTTCGAAGGCGAGCGGCTGGTGCACAGCGGCGAGATTTCCACCCATGGCCTGGGGCCGCATCAGGTGTCGTGGATGCCCGATGGCGAAACCCTGGTGGTGGCCAACGGCGGGATTCGTACCGAGGCGGAAAGCCGCGTGGACATGAACCTCAACGCCATGGAACCGAGCCTGGTGCTGATGCAGCGCGACGGCACCCTGCTGAGCAAGGAAACCCTGGCCCAGCAAATGAACAGCGTGCGCCATCTGGGGATTGCCAGCGACGGTACCATCGTCGCCGGCCAGCAGTTCATGGGCGCGTCCCACGAGCGTTCGGAGCTGCTGGCGATCAAGCGTCCGGGGCAGCCGTTCGTGGCGTTCCCGGTGCCGGATCATCAGTTGCAGTCGATGGGGCACTACACCGCCAGCGTCGCCGTGCACAGCGAACTGCGCCTGGTGGCACTGACCGCGCCGCGCGGCAACCGGTTCTTCATCTGGGACCTGGACAGCGGCGAAGTGCGCCTCGACGCCCCATTGCCCGATTGCGCCGGCGTCGGTGCGGTGCAGGACGGCTTCGTCGTGACCTCGGGCCAAGGCCGTTGCCGTTACTACGATTGCCGCCAGGATGAACTGCTGGCCAAACCGCTGGATCTGCCGGCGGGGCTTTGGGACAACCATCTGCATTTGATGGCATAACCTCCTCTCAAAGATCACGCCGTACCTGTGGCGAGGGGGCTTGCCCCCGGTGGGTTGCGCAGCGACCCCATCTACCTTTCAGTGATACCGGGATTGCAGGTTTGACGACGGCTGCGCCGCCGAACGGGGGCAAGCCCCCTCGCCACAGGTTTCCCTTCATACCCTGCAAAAACTGCCAGTTGGAATCCGCACCTGACTCGGAGTAATGTGCCCGACTGTCTCACCTGATTTATCCAAGGAACTGGAAAATATGCTGCGTCGCCGCATGCTGATCATGTTGGGTGTTGTCTTGCTGGTCGTCCTGGTATTGGGCGGGTACAAAGCCTTTTCGATCTACACCATGATCCAGGGCTTTTCCAAACCCAAACCGCCGATCAGCGTCGCCGTGGCCAGCGCCACCGAACGGCCGTGGCAGATGCGCCTGCCCACCGTCGGCTCGCTGAAGGCCTTGCAAGGCGTCGAGCTGAGT
Source organism: Pseudomonas sp. MG-9 (assembly GCF_018729515.1). Classification (NCBI taxonomy): domain Bacteria; kingdom Pseudomonadati; phylum Pseudomonadota; class Gammaproteobacteria; order Pseudomonadales; family Pseudomonadaceae; genus Pseudomonas; species Pseudomonas sp. MG-9. The sequence continues at coordinate 59,126 of NZ_JAHHZH010000015.1, forward strand.
CTGGAAGTCGCCGGCACCGTCACTGAACTCAAATTCGAATCAGGGCAGAAGGTCAAGGCCGGGCAACCGTTGCTGCAGCTCGACAGCGCCGTCGAAGCCGCCCTGCTGGAAACCGCCAAAGCCGACCTGGGCTTGGCGCAACTGGACTTCGGGCGTGGCAGCCAGTTGATCGACAGTCGGGCCATTTCCAAAGGTGAATACGACCGGCTCTCGGCGGTTCTGCAAAAGGAACGGGCCACGGTGAACCAGCTCAATGCAGCGCTGGCGAAAAAGCGCATGGTCGCGCCGTTCAGCGGCACCATCGGCATCCGTCATGTCGACATCGGCGACTACCTCGCCAGCGGCACCAAAATCGCCACGCTGCAGGATCTGAGCAGCCTCTACGCCGACTTCTACGTGCCCGAGCAGTCGATACCGAAACTGGCGATCGGCCAACCGGTGCAGATCGGCGTCGCGGCCTATCCCGGCCAGAATTTCCCCGGCGCCATCAGCGCGATCAACCCGATTGTCGAGAGCACCACGCGCAACATTCTGGTTCGCGCAACCCTGGCCAACCCCGACGGCAAGCTGCTGCCGGGCATGTTCGCCAGTCTTGAGGTGTTGCTGCCCGATCCGCAGAAACACATCGTGGTGCCGGAAAGCGCGATCACCTACACCCTCTACGGCAACTCGCTGTACGTGGTCGGGCAAAAGAAGGCCGAGGACGGCAGCGTCGAAAAAGACGACAAGGGCCAGCCGGTGCTGATCGCCGAGCGCCGCTTCATCGAGACCGGCGAACGCCGCGATGGCCTGGTGATGATCAACAAGGGCGTGCAGAACGGCGAACAAGTGGTGACCGCCGGCCAGATCAAACTGGACAACGGCGCGCACATTGCCATCAGCGACGACAAGACCCTCGGCGAGCAGAACAGTCCGCCTCGCGCCGACTGATCAAGGAATCTCCATGGCTTTTACCGATCCGTTCATCCGCCGCCCGGTGCTCGCCACCGTGGTCAGCCTGCTGATTGTGCTGCTGGGTTTCCAGGCCTGGAGCAAACTGCCGCTGCGCCAATATCCGCAAATGGAAAACGCCCTGATCACGGTGACCACCGCCTACCCCGGGGCCAACGCCGAGACCATTCAGGGCTATATCACCCAGCCGATGCAGCAGAGCCTGGCGAGCGCCGAGGGCATCGACTACATGACCTCGGTCAGCCGGCAGAACTTCTCGGTGATCTCGATCTATGCGCGTATCGGCTCCAACACCGACCGTCTGTTCACCGAACTGCTGGCCAAGGCCAACGAGGTGAAAAACAAGCTGCCGCAGGACGCCGAAGACCCGGTGCTGAGCAAGGAATCGGCCGACGCTTCGGCGCTGATGTACATCAGCTTCTTCAGCAAGGACTTGAGCAACCCGCAAATCACCGACTATCTGTCGCGGGTGATCCAGCCAAAACTTGCGACCCTGCCGGGCATGGCCGAGGCGGAGATTCTCGGCAATCAGGTATTCGCCATGCGCCTGTGGCTCGACCCGGTGAAGCTCGCCGGCCTCGGCCTCAGCGCCAGTGACGTGACCAACGCGGTGCGCCAGTACAACTTCCTCTCGGCTGCCGGCGAGGTGAAAGGTGAGTATGTGGTCACCAGCATCAACGCCAACACCGAGCTTAAATCCGCCGAAGCCTTCGCCGCGATTCCGCTCAAGGTCAGTGGCGACAGCCGCGTGCTGCTCAGCGATGTGGCGCGGGTCGAGATGGGCGCGGAAAACTACGATTCGATCAGCTCGTTCGGCGGCACGCCATCGGTGTACATCGGCATCAAGGCCACGCCCGGGGCCAACCCGCTGGACGTGATCCGGGAAGTGCGCAAGCTGATGCCGGAACTCGAAGCCCAGTTGCCGCCCAACCTCAAGAGCGAGATCGCCTACGACGCCACCCTGTTTATTCAGGCCTCCATCGACGAAGTGGTGAAAACCCTGTTCGAAGCGGTGCTGATCGTGATTGTGGTGGTGTTCCTGTTCCTCGGCGCACTGCGCTCTGTGGTAATCCCGGTGGTGACCATCCCGCTGTCGATGATCGGCGTGATGTTCTTCATGCAGATGATGGGTTACTCGATCAACCTGCTGACCCTGCTGGCGATGGTGTTGGCGATCGGGCTGGTGGTGGACGACGCGATTGTCGTGGTAGAGAACATCCACCGCCATATCGAGGAAGGCAAGACGCCGCTGGAGGCCGCACTGGAAGGCGCCCGGGAAATCGCCATGCCGGTGGTCTCGATGACCATCACCCTGGCGGCCGTGTATGCGCCGATCGGTTTCCTCACCGGACTGACCGGGGCCTTGTTCAAGGAGTTCGCCTTGACTCTGGCCGGCGCCGTAGTGATTTCCGGGATCGTCGCCCTGACCCTGTCGCCGATGATGTGCGCCCTGCTGTTGCGCCACGAGGAAAATCCCAGTGGCCTGGCGCATCGACTCGACCGCATCTTCGACGGCCTCAAACGCCGCTATCAGAGCGTGTTGCACGGCACGCTCAACACCCGTCCGGTGGTGCTGGTGTTTGCTGTGATCGTGCTGTGCCTGATCCCGGTGTTCCTCAAGTTCACCAAGTCGGAACTGGCGCCGGATGAGGATCAGGGCATCATCTTCATGATGGCCAACGCCCCGCAGCCAACCAACCTCGATTACCTGAGCACCTACACCGACGAATTCATCAAGATCTTCAAGGAGTTTCCGGAGTACTACTCCTCGTTCCAGATCAACGGCTACAACGGCGTGCAATCGGGCATCGGCGGCTTTCTGCTCAAGCCGTGGAACGAGCGCAGCCGCACCCAGATGCAAATCCTGCCCGAGGTGCAAGGCAAACTGGGCGCCATCCCGGGCCTGCAGATCTTCGGCTTCAACCTGCCCTCCCTGCCCGGCACCGGTGAGGGCTTGCCGTTCGAGTTCGTGATCAACACCGCCAATGACTACGAGTTGCTGTTGCAAGTGGCCGACCGGATCAAGAAGCGCGCCATGGAGTCCGGCAAGTTCGCCTTCGTCGACCTCGACCTGGCGTTCGACAAGCCCGAAGTGGTGGTCGACATCGACCGTGCCAAAGCCGCGCAGATGGGCGTGTCGATGCTCGACCTCGGCGGCACCCTGGCGACGCTGCTGGGCGAGGCGGAAATCAACCGTTTCACCATTGAAGGTCGCAGCTACAAGGTGATTGCCCAGGTCGAACGACCGTTTCGCGAGAACCCCGGCTGGCTGAACAATTACTACGTGAAAAACACCCAGGGCGAGCTGCTGCCGCTGTCGACCCTGATCAAGGTCACTGATCGGGCGCGACCGCGCCAGCTCAACCAGTTCCAGCAACTCAACGCCGCGAAGATCTCCGGATTCCCGTTGGTCAGCATGGGTGAAGCAATCGACACCGTGTTGCAGATCGCCCGGGAAGAAGCACCAGCCGGGTTTGCCTTCGACTATGGCGGCGCCTCGCGCCAATACGTGCAGGAAGGCAGCGCCCTGTGGGTGACCTTCGCTCTCGCGCTGGCGATCATTTTCCTGGTGCTGGCGGCGCAGTTCGAGAGCTTCCGCGACCCGTTGGTGATTCTGGTGACGGTGCCGCTGTCGATCTGCGGTGCGCTGATTCCATTGTTCCTTGGCTGGTCAAGCATGAACATCTACACCCAGGTCGGGCTGGTGACGCTGATCGGGCTGATCAGCAAGCACGGGATCCTGATCGTTGAGTTCGCCAACCAGTTGCGCAAGGACAAAGGCCTGACCGCGCGCGAGGCGGTCGAAGAAGCCGCGGCGATTCGTCTGCGGCCGGTGTTGATGACGACGGCGGCGATGGTGTTCGGCATGGTGCCGCTGATTCTGGCGACGGGTGCGGGTGCGGTCAGCCGCTTCGATATCGGGATGGTGATTGCTACCGGGATGTCGATCGGCACGTTGTTTACGCTGTTCGTGCTGCCGTGCATCTACACCCTGCTGGCCAAACCTGATCCGAAACCATGACCTAGACCCTGTAGGAGCTGCCGCAGGCTGCGATCTTTTGATTTTGTTTTTAGAAGCCAAGATCAGGGTCAAAAGATCGCAGCCTGCGGCAGCTCCTACAAAGGGGATTTTCATTCATGTCTAGTCCTGAAATAGGTTTACACCTGTTTCACCCTAACGCCCGATGCACCGCATCGGGCGTTTTGTATTTTAAAGAGAGGTGCGGCCGCTCCTGGTTGTAGATCGTGACGGCCTCTCGCACCAT
>NZ_JAHHZH010000016.1:0-48259 GCF_018729515.1 Pseudomonas sp. MG-9
CGATCAGCCGTCCGACTTCGTCGTAGCGGTATTCGGTGACCGCCCCCAGCGGATCCTGCTCGGCGATCAGCCGTCCGGCATCGTCATAGGCCTTGAGGAACTCACCACCATCGGCCTCGACCTTGCGCACCAGCCGCGCACGATCGTCGTGGACGTAGGTTTCTTCGCTACCGTCGACGTAGTGCACCGCCACGCTGCCGTCGTCGGCCCAGACGTAACGGCTGTCCATCTGCGAGAACGACGCCCAGTGCCGCACGCAACGCGCGGCTTTGCCGGCGCGCTCCCACTCCCAGAAGAAACTCGCGCCACCGGTCAGTTGCCGCTGCAGGATGACGTGCTGCTCGTCGTAGTCGTAATGCTCGCTGTCACCGACGGCATTGGTCGCTTCGAGCAGGCGCTGGCGGGCGTCGTAGCGGTAGCTGACGAGGGTCTGTTCGGTGTGCCAGTCGCTTTCGCGCCAAACCTGATAGTCAACGGCAACCAGATGCGCCCGCTCGTAACGCAACCCCAGCGACCGACCCGCACCATTGTCCAAGCGAACAATGCGCTCCTGATGATCACGAGCAACCCGCAGGCGATTGCCATATGCATCACTGATCGCCGTCAGCCGCCCGGCACGAAAGTGATAAAACCGCGCCGCGCTCCCCGCCAGCGCCAGGATCAATTCCTCCGGTTCATCCCCAAGAAAAATCGCCGCCCGCGACAAACTGTTGTGAATCGCCGGCCGCTGGACACTGGGCATGGGAAACCGCGTGCGGCGGTTCTCGTGGTCGACCCAGACCACCGCATCGCCATCGAAGACCAGCCGATGGGCCAGTGAATGGCTCCAGCCAAACCCCAGCCCGACATCGATCTCAACGGCGCTGGTGCGATACAGGCGGGTGAACTCGAACGGCAGCACCCCGTCGAGCGAACCATCGGTCAGGGTCAGCAGTTCTTCACCGGTGACCATCGACACCGGGCAGCCGTTGGTGCAGGTCAACGGCACGCAATCGGCGCTGTCGCCGTTGGGGTTTTTTGCTTGATCGGGTGAGTCGTCGTGGGGTTCGTTTTTCTTCAGTGCGGCGTTGCGCTTCGCATCCCAGCGCAATTGCATGCGGCCCTTTTTCACCCCGGCGACAATGCCCCGCGCGGCGACGTTTTTGTAGCGGTCGACGTATTCGATAAACGTGCTGACGATGCCAAACATCGCCTTCACCAATCGTTTAACAATCGACAGTAATTGGGCTGCGCGATCCGCCAGACGCAGGGTCAGATAGGCAATCCCGGCACCGGCCCCCACGAACGTCAGGACGATGCCGATCAGCACATCGATCAACAGTTGCACGATGATCATCGACGCCGCTTCTGCAGTTTTCCCGGCCAATTCGCTCGGTGGCAACATCTCCAGCCACAAGCTCGCGGTGCGCAGCAGCAAACACAGCGCCGCCTCGTCGCTGACCAGCAGTTGCAGCTTCTCCATCACCTGTGGAGCGGTTTGCGCCAGCTCGATCAGATCATCCGCTGCACTCCCCAACCGCTCGGCAAACTTGCCGGGGTCCTGCAGAATCTCCGACAGCAGCCCGATGCTGTCCCACACCCCCTCGATCGCTGCCCAACTCCCGGCGAGCATGCCGTTGCCCGCCGCCGTCGCCACCGACTGCGACTGCGACCATTGCGGCTTGAACCCTTGCCACTCGCTACGCAGCCAGCCATCGAGTTCACCGGTCAGCCCGGTATAAGCCTTGAACAGATCGTCGATCTGTTGCGGCGTGACCTCACCGCGGACCATTACCCGGTAGAACTGGCCCGCATCGCCCGTGAATGAGCCTTTACCCTGCGCATCCAGCGTGACAGGGGTGATCTTTCCGTCACCCACCGCCACCACATCCACCACGATGCCGCCCAGCGGAATGTCGTACACCGACTCGAATTTGCTCTCGATCGCCAGCACCCCGCTTTCCGGGCACTGCACGACGCTGGAGGAAAACTCACTGTCGCCCGTGCTGACCGCGGTGAGGCGATCACCGAAGCGGATGATCCGCTCCATGCCCATTAGTGACGGCAGATCCGCCGCGTGGCTGACCTGATCAGCCGCGCGGCTCAACCAATGCTCAAGTTGCTGGCGATAGAGGCTGAGGGTGTCGGGGAAACTGTCGAGTTCCTGCTCGATACGGCTGACGGCGTCCATCAGCACACGCCACCGTGCGGGGTGGAATGAAAAACCGGGTCAAACATGAACGTTCCCTCGCGCAAAAATTAGGCGCGGGGACTTTGCGGGGGATCAATCAGGAAAGAAGTCAGGCGAGTAGGCGTTTACTGTAGGACTAGTCCTCAAAAGCCCCATAACTACAAATCGTACGGATTTAAACGCAAAACGTGGCGCGAGGTTTCCCTCGCGCCACGTTTATCGGGCCGACACATATGGATTTACTGCGTTGAGTCCCGAGCGCTCAACTCCTTGAGCTTAAGCTCGGCCAACGGGTGGCCGGCCTTGGCGGCCAGGGTCCACCAGCGCGCCGCCTCTGCCGGATCCGGCGCCTTGCTCGCAGTACCGGCCAGGCAGATCACACCGACCTGATAGGCCGCCTTGCCATCACCAGCGAGTGCCGCCAGACGCAACAACCGCACACCCTCTTCGCGGGCGCCCAGGCCAACGCCACGAAACGTCAGGATGTGTCCGTAAAAGCTCTGCGCGCCGACATCGCCAAGATTGGCCATGCGCGCAAACTGCCCTTCGAGCCAGCGCCAGCCTTTTGGCTGACGGACAAACCACGACCAGTGAAACAACCGGCGAGCCAGCCAGTAACTGACCTGCGCCTTGAGTCGTAAGAACACTCAGGCCTCCGCCGATTCCGGGTACTCGTATTCGAAGACCCTGACCACTTCCGATGCGTGCCAGGAGGCTGCCGCGACACCATCGGATGGCCCGGAGAAACGCCCCAGACGTTCGACGCATTCAAAAAAACCGGTACGTGGCAGGCGGCTCGCGCCCTGGCTGATCACCAGCGAACTGCGCAACGGTTGTTCAGCCTTGGCGTCCAGCGCGGCCAGATGTTCCAGTGCCGCAGTCAGGGTTTGCATCGCCGGCGTCGGCAACTGCAAACGTTCGAGCAACGCCCGATAGGTCAGTAGATGGCGCTGCCTGCGCGCCTGGTCCAATTCTCCGAGCAATCCATCCCAATGTTGCCGACTGATGCGTACGCTCACGATTCATCCCTCCAACCGGGCACCGTCAGTTCCCAGGCCAGGCTGCGGCGAATCGCGGCGTCAGGTTGACGCTCGCCACTTTCGATCATGGCCAGATAAGACGGGCTGATGCCTACCGTGCGGGCCAGCGCCTCAATGGCGATGCCCTTCCCTTCGCGCAAACTGCGTAATTGATCCAGACCTGGAAGAATCGGATCCGGTGTTGCCGCGAGCGGCGCCGGGGCCTGCTGCGACGGTGTTTCGTTGATGCCTGCTGCTTTCAGTAGAGCCTGATACTGAGGCCATGGCAGAACCGCATATTCGGGTTCGCCATCGCGTGCAATTATCTGAATATCCATGACTACCCCGTAGGACAACAACACTTAGCGAGTCGGCACTTTCCCTAGAAGTGTAATCCTAACAGCGGCCAAGGTCGCGGGGGGTATCTATCTGTATGCAGGCAGGAATGAATCAGGGCTTTTTCGGGCCCTGAAGCTGAAGTTGTTCCGGAGTATCGGGCAGACGCTCGACCACCGCCAGCTTTTCCGGCTGCTGGCGGTTGCGCCACTGCCGGAAGGCGCTGAGTTCATCGTCGAGGGTTTTCATCAGCCAGGCGAGGACGGCGATGTCATCGAGCATGCCGAACACCGGAATGAAATCCGGGATCGCATCCACCGGGCTGAGGAAATACATCAACCCCGCCACCACCGAAATCAACGCTTTCGGGCTGATGGCCCGGTATTCACCGCGCCAGTAGGCCAGGCACAGCGCCTGGAGCAAACGCAGATCATCCTTGAGCTTGCCCAGACGATTGCCTTGTGCGGCACCTTTGCTGGCGACGGCAAACAGCAGGGTCGGCAGGCGACCGCGGGCCAGCAGGCGTCCGGCCAAGGGTAGAAATCGGGTGAAATTCCACGGTGCTTTCATCTATTTCTCCCGTTGAAATGTTATCCACACAAATTGTGGATAACCTTGTGAACAGAGCTGCATTTCAGCGCTGAGAGCCCCGTTTTATAAGGGCTGCGCTCAGATCGGGCGTTTTTTACTCACATAAAAAACCCCAATATTTCATTGACTTGGCGGCTCAGGGCGTCTAGCGCTGGCGGTCTCAATCTCTAGGACTGCTGCCAGTGGCATCCGTTCGCTCTGTTTACCCCTGCCATCCTCCAGATGCAACAACGCCCCGCAATTGCGAGGCGTTGTTGTCGAAGCCGTTGCCGGTTTACTTGGCGGCGGCGTCTTCTTTGCTCGGATCCTTGATGGCCAGCAATTCCAGGTCGAAAACCAGAACCGAGTTGGCCGGGATTGCCGGGCTTGGCGATTGTGCGCCGTAGGCCAGATCGCTAGGGATGTACAGTTTGTACTTCTCGCCAACGTGCATCAGTTGCAGACCTTCGACCCAACCCGGGATCACGCCGCTGACAGGCAGATCGATCGGGCTGCCGCGCTCGACGGAGCTGTCGAATACGGTGCCGTTGGTCAGCTTGCCGGTGTAGTGAACGGTCACTACGTCGGTCGGCTTGGGCTGTGGGCCGTCGGCCTTCTTGACCACTTCGTACTGCAGGCCGGAAGCCGTGGTGGTGACACCCGGCTTCTTGCCATTTTCTTCGAGGAATTTCTTGCCGGCGGCTGCCGACTCTTCGCTCATCTTGGCCATACGCTCTTCAGCACGCTTTTGCAGCGCGGCGAAGGCTTCGACCAGTTCGTCGTCTTTCAGCTTCTGTTCTTTCTTGCCAACGGCATCTTCGATGCCCTGGGCTACCGCTTTGGAGTCCAGATCATCCATGCCTTCCTGAGCAAGACTCTTGCCCATGTTCAGGCCGATACCGTAGGAAGCTTTTTGCGCCGGGGTTTTCAGCTCTACGCTGGTCTGCGAATCACAACCCGCGAGGACCAGGCTAACCAGGGCTACCGCCGCCGCCAACCGATGCTGTTTCATGCTATTTCCTTGTTCATGCGCCGAAAGGGCAATCGAGTAAAGCCGCGAGCTTATCAGGCCGCCACGACCAATGGCTACCGGCATGAGAGCAGGAAACATCCGATAAGTTCAGGGATTAAAACGCATTCGGGAAAAGCGACGATGAAGCTTCTGTCATCTTGGCCTGACATGGGCTGAGGAGATTTCCCGCGACCGTTGGCGTAATGGCCACTTGCTACACCTGCAACAGCTGAGGCATAACAACACAACAACTCGACAAGGATGTTTAACTTGCGCCTCTTATTCCGTGTGCTAACGCTGATCATCGTACTGCTGGGCCTGGCTCTCGCCGTGGTTCTGTATTACGTCGCCAACCCGAAACTGCCGTTCTACACCCCCGCCCAGCAGGTGCATTACCTGAACCAGTGGAGTGAGGAAGAACGCCAGACCTACTACTTCACCCCCCAGGGCACGCAGGTCAAAGGCCTGCGCTATGAGTGGTTCCAGGCGCTGGAGCTGCCCTTCTCGCAGCAGCGCTTTGCGTCCCCGGAATACCTCGCACGCTTCGGTTTTCTGGTCGATCCGCAACAACAAGCCACAGCGAACAATCCCGGCAATCTGCCGGTCGGCTTCGCCCGCCATCAGAATCCCGGCGGCACCGAGCACTATCTCGACATCACCTGCGCCGCCTGCCACACCGGCGAATTGCGCTTCAAGGGTCAGGCCGTGCGGATTGACGGTGGTTCGGCGCAACATGTGTTGCCCTCCAGCGTTCCTACACTGCGCGGTGGCAGTTTCGGACAGGCATTGGTCGCCAGTCTGACCTCGACTTACTACAACCCCTGGAAATTCGAACGGTTCGCCCGACAGGTGCTGGGCAATGACTACGAGGCGCGCCACGAACAACTGCGCAAGGACTTCAAGGTTTCACTGAACACTTTCCTGAAAGTCGCCTGGAACGACACCCACCGCGGCCTCTACCCGACCGAAGAAGGCCCCGGGCGCACCGATGCCTTCGGCCGCATCGCCAACGCCACCTTCGGTGACGCCATCTCCCCCGCCAACTACCGCGTGGCCAATGCCCCGGTGGACTACCCGCAACTGTGGGACATGTGGACCTTCGACTGGGTGCAATGGAACGGCTCGGCGCAGCAACCAATGGCGCGCAACATCGGAGAGGCGCTGGGCGTCGGCGCCACGCTGAATTTCTTCGACAGCAACGGTCAGCCGCTGCAGGGCGATGCGCGTTATGCCTCCAGTGTGCGCGTGCGCGATCTGCACACCATCGAAGAAACCCTGCAACGCCTGCAACCGCCCGCCTGGCCGGAGGACGTGCTCGGCGCTGTCGATAAACCGCTGGCCGCCAAGGGCCGCGCACTGTTTGCCGAGAACTGCGCCAGTTGCCACATGCCGCGCAAGACTCAGGAAGGCCAGCGCTGGGTGCAGCATTTGCACATGCTGCCGGTGGACGTGATCGGCACTGATCCGAACGCCGCCATCAACATTGCCAGCCACCGTTTCGACCTGACGCCGCTGCAATGGAATCTCAAAGAACTTGAGCAGATGGACGTGAAGTTGCATCCGACGCCCACGGAACCACTGGATCTGAGCCAGCTATCGGTGGCTAAAGGCCTGGCCTACGTCACTGCATTCGTTGAAAACCGCGCCTATCGCGAGGCCGGAGTCACAGCGCAGGAGAAACCCGGGCTGGACGGCTTCGGCCTGCCGATCGGCGTGCGCGAAAAAGTCGCTTACAAGGCCAGGCCATTGGCTGGCGTTTGGGCTACTGCGCCGTTTCTGCACAACGGTTCGGTGCCGAGCATATATCAATTGCTGTCGCCGCAGGATGAGCGCGCGCCCACGTTCTACAAGGGTTCATTCGAATACGACCCTCACCATCTGGGATATCGCACCGAGGCCTTCACCAATGGCTTTCTGTTCGACACGCGGATCACCGGCAACCACAACAGCGGCCACGAATTTCGCGCCGGCGAGCGTGGTAAGGGCGTCATCGGCCGACTGCTGCAACCGGAAGAACGCTGGGCATTGCTGGAGTACCTGAAAGTCCTCGGCGGGCCATTGGAGGCGCAATTGCCATGATGATCAACTCATACAAAAGACCGTCCATGCTCGCCCGTATCTGGCTGTGGCTGGGACGACTGCTGGGCAAAACCCTGTTGGCATTGCTGGTGATCGGCCTGCTTGGCTGGGTCATCGCGAGCGCATGGTTCGCCTGGCAACACCGCGGCCCGGTGTCGGCGCAGGAACAGATTCCCGCCGGTGAAGCGGCCATGACCCAGGACGTGATCCAGACCGCCATACGCATCGTCGATCAACACCGCGAAGGCACACGCTACCTGCGCGATGCGCATGCCAAGGCGCATGGTTGCGTAAAAGCCGAGGTGACGGTGTTGCCGGAACTGACGCCATCGCTGCGCCAGGGCGTTTTCAGCCAGCCGGGCAAGACCTGGCAGGCGATGATTCGCCTGTCCAATGGCAACGCCTACCCGCAGTTCGACAGCATCCGTGACGCGCGGGGCATGGCGATCAAGCTGCTCGATGTTCCCGGCAAACCGTTGCTCGGCGACCGTCAGGATCGGCGCGAGCAAGACTTTGTGATGTTCAGCCACCCGAATTTCTTTGTCAGCGATGTCGCCGAGTATCGTCAGAATGTGGCGGCTCAGGCTGACGGCAAAAAGATCATGGCGTTTTTCCCCGGCTGGGATCCGCGCACCTGGCAGATCCGTCACTTGGCGATTGCCCTGGCGACGCTGGCGCCAGCGCCGGACAGCCCGACCGGGGCCACGTACTTTTCGGTATCGCCCTACAAGTTCGGTGAGGCCAATGCGAAGTTTCGGGTCGCGCCGGATCTGGATAACTGCCCGGCGTATACCCCGCCCCCGCAAAACCACGATTTGCCGAACTTCCTGCGCAACGCCTTGAACCAGCAACTGTCGACGGATCGCGTGCCTGCGTGTTTCGTGTTGCAGATTCAGCGCCAGGACGCGAACAAGTCCATGCCGATCGAGGACACCAGCATCGAATGGCGCGAGCAGGACTCACCGTTCGAAACCGTGGCGCGCATTACCCTGCCTGCCCAGGACTTCGACACGCCGGCGCTGAATCTGGCGTGCGACAACCTGTCGTTCAACCCGTGGTTTGGTATCGAGGCGCATCGGCCGATTGGCGGGATCAACCGCTTGCGCAAAGCGGTGTATGAGGCGGTGAGTGACTATCGGCACAGTCGCAATGCCGAGCAGTGAGAATCACAACCCCTGTAGGAGCTGTCGAGTGAAACGAGGCTGCGATCTTTTGATCTCTAAAAGCCAGATCAAAAGCTCGCAGCGTGCCGCAGCTCCTACACGGATTCCGCGCAGAATCGAGCAATTTTCTTAAATCGCAGACAGCAAAAAGCCCGCACTAGGCGGGCTTTCTGTGGTGACCTGGCGTTCAGTGGTCCAGGTTACCGAATATGGCGCAGCGGACGGGACTCGAACCCGCGACCCCCGGCGTGACAGGCCGGTATTCTAACCGACTGAACTACCGCTGCGCGAAACGCTTGAAACGAATGGTGGGTGATGACGGGATCGAACCGCCGACATTCTGCTTGTAAGGCAGACGCTCTCCCAGCTGAGCTAATCACCCTTCGCTTCGTTACGGGGCGCATTATGCCACAAGTTTTCGTAATGTGTTGATTTAATTGAAGTTTTTTTCAAAAAAATCCGAAAACCGGTGAAACGACACAAACCCATTGGAACAAGGTACAAACTTGAGACAGAAAAAAACCCGCTTCAGCGGGTTTTTCCGTGGTGACCTGGCGTTCAGTGGTCCAGGTTACCGAATATGGCGCAGCGGACGGGACTCGAACCCGCGACCCCCGGCGTGACAGGCCGGTATTCTAACCGACTGAACTACCGCTGCGCTAAACACTTGAAACGAATGGTGGGTGATGACGGGATCGAACCGCCGACATTCTGCTTGTAAGGCAGACGCTCTCCCAGCTGAGCTAATCACCCTTCGCTTCGGTGTGGCGCGCATTCTACGGAGCGACCCAACCTCTGGCAAGCACTTTTTTAATTAATTTTCTCAGGCCTTCCAAAGGCTTAGAGAAGGGTTGGCCTATGACCCGGCGAAGACAATAATGCCCCCCTTTGTATAAAGGAGAGACTCACCCCATGTGGTTCAAAAACCTGCTGATCTATCGCCTGACCCAAGACCTGCCTGTCGATGCCGAGGCGCTGGAAACTGCACTGGCCACCAAACTGGCGCGTCCATGTGCAAGCCAGGAGTTGACCACCTACGGTTTCGTCGCGCCGTTCGGCAAGGGCGAAGATGCTCCACTGGTGCACGTCAGCGGTGATTTCCTGCTGATCGCTGCCCGTAAAGAAGAACGTATTCTGCCGGGCAGCGTCGTGCGCGACGCGGTCAAGGAAAAGGTCGAAGAGATCGAAGCCGAGCAGATGCGCAAGGTCTATAAAAAGGAACGCGATCAGATCAAGGATGAAATCATCCAGGCTTTCCTGCCGCGCGCCTTTATCCGCCGCTCGTCGACCTTCGCCGCCATCGCGCCGAAACAGGGCCTGATCCTGGTCAACTCGGCCAGCCCGAAACGCGCCGAAGACCTGCTTTCCACAATGCGTGAAGTGCTCGGCACCCTGCCCGTCCGCCCGCTGACCGTGAAAACCGCACCGACCGCCGTGATGACCGAGTGGGTCACCACCCAGCAAGCCGCCCCGGACTTCTTTGTTCTGGACGAGTGCGAGCTGCGCGACACCCACGAAGACGGCGGCATCGTGCGTTGCAAGCGTCAGGATCTGACCAGCGAAGAAATCCAGCTGCACCTGAGCACCGGCAAAGTCGTGACTCAGCTGTCGCTGGCCTGGCAGGACAAGCTGTCGTTCATGCTCGATGACAAGATGACCGTCAAACGCCTGAAGTTCGAAGACCTGCTGCAGGATCAGGCCGAACAGGACGGTGGCGACGAAGCCCTCGGTCAACTGGACGCCAGCTTCACCCTGATGATGCTGACTTTCGGCGACTTCCTGCCGGCGCTGGTTGAAGCGCTGGGTGGCGAAGAGACGCCGCAGGGGATCTAAATACCTGTGATGTACAAAATGTAGGAGTGAGCCTGCTCGCGATGAGGAACTGACATTCAACGCAAATATTGACTGAACAACCGCTATCGCGAGCAGGCTCACTCCTACAGTTGTTTTGTAGTGTTCATTATTAATAACAAGGAACAAGCCATGCGCGCACTGGCTGCACTCAGCCGCTTTGTCGGCAACACCTTCGCTTACTGGGTTCTGATATTCGCCGTGATCGCGTTCCTGCAGCCGGCATGGTTCCTGGGACTCAAAGGCGCCATCGTGCCGTTGCTGGGCCTGGTGATGTTCGGCATGGGCCTGACCCTCAAACTCGACGACTTCGCTGCCGTTGCCCGCCATCCGTGGCGTGTGGCGCTGGGCGTGGTTGCGCATTTCGTGATCATGCCCGGCGTGGCGTGGTTGCTCTGCCAGATCTTTCACCTGCCGCCGGAAATCGCCGTCGGGGTGATTCTGGTCGGTTGCTGCCCAAGCGGCACGTCTTCCAACGTGATGACCTGGCTGGCCCGCGGTGATCTGGCGCTGTCGGTGGCGATTGCTGCCGTGACCACCCTGCTCGCTCCGCTGCTGACCCCGGCGCTGATCTGGCTGCTGGCTTCGGCGTGGTTGCCGGTGTCGTTCATGGAGTTGTTCTGGTCGATCCTGCAAGTGGTATTGCTGCCAATCGTGCTCGGCGTGGTTGCGCAACGGTTGCTCGGCGACAAGGTGCGCCACGCGGTGGAGGTGTTGCCGCTGGTGTCGGTGGTCAGCATCGTGATCATCGTTACCGCCGTGGTGGCCGCCAGTCAGGCGAAGATCGCCGAGTCCGGGCTGCTGATCATGGCGGTGGTGATGCTGCACAACAGCTTCGGCTACTTGCTGGGTTACTTCACCGGGCGCCTGTTCAAGTTGCCGTTGGCACAGCGCAAGTCGCTGGCACTGGAAGTCGGCATGCAGAATTCGGGATTGGGCGCGGCGCTGGCCAGCGCGCACTTCTCGCCGTTGGCGGCGGTGCCGAGCGCGTTGTTCAGCGTCTGGCACAACATTTCCGGGGCGTTGCTTTCGACCTACTTCCGACGCATGAGCGAGAAAGAAGACCGTGAGGCGCTGGCGCAACAGCCTGCCGACTGATTTCGAAACTTGATCCTCGGGTTGATGTTGGGCAACATCTTGCCGGCAACCACACTACGCGGGGACGACCCTGCGGCTCGATCGAGTACTTAATCTGGGGACGACCCCGTCAATCGATGGAGGTCTCTCATGTCCTGGATCATTCTGTTTTTCGCCGGCCTGTTCGAAGTCGGCTGGGCCGTCGGCCTGAAATACACCGACGGCTTCACCCGCCCCCTCCCCACCGTATTGACCGTTGCGGCCATGGCCATCAGCCTTGGCCTGCTGGGTTTGGCAATGAAGGAATTGCCGCTGGGCACGGCCTACGCGATCTGGACCGGGGTCGGTGCCGTGGGCACGGTGATTGCCGGGATCATTCTGTTTGGCGAGTCGATGGCGTTGATCCGGCTGGCCAGTGTGGCATTGATCATCACTGGTTTGATTGGCCTTAAAATTAGCACCTAAGCCTCTACCGCTATCGCGAGCAGGCTCACTCCTACACAGGGACGCATTTCAAATGTAGGTGTGAGCCTGCTCGCGATGAGGCCAGATCAGTTGGCAACTATCGAACGCCGCCGCGCAATTCGCCCACCAAGCCCTGCAACTTCGCCGGCTCCGCCGCTTCAACCGCTACCGCCGAACCCGCCACCAATGTCACCCGCGACCACAACCGCTTGAACAGGCCCTTGTTCGGATCGCGACTGAAGAAACTCCCCCACAACCCTTGCAGTGCCAGCGGAATCACCGGCACCGGTGTCTCCTCGAGAATCCGCGTCAGCCCACCCTTGAACTCATTGATCTCGCCGTCGGTGGTCAGCTTGCCTTCCGGGAAGATGCACACCAGCTCACCGTCCTTCAGATACTGGGCAATCCGGGTGAAGGCCCTTTCGTAGATCTGGATGTCTTCGTTGCGCCCGGCAATCGGAATCGTCCCCGCCGTGCGGAAGATAAAGTTCAACACCGGCAAGTTGTAGATCTTGTAGTACATGACAAAGCGAATCGGCCGACGCACCGCGCCGCCAATCAGCAGCGCATCGACGAACGACACATGGTTGCACACCAGCAACGCCGCGCCCTCGTCCGGGATTGTGTCGAGGTTGCGATGCTCGACGCGGTACATGGAATGGCTGAGCAGCCAGATCATGAAACGCATGCTGAACTCGGGGACGATCTTGAAGATGTAAGCGTTGACGCCGATGTTCAGCAGCGAGACCACCAGGAACAACTGCGGAATCGACAGCTTGACCACACTCAGCAGCACAATCGAAACGATCGCCGACACCACCATGAACAGTGCGTTGAGTATGTTGTTGGCGGCAATCACTCGCGCCCGCTCGTTTTCGGCGGTGCGCGACTGGATCAAGGCGTACAGCGGCACAATATAGAAGCCGCCAAAAATGCCGAGGCCGAGAATGTCGACCAACACCGCCCAGGTATGCACGAAGCCCAACACTTCAATCCAGCTGTGGCCGACGACACTTTCCGGGATACCGCCGGAGTGCCACCAGAGCAACAGGCCGAACACGGTCAGACCGAACGAGCCAAACGGCACCAGACCGATCTCCACCTTGCGCCCGGAAAGCTTCTCGCAAAGCATCGAGCCCAGCGCAATGCCGACCGAGAACACGGTGAGAATCAGGGTGACCACGGTTTCATCACCGTGCATCCATTCCTTGGCGTATGCCGGGATCTGCGTCAGGTAAATCGCCCCGACAAACCAGAACCACGAGTTGCCGACAATCGAGCGCGACACCGCGGGCGTCTGGCCCAGACCGAGTTTGAGGGTGGCCCAGGACTGGCTGAAGATGTTCCAGTTCAGGCGCATTTCCGGCGACGCGGCAGCAGCGCGCGGAATGCTGCGACTGGCGAGATAACCCAGCACGGCAATGCCGACAATCGCAGTCGACACCAGTGGCGCGTAATGGGTCGAGGACATGATGACCCCGGCGCCGATGGTCCCGGCGAGGATCGCCAGGAAGGTGCCCATCTCCACCAGACCGTTACCGCCGACCAGCTCATCCTCGCGCAACGCTTGCGGCAGGATCGAGTACTTCACCGGCCCGAACAGCGCCGAGTGGGTGCCCATGGCGAACAGCGCCACCAGCATCAACGACAGGTGATCGAAGAGAAACCCGATCGATCCTACGGCCATGATCGCGATTTCTGCGAGTTTGATCAGACGGATCAGCGCGTCCTTGGCGAATTTTTCCCCGAACTGCCCGGCCAGCGCCGAAAACAGAAAGAACGGCAGGATAAACAGCAGCGCACACAGGTTGACCCAGATCGAACGGTCACCCTCGATGGTCAGCCGATAGAGAATGGCGAGAATCAGCGACTGCTTGAACACGTTGTCGTTGAAGGCGCCCAGCGACTGCGTGATGAAAAACGGCAGGAAGCGCCGGGTGCGAAGCAGGTTGAACTGTGAGGGGTGACTCATCTTCCGTGTTTCCCTGAGGTCGGTAGAGAATGGCCTGGATCTGAATATTGGAATCCCGATCCACGATCCAGGCCACACATTACCTAAACTTTTCAGGTTATTTCTTCAATCCTGCAATACACGGCGAAACAAACAGCTCACCGCGCCACGCGCCTTGCACGGTGCGTTTACCGACGATCAGCCACATCACCGCCAGCAAGGTCACCAGCACGCAGCCCACCACACTGAAAAACCCGAGGTTCAGCGTGCTGGCGAGCTTGAGGGTCGCCAGCGAATACACGCCCAGCGGGAAGGTGAACCCCCACCAGCCGAGGTTGAACGGGATGCCGTCACGCAGGTAGCGAGCGGTGATCAGCAGTGCCATCAACATCCACCACAAGCCGAAGCCCCACAGGGTGATGCCGGCGACCAGCCCAAGGCCCGCAGCGATTTCACCGATGCCCGGCAGACCGTTGGCGGCGAAGATTGCCGGCGCATCGCTGCCCAGCAGCAACATGCCCAACGCGCCGGTGCCGATCGGGCCGAGAGCCAGCCAGCTCGAAGCGGCCATGTTTTCGTGAGGCAGTTTGTGCAAGGCCATGCGCAGCAACAGGATGGTCAGGATGCTGAACGCCACGGGCAGGGAAAATGCCCAGAGCACGTAGCTGGTGGCCAGCACCACCAGTTGCGCGTGAGCATCGGCCAGATGCGGCGCGAGCAAACCACCGCTGGCCGCCGCCACTTCTGCCGCGACTACTGGCAACAGCCAGACGGCGGTCATCTGGTCGATGCTGTGTTCCTGGCGGGTAAACATCATGTAGGGGATCAACACGCCGCAGGCCAGTGACATCGCCACATCGAGCCACCACAACACTTGCGCGAGATGGATCACGCCCTCGCCCCAGCGTGGCAGGCCGAACAGCAGGAAGCCGTTGATGATGGTCGCCAGGCCCATGGGAATGGTGCCGAAGAACATCGACACAGTGGAATGGCCGAAGATCCGCCGCGCCTCATCGAAGAACAGCACCCAGCGCGCGGCATAAGCGAATGTAAACAAGGTGAACAACAGAATGTTGAACAGCCACAACCCTTCGGCCACCGCGTGCAGCCCGGGAATCGCCACCGGCAGTTGCGCCAGCGCCAGCGCCAGCACGCCAGTGCCCATGGTCGCGGCGAACCAGTTCGGGGTGAATTGACGGATCACTTCACGCGGATGCTGAAGCTGGCTGAACGGCTTGATGCCGGGTTTGGTGCTGTTGGGGCAAGTCATCATGAACTCCTGTCCTCAGGTGAGGTTGAGTCCATGGTAGAACCGAATCGAATATCTATATAACGGGTAATTTCTCTATCTGTTATCTACTTTACAGATAAGCAGTCAGACACTGCCTTCGCTCTCGATCACCAGAATCCGCGCCGCCCCTTGTGGATGCGCCACGTGTTCGGTGCCGACCGAGGCATAGAAGATGTCGCCGACCTCCAGCAGCACCTGCTTTTCCTCCCCCTGTTCGCGATAGCGCATCTGCACCTGACCGTCGAGCACCACGAACACTTCCTCGCCATCGTTGACGTGCCATTTATACGGCTGGTCGGTCCAGTGCAGGCGCGTGGTGATGCCGTTCATGTTGGCGATGTCCAGCGCGCCCCAGGCACGCTCGGCGGTGAACGACTTGCTGCGGATAATCTTCATGTGTCGATCCGTGAAAATACAGGGCCGGCCAAGGCTAACCCAAACCGCGTGCTTATGGCGCGCGGCAAACCTTGGCCGCGGGTGAACGCAGACTGAGCAACAGCGCGCCGACGGCCAGCACGATCAACGCGACACCGTAACCATCGGTGGTCGCCAGCAAGCCAAACGTGCGGGTCAAATGCCCGGCCAACAACGCCGGCAGACAGAACGCCAGATAACTCAGCGCGTAATACGCCGACATCAACCCGGCTCGTTCATGGGGCAAAGCCAACGGCACCAGGCTGCGCACCGCGCCCAAAAAACCCGAGCCAAAGCCACAACCGGCGACCAGGGTGCCGAGGAAAAACAGCGGCAGACTGGCGCTGTGCACGCCGAGCAGAATCAGCAGCAACCCGGCGGGCAGCAGACTGGCACCGATTTGCAGGGCCTTGCTGGCGGGACGATTGCGCAAGGTGAAGATCATCAGCGCGCCCGTCACGGTCAACGCCGAAACGGTCGCACCGCCGATCAGATTCGACGTCGAACCCGTGGCGGTGCGCACCAGCGACGGCGCCAGCGAGGCGTAAAAGCCGCCAAGGGCCCAGGTCGCGGTGTTCAACGGCAGCACGCGCCACAGGGTCGAACGCGCCTGGACCGGCACATGCAGGGTCGGCCGCAACGAAGCCCAGGCTCCGGCCTGCGAGGTGACGCTTTCGGGCAGGCGCCAGACGTACACCGCCTGCAACGCAAACAGCGCGAGCAGCAGCCAGTAAGTCAGTTGCAACGGCGCCGGGGCGAACTCGGCCAGCAAACCGCAACCCATGCTGCCCAGCGCCATGCCGAGCAACGGTGCAACACTGTTGATCAATGGCCCTTGCTGGCGGTCGGTGTCGAGCAGCGTCGCACTCAAAACCGCGGTGGCCATGCCGGTGGCGAAACCTTGCAGCACCCGCGCGCTGATCAGCCAGGCAACACTGTCGGCGCTGATAAACAGCAGCATCGCCAGCGCATTGAGCAGCACCGCGGTAAAAATCACCGGTTTACGCCCAAGATGGTCGGACAGCGATCCGACCGTCAACAGGGCTGCCAGCAGACTCAGGGCATACACGCCGAAAATCAGGGTCAGCACCGCTGCCGAAAAGTGCAGTTGATCCTGATACAGGTGATAGAGCGGGGTCGGCGCTGTAGAAGCGGCGAGAAAACTCAGTAAGGTGATCGCCAGAAAAATCAGGCTGCCACGGTTGGAAGCAAGGCTGGTCATGGGCACACTCCGCAAAAGCTAATTTTTTGCTTTTGCGGAGTGTGCGCTTGGCTTTGGCTTAAAGCAAATTCTTTGTGTTAAGGTCTGACGCATGGCTATTAAAGAAGGTTTACGCCCCGGCGGCCGCAGTGCCCGGGTGCAAGAGTCGATTCATTCGGCAGTCCGCGCACTTCTGCAAGAACAGGAGCGCTCCACCGTGACCGTGCCGCAAATCGCCGCACGCGCCGGGGTGACGCCGTCGACGATTTATCGACGCTGGGGTGATCTGGCGGCGTTGCTGGCGGACGTCGCCCTCGCCCGTATGCGCCCGGACAGCGAACCGGCCGTGACCGGTGACCTGCGCGGTGACATCCGCGCCTGGGCCGAACAGTATCTCGACGAGATGAGCTCCGAACCCGGGCGCCACATGATGCGCGACGTGCAGGCCAGCGCCACGCCGGGGTATTGCGTGACGATCCTCGGCGCGCAGTTGCAGACCATCATTGACCGCCACTCGGATGAAGCGGCGCCGAGCGTTGATCGGTTGATCAATCTGGTGGTGGCGCCGGTGGTGTTCCGGATTCTGTTTTCGGCGGCGGCGCTGGAGGTTGAAGAGCTGCATCGGTTGATTGATATCGCGCTGCAACAGGACTGACGCCGCCCCCCATGTAGGAGCTGCGGCACGCTGCGATCTTTTGATCTTGATTGCAAAGATCAAAAGATCGCAGCCTCGTTTCACTCGACAGCTCCTACAGGTTTTTGTATTCGGCAACGTCCCGCAAAAACCACCCGATTTCATCACTGCGACACCCCGCCACGCCGCGACCTTGGTCGACACTGACTAACCGCCGCACTCATGCGAGACTGTCCGCCCGGGCAGGACTGCCGGGGAGTCTTCTGTCGGGAGTGTTGCATGTCGTTGTCCACCGGGCTGATCGCCGCCGTCGCCCTGGCCTATATGGCCATCATGTTCGCCATCGCCTTCTACGGCGACCGTCGCAGCACACCGTTGCCGCCGCGGATGCGCGCGTGGGTGTACAGCCTGTCGCTGGCCGTTTATTGCACCAGCTGGACGTTCTTCGGCGCAGTCGGCCAGGCCGCCGAACAACTGTGGTCATTCCTGCCGATCTACCTCGGGCCGATCCTGTTGCTGCTGGGCGCGCCGTGGGTCCTGCAGAAAATGGTGATGATCAGCAAACAGGAGAACATCACCTCGATTGCCGACTTCATCGCCGCGCGCTACGGCAAATCGCAATCGCTGGCGGTGGTGGTCGCGTTGATCTGTCTGGTCGGCGTCCTGCCCTACATCGCCCTGCAACTCAAAGGCATCGTCCTCGGCGTGAACCTGCTGATCGGCGCCGGTGCCGACGCCATGGGCACCCGCGCCCAGGACACCGCGCTGATCGTGTCGCTGGTGCTGGCGCTGTTCACCATCGTCTTCGGTACGCGCAACCTCGACGCCACCGAGCACCACCGGGGCATGGTCCTGGCAATCGCGTTCGAATCGCTGGTCAAGCTGTTCGCCTTTCTCGCTGTCGGCGCGTTCGTGACCTACGGGCTGTACGACGGTTTTGACGACCTGTTCAATCAAGCGATGCTCGCGCCACGGCTTGAGGAATACTGGAAAGAAACCATCAACTGGCCATCGATGGTGGTGCAGACCGGGGTGGCGATGATGGCGATCATCTGCCTGCCACGGCAGTTTCACGTCACGGTGGTGGAGAACATCGACCCGCAGGACCTGCGTCTGGCCAAGTGGGTGTTCCCGGCCTATCTGGCGCTGGCCGCGCTGTTCGTGGTGCCGATCGCCCTCGCCGGGCAGATGATGCTGCCCAGTCACGTGCTGCCCGACTCGTTCGTGATCAGCCTGCCGCTGGCCCAGGCCCATCCGGCCTTGGCGCTGCTGGCGTTTATCGGCGGTGCATCGGCGGCCACCGGCATGGTGATCGTCGCCAGTGTGGCGCTGTCGACCATGGTCTCCAACGACATGCTGTTGCCGTGGCTGCTGCGACGCAACAACGCCGAGCGCCCGTTCGAAGTGTTCCGCCAGTGGATGCTCTCGGTGCGCCGCCTGAGCATTGTGCTGATTCTGCTGCTGGCCTACGTCAGCTACCGCTTGCTCGGCTCCACGGCGAGCCTGGCGACCATCGGCCAGATCGCCTTCGCCGCCGTCACCCAACTGGCCCCGGCGATGCTCGGCGCGCTGTATTGGAAACAGGCCAACCGCCGTGGCGTTTTCGCGGGCCTGGCCGCCGGTACGTTCCTCTGGTTCTACACACTGGTCCTGCCGATTGCCGCCCACAGCCTGGGCTGGTCGCTGAGCACTTTCCCCGGGCTGGCGTGGCTGCACAGCAACCCGCTGAACCTGCCGATCACCCCGCTGACCCAAGGTGTGGTGCTGTCGCTGGCGGGCAACTTCACCCTCTTCGCCTGGGTCTCGGTGCTGTCGCGCACGCGGGTCTCGGAACACTGGCAGGCCGGGCGCTTCATTGGTCAGGAAATCAGCGCCCGCCCGAATGCACGCTCGATGCTCGCGGTGCAGATTGATGATTTGCTGCAACTGGCGGCGCGGTTTGTCGGTGAAGAACGTGCGCGGCAGAGCTTCATTCGTTTTGCCTACCGTCAGGGCAAGGGTTTCAACCCGAACCAGAACGCCGACGGCGAATGGATCGCCCACACCGAACGCTTGCTGGCCGGTGTGCTCGGTGCTTCTTCGACGCGCGCGGTGGTCAAAGCTGCGATTGAAGGTCGGGAAATGCAGCTCGAGGACGTGGTACGTATCGCCGACGAAGCCTCCGAAGTCCTGCAGTTCAACCGCGCCCTGCTGCAAGGCGCAATCGAGAACATCACCCAGGGCATCAGCGTGGTCGACCAGTCGCTGAAACTGGTGGCCTGGAACCGCCGTTATCTGGAGTTGTTCAACTACCCGGACGGCTTGATCAGTGTCGGCCGGCCGATTGCCGACATCATTCGCTACAACGCCGAACGTGGCTTGTGCGGCCCCGGTGAGGCGGAAGTCCACGTTGCCCGGCGCCTGCACTGGATGCGTCAGGGCCGCGCGCACACCTCGGAACGCTTGTTCCCCAACGGCCGGGTGATCGAGCTGATTGGCAACCCGATGCCCGGCGGCGGGTTTGTCATGAGTTTCACCGACATCACCGCGTTCCGCGAAGCCGAGCAGGCGCTGACCGAGGCCAACGAAGGGCTGGAGCAGCGCGTCAGCGAGCGTACCCAGGAACTGTCGCAGCTCAACGTCGCGCTGACCGAAGCCAAGGGCAATGCCGAGGCTGCCAACCAGTCGAAAACCCGCTTTCTCGCGGCGGTCAGCCATGACCTGATGCAGCCGCTGAACGCCGCACGCCTGTTCTCCGCCGCCCTGTCCCATCAGGACGACGGCTTGAGCAGAGAGGCGCAGCAATTGGTGCAACACCTCGACAGTTCGCTGCGCTCGGCGGAAGACCTGATCAGCGACTTGCTGGATATTTCCCGCCTGGAAAACGGCAAGATCAACCCGGATCGCAAGCCGTTTGCGCTCAACGAGCTGTTCGATACGCTCGGCGCCGAATTCAAGGCGCTGGCCCAGGAGCAAGGCCTGACCTTCCGCGTGCGTGGCAGCCAATTGCGCATCGACAGCGACATCAAATTGCTGCGACGGATTCTGCAGAACTTCCTCACCAACGCCTTCCGCTACGCCAAGGGGCCGGTGCTGCTGGGCGTGCGGCGACGCGGCGGCGAACTGTGCCTGGAAGTGTGGGATCGCGGGCCGGGCATTCCGGAAGACAAGCAACAGGTGATTTTCGAGGAGTTCAAGCGCCTCGACAGCCATCAGACCCGCGCCGAAAAAGGCCTCGGGCTGGGCCTGGCGATTGCCGATGGTTTGTGCCGGGTGCTGGGCCATACGCTGCGTGTACGCTCATGGCCAGGGCGTGGCAGCGTGTTCAGTGTCAGCGTGCCGCTGGCCCGAGCGCAATCGGTGCCGGCGAATGCTGCCGTCGAGTTGAACGGCAAGCTGCTCAGCGGCGCACAGGTGCTGTGCATCGACAATGAAGACAGCATTCTGATTGGCATGAACAGCCTGCTGACCCGTTGGGGCTGTCAGGTGTGGACGGCGCGCAATCGCGAGGAATGCGCGGCGTTGCTGAACGATGGCATGCGGCCGCAACTGGCATTGGTCGACTATCACCTCGACCATGGCGATACCGGAACGGAGCTGATGGCGTGGCTGCGCACCACGCTGGGAGAGCCCGTGCCGGGGGTGGTGATCAGTGCCGATGGTCGCCCGGAAACCGTGGCACAGGTGCACGCGGCGGGGCTGGATTATCTGGCCAAACCAGTGAAACCGGCGGCGTTGCGGGCGTTGTTGAGTCGGTATGTGCCGCTCTGAAAAGATCGCAGCCTGCGGCAGCTCCTACAGGATGATTACGATTCCAATGTAGGAGCTGCCGCAGGCTGCGATCTTTTGATCTTCACTCTGGCAGTTCGACCAGCCCATCGACATCCGTCATCGCCCGCTCCAGCAAGTCCGCCGGCAGACTCTTGCTCGCCCGCGCCCCGAGCAGCTTGAGCTGTTCGCTACGGCTGACCAGATTCCCGCGTCCTTCCGTGAGTTTGTTGCGCGCCGAGCTGTAGGCCTTGTCCAGCTGTTGCAGGCGATTGCCGACCTCGTCCAGATCCTGAATAAACAGCACGAACTTGTCGTACAGCCAGCCGGCACGCTCGGCGATTTCCCGGGCGTTCTGGCTTTGCCGCTCCTGCTTCCACAGGCTGTCGATCACCCGCAACGTCGCCAGCAAGGTGGTCGGGCTGACGATTACGATGTTGCGGTCGAACGCTTCCTGAAACAGCGTCGGCTCGGCTTGCAGCGCGGCGGAAAATGCCGCCTCGATCGGCACGAACAGCAAGACGAAATCGAGGCTGTGCAAGCCTTCCAGGCGTTTGTAGTCCTTGCCGGCGAGGCCTTTGACGTGACTGCGCAGCGACAGCACGTGCTGCTTGATTGCGATCTGGCCGATGCTGTCGTCTTCAGCAGCGACGTACTGCTGATAAGCGGTGAGACTGACTTTGGAGTCGACCACCACCTGCTTGTCGCCCGGCAGGTAAATGACCACGTCCGGCTGGAAGCGCTCGCCGTCCGGGCCCTTGAGGTTGACCTGAGTCTGGTACTCACGGCCCTTCTCAAGCCCTGCGTGCTCCAGCACCCGCTCAAGAATCAGCTCACCCCAATTGCCTTGGGTCTTCTGGCCTTTCAGGGCGCGGGTCAGGTTGGTCGCTTCGTCGCTCAGACGCAGGTTCAGTTGCTGCAGACGCTCCAGTTCCTTGGCCAGCGAGAAGCGCTCGCGGGCTTCGGCCTGATAGCTTTCTTCCACGCGCTTTTCGAAGGACTGGATACGTTCTTTCAACGGGTCGAGCAACTGCCCCAGGCGCTGCTGGCTGGTCTCGGCGAAGCGCTGCTCGCGCTCATCGAAAATCTTGCCGGCCAGCTCGGCGAACTGTGCCCGCAGCTCATCGCGCGAACCTTGCAGGTCGTTGAGGCGTTGTTGGTGGCTTTCCTGTTGTTCGCGCAGTTCGGCATTTAGCGAGGCGGCCTGG
Source organism: Pseudomonas sp. MG-9 (assembly GCF_018729515.1). Taxonomy (NCBI): domain Bacteria; kingdom Pseudomonadati; phylum Pseudomonadota; class Gammaproteobacteria; order Pseudomonadales; family Pseudomonadaceae; genus Pseudomonas; species Pseudomonas sp. MG-9. The sequence goes on from NZ_JAHHZH010000016.1 coordinate 22,189, forward strand.
GCATCGAGACGCCGCAGTTCGGCTTCCTTGTTGGCGCGCTCGATGTTCCAGGCGTGGGACGCATCCCGAGCATCATCGCGCTCGATCTGCAGCAGCTCGACTTCCCGGCGCAAGGCGGCCAGTTCAGCCTGCTTGGCGGCGTTGGCCTGAGCGAGATCGACCGCCTCATCGCGGCTGGCGTCCAGCTGCGCGTTGAGCCCGTCCTGCGCCAGTTGCGCCATGGCCAGTCGCTCTTCGAGCAAGGCGACCTCGGCTTGTCCGTTGCTCGCCCGGCGCTGCAGTTGCCAGGCCAGCGCCAGCAGCGGCAACCCCGCGCCCGCCAGACCGAGCAACACGCTGGTCAAGTCCATAGCCATAGCCACTCCTGCCGATTCGATAAAGCCTGAAGGTTAACCAAGGTGCGGGGCGTTGGACAGCTCAGTCTTCGAGCAGACCGAGTTCCTGTTGCGCACGTCGATCACCGGCCCGGGCAGCCTGACGCAGCAGGTCCTGACCGATACGCCGATCCCGGGCATTGCCGCACTCACGGCACATCAACTGACCGAGACGGCTTTGCGCCGCGACCACGCCTTCGCGTGCCGGTTGCTTGAGCAGATGCCCCGCCAGGTGCTTGGCATTGCGGCTATCGCCCAGACGCGGACTGTCGAGCAGCCACTCGGCCACACGTACGGAAAATCGCTTGGGAGAGGTAACACGAGGGTGTTCGGAGGTAACAGAGTCTGATACTGAGCGAAACTTCATAAAACACTGCGGGGCAGATCGGAAGGCGCGCCACTCTACTCTCTTTTTCGTACAGGTAAAGTCGAAAAAAAACCCGGCACGCCCGTCCTAGAGCAAGCGCTAGGGACAATCCACAGAAGCTGTGGATAACTCAGTGGACAACCGCTCTCGAACCTCCGCAAAGCCTTATGGAATGGGGCTCGCGGTCAAACTGACGATTTTTTCACCAACAAAAAAAAGCGATGTTTTTCATTGACTTAAACTTTTGATACAGGCAGTCATGCGAGTCAGGATCGGTATGACAGCGTGGTTACAGCTTGCGCAACTAATGTGCACAAGTACCTGTTACCCGGTTATATCGATGCGCTCTTTCGGGTCGTTTCAGTCCTCAGGCTGGGGATAAGCGGGTTGGCGATGGCGATGGCTGCACGCTTTTGTGGCGACGGATGGTTCCTTCGCGAGCAAGCTCGCTCCCACGGTTGGCCATGATCCCCTGTAGGAATGAGCCTGCTCGCGAAGAGGCCAGTGCTGCCACCCCATGCTTGCGCTACCGGTCGTAATCTTTTTTGCCACAGGGTTTGCAATGCCCAGAACGATCCGTTAGTATCCGCGGCGTTAGTACCAAGCTGAAAGTCAATTCCGGTCGAACACATCCCCACGGTCAATCTTCTTCCCAGAAGCCCTTCACCGAAAAAAGCGGGAACGACCCCTCGATGGTTTCCAGGTAAATCTTGCGCCAGCACTGCCTTTGAATGAATGCAAAGGGTGTTGCGAAGAGCACTTACTCTGACCGAACCAACCTGCAAATTGATCAGGATCTTCACCCCGGGCCCAGAACCTCTGCCCTCGATGTGTTGCCTGTCCTCCTAAGTACCTACCTGCCAGCCCAAGCGCGCCAACTTAATAGCGCTTCAAACTGGCTGCTTTGTTCCAGTCGGGTTCTTCGTACGACCAATGGTGGTCGACGTTACTGGAACGTTTTAACGTTGCACGGTTCTTATCCGTGTCATTTGTAGGAACACCTAATAACTATGTCTACTCAAATCCAGACTCAGGATGCCATTCGCACCCTAACCAATGCTTTTGCTCCGATGAACTGCCTGATCATGGCCGCTCGCAAAGGCTGCTTCAGCTTCACCGTGGTCAATGAACACGGGATCGCCCGCCACAGCGAGCGCCTATACCCCGATCAATACTCCAGCGCAGAACCGCTGCAGGCCGTGATCGACCGTACACGTCAGGCCCTGGTTGCCTGAAAGCCGAAAAGGCTGCAAAAGCAAAAGCCCCGCACAAAATGCGGGGCTTTTTATTGCCCGATGTTTCGCTTTTAGCCCTGCGCGCCTAAGCACCAACGGATATAACGTTTTTGGCTCGCCGCCGGAAATATTTTAAAAACAGGCCTTTACGTCGCGAATATGACACTACACTTCAACTCAAGCGGCTTGATCCGCTTCCGGCGAGCCTGAGTCGATCCACCGCTGCCAAGGCCCCTTCAGGTTTCGCCGCCCATTACAAGAATCGAGGGCATTATGGGTATCGCTGCCAGCGAACTGTGTCGCTACGTGATCCGTCCCACACTGATTTATCTGGGACGTCACTGCGCAACGGCCGAATCCCTGTTGCTGGGCATCGCCGCCAGCCAGTCCGCCCTCGGCTCCGCCCTGCATGACCGCCGTGGCCACGGCCTCTACCGGATCGCCGAGCATCGCCACCAGGCCCTTTGGGACCACTATCTGGCACTCGATCCGGAGCGGGCCAGCCTGGTTCGCGGCCTTGCCAGCCAGCATGCTTTTCTCAGCGGTCCGCACCTTGAATTGACCGTCAACCTGCGTTACGCCACTGCCATCGCCTGGCTGCTGGTCGAAGAACAACACCCCACCCTCCCCGACCCGGATGACCTGCTGGGCATGGCGCGAATCTGGCGTCAGACCTTCCAGCCTCAGGGGCGTCTGCGCGACTTCACGTACGCCTGGCAAACATGTGTTTCACCCATGAATCAGGTTGCGTGCTGACCCACCGCATTTAAAAGATCGCCCAACCGGCCGCGATTCTGGTCGGATTGTCCTACAAAACCGCTCTAACTCAAGGCATAGGGGCTATAGCGCTGGAACGAAAATGTTGGTAATTTTCGCCCCGGTGATCACCAGGAGTTCTAATAATGAAAAAAGTCATGCTCAAAACCACCCTTAGCCTCGCCGTTACCATGGCATCCACCCAGATCTTCGCCGCTGGCTTTGCCATCAACGAACACAGCATCAGCGGGATGGGCACGGGTTACGCTGGACGATCTTCTTCTGCCGACGACGCAAGCACTGTTTATGGCAACCCCGCCGGCATGTCGCGCATCACGCGTGAACAAGTCACTGGCGGCGTTGCATTCCTCGATGCCAAGACCGATATCAGCGACGCCAGCTCCAGCCCTAACGGCGGCAGCAACAAAGGCGACATGGTGCCCTTCACCTCCGTACCTATGGGCTTCTACGTCAAACCGATCGATGAGCATTGGGCATTCGGCCTCGGCGTATACGTGCCGTTCGGCCTGATTACCGACTACGAAAAAGGCTTTGCCGGCCGCTACTTCGGCAGCAAGTCCGAAGTACAAGTCATCACCTTCCAGCCAACGGTCAGCTACAAATTCAACGACGTGGTGTCGATAGGTTTCGGTCCAACCATCAACCGTATCGACGGCACGCTGGAATCCAACCTCTCGATCACCCAGGCCGCCCCGGACGGCAAGGTCAAGATCAAGGGTGACGACACCGCGCTGGGCTACAACATCGGCGTGCTGGTACAGGCCACCGACACCACTCGTCTGGGTCTGACCTACCACTCGAAAGTCGACTACAAGCTCGAAGGCAATACCAAGGTCAACTACGGCGTGCTCGGCGCAGTCGGCCTGGGCGCCCAGCAGAAATACGACGCTTCGCTGAAGATCACCACGCCTGAATCCGTGGACTTCTCCGTCACTCAAGCGATCAACGATCGCTGGAACGTCTATGCCGGTAGCACCTGGACCCGCTGGAGCCAGCTGGAAAAGATCACCGTCAAGAACTCCGGCGTGCAGCCGCTGCTGGCGGGTCAGTTCGGCGAGATCACCGAAGACCAGAACTGGCACGATTCCTGGGCTTACGCCGTGGGTACTTCGTACCAGTTGAACAAGGAATGGGTACTGCGCACCGGTCTGACCTTCGACCAGTCACCGACCAACAACGTCGACCGTTCGCCACGCATCCCGACCGGCGACCGGACCATCTTCAGCATCGGTGCCGGCTGGAGCCCGACCGAAGACCTGACCATCGATGTGGCTTACTCGTACCTGAAGGAAGAGTCGGTCAAAGTCCACAATCAAAACGATCGTGGCCAGACCTACGACGCCAAGTATGAAAACTCGGCAAACGGTTTCGGTGTCGGCGCGACCTATCGCTTCTGATGCTGCACGGCGAGGCTGATCCCTCGCCCACAAAAAAGCCCCGTTCTCTGTGCAGAGGCGGGGCTTTTTTGTGGCTGAACGGCAAACCCGTTCCGCAGCGCCTACAGGATCATGGTTGCAGTGGTTTGGAGGCGATAGCCTTCTCGATCGCCGCGATAAACGCCGGATCATCCGGTTTGGTCAGGCTGGAGAAGTTCGCGATTACCTTGCCTTGCCGGTCGATCACGTACTTGTAGAAGTTCCACTTCGGCGCGCTGCTCTGTTCCGCCAGCACCTTGAACAGGTGAGTCGCGTCATCGCCCCGGACTTTCTGCGGCTCGGTCATGGTGAACGTCACGCCGTAGTTGGCGTAGCAGACCTTGGCGGTTTCGGCGCTGTCCTTGGACTCCTGTTTGAAGTCATTGGACGGCACGCCGAGCATTTCCAGACCTTGCGCCTTGTAGCGCTGATTGAGCGCTTCAAGCCCCTCGAATTGCGGGGCGAAGCCACAGAAACTGGCGGTATTGACCACCACCAGCGGTTTGCCGGCGTAGCGCTGGCAGAGATCGATGGATTCCTTGGCGCGCAGCTTGGGCAGCGAACCTTGCAGCGCCTCCGGACAATCAGCGGCCTGGGCCAGTCCGGTCAACGCCATCAGCAATGCGGGTACAGCACACCAGCGCATGAGCATGTCGGGCATCCTTGAGCAGTTCATCAGGCCCCGACGTTACTCGCCATCAAAGCCTACAGGCAAGCGCCCATGCCCAGCTGCATCAGTGCCAAGCCGCCCTGATGCCAGCCCCACCACACCAGCGCCAGTAACGCGGCGCCGAGTGCCGCGAAGGCGAATCGCGGCCAGGAACGTTTCATGCGGCGCTCATACCAGGTTGCAGACGCGCCACCGGACGCTCACGCACCGGCCAGTTCAGCGCGGCCGCCAGCAGGCTCAAGAGAACCGCCACTTGCCAGATCAAGTCATAACTCCCGGTACGGTCATACACCACCCCGCCCAACCAGCCGCCGAGAAACGAGCCGAGCTGATGGAACAGGAACACGATCCCGCCGAGCATGGACAGATTGCGCACACCAAACAAGGTCGCCACCGTACCGTTGGTCAACGGCACCGTCGACAGCCACAGGAAGCCCATCGCCATGCCGAACAGGTAGGCCGACGTGGTCGTCACCGGCAGCCACAGGAACAGCACGATCACCACCGCCCGCAGCAGGTACAACGCCGTCAGCAGACGCGGCTTGGACATGCGCCCGCCAAGCCAGCCAGCGGTGTAAGTCCCGAAGATGTTGAACAGCCCGATCAGTGCCAGCACCGTGGTGCCGACCGTGGCCGGCAGATGCTGATCGACCAGATAGGCCGGGAGATGCACACCAATGAACACCACTTGAAATCCGCAGACGAAAAAGCCGAACGCCAGCAGCCAGAAGCCGGAATGCGAACAGGCTTCGCGCAGCGCTTCAGTCAGGGTCTGTTCATGGCCCAGCACCGGCAGCGGCTTGTCCTTGAGCATGCTCACCAGCGGCACGATCAGCGCCACCAGCAGGCCAAGCACCAACAGCGCTGCCGACCAGCCGAGCCAGCCGATCAAACCCAAGGTACCCGGCAGCATGGCGAACTGGCCGAACGAGCCGGCGGCGCTGGCGATCCCCATGCCCATGCTGCGTTTTTCCGGCGGCACCGCCCGACCGACCACGCCGAGAATCACCGAGAACGAGGTGCCGGACAGGCCGATACCGATCAACAGACCTGCGCTCAACGACAAGGTCAGCGCCGAATCGGACAGGCCCATGAACACCAGGCCCAAGGCGTAGAGCACCCCGCCGACCAGCACCACTTTCGCCGCACCGAAGCGGTCAGCCAGCGCGCCAGTGAACGGCTGCGCCAGACCCCAGATCAGGTTTTGCAAGGCAATGGCGAAGGCGAACACCTCACGCCCCCAGCCGAACTGTGCGCTCATCGGCGACAGGAACAGACCGAAGCCGTGCCGCACGCCCAACGACAACGCCAGAATCAGCGCACTTCCCAGCAACACCCAACCGCACGTACGCCACATCGATGTCATTGTTATTCTCCAGTCGCGGGTATATACCCGCTTGAATCCGGAAAAACCGGCCCTCAGGCCAGTTCGTCCAACAGTCGCAGCAAGGTTTCACGCTTCTCGGCACCCAGGCGATCGATCAATCGCTGTTGCGCCGCTTCCCAGGCTGGCAGCGCCGCCGCCAGGCGCTGCACGCCGGCCTCGGTGAGCCTGACGATGCGGTTGCGCATGTCTTCGCCCTCGGCCAGCGCCACCAGGCCCTCGCCTTCCAGCACCCGCAGATTGCGCCCCAGGGTGCTGCGATCCAGGCCCATGGCTTCGGCCAGTTCGGAAATGCTCGGTTGATCCAGACGCTGCAGATTGCACAGCAAAGAATACTGGGCAACGTTGATCCCGAAGCCGTCGAGAGCGCCGTCGTAATGCCTGCTGACGCCACGAGCGGCGCGACGCAGGTTGGTGCACAAACACTGAGAAGGAAGCATGATGCGTGTATATACCCGCGACTGTGTTAAATCAAGTTACATGTGTTTTTTCAGGGGTGTTTCCGGTGCCTGACAGACCACTATCGCGAGCAGGCTCACTCCTACAAAGTGACCGCATTCCCCTGTAGGAGTGAGCCTGCTCGCGATGAGGCCAGAACAGGCACCAAACACCTATCAAACCAGCACCAGCCCCACCAATACCGCCATCTCCAGCAATTCCAGCAACGCCCCCGCCGTATCGCCCGTCGTCCCGCCCAACCGCCGCATCATCACCCGCCGCAGCCAGACAAACCCGACGAACGCGACAACCAGCGCAACAATCGCTTCAACCCCGGCGATCAGCAAACAGGCCAGCACACTCACCCCAAGCATCCACCAACCCGCTCTGCGCGGCAGATGATCAGCCAATGCCTGCCCCAACCCTCCCGCGCGGACATACGGCGTGGTCAGAAACAACCCCAGCAGCGCCGCGCGTCCCAGCAACGGCACGATGATCAGCGTCACCCCATGCCCTTGCTCGATCAGCGCCAGCAACGCGGTGAACTTGAGCAACAACACCAGCACCAGCGTCACCACCGCAATCGGCCCGCTGCGTGGATCCTTCATGATCGTCAGCGTGCGCTCGCGATCACCGAAGCCACCGAGCCAGGCGTCGGCGCTGTCGGCCAGTCCGTCGAGGTGCAGCGCGCCGCTGAGCAGCACCCACACCGTCAACAGCAGCGCCGCATGCAGCAACAACGGCGCGCCGGCCAACGCCAGGTGCAGCGCCCAGAGAATCACCCCGAACAGCAACCCCACCAGCGGATAGAACAGCAACGAGCGCCCGAGCTGTTCAGGCTCCGGCATCCCCGGCAAACGAATCGGCAAGCTGCTGAGAAATTGCAGGGCGATCCACAGCGGCAGCATGTCAGTGACCTTCCTTGAGCGAGCCATCGGCTGCAACCGTCAGGGAAAACCGCGAAGCATGCGCGACTTCGACATTGAGCAACTGCTCGCGCGGCAAGCCACGCGCCTGCGCCAGCAACAAACGCATCACGCCGCCGTGACTGATCAGCAACACGCGCTCGCCGGCATAGGTCTGATGCAGCCGCGCAACCGCGCCCAGCACGCGCGCAGCAAAATCGCTGACCGGCTCACCCTGCGGCGGCGTAAAGGCATACGGATCGGCCCAGAACAGCCCCAGCGCCTCGGCGTCGGTCTCCATCAACGCCGCAGCGTTCTGCCCTTCCCAGGCGCCGAAATGCAGTTCCTGCAGATCCTTGTCCAGCTGCACCGGCAGATTCAGTTGCTCGCCCAGTTCTGCGGCAAACCGCGCACAACGCTGCAGCGGCGAACTGACCAGCCGATCCCACGGCCCGCCCGCGACCACCGCCGCACGCATCTGCGCCCAGCCGTTTTGCGTCAGCGCATCATCAAGGCTGCCGCGCAAACCGCCGCCCAGTTCAGTCTCACCGTGACGCAGCAGATCCAGGCGCAAGGTCATGCCGGACGGTCCGCCACCGCTGCTTCGGCGAAGGTCGCCATCTGCCCGTGCAGGTCGCAGGCCAGACGCAACAGCGGCACCGCCAACGCAGCCCCGCTGCCCTCGCCCAGACGCAAGCCGAGTTCCAGCAACGGTTCGGCATTGAGGGTTTCCAGCACATGGCGATGGCCCGGCTCGGCGCCACGATGACCGAACAGCAGCCACTCGCGGCAGGCCGGATTCAGACGCACCGCCACCAACGCGGCGACCGTGCAGATAAAGCCGTCGACCAGCACTGCAACGCCTTCCTGGGCACACGCCAGATACGCGCCGACCAGGGCGGCGATTTCAAAACCACCGAGGTTGAACAGGGTTTGCAGCGCATCGCCACGCTGCGCCGCGTGCAGTGCCAGCGCGCGCTCGATCACTTGCGCCTTGTGGCTGACGCCTTCGGCATTCAAGCCGGTGCCGGGACCGGTCAGATGCACCACCGGGCAATCGAGCAAGGCACAGGCCAGCGCACTGGCAGCGGTGGTGTTGCCGATGCCCATTTCGCCACCGATGAACAACTGCGCGCCGACCGCGTTGGCCCGCAGCACGCTGTCACGACCGGCCTGCAAGGCGAGTTCGCCCTGCGCCGGAGTCATCGCCGCGCCTTTGGCGAAATTCGCCGTGCCCGGGCCGACATTCAGATGCAACACGCCGGGCAGGTTCAACGCCGGCGTCACGGTACCCAGATCCACCACTTCCAACTGCGCACCGAGCTGACGCGCGAGCACGCTGATCGCCGCGCCGCCGCTGACGAAGTTGAGCAGCATCTGCCCGGTGACTTCCTGCGGGAACGCCGAAACGCCTTCCGCAACCACGCCATGGTCGCCGGCAAAAATCGCGATCCAGACCTGCTCAAGCGTCGGCTTGATCTGCCCCTGCAATCCGGCCAGTTGCACCGCCACGGTTTCGAGGCGACCGAGGGAGCCGGCCGGTTTGGTCAGTTGCTGCTGGCGCGCCGCGGCTTGTTCAACGATCTCGGCATTCACGGGTTTGCACGGGTTCAACCACCACGCTTGAGTCATAACGCAGGTCCTTTCAGGGTCAGGGGCAAGCCGGCGACAGTCAGGACGACACGCTGACAGCGCTCAGCCAGAGCTTGATGCAGCCAACCGGCTGCATCGACGTAGCGGCGAGTCAATTCGCCCAGCGGCACGACACCCATTCCGGTCTCGTTGCTGACAAAAATGATGTCCCCTGGCAATGACGCCAGGCAATCCAGCAGGGCTTCGCGCTCAGCGGCGAGACGCTCGGCGTCGTCAAGCATCAGCAGATTGGTCAGCCACAGCGTCAGGCAATCCACCAGCAGGCAACGCTCGGCGCGGGCGTTTTCACGCAGGACGCGGGCCAGCTCCAGCGGTTCTTCGATCAGCGCCCATTCGGCCGGACGACGGGCGCGGTGATGGGCGACACGCTCGTTCATTTCGCCGTCCAGCGGCTGGCTGGTGGCGATGTAGGTGACGGCCAGTTGGCTGTCGCTGGCGAGTTTTTCCGCCAGGCGACTTTTGCCGGAGCGGGCGCCGCCGAGGATCAGTTGGAGCATGGTTCATTCCTTCAAATTGGCGGTGTACCGACTTAAGTCATCGCGAGCAGGCTCACTCCTGCAGGAGATCGCGAATAAGCCACTGTAGGAGTGAGCCTGCTCGCGATGAACCCACCTCAAATTCCACAAAGCTGACGCAATAGCCCGGTATCCAGATGCTTCTCCACCAGATCCGCCAGCCGCTCGATATCGCGCTCGCGCAAGCCGTGGTAGTCCACCTCCTGCACATCGCTCAACCCGGCCCAACGCAGCAACGCGGCACTGGCTTGCGGCGATTCGAACAGGCCGTGCAGATAAGTGCCGAACACTTGCCCGTCGAAACTTTGTGCGCCATCGCAACGGCCGTCATCCAGATGCACCGCCGCGTTCTCCAGCGCCGGGCCCACCGTCACGCCCGCATGGATTTCATAGCCACTGACCTCGGCCTCTTCCAGCGCCAGACGCCCGCGCACGTTGCGCAATTGCTTCTCGGCTTCCAGCGTCGTTTCGAACGCCAGCAAGCCCAGACCGGCACTCGAACCCGGCGCGCCTTCCAGCCCCAGCGGGTCATGCACCTGTTCGCCGAGCATCTGCAGACCGCCACAGATCCCCAGCAGTTTGCCGCCGTAACGCAGGTGACGATTGATCGCCGCGTCCCAGCCGTTGCCGCGCAGATACGCCAGATCGCTGCGCACGCTTTTCGAGCCGGGCAGAATGATCAAGTCGGCAGCAGGAATCGCCTGCCCCGGGCCGATGAACTGCAGATCGACCTGCGGATGCAGACGCAGCGGATCGAAATCTGTGTGGTTGCTGATGCGCGGCAGCACCGGCACCACCACTTTCAGCACCTGCTCGGCCTTGTCGGTCTGGCGCTGGTCGATGCCGTCCTCGGCCTCCAGGTGCAGATCCATCACGTAGGGCAACACGCCGACCACCGGTTTGCCGGTGCGCTGTTCCAGCCAGTCGAGGCCCGGCTGCAGCAAGGCGATGTCGCCGCGAAAACGATTGATGACGAAGCCTTTGACCCGCGCCTGTTCACTCGGCGACAGCAGCTCCAGCGTGCCGACCAGATGCGCAAACACCCCGCCGCGATTGATGTCGGCGATCAGCAGCACCGGGCAATCCACCGCTTCAGCAAAGCCCATGTTGGCGATATCCCCGGCACGCAGATTGATCTCCGCTGGCGAACCTGCGCCTTCGACCATCACCAGCGGATACGCCGCGCTGAGTCGCTCGTGCGAAGCCAGCACCGCTTGCATGGCGATGGCTTTGTAGTCGTGATAGGCCACGGCGTTCATGCTGGTGACCGCACGGCCGTGGATGATGACTTGGGCGCCCGTGTCGCTGTTGGGCTTGAGCAGCACCGGGTTCATGTCGGTGTGCGGCTCAAGATTCGCCGCTTGCGCCTGCACTGCTTGCGCCCGGCCGATCTCGCCGCCGTCGGCAGTCACCGCGCTGTTGAGCGCCATGTTCTGCGGCTTGAACGGCACCACCGCCACGCCCTGACGGGTGGCCCAGCGGCACAGCGCCGTCACCAGCGTGCTTTTACCGGCGTCGGAAGTGGTGCCCTGCACCATCAGGGTGGTCATTGCGATTCCTTGGCAAAGGCTTGCAGCGCCTGTTCGAGGCGCGCTTCTTCAGCCGCGTTGGCCGGCAAGCCGAAACGCAGACTGCTGTTGTGGGTGAAGATGCGCAGGAGGATGCCCCGTCGGGCCATGAATTCGTGCAGCGCAGGCGCGTGCTCGGTGATCAGCCACTGAAACAGTGCGCAGCCGCCCTGGGGTTTGAAGCCGTAGCGTTCCAGCAGCAGCGCCAGACGCTCGCTGGCCGCTTCGCTGCGAATGCGCTGGCGGGTGTGCGCCTCGGTGTCTTGCAGACAGGCCTGCCCGAGCACCCGCGTCGGCCCGCTCACCGCCCATGGCCCGACCTGTTCGGCGAGCAACCTGAGCAGCTTGCGCTCGGCCAGCACAAAGCCCAGCCGCACGCCGGCCAGACCGAAGAATTTGCCGAACGAGCGCAACACGACCAGGCCGACTTGATGGGTGTGCGACGCCAGACTCAGGTGCGGCGTGTTGTCCATGAACGCCTCATCGACCACCAGCCAGCCGCCACGCTGGACCAGCCGCGCGTGCCAGTCGAGCAGCCGCGCCGGCGTCAGGCTCAGGCCCGTAGGGTTGTTCGGATTGACCACCACCAGCACGTCGAGGCTGTCGAGAAAGAACTCGACTTCCTGCTCCAGCACTTCGCGCACGATGTAACCGCTGCGGCGCCAGGCTTCAGCGTGCTCGGCATAACACGGCGACAACACGCCGACCTTGCCAGCGCGGCGCAGACGCGGCAGCAACTGGATCGCCATTTGCGAACCGGCCACCGGCAGCACTTGGGAGGCACCGTAGTAATCACACGCGGCCCGCTCCAGCCCGTCGTCGGTTTCCGGCAACCGCGCCCAGGCGCGCAACGGAATCTCCGGGACCGCAAACGGCCACGGCGCGAGGCCGCTGGACAGGTCGAGCCAGTCGGCCTCGGCAATCCCGTATTCGAGTGCCGCCTTGCGCAGCCGGCCACCGTGCTCAAGCATAGAATTCAGCCCCCACGCAGAGAATCAGCAGCCATAACCATACCCCGCGCTGGACCAATTGCCAGCCGCGATCAATCGATTCGGCATCCGCCGGCGCACCTTCGCCCAGTTGCGGACGCTCGTGCAGTTCGCCGTGATAGATCGCCGGGCCGCCCAACTCGACATTCAACGCCCCGGCGCCAGCAGCCATCACTGGACCTGCATTGGGGCTGTCCCATTTCGGCGCCTGGGTGCGCCAGCATTTCCAGGCGAGCCGGGTGTTGCCCAGCAGCGCGTAGGTCAGCGCCACCAGCCGTGCCGGAATGTAATTGAGTACGTCGTCGATTTTTGCCGCGCACCAGCCGAAGCGCTCGAAGCGTTCGTTGCGATAGCCCCACATCGCATCGAGCGTATTACTCAAGCGATAGAGCACCACACCCGGCGCACCGGCCACGACAAACCAGAACAGCGCGGCGAACACCGCATCACTGCCGTTTTCCAGCACCGATTCGGTGGCGGCACGGGCGACGGCGGTGCTGTCCAGTTCGCTGGTCTGGCGGCTGACCAGATAACCGACGCGCTGGCGCGCCTCTTCCAGATCATCGCTGCGCAGGGCTTTGGCCACGGGTTCGACGTGTTCGCCAAGGCTGCGCATGCCGAGAGCGCAATACAACGCGAGAATCTCGACGATCCAGCCCACGTACGGCGCCCAGGAAAACGCCGTGGCGAGCAAGGTCAGCGGCAGCACCGCGATCACCCAGGCGGTAACCCCATGACTGCGCCAGCCGCGCCCGCCCGCATTGAAACGTCGCTCGATGCGCCCGGCAAAATTGCCGAACGCCACCAGCGGATGCCAGCGTTTCGGTTCACCCAGCAGCGCATCCAGCGCGACCGCAGCGACACTCAATAACGCCACACTCATTGACTCACTCCCCAATAATTTTCATACAGCAACTCATTGAGCGGGCGCGCCTGCGTCCACCCTTCGAGCACCAGCATCGGCGCCGGATAGAATTCCTTGACCGGACCCAGGCACAACACCGCCAGCGGCTTGGCCCCGGCCGGCAGTCGCAGCAGATCGGCTAGCGCCTGCGGCTCGAACAGCGACACCCAGCCCATACCCAGTCCTTCGGCACGGGACGCCAGCCACAGGTTCTGGATCGCGCAAGACAACGACGCCATGTCCATTTCCGGCAATGTGCGACGGCCGAATATGTGTTTCTCGCGATCATCCATCAGCGCCGCAACCAGCACTTCGGCGCAGTCGTTGATGCCTTCAACCTTGAGTTTCATGAACTCATCGCTGCGCTCGCCAAGGGCTTCGGCAGTGCGGACGCGTTCTTCTTCGACAAGGTTCTGGATCTGCCCACGCAGAGCGCGATCGCTGATACGGATGAAACGCCAGGGCTGCATCAGGCCGACGCTGGGTGCCTGATGCGCGGCTTCGAGCAGGCGGCGCAGCAGCTGCGGCTCGACCGTGCCACCGGTGAAGTGACGCATGTCGCGGCGTTCGGCGATGGCTCGGTAGACGGCTTGGCGCTCGGCCTCGGTAAATGCGTTGTCTGTCATGGCCTCTTCGCGAGCACGCTCGCTCCCACATTGGACGGGGTGCTTGCTCAAGAAACGCGATCCCCTGTGGGAGCGAGCTTGCTCGCGAAAGCGGCGTCACGGTCTGGCGCAAACAGTGCTGCGATAGCCGCAGGATTCGACGGAAAATAAAAATGCACGTAGGAAGCCGTCATCCGCCCTTCACGATAAACCGCCTCCGCCCCGCGCCCGCCGTTCGGGCTCAGGCCCCGGGCAATCGGCGTCAGTTCGGTGGTGGTCAGGGAGTGGTGATAGGTGTGGCCGCGCAGCGCGCCTTCCGGCAGATCCACTGCTTGCAGCGCCAGTGCCGCCAGACGTTTTTGCATCACCGCATCACCGCGCAGCAGCCCGACCAGTTCGGCGCGGGTGCCCTCGACATCGGTCAACGAGTCGAGCAGATACAGCATGCCGCCACACTCGGCGAGCAGCGGTTTGCCGGCCGCGTGGTGCGCACGGATCGCGTCGAGCATCGCGGTGTTTTGCGCCAACGCGACGTGGTGCAATTCCGGGTAACCGCCGGGCAGATACAGACTGTCGGCCTCGGGCAATTGTCTATCGCGGATCGGCGAGAAAAAACTCAACTCGGCGCCCATCGCCCGCAGCAGGTCAAGGCTGGCGCCGTAGGTGAAAGCAAAGGCTTCATCGCGGGCGACGGCAATGCGCACACCTTCGAGCAACGGTTCGGCACTGATCACTTCAGGCGCGGCAAATTCCACGGCCGGTGGCAGCGCGACCTCGCAACTGCTGGCCAGCGCTTCGGCGGCCGCGTCGAGACGCAGATCCAGATCATTGAGTTCACTGGCCTGCACCAGACCGAGGTGCCGGCTCGGCAACTCGATCCCGGTTTCGCGGGACAGCGCGCCGTACCAGCGCAAGCCTTCGGTGAGGCTGCCTTCGAGCAATTGCGCATGGCGCAAGGTGCCGACGCGGTTGGCCAGCACGCCGGCGAATGGCAGGTCCGGCTGATAGCGCGCCAGCCCCAACGCCAACGCGCCAAAGGTCTGGGCCATGGCGGTGCCGTCGATCACACCCAGCACCGGCACACCAAAATGACGCGCCAGATCGGCGCTCGACGGCGTGCCGTCGAACAAGCCCATCACGCCTTCGATCAGGATCAGATCCGCCTCGGCGGCGGCTTCCCACAGCAGGCGCCGACTTTCCTGTTCGCCGACCATCCACATGTCCAGTTGATACACCGGCGCACCGCTGGCGCGCTCGAGAATCATCGGGTCGAGGAAGTCCGGGCCGCACTTGAAGACGCGCACCTTGCGCCCTTGATTGCGATGCAAACGAGCCAGCGCCGCGGTAACGGTGGTCTTGCCCTGACCGGAGGCCGGCGCGGCGATCAGCACCGCCGGGCAGTGACGTGGTTGATTCAAAGTTCGACGCCTTTCTGCGCTTTGATGCCGGCCTGGAAGGCGTGTTTGAGCATGCCCATTTCGGTGACGGTGTCACCCATTTCGATCATTTCCGGCTTGGCCGCACGACCGGTGACGATCACATGCTGCATCGGTGGACGCGCCTGCAGGTCACTGAGCACCTGGTCCAGATCGAGGTAGCCGTGCTTGAGGGCGATGTTCAGTTCATCCAGCACTACCAGGCCGATCGACGGATCGCGCAGCAGTTCGCGGGACACTGCCCACGCGGCTTCGGCAGCAGCGATGTCACGCTGGCGGTCCTGGGTTTCCCAGGTGAAGCCCTCGCCCATCACGTGAAAACGCACTTGCTCCGGGAAGCGGCGAAAGAACAGTTCTTCGCCGGTGCTGTTGCGGCCCTTGATGAACTGCACCACACCGCACTGCATGCCGTGGCCCATGGCCCGGGCGAGCATGCCGAACGCCGAGCTGCTTTTGCCTTTGCCATTGCCGGTCAACACCAGCACCAGGCCGCACTCGTCAGGCGAATTGGCAATGCGTTCGTCAATCACGGCTTTTTTGCGCTGCATACGCGCCAGATGGCGTTCGTCACGCTCGGGGGAATCGGTCATGGGGGAGCTCTCCGTTGAGGCTGGATAACGGCGGGCAGGCACAAGAATAGACGGCAAAAAGCCTGGCATCGCCCACCGTGATGCCGCTGGATGGATCAGGCCGGTCTCCGGGCTCATGAGCAGCGAATCGCCTGGCTGCGCGCCTTCCCGCTTCTTGCGAGGCAGTGGCTCAAGGCGCAGCTTTTACTCATTTACCGTTGCGGGGGCAGCGCCGGGATCGTGATCGTTCTTCACCTGAAGACAACCCTCACCGGCTTCCCTGTTTCACTCTGTCGACACACGTCACAGAGCACCTGAAACAAGCCGCGAAGGTTAGAGGGTTGGGGGTGGAGCGTCAATTAAAGAGGGGGCCATCGGGCGAATAACTGCCGTCGATCAATTATCTGACGCCAATCTTGTGCCACACTGGAACAAGTGATATCAAAGAGCCATGCTTTTGATTGAAAAGCACATCACAACAATAAGGATGATGACGATGCAAGGCATGATCATCAGCAACCCGCGCCTGGAATTCCTGCGCCCGGTGCTTGAGCGCTGGTTTGACTGTATCGACCGCTACAACGCCGTGCGCGGCGACAACGACACGCCTTACTGGCATGACGAGAAAGCCAATCTCGGATTGCTCTCCGCTGCGGCATGGATGGCCGAACTGGTGACCCTTTGCGACACCGCTACTCGCAAACAGAACGAGGACGGCGAGCGCAATGCCCGCGCCGATCTGTTCCTCGCCGGGGCCGAAGACCGCGCCTATATTCAGGCTACCCAGCGCTGGCCGCGGGTCAGCAACCTGAACCTGACCCAGGCCCTGCTGGACATTACCAGTGACGCCAAACGCATCAGCTTTGCCAGCGATCTCAAGCTCGGCTGCCTGTTCGTCGCGCCGCAAAAGGCTCAGCACAGCGCCAGCCCCGAAGAGCTGCAAGACATGGTCGACGACCTGCAAAAGGAACACACCTGCGCTGTCGCCTGGTATTTCCCCTACGCCTACCGCAAGTTGCGCAGCGAAGCCGGCAACTACCATCCCGGCATCGCCGTGCTGTTCAAAGAGGCCCGTGGCTGAGCGGTTGAACCATCGGGGGCGCAAACTCCTCTATGATGAGCATGCATTCATAGGGAGATCAGTAATGCGCAAAACCCAACTCGCTTTCGTCATCGCCCTCGCCGGAGGGCTCACCGCCTGCGGTGAATCCTCCAGCCTGCAGGTTTCCGACGGCACCGGCCCGTCGCCTAAGCTGCCTGAACCGAACAAAACCCTGATCCCGACGGTTAACATCGCCCCGGCGGTCGGTTGGCCCGCCGGCGGCAAACCGACTGCGGCAACGGGTACGCAAGTGACCGCATTTGCCGAAGGCCTCGACCATCCGCGCTGGCTCTACGTGCTGCCCAACGGTGACGTGCTGGTGGCGGAGACCAACGCCCCGCCCAAACCCGACGACAACAGCGGCATTCGCGGCTGGGTGTCGAAGAAAGTCATGAGCAAGGCCGGCGCGGGCGTGCCGAGCCCGAATCGCATCACCCTGCTGCGCGATGCCGATCACGACGGCGTGGCCGAAACCCGCACAGTGTTTCTGCAGAATCTCAATTCGCCGTTCGGCATGACCTTGGTCGGCAATGACCTGTACGTCGCCGACACCGACCGCCTGCTGCGCTTCCACTACGAGCCAGGCGCTACCGAGATCAAGACACAACCGATCAAAGTCACCGACCTGCCGGGCGGCACGCTGAACCATCACTGGACCAAGAACGTCATTGCCAGCAAGGACGGCAGCAAGCTGTATGTCACCGTCGGCTCGAACAGCAACGTCGGCGAAAACGGTCTGGATAAAGAGGAAGGTCGCGCCGCGATCTGGGAAGTGGAGCGGGCCACCGGCAATCACCGGATCTTCGCCTCAGGCATCCGTAACCCCAACGGCCTGGCATGGGAACCCACCACGGGCTCGCTATGGACGGCGGTCAACGAGCGTGACGAAATCGGCAGCGACCTGGTGCCGGACTACATCACCTCGGTCAAGGACGGCGGCTTCTATGGCTGGCCATTCAGCTATTACGGCCAGCACGTGGATGTGCGTGTGAAGCCACAAAATCCCGACCTGGTGGCCAAGGCCATCGCGCCGGACTACGCCGTAGGCCCGCACACCGCCTCGCTGGGCCTGACTTTCGCCGAAGGCAACAGCCTGCCGGCGCAATTCAAGGAAGGCGCGTTCATCGGCCAGCACGGTTCATGGAACCGCAAACCGCACAGTGGCTATAAAGTGATTTTCGTACCGTTCGCCGCCGGCAAACCGAACGGAACGCCGGTGGATGTGCTGACCGGCTTCCTCGACAAGGACGAGAACGCCCTGGGCCGCCCGGTAGGCGTGGTGATCGACCAGCAAGGTGGCTTGCTGGTGGCTGATGATGTGGGGAACAAGGTGTGGCGGGTTTCGTCCGCCAAGTAACTTTTGCCTGCCCCTAAACAACTGTAGGAGTGAGCCTGCTCGCGATGACGGTCGATCAATCAACATTGATGTTGAATGTGACACTGTCATCGCGAGCAGGCTCACTCCTACATTGGATTGTGAGCAATTTGAATTACGGGTTATGCGCCAGATGTTCCGGCTGCAGTACCCGCTTGGCACTCAGATACGCTTTCTGCCAATAAGCCTTCGACAGGCTGTCCAGCTTCACCGTGCCGCCAGTTGCCGGCGCATGCACGAAGCGCCCTTCACCGACATAGATCCCCGCATGACTGACCTGCGAGCCGCCATTGGTGGCGAAGAAAATCAGGTCACCGGTCTGCAAGCCTTCCTTGCCGACATTCGGCGCCTGCATCACGATCATCTCGCGAGTCGAGCGCGGCAGGCTGATACCCGCCGCATCGCGGTAGACGAAACCGATCAGGCCACTGCAATCAAACCCCGAGTCTGGCGTGTTGCCGCCCCAGCGATAAGGCGTACCGACCAGGCCGAGTGCGCGAAACAACACGTCTTCAGCCGCGGGCGAGAATGATTGAGAAGGTCCGAACACCACCGGGGCCCGTACCACTGGCGCAGGCGGCGGTGTACGACTGGCGCAGGCGCTGAGCAGCGCTGCGAAGAAGATCAAAGCAAGGCGGGCCGACATCGTCATAAGCAGAACATCCTGATCTGGCTGCGGCTTTCTCTGCCGGATGGACAGAAAACAAAACCGCCTGCGGAGCACGCAGGCGGTTTGCCATCAATATAGATACAGGATTCTAGCGGCTATACGACAAACTTCAAGTAAGACTTTAACTTCACCTTGTAAAGTCTAGGTCTACTCCGTTGCCGAGGGCCGTTTTTGTCGCCACGGACGTGGCGACAACGGGGAATTACTTGCGAGCAGTGACCATGGTCGGGGCCATCGCGAGGGCGCGCTTGGCTTCGATGAAGGTCTTGCTCCAGTAGCTGTCACCCAGGCTGTCGATGCGAACACCGCCGCTGCGACGACTGCTGGAGTGAATGAACTGGTTGTCACCCAGGTAGATCCCGGCGTGACTCACACGACCGCGACGACCATTGGTGGCGAAGAACAGCAGATCACCTGGCTCAAGGTTGCCGCGTGAGACCAGAGGGGCATCCACGTTGATCATTTCGCGGGTGGAGCGCGGCAGATTCATGCCGGCTTCTTCGCGGAACAGGTAACCGATGAAACCGCTGCAGTCGAAACCGGCCTCAGAGGTACCGCCGAAACGGTAACGGGTACCGATCAGGGACATGCCGCGTTCGAGAATGCTGTCGGCCAGAACCGGAAGCTCGTAAGGCTTCTTGCCGTTGAAATCGGCGAGTTCTTTTTCGGTGGCCAGCTCTTCCTGATAAATAACGGAAGACTGGGCAGTGGCAGAATTTTTAACCTGTTGAGGCTGCTCTTGAACTGGAGAATGAGCAGCACAACCGAACAACAGGGTGACAAGTGCGAGAGGCACGAGGGGTGCGAAGCGATTTAGCATGGGCACGACCGTGGCTGAAGTTGTAAAGAAGCCGAGACTATGCCCGCTATCGGCCTCATTTGCAAATTCAATCGATCTTTTTGTGACTTCCCGGTTTCTCGTTTACATCTAAGCGCTTAAGCCCATTTGAATCGATACGCGGTCTGCACACTGTGCGGAAAAGCGGATTTTCTGGCGCCTGAAATATGTCAAAGGCGGCTGCAAGCCCCGTATTTCAAGGGCTGACTACCAACCGAGGGTTTCTTTCAGGAACGGAATTGTCAGCTTGCGCTGCGCCTGCAGCGAGGCCTGATCCAGCTGTTCGAGCAGGTCGAACAATGCACTCATGCTGCGGGTGCCGCGGGTCAAAATAAAATGCCCGACTTCGTCGGTCAGGTGCAGACCGCGACGCGAAGCGCGCAATTGCAGAGCGCGCAGTTTGTCTTCATCGGAGAGCGGACGCATCTGGAAGATCAGCGCCAGGGTCAGGCGCGATTTAAGGTCGGCCAGCTTGACCGGCAGCTCCCGTGGCGAAGTAGACGCGGCGATCAGCAAGCGCCGACCGCTGTCACGCAGACGGTTGAACAGATGAAACATCGCCTCTTCCCAGTCCGGCTTGCCGGCAATCACCTGCAAGTCATCCAGGCAGACCAGTTCGTACTGTTCAAGGTTGTCGAGAATGTCGATGCCGCGATCCATCAACTCGGCCAGCGGCAGGTACACCGCCGGTTCGCCCATCTGTTCAAAACGCAGGCAAGCGGCCTGCAACAGATGCGTACGCCCTACGCCGTGCTTGCCCCACAGGTAGATCAGGCTTTCGGTCCAGCCGGCGTCGGCTTCGCATAGGCGCTCGACATAGCCGAGTGCAGCGGCATTGGCGCCTGGGTAGTAGTTGATGAAGGTGGCGTCGTCACGCAGACGCACACCTAGGGGCAGCTGAATCGGTTTCATGCTGACTGAACAGTTCTCAAGGAACCGTTAGTGGCCTCTGTGTAAAGTTTGCGAAGTTTATACCCGTGAAGCTGAGCGCACAATGCGACAGACCCCAAGCAAAATCAAAGGTTTGCGTTAACACGCTGGTTTTATGACAGTTTCTCTGACGCGGCGCTGAACAAACCCACCGCAAAACACGGGCCAACCCGGCGCAATGCCGGGCCGCCCGCGACGACGTTACAACTCGGGTTCGTCGACCCCGCTGTAAATGTCGGAGTCCTTGTACAAGTCGTGCACATGGCGCACCAGCACCATGATCACCGCCGCCACCGGCAATGCCAGTAAGACTCCGGTAAACCCGAACAGCTCGCCGCCGGCCAGAATCGCGAAAATCACCGCCACCGGGTGCAGGCCGATCCGGTCACCCACCAGCAGTGGTGTCAGCACCATGCCTTCCAGCGCCTGCCCCACCATGAACACCGCGACAATCCCGATCATCGGATACAGATCGCCACCGAACTGGAACAACCCGGCAATCAGTGCCGCGCCAATTCCGATCACAAAGCCCATGTACGGCACGATCGCCGCCAGACCGGCAATCAGGCCGATCAACAGCCCCAGCTCCAGACCCACGATCATCAGGCCCGCCGCGTAGATCACACCCAGTGCCAGCATGACCAGCAGTTGCCCGCGCACGAACGCACCGAGCACCTCATGGCATTCACCGGCCAGCGAAACGATGGTTTCTTCACGATCACGCGGCAACAGGCTGCGGATCTTCGCCATCATCACGTCCCAGTCACGCAGTAGATAAAAGCTCACCACGGGAATCAGCACCAGGTTCGCCAGCCAGCCAATCAGCGCCAGGCTTGAAGCCGTCGCCTGACTCAGCACCACACTGACGATGTCCGTGGTCTGGCCCATGTGCTCGCTGATCGCAGCCTTGACCTTGTCGAACTTCCAGAAGCCGTCCGACAAGCCCAACTTCGACTGCGCCCACGGCAGTGCCGTGTGCTGCAGCCAATCGAGCATCTGTGGCGCCAGTTCGTACAGGCGCAGCAACTGCTTGGCGAGCATCGGCACCAACACCAGCAACAACGTGGTGACGATCAACGTAAACAAGGCAAACACCGCAATCACGCCCCAGGTGCGCGACAGGCCAAGCCGCTCCAGACGATCCACCAACGGATCGAACAGATAGGCCAGCAGCAACGCCACCAGAAACGGCGTGAGGATCGGATGCAGCAACCAGACAAACGCGCAAAGCAGGACTACCCCACCGAGCCAGAACCAACGCCGCGTATCGGCCATGTACCACTCCTGCTTCTTCTATATAAGGAAAGACTTACCAGCGAAACCGCAACGACGGTGCAACAGGGCTTGGGGCCGGGGCTGCAACAGGCGCCACGCCGGCAACGGCCGGTTGTGGCGCAGGCACCGGCGCCGGTACTTCAGCCGGCACCTCCTGCAACTTCGCCAGCGACAATTGCGCGCGTAACTGATCGGCACTGCCGCTGACCCGATACACGATGCGATCGCCATCGACACTTTGCAGACGCACACCGAACGGCTCGAGTAACCGCAACAGCGCGGCGTAATGCTCCAGATTCATGCCCCGCACTTCCAGTGTCTGTTGACCCGAAGCACCCGGTTTGGCAACAAACCTTGGCGCCAGACGCTCGGCCACCGCCAGCATCACCGCATCAGCGACGGCGGCCTGATCGGCGCCTTGCACGCTGCCGGCTTCTTTCTGTTCGCCCAGCCACAGATGCCATTTGGCCTGCCACTGCCCGCCCTCTTCGTGCGCATGCACCGCCAGCAAGGCATCGGCGCCGTAACGCTCCGAAGCACCGCGCAACGGCGCAGGGTCGGTGCCATCCAGTACCGGCGCAGTGGCCACCAGTTGCTCACTCAGATCCGCCAGCGGCAAGCGCAATGGCAAGCCACGATGCTGGGCCGCCACACGCAACGGTGCAGCAGCGCCCTGGCCGTCACCGACCAGACTCGAACCTTCAGTCGAATCGTTCAGCCACCAGCTCAGAATCGACGGCCGGCTCGCCCCCCACACCGATAGCCCCGCGCGACGCAGCGCCTGCTCGGTGGTGGCCGGGTCGAAATCGACTTTCAGCACTTCCGGCGGCCCGGCATCGAATCCGAACTGGCTGATGATCTGTTGCGGATCCTTGCGAATCGCCGCCAGCCCCGGATTCTGCGGGGCCTTCGGGTCGCCGGTCAGACGCAACACCAGCGTATCCAGTGCCGCCTGAGTGGCACGATCACGCTCTTCCGGTGCCTGGCTGCTGACCGGCTGGCGTACTTGATAGAGACCTTTGAGGTTTTCGGCATGACTCGCCAGGCTGACCATAGACAAACAACCCACAACCAACAATTTACAAAAACGCATGGAAAATTCCCGTCGACAGGAGCGGCTGGAACAGGCCGCGTGAACCGATTAAGCAAGGCTTGTGACAATCTGCCATCGCAAAACATTCACACGGTAGCGGTAAGTTTTTGCACAGTGATAACGATAGACGGTTAATCGGCACACCTTATACAGGCACTCACCCGGCACAATTGCAAAAAATTTCAGTCGATTATGCCCCTGCCCGTCGGCGCGAGGATGGCCGCTGCCCCTCAAGCCTGATAAAATCGCGCGCCTTCGCAGACCGGCAACAGCCGGGCACCCCGAAATTCGCGTGAGGCTATCGCCCCACCGGTTTTGGCGTTCCCGCTGAACTCGGTCGTTACCCCTGAATCCCCTCCCCTAAAGGCCTGGATCATGAGCAAGCAACCCTCCCTGAGCTACAAGGACGCCGGTGTAGACATCGACGCCGGTGAAGCATTGGTCGAACGCATCAAGAGCGTCGCCAAGCGCACTGCGCGCCCGGAAGTCATGGGCGGCCTGGGCGGTTTCGGCGCCCTCTGCGAAATCCCGGCCGGCTACAAGCAGCCTGTCCTGGTTTCCGGCACCGACGGCGTCGGCACCAAGCTGCGCCTGGCGCTGAACCTGAACAAGCACGACAGCATCGGCATCGACCTGGTTGCCATGTGCGTCAACGACCTGGTCGTTTGCGGCGCAGAGCCACTGTTCTTCCTCGACTACTACGCCACCGGCAAACTGAATGTCGACACCGCTGCCCAGGTTGTAACCGGCATCGGCGCCGGCTGCGAACTGTCCGGTTGCTCGCTGGTAGGCGGTGAAACCGCTGAGATGCCTGGCATGTACGAAGGCGAAGACTACGACCTGGCCGGTTTCTGCGTCGGCGTGGTGGAAAAGGCTGAAATCATCGACGGCTCGAAAGTCGCCACCGGTGACGCCCTGATCGCCCTGCCATCGTCCGGCCCGCACTCCAACGGCTACTCGCTGATCCGCAAGATTATCGAAGTGTCCGGCGCCGACATCGAAAACATCCAGCTCGACGGCAAACCGCTCACCGACCTGCTGATGGCCCCAACCCGCATCTACGTGAAGCCGCTGCTCAAGCTGATCAAAGACACCGGCGCAGTCAAAGCCATGGCCCACATCACCGGTGGCGGCCTGCTCGACAACATCCCGCGCGTTCTGCCAAAAGGCGCTCAGGCCGTGGTTGACGTCGCCAGCTGGACTCGCCCGGCCGTCTTCGACTGGCTGCAAGAGAAAGGCAACGTCGACGAGACCGAGATGCACCGCGTGCTGAACTGCGGCGTGGGCATGGTGATCTGCGTGGCTCAGGAGCACGTCGAAGTGGCCCTGAACACACTGCGCGACGCCGGCGAGCAGCCTTGGGTCATCGGCCAGATCGCTGCCGCTGCCGAAGGCGCTGCACAGGTCGAGCTGAAAAACCTCAAGGCTCACTAATGCCTAATACCTGTGATGTCGTGGTGCTGTTGTCCGGCACCGGCAGTAACTTGCAGGCTCTGATCGACAGCACGCGGACCGGCGACAGCCCGGTCCGCATCGCTGCGGTGATTTCCAACCGCGCCGACGCCTACGGCCTGCAACGCGCCAGTGACGCGGGTATTGCCACCCGCTCGCTGGATCACAAGGCCTTCGAAGGTCGCGAGGCCTTCGATGCTGCCCTGATCGAACTGATCGACGAATTCCAACCGAAACTCGTGGTGCTGGCCGGCTTCATGCGCATTCTCAGCGCTGATTTCGTGCGTCACTATCAGGGTCGCCTGCTCAATATCCACCCGTCGCTGCTGCCCAAATACAAAGGGCTACACACTCATCAGCGCGCGCTGGAGGCCGGCGACGCCGAACACGGCTGCTCCGTGCACTTCGTCACCGAGGAACTCGATGGTGGACCACTGGTCGTACAGGCAGTAATACCGGTAGAGTTGCACGACACGCCGCACAGTCTGGCGCAGCGAGTTCATGTCCAGGAACACCTGATCTACCCGATGGCTGTACGCTGGTTTGCCGAAGGCCGACTGGCACTCGGCGAACAAGGTGCTTTACTGGACGGCCAGTTACTCGCGGCCAGCGGCCACTTGATTCGACACTAGGAGATTTTATGCGTCGCGCCCTGCTCTTCGCTTGCGCCTTGCTCGCCCTGCCCTTCGCGCAGGCGGCAGACCTTCAACCGTTCTCCGCCAGCTACACCGCCGACTGGAAGCAGTTGCCCATGAGCGGCACCGCCGAACGCAGTCTGACCAAGGAAGCCAACGGCGTCTGGAAACTCAGCTTCAAGGCATCGATGATGATCGCCAGCCTGACTGAAGAAAGCACCCTGACCCTGGACAAAGACACCCTGCTGCCACAGTCCTACCACTTCGAACGCGGTGGTCTGGGCAAGGCGAAAAAGGCTGATCTGGACTTCGACTGGAACAGCAAAATGGTCACCGGCACGGATCGCGGCGATCCGGTCAAGGTTCCGCTGAACCGGGGCATGGTCGACAAGTCCACCTATCAACTGGCGCTGCAGCATGACGTCGCCGCTGGCAAAAAGACCATGAGCTACCAGGTGGTCGATGACGGTGAAGTCGACACTTATGACTTCCGCGTACTGGGGTCGGAGAAAGTCGACACCAAGGCCGGCCAGATCGATGCGATCAAAGTCGAGCGTGTGCGCGATCCGACGCAAAGCAAGCGCATCACTGTCCTGTGGTTCGCCAAGGACTGGGATTACCTGCTGGTCCGCCTGCAACAGGTTGAAACCGACGGCAAGGAGTACAACATCATGCTCCAGGACGGCACGGTCAACGGTAAAACCGTTAAAGGCAGCTGATTCGCCGTTACAAAGAAGAGCCCCGCCAATGCGGGGCTTTTTTGTGCCTGATGTCCCGTCCTGAATAAGGTTTACACCTTCTGACTTCTTTTCAGGAAGGTGCAATGGATACGGGCACGAAGCGCAGTCAGCGTGATTACACACTGGCTTTTAAATTATCGGTTGTCGACCAGGTCGA
>NZ_JAHHZH010000017.1:0-5497 GCF_018729515.1 Pseudomonas sp. MG-9
TGCTTTCGCAATTGGGGTTTCGGAATTTAATCTTGACGATGACCTACTCTCACATGGGGAAACCCCACACTACCATCGGCGATGCATCGTTTCACTTCTGAGTTCGGGATGGGATCAGGTGGTTCCAACGCTCTATGGTCGTCAAGAAATTCTGTGTGCCGACCCGCCTTTCGACGTTTCAGCAAATCGGGTATGCGATAGTTTGTGTGTTTGTCTCGAACTTTCGGTTCGTTTCGTCTTCACACACCGCAATCTGGTGCCTTCTCAGGTCAGCAAATTGCTTGGGTGTTATATGGTCAAGCCTCACGGGCAATTAGTATTGGTTAGCTCAACGCCTCACAGCGCTTACACACCCAACCTATCAACGTCGTAGTCTTCGACGGCCCTTCAGGGAACTCAAGGTTCCAGTGAGATCTCATCTTGAGGCAAGTTTCCCGCTTAGATGCTTTCAGCGGTTATCTTTCCCGAACATAGCTACCCGGCAATGCCACTGGCGTGACAACCGGAACACCAGAGGTTCGTCCACTCCGGTCCTCTCGTACTAGGAGCAGCCCCTCTCAAATCTCAAACGTCCACGGCAGATAGGGACCGAACTGTCTCACGACGTTCTAAACCCAGCTCGCGTACCACTTTAAATGGCGAACAGCCATACCCTTGGGACCGGCTTCAGCCCCAGGATGTGATGAGCCGACATCGAGGTGCCAAACACCGCCGTCGATATGAACTCTTGGGCGGTATCAGCCTGTTATCCCCGGAGTACCTTTTATCCGTTGAGCGATGGCCCTTCCATACAGAACCACCGGATCACTAAGACCTACTTTCGTACCTGCTCGACGTGTCTGTCTCGCAGTCAAGCGCGCTTTTGCCTTTATACTCTACGACCGATTTCCGACCGGTCTGAGCGCACCTTCGTACTCCTCCGTTACTCTTTAGGAGGAGACCGCCCCAGTCAAACTACCCACCATACACTGTCCTCGATCCGGATAACGGACCTGAGTTAGAACCTCAAAGTTGCCAGGGTGGTATTTCAAGGATGGCTCCACGTGAACTGGCGTCCACGCTTCAAAGCCTCCCACCTATCCTACACAAGCAAATTCAAAGTCCAGTGCAAAGCTATAGTAAAGGTTCACGGGGTCTTTCCGTCTAGCCGCGGATACACTGCATCTTCACAGCGATTTCAATTTCACTGAGTCTCGGGTGGAGACAGCGCCGCCATCGTTACGCCATTCGTGCAGGTCGGAACTTACCCGACAAGGAATTTCGCTACCTTAGGACCGTTATAGTTACGGCCGCCGTTTACCGGGGCTTCGATCAAGAGCTTCGCGTTAGCTAACCCCATCAATTAACCTTCCGGCACCGGGCAGGCGTCACACCCTATACGTCCACTTTCGTGTTTGCAGAGTGCTGTGTTTTTAATAAACAGTCGCAGCGGCCTGGTATCTTCGACCGGCATGAGCTTACGGAGCAAGTCCTTCACCCTCACCGGCGCACCTTCTCCCGAAGTTACGGTGCCATTTTGCCTAGTTCCTTCACCCGAGTTCTCTCAAGCGCCTTGGTATTCTCTACCCAACCACCTGTGTCGGTTTGGGGTACGGTTCCTGATTATCTGAAGCTTAGAAGCTTTTCTTGGAAGCATGGCATCAACCACTTCGTCACCTGAAAGGTAACTCGTCATCAGCTCTCGGCCTTAAGATCCCGGATTTACCTAAGATCTCAGCCTACCACCTTAAACTTGGACAACCAACGCCAAGCTGGCCTAGCCTTCTCCGTCCCTCCATCGCAATAACCAGAAGTACAGGAATATTAACCTGTTTTCCATCGACTACGCTTTTCAGCCTCGCCTTAGGGACCGACTAACCCTGCGTCGATTAACGTTGCGCAGGAAACCTTGGTCTTTCGGCGTGGGTGTTTTTCACACCCATTGTCGTTACTCATGTCAGCATTCGCACTTCTGATACCTCCAGCAAGCTTCTCAACTCACCTTCACAGGCTTACAGAACGCTCCTCTACCGCATCACTTGCGTGATACCCGTAGCTTCGGTGTATGGTTTGAGCCCCGTTACATCTTCCGCGCAGGCCGACTCGACTAGTGAGCTATTACGCTTTCTTTAAAGGGTGGCTGCTTCTAAGCCAACCTCCTAGCTGTCTAAGCCTTCCCACATCGTTTCCCACTTAACCATAACTTTGGGACCTTAGCTGACGGTCTGGGTTGTTTCCCTTTTCACGACGGACGTTAGCACCCGCCGTGTGTCTCCCATGCTCGGCACTTGTAGGTATTCGGAGTTTGCATCGGTTTGGTAAGTCGGGATGACCCCCTAGCCGAAACAGTGCTCTACCCCCTACAGTGATACATGAGGCGCTACCTAAATAGCTTTCGAGGAGAACCAGCTATCTCCGAGCTTGATTAGCCTTTCACTCCGATCCACAGGTCATCCGCTAACTTTTCAACGGTAGTCGGTTCGGTCCTCCAGTCAGTGTTACCTAACCTTCAACCTGCCCATGGATAGATCGCCCGGTTTCGGGTCTATTCCCAGCGACTAGACGCCCTATTAAGACTCGCTTTCGCTACGCCTCCCCTATTCGGTTAAGCTCGCCACTGAAAATAAGTCGCTGACCCATTATACAAAAGGTACGCAGTCACAGAACAAAGTCTGCTCCCACTGCTTGTACGCATACGGTTTCAGGATCTATTTCACTCCCCTCTCCGGGGTTCTTTTCGCCTTTCCCTCACGGTACTAGTTCACTATCGGTCAGTCAGTAGTATTTAGCCTTGGAGGATGGTCCCCCCATATTCAGACAAAGTTTCTCGTGCTCCGTCCTACTCGATTTCATGACTAAGAGACTTTCGCGTACAGGGCTATCACCCACTATGGCCGCACTTTCCAGAGCGTTCCGCTAATCTCAAAGCCACTTAAGGGCTAGTCCCCGTTCGCTCGCCACTACTAAGGGAATCTCGGTTGATTTCTTTTCCTCAGGGTACTTAGATGTTTCAGTTCCCCTGGTTCGCCTCTTGCACCTATGTATTCAGTACAAGATAACCATCTTATGATGGCTGGGTTCCCCCATTCAGACATCTCCGGATCAAAGTCTGTTTGCCGACTCCCCGAAGCTTTTCGCAGGCTACCACGTCTTTCATCGCCTCTGACTGCCAAGGCATCCACCGTATGCGCTTCTTCACTTGACCATATAACCCCAAGCAATCTGGTTATACTGTGAAGACGACATTCGCCGAAAATTCGCGATTAAACTCACAAATTTTACCTTAGCCTGATCCGTTACCAGTGAAAGTAACGTTCAGTCTATCTTTCTATCACATACCCAAATTTTTAAAGAACGATCTAATCAAAAGACTAGAAATCAACATTCACCATCATCACAATGGAATGCTCATTTCTAAGCTTTCAAACTTCAGAAGCAGTAGTGGTGGAGCCAAGCGGGATCGAACCGCTGACCTCCTGCGTGCAAGGCAGGCGCTCTCCCAGCTGAGCTATGGCCCCGTATTTTCTACAGGTTTCCCACACAAAATTGGTGGGTCTGGGCAGATTCGAACTGCCGACCTCACCCTTATCAGGGGTGCGCTCTAACCAACTGAGCTACAGACCCAATTTCGGGCTGCTTCTATCGTCTTCTTCAATGAATCAAGCAATTCGTGTGGGAACTTATGGAGCAGCTGATGTCGTCGATTAAGGAGGTGATCCAGCCGCAGGTTCCCCTACGGCTACCTTGTTACGACTTCACCCCAGTCATGAATCACACCGTGGTAACCGTCCTCCCGAAGGTTAGACTAGCTACTTCTGGTGCAACCCACTCCCATGGTGTGACGGGCGGTGTGTACAAGGCCCGGGAACGTATTCACCGCGACATTCTGATTCGCGATTACTAGCGATTCCGACTTCACGCAGTCGAGTTGCAGACTGCGATCCGGACTACGATCGGTTTTGTGGGATTAGCTCCACCTCGCGGCTTGGCAACCCTCTGTACCGACCATTGTAGCACGTGTGTAGCCCAGGCCGTAAGGGCCATGATGACTTGACGTCATCCCCACCTTCCTCCGGTTTGTCACCGGCAGTCTCCTTAGAGTGCCCACCATAACGTGCTGGTAACTAAGGACAAGGGTTGCGCTCGTTACGGGACTTAACCCAACATCTCACGACACGAGCTGACGACAGCCATGCAGCACCTGTCTCAATGCTCCCGAAGGCACCAATCCATCTCTGGAAAGTTCATTGGATGTCAAGGCCTGGTAAGGTTCTTCGCGTTGCTTCGAATTAAACCACATGCTCCACCGCTTGTGCGGGCCCCCGTCAATTCATTTGAGTTTTAACCTTGCGGCCGTACTCCCCAGGCGGTCAACTTAATGCGTTAGCTGCGCCACTAAGAGCTCAAGGCTCCCAACGGCTAGTTGACATCGTTTACGGCGTGGACTACCAGGGTATCTAATCCTGTTTGCTCCCCACGCTTTCGCGCCTCAGTGTCAGTATCAGTCCAGGTGGTCGCCTTCGCCACTGGTGTTCCTCCCAATATCTACGCATTTCACCGCTACACAGGAAATTCCACCACCCTCTACCATACTCTAGCTCGCCAGTTTTGGATGCAGTTCCCAGGTTGAGCCCGGGGATTTCACATCCAACTTAACGAACCACCTACGCGCGCTTTACGCCCAGTAATTCCGATTAACGCTTGCACCCTCTGTATTACCGCGGCTGCTGGCACAGAGTTAGCCGGTGCTTATTCTGTCGGTAACGTCAAAATTGCAGAGTATTAATCTACAACCCTTCCTCCCAACTTAAAGTGCTTTACAATCCGAAGACCTTCTTCACACACGCGGCATGGCTGGATCAGGCTTTCGCCCATTGTCCAATATTCCCCACTGCTGCCTCCCGTAGGAGTCTGGACCGTGTCTCAGTTCCAGTGTGACTGATCATCCTCTCAGACCAGTTACGGATCGTCGCCTTGGTGAGCCATTACCTCACCAACTAGCTAATCCGACCTAGGCTCATCTGATAGCGCAAGGCCCGAAGGTCCCCTGCTTTCTCCCGTAGGACGTATGCGGTATTAGCGTTCCTTTCGAAACGTTGTCCCCCACTACCAGGCAGATTCCTAGGCATTACTCACCCGTCCGCCGCTGAATCCAGGAGCAAGCTCCTTTCATCCGCTCGACTTGCATGTGTTAGGCCTGCCGCCAGCGTTCAATCTGAGCCATGATCAAACTCTTCAGTTCAAACATCTTTGGGTTTTTAAGAAACCCTAAACTTGGCTCAGCAATCGTTGGTTACATCTTTGATTTCTCGCGGAGTAACTTGTGATGCTGATAATCTTGTTGACTATCAGTCTGACTCCACAAGCACCCACACGAATTGCTTGATTCAGTTGTTAAAGAGCGGTTGGTTAAGATCTTTCGTCTCAACCGAGGCGCGCATTCTACAGCAGCCTCATTTGCTGTCAAGTGATTATTTTCAGAAGTTTTCGAAGATTTCTTCAACAACTTCAACCACTT
>NZ_JAHHZH010000018.1:0-2391 GCF_018729515.1 Pseudomonas sp. MG-9
GTACCGCTCAACATGCCACCGCCGAACCCGCTCTACTGGTTGGACGTCGGGCAGACCGTGGAAACGGTCAATGGCTTGGCACAACAAGTCGCCACCAATACCGCCGATATCTCCGAACTCGACGGCGTTGTCACCGCTCAGGCGACAGCGTTTCAAGCACTTCGTGCGTCCTCTCGTGACGATGGCGGGAAGGGTGATTTGGCCGACGCCATAAAGGGTTGGACCAGCACGGCGGCGATCGCAACCGAGCAAAAAGTCCGCGCCTCCGAAAATGAGGCGTCAGCCCGGCGCCTCACCACGCTTGACGCGGCGGTTGGCCTGAACGCTGCAAATATCACCTCGCTTGAGCAGGTTGTTACGACGAATAGCTCAGCGACTGCTACCAAGATTGAGCAGATAAGCGTCACCGTTGGAAAAAACGGGTCTGACATTCAGCAGAACACGGCGGCGATCCAACAGACGTCCACTGCTTATGCGGATACGGCTGGTAAGTTGTCGACGATGTGGTCGGTGAAGATGCAGGTCACCGCAAATGGTCAGTACGTTGCCGCTGGTATCGGCCTTGGCATCGAAAACACCGGAGCCGGACTGCAAAGCCAGTTCCTGGTCGCGGCTGACCGGTTCGCCATTGTGAATACCATCGCCGGCGGAGCCATCTCGGTGCCGTTTGCGGTTCAGGGCGGACAGGTGTTTATGCAATCGACATTTATCCTGGACGGTAGCATCACCAACGCCAAGATCGGCAGCTACATCAGCTCAACCAACTACATCGCCGGCCAGCAAGGCTGGATCCTGAACAAAGACGGCACACTTGAAATAAACGGCATTGTCCCGGGGCAGGGGCGTCTGGTGATCAATTCACTGAACGTTTCGGTCTACGACGCCAACAACGTGCTGCGTGTTCGTCTCGGCTATCTGGGGTAATAAATGGCTCTATTTGGCCTTCGTGTCTTCAACGAGAGTGGTCAGCTCGCCATGGACACCAACAGCTTCACCTATCAGGTGATCTGGCAGGGCGTGATTGATTTCAGTGGTTCCGTGCCCAGCTACACGCTGAATATTCCGGGTTTCAACCCAGCCAACTGCGTGTTCATGATCATCCCGACGAGGGCACAGGACGTGCAATCGGCGGAGACCGACGGCAGCGGCAATCAAAAGTCCTACCCGTATGTAACCACCTCTGTGGGTCAGGTTGTGGTACGTCCGAAAAACCCTTCCACCAGCGCTTCCACGATTCAATCAAGGATTGTCGCCAAAGGGTACGCGATCAGGTATTTGACATGACCTTT
Organism: Pseudomonas sp. MG-9; assembly: GCF_018729515.1. Taxonomy (NCBI): domain Bacteria; kingdom Pseudomonadati; phylum Pseudomonadota; class Gammaproteobacteria; order Pseudomonadales; family Pseudomonadaceae; genus Pseudomonas; species Pseudomonas sp. MG-9. Next base: position 1,290 of record NZ_JAHHZH010000018.1, read on the forward strand.
GGATTCCAAAGCATCAATGACAATTCATTTGTCCAGATCGATTCAGAGGCACCTAGGCTTTGCGTGCTCACTAAGGGCACCTATTCAGGAGTGGCAAGCGCATCGGGCACATTTGCTCGGGCGGTTACCAGCCAAGACCCGCCGATGGTGTTCATTCGTCCTGACCAGGGCGGCGCGATTCAGGTTCCCATTTCAGTTTGGTTCACGGGAGGCCCGGGTAACTGGACGGGTTTTGCCATGAACGCCTCACGGGTGAATGAAACCCTCAGCGGTCAGTACTTCGTGGCTGCATGGGCCTCTATGGGCACCGCTGCGTACGGTATGAGGCTATGGGACGGTGCAGGATCGCTCGTTTACGACAGCGGAGCGCCTGCGGTGGTTGTGACGTTTGCCGCCGGTAACTGGACGTATCTTGGAACCGAGCAGTTGAGCGTAGGCCGCCGGTACTTCTGGGGGATAAATAAAAGCCTTGGAGTAGGGGAGTACGTTTCCCTAAACCCATTCACGATGAATTGTCACAACGACGGAACCGGTGGCGGGTGTGCTCTCGGGGTCGATTATGCAAACGGCCGAATCATGATGTACAGCCTTGCTTTTACAGCCTGGACTGATCAAGGCCACCGACCATTTCTCTGCGCCAAATTACTGGCCTGATTCTTTTCCTCTGGAGGTATTTAATGCCCTGGCACAGATTGGGTACGGTTTCTGTCACCCAAAATTCAAACACCGTGACCGGTGTAAACACAGCCTTCGCGGCAAACACCCGGATTGGGGACGCCTTTATTGGTCCTGACGGGCGTCAATACGAGCTGGGCAACGTCGCCAGCGATACCGTGATTTCGATCATCCCTCCGTATTTGGGGGCTACTGCTTCTGGCGCGTCCTATGCGATCGCGCCGATCCAAGGTTACGAGAAGGCTCTGGCTGATCAGGTCCGCGACTGGGTAAACACCTACGGCGCAAAAATGGCTGCACTGGGCACTACCGGCAATTATGAGATTTTACCCGTCGAAAAAGGCGGCACCGGTGGCAATGACCAGCCAACAGCACGAGCTGGTCTGGCTGCCGCGAAGAGTGGTGCCAACAGCGACATCACCGAACT